>JAVBRM010000072.1:0-88874 GCA_031548025.1 Victivallaceae bacterium | reverse complement strand
CCGAATCCGAAAAATCATCAGCACCCGAGCTTTGTCTAGCATAAATAATTGCATTCATAGTCTTTTCCCTCTGTTATACAGTACATTGTTAAAATAAGTTTTCAAATCAAAATACATATTTTAAATACAAGTAACAGTGGTCATAACTATTATTGTTATATTGGCTGCATTGTTGCTTCCGGCGCTGTCCAAAGCCAGAGCTTCCGGTAAACGTATCAGTTGCGCCAGTCAGATAAAGCAGTTCGGAATGCTTACCGCGGCGTATTCGTCGAATAACAATGATTACGTTTTTCCCGCCAAATTCAACTTGCCGGGGCAGGGAGGAACAAGTTCAAGCGGGAGTCCAAAAGATTTGGAAATCTTCTGGTATGAGTTGATATCCCAGGAGATGGGGAATGAGTTCGTTACTTTCAAGCTCGGAGCCCAATTTAATCAATGGCAAAAAATTTTTATTTGTCCATCCGCACCGGTGATGACGGGAGTTCATTGGTATAGCACAGCTCAATACGCCTATCATGATCCGAACTTCGTAACCGATGCCGATATCGGTTATATTCCGTGCAAGGTTACGGTGATCAAAAATTCTTCCGGCAAAGTATCTTATCTGGATTATGGCACCAAGAAATTTGCTTACCAATATTATTGGCGAAAAAATGCGACCCCAAATTCTGAAGCATATATTCCCGGGGCGGGACTGGCGGCTGTGAGGAAAGGCATTCTGCTTGCCCCCGGTGATATGGGAATTCTAAATTCTGATTTTATGGATCGACACAGCGGTTCAGTGAACCTGGGCTTTTTTGATGGTCATGTAGCCAGTAAAACCAATGGTGAGGTGGCCGAGCAGGCGCATCCGAACTCTACGAATTACAAAGATTTCGGACCGATGTTCCGTCGGATTCAATACGAATAATAAAAAAGGGAATTGCCATGAAAAATGTGATCGGGTTGATATTGATGATGGTTTTAGGGTTTTCTGCGGCATTGCCGGCCAAGGCGGTCCGGCTGGTGTTCCGGGGGGCTCCGGAGGCGGAAATCATTGTTCCGGCGGAGGCGCCGGAAACGGAGATCTATGCCGCCAACGAGTTGCAGTATTGGCTTGGCGCGGTGACCGGGGCATTGCTGCCGATTAAAAATCAGCCATCGAATGAAGAAAATACAAAAATCCTTATCGGCCGCGCTCTGGCGCAAAATTATCGGGAAGATTTGGAGGCGATTGGAAGTACGGATGGTTTTGCCGTCCGCGGCAAGGAGGGCAATATCCATATTTTTGGGGCGATTCCGCGCGGAACTTTGAATGGGGTGTATGCTTTTATCGAAAATAATACCGATATCATCTGGGCGCGTCCTGACTGGGCGCTCGGTTCCGTATATACCGTAAGTGATACTTTGAATGCCCGGTATTTGAATGGGCGTGAAGTTCCAAAATCGACTTTGCGCGGTTGGGGATGGACAGTTAAGCCGCAAATTCAGGAATCCGGGTGGGAGTCCCGAAACCGCTGCAATTGGCTGGGATATTACAAGCCGGATTTTATCCGCAAGGGAACTGCGTATTCTCCGGCCGGCGGCGGACATGGGTTGAAAAAGTACATTGCGGCGGACCAATATTTTGAGAAACACCCCGAGTATTATCCGCAAATCGACGGTCAACGGGTAAAACGGGGGCAACTCTGCTTTCTGGCGTATGAAATGATTCCGGAATATGTAAAAAATCTGCGGGCGGAGCTGGATGCCAAAAAAGGGAGCGACGGAGTCAATATCTCTACCGTCGACGGATATGGACTGTGCGAATGTCCCAAATGCATTGTGCCTTTTAAAGCGGAAAACGGAAAAAACGTAGCCTTGGATGATCCCGCTTTCCGAGCGGCGCAATATTATACGTTCCTGAACAAGGTTGCAAGAGAGATTGCCGAGAGTCATCCTCAGGTAAATTTGTTGACTTATGCTTATACATTTACCGTAAATCCGCCGCCATTCAAACTGGAGCCGAATATTCGGGTCATGTATTGCCCTTTCTGCAAAAATGACAAATATTCCATTACCGACGAAGTCAACAACAAGAAATACCGGGATTGGTTGGTCTATTGGGGCGGCGCTACCGACAAAACCTGGTTTCGGGAATACTATGGATGCGCGTCCGATTTTCCCCGTCCGCTGGAAGACGTGGTGAAAACTGATTTGCAGTTCTGCCTGAAAAACAATATTCGGGAGTTCCACTCGGAAACTCCGGTCGATCAGGAAAAAATGAAGAAATGTTGGGATGTCTCGGCCATGACCATGTGGGTTATTACCCGTTTGTGGTGGGATCCGGATCAGGATGTGGGCAAACTGCGTGAATATTATTTGACCAGGACTTATCGCGAAGCCGCGGCGCCGATGGCGCGTTATTATGAATTGATCCGGAAAAGCTGGTACGCCAGTTCGTTTCCGTCGATTTACAGCGACGGCGCTCCGGGAATGGCGCGGCGTTATGTCAAAGACGCCGGAATCGAAGATGAGTGCCGGGCCGCCCTGCAGGAAGGGCTCAAGCTGGTTCGGCATCCGATTTCCCGTGAACTGCTGTTGCGCCAGGTCGCGGCATTCGAGGGATGGATGGAGTATTTGAAAAATGACAAAACCGTGCGGATGAATGTGCCTTTTCTGCCGGTTGATTTATCGCAGGACTTTGATAATAAAGCATGGGAGAATGGAAGCAAAACCGATCCGTTTTTGTTATGCCGGGCCGATGGAGTCAAAAAAGCGGAAGCACAGACGGAGGCAAGATTGACGCACGACCGGAAATACCTCTATATTTCCCTGACCGCTTATAACAATGATATGAAAATCTTGAAAGGAGGCGAACTCCGCCAGGGAGTGCGCGAAACTTTTCCGGATGGCGACCATTTTGAAATTTTCCTTGGCGATCCGGACAGTGGAACTTATTACCAGTTCGCTTTTGATGTGGATAACAAGGCCATTTATGACGGAAAGGGGTATGAGGGCGGATGGGACTCCACCTGGCGCAGAGCCGTCAGGCGCGGCGAAGATAACTGGCGGGCGGTCGTCACGATTCCTCTGGAAGAGATCGGGTGCAATGTCACGGTGAACAATAAACTGATGCTGTTGATTTACCGCTGCCGGAAATACGAAGACGGCACGATCGATAAAAGGACCGGCCGCCCGAGCATCAAACGGGAGAGATCGAGCTGGGGAGGCGGTTATGTCCATGAAGCGGCGGCATTCGGGGAAATTATGCTCGAACAGTTCGAGAGGTAAAATATGCTGCGAAAATTCATAACTATCGGTATAATCTTTTTCTCGGTATTCGCTTTTGCCGCCGGCTTGCCGCTGGTCGAGTCCGGCAAGGCGGTGGGCGAAATTGTGATTCCGGCGGATGCTTCCCCGGTGGAAAAATTCGCGGCTTCGGAGCTGCGGCACTGGATCAAAGAAATCACGGGAGCGGAATTAGCGATCACAGACGGGAGTTCCTCTGGTGCAAATCATAAAGTCCTGTTGGGAAAAAGTTTTGCCGGGGAATTTCAGGATGCATTGACGACATTGAACGATAGCGACGGGTATGCCTGGCGGCGCAAGGGAAATGAGGTCTATATTTTCGGCGCATCCGATAAGGGGACTTTGAACGGGATTTTCCGCTTTATCGAGGCCAACAGCGATTTGATCTGGGCCAGGCCGCGCTTTACGGTCTTTACGAAAAAGGATGATTTTATCGTCAAAACGGAAGACGTAACCGACCGGCCGGCTTCGCGCGAACGCGGCTGGATCATGACTATGGCGGGCCAGACGCCGGAGGACCACTTGTGGCAGGTCCGCAATGGCAATACATTCTTGACATTTGACCGGAATTTCCGCGGGGAATGGGGGATGAAGCGGGAAATCGGCGGGCATATATTCTCAAGGATCATACCGGTCGACAAATATTTCAAGTCAAATCCTGAATATTTTCCGCTGTTGCGCGGAATCCGGCAGTCGCGCGGTTTGTGCCTTTGTCTCAGCGCCAAGGGATTGCCAGAAGTGTATTTCAAAGAATTATGCGCATATGTCGATGAAAAAGGTCCGATGGATTTGTTGAAGGTGGGAGTGGATGACTCCTGGAACTCGTGTGAGTGTTCCGAATGCAACGCTCCGTTCGCGCTGCCGGACGGCAGCATGATCACCAAAGACGATCCGGCTTACCGTTCGACCCGCTGGTATTCTTTCATCAATCCGATTATCGACAGAATATATGAAAAATATAAGATCAATACCTTGGTTTACACTTATATTTATCTGGCTGTTCCGCCGAAAATGCAAATTTCGGATCACGCGGTTTTGAGTTTCTCTCCGATCGTCCGCGACTTGAAGGTGGCAATTGAGGACTACGTACCGGGAAAAACCTGGGGAGAGGATACCGCTGTCCAGATCCGGGGATTCGCCCGGCTCGGCAAAAATATCCGGCTGCGCGAGTATTACGGTTGCAACGGCGCATTTCCGCGGCCCGACGAGTATGTGGCGCAGAAAGATTCCATCTGGGCTTTGAAAAACGGCGTCACCGAGTTTTGCTCCGAACACCCGGTGGACAAAATCGACAAGCGTTTTGCCATGAATCCTTCGTTTATTTGGGATGCGGAGGCTGTCACGGCATGGACGATCAACCGTTTGTGGTGGAATCCTGAGCCGGATATTGAAGCCCTGCGCAGTCAATTCCTGGAACGGACCTATCGCGAAGCCGCCCCGGCCATGCGGAAATATTATCAGTTGATCCGGGAGTTGTATTTGGCCAAGCCGCAACACCATGCCAATTACCAGAATAGATTGCGCGGCGACATGAAGCGCTATGTGATCGAAGCCGGCAGAGAAAATGACGCCCGCCAGATATTGGAGGAGGCGGAAAAATCCGCAAAGCATCCGGTCAGCCTGGAACTGGTGAAATTGGCCCGAGTGAACTTTGAGCATGGTTGCGACAGTTTCAAGAGGATCGTGGCCCGGAAAGTAGATCAGCCGCCGCAGGTGACTTCCGGCGAATGGGCGGAGGCTTCGGTGATCAGCGATTTTGCGGTTATGCAGCATGCTGAATTCGATCGTCGGCTGCCATTGGAAGTCCGGATTCTTCATGATATGAAAAATCTCTATATCAAGGTGGAAGGGCCGGATTTTAAGAGCAATCCTACACCCACGGCGGATGCCTGGCTGAGCGGTAATTTTATTTCGCTGCACCTGGCCGGAATTGAACGAAAGGGTTACTATATGTTCGGTTTCGACTGGAATGGCAGTTGGTTTGACGCGGAGGGATTCAAGCGCGGCTGGAATTCCGGCATGAAGCTGGAGACCACCGGCAACGCCTCAGCGCGCGCGGCCATCCTGACCATACCGTTGGAAGCGTTGAAATTTCGTTTCGATGTGGATAAACTCAACCGGATTTACGGGGTGGTTCATTGCCGCTATACCGGTGCGGATGGGAAGACTGACAGCTTTACCAGTGACGGTCTGCTTCCGGGAGTGCCGCGTTTTTTCAAAGAAATCTATCTGGAGAAATAATATATGCGATTCTTTATAATCATGATTCTGTTGTCATCCGCTCTGGGGGCGGCGGAAAAACTTCTGGAGAAGGTCGATATCGAGCGCGAACTGAATTCTCCGACCAGAGTTCAAAGTTTCAACGTTCCGGGACAAGGGTGGCGCAAGGTGAAATTGCAATTCCGGGCTAAAGTCAACGGATTGAATACAGTGGAAAATAATCCGCTTCAGGAAATCCTGCCGGAAATGTCCACTCTGTCGGTTTTCAGGTTGAGCATTGCGGGCGCCGATAAGAAACCGGTATTCAAACGGGGTAGCGGTTATCCCCTGCGTGGATTTATCGACAGCGGCAATTGGCGGGAATACGGACAGATATTTTATTTGCGCCCAGGAGAAAGCAATATCACACTCTCCATCGTACCTCGCGATGAGGTTTCAGGGATTCAGCTGAACAATATCCGCCTGTATGTTATCGACGAACCGGAAATTGCCATAAACAGCGACCGGACTTGCCGCTACAGCGGTATTGCCCGGTTTGAAAGAGCCGGCCGGGCGGAGGAGGATATAAACGGAAATTGGCAGGTCAATACCATGCCGAATGGCAATGTGCAACTGGAAGCATTGCCGGTAGAACCCGGGAAAAAATACCGCTTCGCTGTAACTTGGAATAAATCCTCCGGCACCGATAATCGAATTCGCTGTCATATGACTTTCCGGGATAAAGACGGAAATAAACTGAATGATTATGTTTGGTATTGCGACCGCAAAAAGGCGGAAAAAAACAAAGATGACTTTCTCAGCATCAATGAATTTATTCCGCCTGAAAACTCCGAAATAGTCGAGATCGCCTTTTATTCCGGAATCATTGAAAATTGTTCCTTGAAATTAATCTCCAAGTGATAGGGGTTATTCGCCGCGGACTTCGTAGAAGGCGCCGGCGGTGCCGGTGAAGGTTACCGAGTTGGCCGATACTTTGTCCGCGTTCAGAGTACTGCCGCAGTTGACCAGCGGCCGGGCTTTGAAGGGCGGATGGAAAGTTATTTCGTCGCCGGGGGCGGCGTAGCCGCTCAGGATACGCTCGGCGTTCCGGTTGGAACGGGAGTCATAGCTGTAGACACCCATGACCTTGACCGGGCCTTCTGTAGCGGTCAGTTTCAGGTGGTGCATGCCGAAAGGTTTACCGTTGATGCCCTTGCGGTTTTCCATGAACATGGTGGAGCTGTCGTTGAACTTATAGGGCTGGTCGGTCGGAACGCTGAAGGCGGGCTTGCCGTCGAGTTCCGCGTTGAGCTTGCCGCCTTTTTCCACGTCGACCCAGACTACGGAGAAGTCGGTGCCGGCGGTGGTGATTTCAAGCGATTGGCCGGCGGGCAGGTTGATGATCATGGCGCCGTAGGGTTGACCGGTCAGTGACTGGTATTTCTCGATCGGCAGGCCATTGTTCTGCCAGGATTGCGATTCGACGCCGATATAGCGGCGGTTCGGGCAGATTTTTGTGTCGATGCCGGTAAAGGCGGCTTCGGCGGCGACCAGTTCGACGACATGGCGGTCGCCGAGCGTCAGATCGCCATGACGGAACAGTGAATTGCGGATGTCGATGTTAGGCGAGGAGCGCCGCGGTTTGCCTTTGTTGACGCCGTCGACGAAGACCGCCGACTCTTTATCGGTGAAGTTGCCCCAACTGTTGAACATGGTATCATCGAGGATAAATGCGTTGGGCTTGAAGAAGCGCGGATTGCCTTTGCGGTAAGCGGAGATTTCGCCTTCCCAGCCGTAGGAGTTGGGGTGCATGCGCGACGGCAACTGCAATTGAGCGATGCCCGGCAAGGTCGGATCGCTGCATTCGAAGGCTTTTTCCAACTGCTTGAACCAGAGGTAATGAGCGGCGGCTTGCGGGTGGCCGTCGGCGGGGACCAGCGCGTAACGGTTGACGGTCCGGACAAGGAGATCGGCAATAATGCCGAAATCGATGAAGGGAATCTGATAGCGCAAAGCCAAAGCTTGCATGTCGCCGGGATTCGGCGTGTAACCGCCGTAGTTCTGGAACTGACAAAAGACGAATTCGGTATCCGGATAGTTGCGCTGGATAAAACGGATGGCACCCTCGAAAACCGCACCTTCGTTCGGGGTGTCGGTTTTTTCATTGGCGCCGCTGCCGTAGATAATCAGGTCCGGGCGGGGGCCTTCGGGGCGGTCGAAAAGTTTGGGATAGAGTTCCTGCCAGGTTTTTCCGCTGCGATGACCGTTGACGCCGGGGGAGGGGGGAAGCGAGAGATCGCAGTAGGCTTTGAGTCCGGAGTGGGATTCGCCGATGCATGAACCGTCCACGGCCATGAAATTGATCAGAATCATGTCGGCGGGAAGGTCGTACTTGACCATCAGTTCGCGTTTGAGCCTACCGGCATAGCTGTAATAATAACGGGCTTGGGCCAGATGGTCTTCCAGATCGGGACGGCCGACTTTGGTGGCGCTGAAATTATCGTCAGAGGCGTCGGCAATGGGTTTCTTGAAGTCGGGCGAGGCCGGATCTTCATTGTAAGGGTAGAGCGGCGGATTGGCGCTGCCGCGGTCAATGCTTGAGCCCATCAGAACGATGTGGAGAGGTTCGCCTTTCCATAATTTCTGAGTGGTGCGGGGAAGGTGGCGATACCAGGTGGGAGTTTCGCGCAGGACTCCGACTGCTGGTGCGGCTTGTGCGTTTTTAGTCAGGCTGGGGGCGAAAACCCAGGCGGCCTGTTGAGATTCGTTGACGAACTCCACCTCGATGCCGACGGTGTTGACGGCATTGGAGTTTGATTCATTTTTATCGCTGAAAGTGCCGACGACGGCGATATTTTCGATCTTGTACAGCTTGACGCCTTCGCCGCCGGCGGTAACACTGTCGGCTTTGGCGACGACCAGTTCACCACGGGAGTGTTTGGGGAAAGTCCGCTTGTCTTTCAGGCCGAAATCAAGTGGCGACCAAGTGCCGGTTTCGCTGTCGATCTTCATTTGTTTGATGGAGGCTTTGATACCGGAGGCGGCGTAAAACTGCAAGCTGATGACCTCGCCGGGAACCAGGCGGGCTTCCGGCAGAGTGAAAAATTGATAGAAACGTTTGCCGGGCTCGATCTTGACGCCATTGCCGATAAATGAGTTCGGCAGCAACGCGCGGTCGATGTGGGATTCACGCGTGACGGTGATGTCTTTGCTGCCATCGGCATTCCAGCAGGCAACGTTGCGGGCGGAAAAGCGCTGAGCAATTCCCTGACGGTGATTGGTGTAGCAGTGAAAGCCGAAGTCAGGGTTTTCCAAAAGGTTGCGATAATCGCCGGACATCAGGGGCGCGGCCGCAGCCAGTAGCGCCAACATTGTAGTTTTGGTTTTCATCATATTCTCCAATTTATTGATTGATTGACTGATTATTGCAATATTCCCGGAAACGGCAGCGCGGGCAGTTTCCCGGATTATGTTTTTCACTTGGTGCATCCAGCGCGATGGCGCGTTTTTCGATTTCATCCAGGACCGTGGATATTTCAAGTTCCCTGGCTGGATATTCCCGGTATTCTCCGGTTTCGAAATCGTAACCGATGAATGAAATCCGGACCGGGTCGACTTTCTGCTCGCGCATGGCCCAGCAGCATTGCAGGACGCCGGTAAATTTTTCCGCTTCACGGTTCAGCCGGTTCAAAAAATAAAGTTCATTGTTGCGCCGCCAGATTTGAACCGGCGAGATCCAGCATTCAAGCGGTCCGAGGATAATCTCCAACGGGTATTTGACTTTGACGGTATTGACGGCGGTCAGTTCTTTCAATTGGGGAAAGAGGTCACTTCTTTCCAATACCTTGATGCGTTTCTCCAGTTCGGTCGCCGAGTCGTCGAATAACTTCTCCGGTTCGGCTTCCTGATAGTACAGCTCCGTCAGGTTCACGCAACCCGGATCATCCAGCCAGCTTCCGGTCAGCACCTGGGCGCGGCCGGTACGGAACAATTTGAACAGGTGTCGTTTGAACTCTGATAAGCGAAAAGGAACAGCGGCGCGAATCGACTCGGTGAAAATTTCATCCAGCCACCATTCGACGCTATTCAGTTTTTTGAGACGGTAAATCAGCCTGGTTTGCGCGGAAGCATAAGGATCGAAACCGCCCCGCCCGCCGAAATAATGAAGTTCGTAAGCGCGGGGACAGAATTGAAACAGGCAATCGCGATACCAGGACCAGATCAAAGTTCGACCTTCAATTTATCGTATGCCCGGCGCACTTTGGCCAGAGCCGATTCGACATCGTGGGCGCGGGCCAGCAATACCGCCATGCGGCGGTGCCCGTTGACTTCGCCTTTGCCGAATATCCGCATGGCGGTGCCCGGCTCGGCCAGCACGTCTTCGAGGTTGGCAAACGCCACCTGAGTGGAGTTGCCTTCGACCACGACGGCTTTGGAGGCGGACGGCTCCCAGAATTTGATTTCGGGAATCGGCAGCCCGAGAATGGCGCGGGCGTGGAGGGCGAATTCGGAAAGCTCCTGCGAAATCATGGTCACCATACCGGTGTCATGCGGGCGCGGCGATACTTCGCTGAAAATCACTTGGTCACCCCTGATGAACATTTCCACGCCGAAAATACCGCGTCCACCGAGGGCGGTGGTGATTTTCCCGGCGATATCCTGGGCTTTGGCCAGGGCGGATTCGCTCATGGCTTGCGGCTGCCACGATTCCCGGTAGTCGCCATCGATCTGGAGATGTCCGATGGGCGGCAGAAAGGATGTCCCCCCGATGTGACGGACGGTCAGCAGGGTAATTTCATAGTCAAATTGGACGAATCCCTCCACGATTACCTTGCCGGCTCCCGCACGGCCGCCCTGCTGGGCGATCCGCCAGGCGCCCTTGATGTCGTCGACGCTGTGGACCACGCTCTGGCCATGGCCGGACGAACTCATGATCGGTTTGACCACGCACGGCATGCCGATGGCGTTCACCGCCGCTTCGAATTCTTCAAAAGTAGCGGCGAAACGGTAAGAGGAAGTCGGCAGTCCGAGTTCTTCGGCGGCCAGACGGCGGATGCCTTCGCGGTTCATGGTCAGGAAGGCCGCACGGGCGGTGGGGATTACATTGAAACCCTCTTTTTCCAGCTCGATCAAGGCCGGAGTGGCAATGGCTTCGACTTCGGGGACGATGTAGGTCGGGTTTTCCAGGCAGATAATATCGCGGAGAGCGTTGCCGTCGAGCATGGAAACGACGTATGAGCGGTCGGCGACCTGCTGGGCGGGTGCGTTTTCATATTTGTCGACGGCGATGACTTCCACGCCGAAACGCTGCAGTTCAATTACGACTTCCTTGCCGAGTTCGCCAGAACCCAACAGCATGACTTTGACCGCGGTCGGTGAAAATGGAGTTCCGATTGTTGTCATTTTTTTATCCTTGAATTATTGATTGAATGCGGGGAGAAAATAGAGCTTGCCGGCTTCCAGGGAAACCCGATTATCGCCGGGCAGCCGGACGTCCATGCGGTTGGTTTTGGCCGAAAATTCATAGAGCAGATTGAGCAGCGAGAAGCTTTTTTTCAGCATAACCACCTGGTAACTTGAGATCTTTGCCATTTCCACGGCTTTGGCCAGGGCTTCGGGGCCGTAGCCGAGGGCGTCAACCATTTTCAGCTCCAGAGCTTGAGTGCCGAGAAAAATCCGGCCATCGCCGATTTCACTGTTTTTGATTTTCTCCACCGTCAGTTCCGGTCGACCGGCGGCGACGATGGCGACGAATTCGTTATAAACTTTGTCGATATGCTGTTGGACCAGGACTTTTTCTTCCGGACCGGTGGGACGGGCTCCGCTGAGCATGTCTTTCATTTTGCCGGAAGTGTAATTTTCGGTCTGGACGCCGATTTTCTGCATCAGTTCATAGTATTTCAAGGCGGTCATGATCACCCCGATGCTGCCGGTGGTGGTCATGGGGTTGGCGACGATGTAGTCACATCCCGCGGCGATGTAATAACCACCGCTGGCGGCCAGAGATTCCATCTGGGCGATCACCGGTTTACCGGCCTTGCGGGTTTTTAGAATGGCGCGGTAAATCCGGTCCGCCGCCACGACTTCTCCGCCGGGCGAGTCGATCCGCAGGATCACGGCTTTGACCTCGGGATCTTTTTCCGCTTGTTCCAGCATGCTGCAGAGCTGATCGGCCGAGGCGTAGTTCGAGCCGCCGAAGGTATCCTCGCTGCGGCCGATGATAATACCGGTCACCGGAATCAACATGATTTTGTTGGGTGAATAGTCCTCGGTAACCGCTATTTCCTCAAATTTCTGGCCGTTGATGGTCAGAGCGGTTTCGGAGATCGCCGGAGCCAGGTTTTCAAGCGCCTTGCCGATCATGCTGAAAAAGCTGATGGTTAAAATGATAACGCCACCGATCAGGAGGCAGCCAAAGAGACAACCGTAGGTACCGGCCCGGTTGCGGGAGGTTTTGCCCTCGGCATAAGGGCAGATTACAGGCTGGATCTGAGGCGACTGGGGGGGAGGGGAGTAGTTGGTGTTTTCTTCCATATCTTGTTTTCCTTAAAATTTTTCTATCTTGATATCCCGGCGGATCTGTTCCGCGGCGGCTTTGTCGTAAGAACCGCACAAGGGGGTAAGGCAATTGGCCGAACCGGCGGCGAGGGCGGAGGCGAACGATTCGCCGAAATCCTGGCCGCTCAGGTATTCGCTCATGAAAACCGCGGCGGTGGTGTCGCCGCTGCCGAGCGGGCTGACAATCTGTTCCAGCACCGGCAACCGATATGACCAGACCTGATTTCGGGTGGCGGCAAAGGCGGTCCCGGGACCGTCGGTGGCGGCGATTCCAGCCAGCGGATATTTGTCGAAACAGGACTTGAAAGCTTCCTGGGGATTCAGGGTTCCAGTAATGGCGGATAACTCGTCGAGATTGACTTTCAGGATCATCCGGCCGCCGATATTGAGAATTTTATCCACATGCTGCCAGGCGTCGACCAGAATCGGCAAGTTATGTTCGCGGGCAATTTGCGCCGTACGCAGATATAAATCGCAGCCGGTGCCGTCCGGCACCGTCCCTAACAGGCTGATGGCATGGCAATTGTTGAGATTTTCCTCCAGAGCCCGGAGCATTTCCTCGATCTGTTCCGGGGGAACCGGATATGACGGATCGATGATTTCGGTCATGACCTGGGTTTTGCGGCAGAGACAAGTGGTGCAAGTCCGGGTTTCGCCGGGGGTCTGGACGGTGATGTGTTTCAAACCTTCCTCATCCAGAGAAGTCTGGATTTTATGGCCGGTTTCGCCGCCGGCGAATTGCAGAAGCAACGTAGCGAGCCCATCCCAACAACGGGCCGCCCGGCAAAAATTGATCCCTTTGCCGGAGGGGAAAATCATTATTTTATCGGCCCGGTTGACGTGACCGTATCTGAATTCGGGAAAGAACAAAGTTTTCTGCCAGGCCGGATTGGGTCCCAGCGCGATAATATATTTCATGACGGCTCCTTGTCTCAATGCGTTTACAATAGAATGAAACCGGTAATTTTCAACCTGAAACAGGAAAGAATTTAAAAAGTTATCGACATTGAAAACAGGGTGATTCCGTGCTATGTTAATTCTGGAGCCAGTTTCAAAAATACTTTTGAAACTGGCTCTCTGAACCCGAATTATTGCGGCGGCATGAAAACATTCAAATTGCGTTTAATAATTTTATTGATCATTTTATTGTCATGGGGCGGTACCACTGCCGGCGCACTGTTTTATTACAGCGTACTGCATCGGGACAAATATCTGGCCCTGGGGAACCGCCTGGCTTTGCGGGAAGGGAGTTATGCCGCGCCGCGGGGACGTCTGCTGGACCGTAACGGGACGCCGCTGGCCTGGACGGAGAAATATTTCGACCTGTATCTGGTGAATCCACAGGTCGAGCAGGTGACCCATGAAGTCCTGATCAAGGAGGTTCGGGAGGTGGTGCCGGATTGCGAACCGGAAACCGTCGATGAAACCACCTGGCTGCTCAAACTTAATCTCTCGCCGCTGCAAATGGTTGGGCTCGAACGCTTGTTGAGGAGTTACCCCGAGCTGAAAATCCGTCCGCGGCTGGAACGTATTGTCGTAGACTATCCCGAGATCCGGAAGCTGATCGGATTGGTGGTTTACGACGGAGAAGCTATGAAGGGGGTCAGCGGAGTGGAAAAAGAGTATGACCGCGAATTGGCCGGTACGCCGGGAAGATATGAAGTCATGCTGGACCGCCGACGGAATTGGATTCCCGGCACCTGGAAACTGTTGGTTTCGGCTGCCGCCGGGGAAGATGTCCACTTGAAATTCAGCGTCGATGAAATTGTCGGAGGCGGAAAATGAAGTCGGTATGGCACTTTAACTGGTCGCTGATTATCATGGCGTTGCTCTTTGGGCTGGGCCTGTGGGGCTGTATGGCGATTTACAACGCCACCGTGCTGAGCAGTACCCCGTTTTATTATGTCAGCCGGCAGTTGCTCTGGCTGATACTGGGTATGGGTTTGATGATCGGTACGGCGCGGGTGCCTTTTGAGTATTATCAGCGTTATGCGCATTTTCTGATCCCGTTGGCTTTCATGTTCCTGGTGGCGGTTTTTCCGTTGGGAATCAGAATCAACGGCATGCGCGGCTGGTATTCGCTCGGGCAGTTCATGATTCAGCCTTCGGAATTGGCCAAACCGTTTTTCCTGTTGTCCTTGTGCTTCTGGGGCAATCATTTCAAACAGGGCATTCAGCGTTTCGGCGCCATGCTTGCGATTACCGTGATCTGGCTGGTTCCGATATTGATGCAGCCGGACTTCGGTACCGCGGCCGTATACCTGGCCGGTTTCCTGATGGTCTACTGGCTGAGCGGCGGACCGGTATGGCCGCTGGCATTGATGCCGGCTGGATTGGTCCCCGGCCTCATTTATATCATGACGGTCAAGCCGTATGTCTTGAAGCGTTTTGAGGGATTTCTCCGCCCGCTTGACGATCCGGGCGGCAGCGGCTGGCATGTATTGCAATTCCAGTTTACCTTGGCACGCGGCGGGATTACCGGCATGAGTTGGGGCAAAGCGGTCTGGGCCAATTGTTATTTGCCGCTGGCGCACAGCGATTCGGTATTTGCGGCCATAGCCGAGTCATTGGGAATTATCGGAGCGATGCCGGTAATCCTGATTTTCGGTCTGCTGGTACTGGCGTTTGTGAAACTTGCGTTGTCGGTTAGCGACCCGGACAGAAGAATTTATGTAGCTGCTTTCGGTTGTCTGGTGGCGGTTCAGGCGTTGCTGCATATCAGTGTCAACGTCACCATCGTACCGCCGACCGGATTGACTCTGCCGATATTGAGTTATGGCGGGAGTTCATTGTTTGCTACGATGATCGGCACTGGGATTGCTCTCAGTGCCGCTCGGCCGAAGCAAATCTCAGAGTAATCAAACTCTGGGGGGGAAATCGAATTCAGTAGCAAAGAGTTCAGCCACCGCATCCAGCGCGGAACTTTCGTTGTCGCCGCTGACCTTGAGGGTAACGCTGTCCCCTTTGTGCAATCCCATTGCGATCAGGCTGAGAATGCTGTTCAGTTCAGTTTCTTCACCGGAAGGACCGGTAACCCGGAAAATATGACCCGGAAATTCCTGAACCTTATTTAATATGACGCTGGACGGACGGCAATGAATGCCAGCGGAATTCATGATTTTAACTGTTTTTTCTACCATTTTTGTTATCTTCCTCCAAATTTAGATTAATATAAGCATTGAAATATTTTTGTCAACGTGTAATTTGTGGTATGTTAACGATAATTTGATAATAATGCCATGAAAGCAACAAAAAAACATATCTGGTGGGGGGCAGGCTTCCTGCTGCTTGGAATTATCTGGCGGTTGCTGTACCTGTGGCAATTCAGTGCTTCGCCGCTGTTTGAACACCCGGGCGGGCCCGATGTCTCGGAATACGACCACTGGGCCAGGGAAATACTGGGCGGCCAATGGTTGTGGCCCGAGGTGCATATCCATGCTCCGCTTTATTCGTATTATCTGGCCTTGCTGTACAAAATCACCGGGTTTGATTATTTCTGGGTGCGGTTTCTTCAATTGATGGTCGGGTTGGCCGGGGCGATTCCGGTATACTTGGTATTGTGTCGGGGAAAATGGCGGCGTCCGAGCTTGACGGCCCGGATTTTTATTTTGATCGTGCTGTTCTATCCTCCGCTGATTTATTATCAGGCGGAATTGATTTGCGAAGCATTGCTGTTGCCGCTGTTGGGCATGGCCTGGTACATGATCCGGCGGAGATGGTTTCTGGGTGCGGGGTGTTTTACCGGGCTGGCGGTGATTACCCACCCGGGAAGCCTGGTGTTTTTTGTGGGCGAAATTATCTTGCTGGCGGTTTCCTCCGCCAAATTGCGCGGGGTTTTGTTTTATGTCGTTGGCGCACTGGTGTTTATCGCTCCGATAGCCGGTTATAATTCGTATCTGGAGGGTCGACTGGTTCCGGTCCAGCTCAATGGCGGCATGAATATTTATATCGGCAATAATATCGAGGCGGACGGCACCTGTAATGTCCGTCCCGGCAAAACCTGGGACGAAATGACCCGGCAGGCTCATGAAAAGGCCGCGGCCGAGGGCAAAAGCGCCGACCGGGTTTACCTGGAATCCGCCGCTAAATTCATTTATGGTAATCCGCTGACGTTTGTCCGCCTGAGTTTTCGCAAGTTTGTATTGGTCTGGAACTGGCGCGAATTGATTTCCGGGGCCGATGCCGCGCCGTTGCGTTATTTCACTCCGATGCAGCGCTATACGGCATGGTCGTTTATGATTGTGGGTGTTTTGGGGTTGAGCGGTTTGCTCTGCATGACTACGCATTGGCGTAAACTGCTTGGCTATCGTCATTTGCTCTGGTGGCTGTTCAGTTTCTGGCTTTTGCAGACGATCACCGTTACCAGCGGGCGGTACCGGGTGGCGATGCTCTATCCGATTTTCATCTTCGCGGCACTGCTGATCTCCGAATTTGTCCGCAAAAACCGCTTCCGTCCGGTCTGGCTGACCTTTACCATGCTGCTGGCCGTCGCCGTGGTCATACTGCCTAAAGCCCCGCATCATTCTCTGGATGAGCAAATTGAGGGCATCACTCTGCTGGGCAAAGCCTATGCGGAGGCGGGCAACCAGGAGCAGGCCCGGCGTTATATGAAATACGCCCTGGAGCATGATGAGGACCAACTGGGAATTACCAATCTGCTGGCGAGTCTGTATATTGACAGTGACCCGGCGTATGCCGAAGGATTGTTGCGCCGGGCGATTGCCACCGATCCGACTCAGGGCGAGAGTTATATCAATATGGCGATTGTCAAAACCGTGACCGGGCGTTATGCCGAGGCCGAAGATTATTTCAAACTGGCGGAAAAAAACTATATCCTCAATTATGACGACTTTTACTATAATCGCGGTTTTTTCCGGGAGAGGACCGGCGATCTCAGGCGAGCGGCCGATGATTATCTGCAGGCGATTAAAGTAAATCCCGGAAACCGCAAAGCTTTGAACGCTGCCGGGGTGGTGTTCTTCAAAATGCAGGATATCGGGCAGGCAGGACTTTACTTCAGGAAAGCCCTGGCGCTGGACCCGGAAAACACCGGAATCATGCTCAATATGGCAGCCATTTCCGCGGTGTCCAACGACAAAGTCCAGGCCGAACAGTGGGTCAGAAAAGTTCTGAAAATCGACCCCCTGAATGAGAAAGCTTCGTTGTTCATGAAAATGCTGGAACAATAATTTATCTCATTTACTTGCACCGGAGTCATTTTGGTGATATATTCCATAAATAACGTCTCATGCAGGTTTTCGTAATGGAAAATTGGAAATGGAAAATGGAAAATGGAAGAGAAGTTGTCTCTCGCTATTTTCCCTTTTCCCTTTTCAATTCGAAAAAACTTGCATCGCTTTTAGTATTATATGTTAAGACAGGAACATATGAGCGATTGGATTGAAATCAATAAAGACCCGAAGCATGTTGCCCGGGAACGCGAAAAAGCACGGCAGCTCCGGCTGAGTCAATGGTGGCAGAACCAGCTCCAGGCCGGAATATGCCATTATTGCGGAGAAAAATTTTCTCCCGATGAACTGACCATGGATCATATCGTCCCGGTGGCGCGCGGCGGAAAAAGCGCTCGCGGCAACGTAGTCCCCTGCTGCAAAGAGTGTAACAACGAGAAAAAATACCTGACTCCGGCGGAGCTCATCATGCGGCGCATGGAAGAAAAAAATTAAATTAATCATAACACGAAAGGTAATCAAATGAGTAAAATTATACTTGGAATCCCCAAGGGAAGCCTGGAACAGACTACGGTCAATATGTTCGCCAAAGCCGGCTATAATATTTCGATAAGTTCGCGTTCGTATTTCCCTACCATTGATGACGATGAGATCGAATGCATGTTGATTCGCGCTCAGGAAATGTCCCGTTATGTGGAAAAAGGAATTCTGGACTGCGGCCTGACCGGTCATGACTGGATCGAGGAAAACGGTTCCGACGTGGTGGAAATATGCGAACTCGTTTACGGCAAAACCGGCCGCAAACCGCTGCGCTGGGTCCTGGCGGTACCGAATGATTCACCGATCAAATGTCCGGCCGATCTGGAAGGCAAACTGATCGCCACCGAGGCGGTCGGTATGACCAAGCGTTATTTGGAGCGCCACAAAGTGAAGGCTCAGGTTGAATTCAGTTGGGGGGCCACGGAAGTCAAGCCGCCGCGCCTTGCCGACGCCATCGTGGAAATCACCGAAACCGGTTCTTCCTTGAAAGCCAACAACTTGAAGATCATTGACACGCTTTGTGAGAGCACCACCCGGTTTATCGCCAATCGTGAATCGGTGAAAGACGAGTTCAAAAAAGCGAAAATCGAGCAGCTCTCCATGCTGCTGAAAGCAGTCCTGGCCGCCGAGTTCAAAGCCGCGCTGATGCTTAACGTTCGTGAAAGCAACCTGAAAGCGGTTCTGGAATTGCTCCCGGCCCTGGAACGTCCGACGATTTCAAACCTGGCCGAGGATTCCTGGTATGCTGTCAATACGATTGTCGACAGCGACAGCGTCCGCGACCTGATTCCCAAGCTTAGGGCGGCCGGTGCTCATGGCATCGCCGAGTACCCCCTGAATAAGATTGTCTATTAAGAGGATCGAGCGAGAATACATCACTGATGAAAACCTGCTGTAAATGTCGCGGCAATTATGCCAAACATGCTATCTATCGGACTCAGCTCCGGGATATCGAGTTTTCCAGTGATTCGTTCCTCAAGAACGGTCTGGAATCGAATTTCGGCATCTGTGATGTCAGCATTGATTATTTCGACGCGAATTTAATCATCACTTTCAATCCGGCGATCATTACCACGGGACAGATAGCTCAGGCCCTGCGGGCTCCCGGCTTCAAGCTCAAGGAAAGTTCGGTGGATATTGTGCAGCGGTTTATTCTCTGCCATATCAATGTCCTGAGGCTGACTGTGGCAGGGGTACTGGTTCTGGCCAGTTGGGTTATGCGTTTTTTCTTCCCCGATGAATACAATATCCGCCTTTATCCCTTCAACGGCGCTTGGCCGATTCATATCAGTTATATTTTCGTCAATATGATGGTAATCTGTATTGCCATGCAGCCGCGGTTGCTGAAAGGCTACCGCGCTTTGCGCCGGGGTCGGTACAGTGTGGAAATGTTTACCCTGGTGGCGATCGGTGGAGCGGTCTTGAGCGGTTTCTGGCTGGAAGCCGCGACTTTTTCGCTGGTGGCGGTCTTCATCGATGCATTCGAGGAAATTATTGCCGCTCAAACCTGGCATGAGTATTTGAATGGGACAATTGCCAATGCGAAAAATGCTTATGTGATCGAGGGTAATGCCACCCGCAAAATTCCGATCAGCAAATTAAAAGCGGGCCAAAAGGTTTCCGTTCAGCGCGGGATGCTGATTCCGGTTGACGGCAGGATTGTCAGCGGCAAGGGGCATGTCGACGAGTCATCCATCACCGGGGAAAGTAATTTCTTCAAGAAAGGTACCGGCGACCGGGTCTATGCCGGAACTCTGCTCGAAAGCGGTTCCATGATCATTGAAGCGATTCAGGTCGGACACAATACCATGGTGGCCGGTATTTCCCGGTTGATCAGCAGCGCCCAGCAGGAAAAAGTATCGCAGATGAAAAAAATCGTCGATACCGGAGCCGCCTGGCTCAGTCTTTTCACCTTGTCGTATGCGGTATTCACTTTCCTTTATCTGTTTTTTGTCGAAAATTATTCGATTTATGGGGTGCTGTCGTTCTGTCTTTCGATTATTTTTGTAGCTTGTCCGACTGCGTTGTTGTTGAGCGCACCGCTGGCGATTCATGCCGGGGTGGGGCTGGCCGCCAAATTCGGAATCATTTTCCGGAATGGCCAGGTCATGGAGGATTTTGCCAAAACCAAAGTCTTACTGGTGGACAAGACCGGAACCCTGACTTATGCCTCCTCGGAGGTCAGCGAAATGGAGCTTTTCAATGGCGCCGACCGCGGGCACGTCCTTGAAGCGGCCATGGCTATTGAAAAAAATTCCTATCACCCGTTGGCTTTGGCGCTTTGCAGTTATGCCGACTCCTGCGGAACCAAAGCCGTGCGGGTGGAAAAATATCTTGACCTTGAAGGTGGTGCTTCCGGATTGATCGACGGTCAGAATTATTATATCGGAGCGGCCAGACTGTTCGAAAAGATGGATTATGCTTTCAGCAACGAGGTCGAGACATGGCGGAAAAACGCCGATGGCAGAGGATGTGAAACCGTTCTGCTGGCCAATGAAAAGGAGATTATCGGCGGGTTTGCCTTTGTGGACAAACTGCGTGAGGAGTGCCCTGAGGTCATCAAGCGGTTGCGTGAATTGGGAATGGATCTGATCATCATGGTTACCGGCGACAGTGTGGCTTGTGCCAGGCGGATTTCCGATCTGTTGAAGCTCGATGACTTCAAAGCGGAGTGCTTTCCCGAATCCAAGCTTCAGCATCTCCTGGAAATTAAAGCCCGGGAAAATGTCGCCATGATCGGGGACGGGATCAACGACGCCCCGGCCATGGCCGCCAGTACCGTGGGGATCGTCATGGTCAACACCGGTACCGACGCCGCTATTGCCGCCGCCGACATCGTCTTGAGCGGCAATAGCCTCGATGACCTGGTTCTCGCTTATGATTTGAGCAAAAAAGTATACCGGACAATCAAATTCAATATCGCTTTGTCGATCGTCCTGGTCATTATGATGTTGACCCTGGTTACCGGCAAGCAGCTGAGCCTGACCGAGAGCACATTGCTTTATCTCGGCTCGTCTCTTCTAATCCTGGTCAGCTCCTATCTTGGATTGATTCTAACCTTTCCGTGGATCAAGCGCCTGGGACGCCGGGCCGGGCGCTGATTATTATTCCAATTAAAAATCAAATTGACGTTTAACAGGAATCAGATTACGCAATCACCGCGAATTTGCTATCCATGTCGGTTTCAATGCGGGCGTTGAGGTCAGTCCAGTTTGACGCGTTGCCGGCGCCCCAGTAACCTACGCCGCCCCAGCCGCTCACCAGTTCGCGCAGTAACAGGTCTTCTTTGCCGTCACCGTCATAGTCGCCCACCGCGGCAACTTCCCACTGAGAGGCATCAAGCGCTCCCACCCAGCGTTGATTGGATGACTTGCCGTCTTCCCACGCGAACATATAGCCGGTCGACTGCTGCCACATGATGATGTCGTCGACGCCGTCACCCTGGAAATCGCCGATGGCCGCGACCACCCAATCGTCGTCCAGCGAACCGATATAGGTCTGGCTCCAGTCCCAGGTGTTGAACGTCGAATCCTGGTTATGCCACAGGAAGTACGCGTTTTCGTCGGTCTTCTTGACCAGAATATCGCTTTTGCCGTCGGCATTGCCGAAATACCCGGCTCCGATCACTTGCTGGACGTTGGTCGTCGGATTATCGACATGCCATACGTCGTGATAAGTCCGCGCGTCGGACACGATCCCGAACGAACCGTTTTCATCATAGATGATCACGTCGTCCAGCCCGTTGTTGTCGAAATCGGCCAGAGCCAGAGTCTGGAAATTCCCGCCGACATAGCACAGAGAGATATAGCCATAATCGCCCCGTCCTAAATCCGTCCAAGCGGCAAAAGTATTGCTGTTGCCGTTATAAAGCAGGATACCGTCGTGCGCAACGTCCGCTGAGAATCTTCCGACCGCGACCACTTTCCACATTGTCGCTTCGTCTCCGCTCCATTCCCAAATCCCCGCCCATGGCGGTGCGGTCTGACCGTCAGTTGCTACGTACCCGACTTTTCCTTGCGCCGCATCCCAGGCCACAATCTGGGAATAACCGTTGGAAAGCAAATTAGTCCGCACATCAGTTGCGGCCTGGGAGATATTCAATGAAAGAATATCGGAGCCATTGCTCAGGGTAAAGGTCTTGCCGTTCGCCACGAAATGCTGCGCTCCCATGCTGTCGAAAGTCCCCAGCAAAACATTGTCGGTATTGTAGACATAGATGATATCCAACAGGAAATCCGCGGTATTGCCGGCAAGATGATAGGTCCCAATTGCCTGGCTTCCGGAAACCGTTATACAGAGTTCTCCCTGATTGTCGACTCGCGCCCAGTCACTCAGCAGCGTATAGGCGGGAGCTTGACTCATGTCGGAAATATCGAAGTTGAGCGTGCCGTAAGTATCATTCGTCAGCATGATTCCGGGGAAAGGCGACTGCATCGCGTTACCGAGCATAACCGAGCCCGCGATGGTGAGCGTTCCGGCATAATTGTAAATCGTATCGGACAACAGTTCGAAAAATACGTTTTTAAGCGTTATCGAACCGCCGAAGTTGGCGATTGCACCGGCCTCGGCGCCATTGTTGTTGTAAAACGTCACGTTGTCCAACATCATTGTCCCATCATATACACTGATTGCGCCGCCGCCCCACTCGAGTGCGTTGTTGTTGGAAAAATATGCGCCGTCCACCTCCACCGTGCCATAACTGGTGATGGCGGCGCCGCCGCCGGCGTAATTATCGGAGAATGTCACGTTGTTGAGTGTAAGGACGCCGTCATTGTGGATGGCGCCGCCGTCACCCTGCTCGGCGCCGTTTCCGATGAAGCTGGAATCGGATATCGTGACATCGCCCTCGGAGTTGTAAATCGCGCCTCCCGCTATCTCCGCATTGTTGGAGCTGAAAGTGACATCCGTCAATGTAACCGTTCCCAAACTGTTATAAATCGCCCCGCCGCACCCCGTGGCGGTATTTTCAGTAAAGGAACCTCCATTCAGAGCAATGGAGCCGGGGACGCCTTCATGGCCGGAGTTGAAAATCGCCCCGCCATTGCCGCCGGCCCAGTCTTCGTCCTGCTGGGCGGAGTTGCGCGTCAGTATCACAGGCCAATCTCCGGATATTGTCCCTTCGTTCCATATAGCGCCGCCGCTATCGCCCGTGACCGAAAAATCACTGAACACATCGCCCAGCTCAATCTCGTAAGACTCGTCCGAATTCACGATCAATCTTTCAGTTGTCATTTTCTCAATCTCCTAATTTATTTTAATCTACGCGATTACCGCGAATTTACTTTCCATATCGGTTTCAATGCGGGCGTTTAGGTCCGTCCAGTTTGATGCGTTGGCGCCGGCCCAATAACCCACGCCGCCCCAGCCGCTTACCAGCTCTCGCAACAGCAAGTCTTCTTTGCCGTCGCCGTTGTAATCGCCTACGGCGGCAACTTCCCAGTCGCTTGAATCGAGAGCACCAACCCAGCGTTGGTTGGATGACTTGCCGTCTTCCCAGGCGTACATGTAACCGGTCGATTTCTGCCACATGATGATGTCGTCGATTCCGTCTCCCTGGAAATCGCCGACCGCTGCGACTTCCCAGTCATTATCCAGCGAACCAATATAGGTTTGGCTCCAATTCCAGGTGTTGAACGTCGAATCCTGGTTATGCCAGAGAAAGTAAGCGTTTTCGTCGGTCTTCTTGACCAGAATATCGCTTTTGCCATCGGCGTTGCCGAAATACCCGGCTCCGATTACCTTCTGCACATTGGTCGCCGCATTCTCGACATGCCATACGTCGTGATACGAGGCCGCGTCCGATACAATTCCGAACGATCCTTTTTCATCGTAAATGATCACATCGTCCAGCCCGTTGTTGTCGAAGTCCGCCAGAGCCAGAGTCTGGAAATTGCCGTCGACATGACACAATGAAACATATCCGTAATCCCCGCGTCCCAAGTCGGTCCACGCCGCAAAAGTATTGCCGTTCCCGTTATAAAGCAGAATTCCGTCATGCTCAACATCCGCCGAAAACCTTCCGACGCCGACGACCTTCCACATCGAAATATCGCTGCCGCTCCATTCCCAGATACCGGTCCACGGCGGCCCGGCCTGCCCATTGGTCGCCACATAGCCGACCTTTCCCTGCGTCGAGTCCCAAGCCACAATCTGCGAATAACCGTTGTCCAGTAGGTCCGTATTCAAAGAGGAGAGAACCGAAGCCCCACCGGCGATATTCAATGCAAGCGTACCATCGGAATTGACCAGCGAATACTCCTGCCCGCCGTAATTCAACGCACTGCCATTCACGGTCAGTGTTCCATAATTGACCGAGCCATCGCCGATGGAAATCGACTGACTGAAGCCGGTCGCGCCCGCCGCCAGCAGATAACTTCCGGCTGCCTGGCCGGCGTTCACCGTAATTGAATAACTCATTCCGGCAATCAGCCCGATATTGTTGATGATATACGAATCCGCGGTTTTCCGCTCATTCATCGCGAACGTGATCTTAGCTCCCGCCGCCGCCGTGACATCCTCGGAGATAACCAGCGTTCCCCCCAGAAGCGTCGTGCCGCCGATAACCGCCCCGGCGCTGACAGCCATTGAGCCGCCGGAGTGGACCAGGGTGTGGTTCGTCGCGCATCCGCTGGAAACGGTCTGTGTGCCGCCGGAATTGACCGTGGTGCTGTTCAACACTCCCTTTTCGCTGACATCCTGCCAACCGCCGGAATTGACAGTGGTACGATTCGCCGCGCCATCGAAGTTTACGGTCTGAATACCACCTGAATTGATGATTGTGTCGACAGCCACCCCACGGGAGTAAACATCCTGTAGTCCTCCATTGTGAATGATGGTATTGCCGGCTATGCCATTGAACTCGACCGCCTGGATACCGCCGGAATTGATGATTGTGTCGACAGCCACACCACTGGAGTAAACAACCTGTACCCCTTCACTATGAATGATGGTATTGCCGGCTATGCCATCGAAGTTGACGGCTTGAATACCACCTGAATTAATGGTCGTGTCGACAGCCACCCCACTGCGGTAAACATCCTGTAGACCACTGTGATAAATGATGGTTCCGCTGGCTATGCCATCGAAGTTGACCTCCTGAACTCCGCCGGAACTGATGATCGTGCCGATTGCCACCCCTTCCCAATAAACATCCTGCAGAGCTTCAGTTTCGATGGTCGTGCTGTTCGCCATCCCGCCGCTGTAAACATCCTGCTGGCCTTCTGAATTAATGGTGGTGGCTATCGCCAGCCCTCCGGCTACTACATAATGGTTGCCGCCGGAGTTAATGGTGGTACTGTTCGCCGTGCCGCCACTGTGAACCTCCAGCGTTCCACCGGAGTTGATGATGGTTTCGGTCGCCGTGCCGCCGCTGTAAATGAACATCATATCGTTGCCGTCGCCGCTCAGCATCGCTCCGGAGATCGCCGTCCCGGAACTGACCAACGTATCCGACGAGTATATCATGACACCTGAGTTGCCGCCGCTTCCGCCGCCGGTGACGTTTACCATTACCTTGGTGCTTTCGTTGTTATTCTTGTTCAGCTCATCGGCTACGCCATCCGCCTTCACCCACAACGAATGTTCGCCAACTCCAAGCGTCGTACCGGATATAGTATGGGTGAAACTCAATGACTCTCCGGCGGCCAGGCCGTCCACGGTAATCGTATCAAGCAATGTCGTCCCGGCGTAAATGTAAGCAGCGGAGGCGCCCGCCGCCGCATCCCCCTGGTTCTTGACTGTGAACGTCAGCGTGACGGACTGCTCGGCGGTGATTGTCGCGTTGGATACGGAAATCGCGGAAACCACCAGATCCGGCTGCTTCACCGCTGCCGCCGTAACCGTGAAGGTTTTTTCAAAAGTATTGTTGGTTTCATCGCTCTCTTTTATGTCATTTTTTGAATCGACAACAAATTTGATTGTATGAGTTCCGACAGAGAGAGGCCCTTCGACGTATTTCAGTAAATCGAAATCTTTAATGGTATGATAAAATTTGCTTGCAAGTCCATATTCGAACTTGACTTCATAAATGACAGAATCATCAAGAGATACACTTATATAGAATGCTCCCGCATCCGCATCACCCGCATTTACAAATGCAAAATCAACATAAATTTTATCCGCGGTGGTTATCGTTGAAGAATTCCTGTTGGTGTCGGTTACCGTAGAAACCACGATTGGACCGTCCCACCCGGAGGGAGCATATGACTTTAAGTCCGGACTGCCCGAAATGTTTATATATTTTACCGTCAAGGTGAACTCACATTGGTATATCCAGTATCTGGCAGCCCCCGGATAATCCCCCAAGCCAAAAACCGCCGGCATAACAGTAATAGTTACATCGTCATAATAAGTCGCGGTAATATACCACTTGGCGCCATTTGGTAAAATATCATTTGTGGACTTATTGCTGAAATGAACCGATATGTAACCATCGCAATTTACTTTCTGGACGGCACGATCCCATGACACCGTGATTTCCACTGTTTGGCCAAACGGAACATAGACTGTGGCATAAAAGGCATCTTGGATGACTTCGAGAGTATTACGATTCGTGGAGTTTGTAATCTTATAAGTATGTGAAAAATTCGAATTTATGGTTATATCAATATTACTGCTGGCCGCATAATCCGCTATCGAATCGGACAGTATGGTATGTTCTTCGCCGAGTACGATATGGCCGATTTCGTGGCTTATTACCGAGATGACTTGTTCATTGCTCCATGTCGCGTCGGCAAGGACGAAAGCGTTGTCGTTTTTGATTTGATTTTCCTTGTCGATGGTCTCGGCGAGTCCAAGGAAGCTGCCGTATTCCTCGAAGGCATCGGTTTGGCCGACAAACACGGTGGAAAACTCCTCGTTCCCCGGGCGCTCGGTTACGAAAATTACGTTTTGCTCTGCGTATTCGGCGTTCAGGCGGGCAGTGATGGAAGCGATTCGCTCCTCCGTCAGGTCGGAGTCTTCGACCGTCACGTGTTCAATGTTCAATTGCTCGCCATTGTAGCTGGTTTGCTCGCCGTCAAAGTCGAGATAGACAATTTGCGGCTTACGAATTACCTGTACTCCACCGGATTGAATTAACTGCATCATTTTCTCAATCTCCGTTATGATTTTTGCTGGTGGAAATTTAAACAAAAGCAGTGAATGCATGACTGAGGTGCGTATTCGTCAGGTTTTCGCCGGTCATGATTTTACAGAAAAACTCCCCGCACGCGTTTTTCTGCGGTTATAATTTGAATCAAGAAAACACCCCAAGTCTTCTTCATCCGCCACACCACGAAACTATTATGTTTATCAATAATATAAACATTTATATTTCGTTTGCAAATGTATTTCTTGAAAAAATATCAATTGTCGGTCATGATTGTTGAGGTGTAGGAGATGATTCCGGTTTTCAGGAAAGAATCGATGAACTGGTCGTCGTGACCGTCTTGCTTTAGTTTCTCGTATATTTTTTTATAGTCATCGGTTTTTTTGAACGCCTTGAATTGTTTATCCCGGAATTGATCGTATTCGACTCCCCGCAGCTCTTTGGTTTTGACAATGTCTCCCTTGCGTACTTCGATGATGATATAGTTCTCATATGTAGAAGCATAGCCCATATGGACGTACCTCAGCATGTTCCCGAAGGGCAATACCAGCAACCCGGAAAACCAATCCGATTTCACGCTCTTAGCGCCCGGGAAAATATCCTCTTTGACGCTGACTTGTTTGGTCTTGTGGCCCGGCGGATTTGATTCGTCTCTGACTTGTATTTCGATATCTTTCAGGAACAGTTGCCAGTCCCGTGCTTCAAATGTCGCGATATAGCCCCGCCATAGCGCGGTGGACCTTGTTGGGGACTTCGGTTTTTTCTCCGGGTATTTTTTGAAATACTCCTCCAGCGGATTGGTATGCAGTTTATATTCTTCGCCGTTGAAAATTATCTTGTCGGAAATTTGCGCAGTGGCAAGCAGTTGCAGCGAGACCAGGCATGACAACATTATGATTAATACGGATTTCATTTCTTTCTCCTTAGGGAGCTGGAAAATGCCGAACTACCAATTTTCGAATCTTCCCGGCGCTTTTTGCCGGATTTACTCGTCACATAACTCGTTATGCTCCTCACAAATCCAACAAAAATCACTCGGGAATCTTTCAGAAATTTAACGGTATTTCAGCAATTTCCAACTCCCTTATTTTTTTTGATAATTACTCGGGGACATTCCGATCTGGCGTTTGAAATAGTTGGAAAAATAATATTGATCGGAAAAACAGAGCCGTTCGGCAATCTCCTTGACTGAAAAATTGGAGTAGAGCAGAAGGCGCTGAGCTTGTTCCATACGCCTTTTCATCAGATAGTTGTAAGGTGAATCCTGGTAATATTCCCGGAAACTCCGGATCAGATGAGCCGAGGTTACTTGGTGGCGTTGGCAATACTCCTCCAGCACGAACGGCTTTTCCAGATGGTAGTCCAACTCGTTTTTCAGGGCTTCTATCTCCTGTGGGATTTGGTGCTCTTTCCGGTAGACGATTTGAGAAGCTTCTTCGACTAACTGATGAAAGATGACCGCGGCGGCCTGATTGATCCGTTCCTGACCGTAATTCAAATGGTTCATGGCCTCGAAATGTTTCTGCAGTTTGGCGGCGTTTGGGATGTAATAGACCCGGTCAAGCAGATAGGCTTGCAGGAGCATGGAAACAAAGTCGCCGTCGACACAGAAAAATATTTTGGCCCAAGGTTTTTCCCGGTTGGGCCAGTAGCGGTGGGTACTGCCCGGGGTCAGTATATAAACGCTGTCCTGCTCCGGGGTATACGAACAGCCGTTGATCTCCAGAAAGCCGCTGCCGTTGTAGACGTATTCAATCGTACAAGCCTCGTAGCCGGTACGCTCGATCAGACCGGTCCGCGCATCTGTTTGAACAGAGGTGGCAGTCAGGAGGTGAAATGGAAAATTCTCTTCTCTATTTCCGCGAAGTGTCAATTTTCAACCCCCTTATTTTTATTAAGCCAGAACCAGAAGGTCGCCGGGCTGGAAAAACCCAGCTCATAGGCGATCTCTTTTTGTTTCATTTCCCGCTTCATGGCTTCTTTGACAAATTCCAGCCGGATTTGGTTGATATAATCGCCGACCGTGATTCGCCAATGTTTTTTGAACAGGCGCGAGAGATAGAAACGGCTGTAGCCGGTAAGCTTTTCCAGTTGTTCCAGTGAGCAATCCCGCCCGTTGACGCTTTTTATGTAATTGTGAAGAAATACCGAGATATCACTGATCTGTTCCGGCGCGGACTCGACCAGGCTGAACTGCAGCAGGGCGAATTCCTCCAGAACGGCATTGAACGTCGAACGCAGCAGTTGATCCCGAAAGACGGCGGAGCACGGCGCTTTTTGTTCCAGTTGATTCCAGCGGCGGTTGAGCAGGCGGTGTAAATCACTGCCGAGATGCACATATTTGCCGATGCGGGCATGGTGTCCGTTCTGGTCGGTGTGTAGTAGTGAACCATATATTTTTTCCAGGGACAAATAGAGCCAGAGATGCAGTACATTGTGGTCGTCCTGGCGGTAACAGTAGCTGTGTGGTTCCCAGTTGTTCAGGAAAAACGCCGTTCCCGGGCGGGTTTGATAGGTCATGCCGTTCAGCATGAAAAGAGATTCGCCCTCAATGATGAACAATATTTCGCGGTGTAAATGACAATCGCAACGGAACGAGCGATCAGCCGGAGTTGTGGACAAGTCCTCCGGACAGAGGGAGGTCACAATGTCCTGTACTCCCTCGAACAGGATTTTTTTAATATTTTCCGGTTTGAATAAATAACTCATAAAGTGCAATATTTATATATTTTCTGCAAGATCGCAATATTTACGAAACGCCCAAATTCTTGTATAATTATATTGTATCATGAAAATTTGCAAATTGCAAGAATAGCATATCGAAAAATTAACAAATCGTAAAGGAGGCAGTCATATGCAGGACATGAAGATCGGTATCCAACTCTACAATTTCCGGGATGCTTTGAAAGCGGATTTTGAAGGAACTCTGCGGAGGATTTCAACTCTGGGAATCGACGGGGTTGAATTTGCGGCTTATTACGGCAATATTCACCCGGAGGAATTGGCCGCTTTGCTCAAGGAATTGGGCCTGGCTTGCTGCGGGACCATGTTTTCCGCAGACAATCTGCTGGCCGCCGAAACCATGGCGTACAAATATGCCGCCGCATTGAATTCCCCGGCCGTAACCATCAGCGCTTTCATTGATTTCGCCAAGGATTACCAGATGCTGGCCGGGCGCTGCAATATCATCGGCGCCAGGGCGTATGAAGTCGGCGCGGTACTGTCATACCACAACCATTGGGCCGAGTTCACGCCGGTCAACGGTGTTCCGGCCATGGATTTGATCCTGCAGGAAACCGATGAGGAAACGGTCTTCCTGGAACCCGATATCTGCTGGCTGACCCGCGCCGGACAAAACCCGGCCGAATACATCCGGCGCTACGGCAACCGCATTTATCAGGTACACGTCAAGGACAGCAAGAAACTTGATGATCCGGCGGCGACCACGGAGCTCGGAAACGGGGTGGTGAATATTGTGGAAGCCGTCAAGGCGGCCTCCGAAACCAAGTGCGAATGGTTGATCTACGAGCAGGATTTCAGCGAAGATCCGTTCAAAAGCGCGGAGGTCAGCATCAAGTACCTGAAAAGACTTCTTTGATCACTGTTAAATAATATAAAGAGCAAGATATACATATTTTTAGCAAGAGTTCAATATTGATGATTTCGGTATTTGCCGATATAATTAAACTATCAACCAATCACAAGGATGAAAAATGTCTAAATTAGCAATCAATGGCGGAAATAAAGTATTTTCTGAACCGCCGGTTATTCCGGCTTGGCCTCCGATCTATCCGGAAACCGGCAAGCAGCTTGAGGAGCTTTATTTAAACCGGAAATGGTCTTTCTACGGGGCACAGGAACTCCTGTTCAATCAGAAATTCGCCGAATACACCGGCGCCAAACACAGCGTGTTGATGGTGAACGGAACCGTGACGCTGGAAATGGCTCTGAAGGCCATGGATATCGGCCCCGGCGATGAAGTGATCGTCCCGGCTTTTACCTGGCTGGGAAGCGGTGAAGCGGTGGCTTACCGCGGCGCGATTCCGGTTATCGTCGATATCGAACCGGACACGTTGTGCATGGACCCTGCGGCGTTCGAGGCGGCGATTACCCCGAGAACCAAAGCGGTCATGCCGGTTCATCTTTTCGGCTCCATGGCCGATATGGAAAAAATCATGAAGATTGCCCGGAAACATAACTTGCGGGTACTTGAAGACTGCGCGCACTCCCACGGCGGTTGCTGGGATGGCAAACATACCGGGACCATCGGCGACGTCGGTTCATTCAGCTTCCAGCAGTCGAAGGTCATGGCATCCGGCGAAGGCGGCTGCTGTATCACCAATGACGATAAACTGCACGAAACGCTTGGTCAGCTGTCGCATATCGGTTATCAGCTCGGCGCCAAACAGGGAGAAGCGGGAGCTCCGCCCCCAATGGGAATGCTTTGTCATAACTACCGTATTACCGATTTTCAGGCTTTGATTCTGCTCAGCCAGTTGGCCCGTCTGAAAGAAGACACTCTGCTGCGCAGCGAAAATGCCGAATATCTCCGCAAGCGGTTGAACGCGATTCCGGGGATTCGCGTACAGGCTCCCGGCAGATTGGCTACTATGCAGAGCTATTATATGTTTACGATGATGGTCGATCATACGAGGTTGAAGCCCGGAATTACCCGGAAAGAGGTGCTCACGGCCTTGGGGGCCGAGGGCGTCGGTGTTTTTGTCGCCTGGGGCGAACCCATGTACAAACAGCGTTTGTGGACAGTCGCGGAGAAAGACTACCGTATCGAAAGCTGCAAAAATGCGGAGACCATTGTCCGGAATGAGATGATGATGAGCAGTCTGATGTGGCTGATGACTTCGCATGACGTACTCGATAAGTATTGTCAGGCGTTTGAAAAAGTCATGGCGGAATATTATTGTTGATAAAACAACGAAAAACGAGGAGTTTCCTATGCAAGGTAAACCAAGCAAAAATGGGAGTTTTACACTTGTGGAACTCCTCGTCGTGATCGCGATCATTGCGATTCTCGCCGTCATGTTGCTGCCGGCCCTCAACCGGGCGCGGAATGTTGCCAGAACCACCCGGTGCGTCGCCAATGAAAAACAGTTCGGAATTTATAGTTTTCAATATTCTCAGGATTACAATGAGTATTTGCTTCCTGCGAACCTCATAATCGAAGGCGGTACGTTAATCGACGGTACGTGGTATCGATTGCTCGCGGTCTTTGCCGGATATCTCAAGCCTTACCACTACACTACCGCGGCGAACACTATCTGGGCATGTCCAGCGGAAAGATATCCGTTTTGGCATGACCAGAGCCAGGGATTGGCATTCACCAATCCGCATTATATTATCAATGCGGTTATATGCGGTGACGCTCTGCAGCCTAATCCCAATAATTTCCGTTTTAACAAACTCTCAAATCTGACTAAGCCGTCTATTGCTCTTTTTCTGGCTGATTCATTCATTTACAATAATTATCGTTTCTCCAACGGCAAAGCTATTGGCTTCCGGCATCCGGGGTATGATCAGCGCGGTAAGCCTTTTTCGTCCAGCAGTCTTCCTGCGGAAACTCCCACCTTGAATTCGGCCAATATTACTTTTTTCGATGGCCATGTACAGGGCATGACATTCCAGGAGCTTATCAGTACCCCGGGCAATCCGACTGCGCCATGGAATAGTATTTGGCTGCCATATATGTATGCCGGTGTTAACAAAAATTAAAAAAGGAAGCTTCACATGATGCGATTGATTTTATATGTATTGTCTTTATTGCCTTGCCTGCTATATGCGGAGGCGGAATGTGTTGCATTGTATCCGGGCAATGGTACGGACGGTTTTTTTCTGCCGGGAAATCCGGTGAAAATGATATTGACGTTGAAAAACGATGTGAAACAGGGAGGTGCCTTTCGACTGAAGGGGAGGGTAACCGATTTTTTCGGCGGTCAGGTTTATGGTATTCCGGAAAGAAATATCACATTTCCTGATAACGGCAAGCTTCGGCTGGAACTGGAAATCCCCGCGCTGAAAATGCTGGGACATTTCACGGTTCTGGTCGAGCTTTCCCGAGATGGTCAGAAGTTATTCGATGTGCAAAGCGCATTTGCTATTGTCGAACCGATTGAGCGGCGCGATCCGTTTTTTGGAGCCGATGTCGGCAATTTTTATCCGCGGAGCGCGGCCGGACAGAAACTGGCGGGAATTGGTTCCATCGGGCTCTTACCGAGCAATTTTACTTTCAATCCCGGTGAGTTGGAAGAAAAATTTCGCAACAATCCGGAATTAAAAGAGATATTTGACAGTGATTTCCAACTGGTCGGCTTCTTCTCTCCGCTGGCCCGGAATCTTTACACATTAGGCGGCCGGAATCCGGCGGCCGGGAAAAAATTCGATGAACGAATCAAACAGGGATTGCCCTGTTTCAGTGACGAGGATATCTCCAATGCTTATGAACTGGGCAGGCGCTCGGCTGAACTAACCCGGGATCGCATTAAGTTGTGGATTGTCCGGGCGGAATACGATGTGAAAGTGCTGCAACCTCATTTGTATGGCGGCGATGCCTATGTGCTGGCGGAAATGGTGGCGTTGACCCGGGCGTTTTACCGCGGGATCAAGGCCGGCAATCCCCAGGCGAAAGTTGCCGTCCTCGGCAGCATGGGCATCGATTTTTATCCGTCATTCAGAGCCTCCAACCTGGCCAATCCGTTTACTTTGAGCAAAATTATTTTGAAAGACCTGGGGCGCGAGTGGGACCTGCTGGCTATCGATGCTTATTCCAGCAGGCGCGGAGACGGAGGGGATGGCATAATTTCCAGCGCGGAACATGGCTTGCGGGATTTCCTGATGGCGACCGCCGAACTTTCGGTGGCGCACGGCGGCCCGGCCCTGGTGGTCAATGCCGAGCGCGGCAGTTATTGCGACTGGCCGGATGCGTTTGATTCGCGGCCGGTCAAAAGCATGGCCCATGACCTGGTCCGCAGTTTGATCATCAGTCGTTCGACCCCTTGTGCTTACTACTCATTGCATGTGCCTGTCAACCGTTGGGAAGCCTATAGGCATCGCAAAAATAAAACTGAAAAATACAAGAAGGGACAGGATTACGGGGCCATCTGGCGGGCGTCGTTTGATGAAAATGGCCAGCTGGCACTCACTCCGCGTCCCTCAGGGGCAGCACATGCGGTGGCCGCCCGTGAACTTGCTTTTGTCAGTCCCGGCAAAGAATTCCGGATATCCGATCTTTATGGCTACACTTTTTCCCGGAAAGACGGCGGCTCACTGGCGGCACTGTGGAGTTCAGGACGGGAACTTGAGCTGGCGCTGAACTTACCGGAAGGGTGCGGACTTTCGGATATGATGGGAAACCGGCGGCAATTGCCCGCCGGGAGAAATGTATTGAAATTAGGTGCCCCGGCAATTTTTATTTCAATCCCTCGAGAGGTGGCACTGGCCGATTCGATTTTCGAGAAAGCGGAGCTCGTCGGCCAAGAGACAGTCCTGGTCGCTGGAACTCGCTTAAGCGGAAACCGCATCCGGTTGTTTGCCGCCAATTGCGAAGCCGGAAGCAAAAAAATCCAAATACGGCTGGAAAACGGCGCTGCTGCCGAATTACAGCTCGATCCGATGGCTACCGCTGCTGTTGAGGCGGCGGTCGACCGGGATTATAATGGTGTTCTGAAGGGAACAGTTGCCGCAAATGGCAAAACGTATGACTTTGCAGTGGATGCCTCATTTGTCGGCTTGCCGGAGCTCAAAAGTCAACCCGTTTTCGATGGCTCCGGCAAATGGTTCCGGGATTTACCCCTCGGCCGCCTGAAAGCTCCCGAAAATGTTTTTCCCAAAGCGGCGCTTATGTCGGAATGGGGGCTTTTCAATGGTTCTGACAAAGATCCCAATGCTGAATACAGTTTTGCGTATGACCGGAACTATTTCTATCTGGCGGTGCGCATGAACAATGACTCCGAGCATATTCAGAAAGGTAAAATTTCCGAGCTCTGGCGCGGGGATTCGATTCAACTGGCTTTCTCAACCCGGGAAGTTCCCCCTGCAGAGTTGCGGAAGAAGAACGAAACTGCGGTTTTCGGGGAAAGCGAGCACAATATATCTTTGGCTCTCGGTGAGAACGGTCCGGTCCTTTATGACTACGGAGCCCGAAAGAGATTGGATTATCCGATGAATGTAACCCGAAAAGCTGATTCGGTATTATACGAGGTGGCGATACCGTGGTCGAAACTCGGAATTGTACCACGTTCCGGTGACGGTTTGAAATTCGGTTTCACGATATTCGATTACCGCAAGGACCGGAACTATGAACTCTCTTTTTCCAGGGGAATTTCCGGGACTCAGGACCCGGCTTTACTGAAAACCATTATTTTAAAATAATTTAAGGAATGACTATGAAACGATTCTTTTCTCTCATCGCGGTTTTTCTGATAACCGGGATTGTTGTCGCGGACTCTCAAGTGCTGGACAAACCCGGCGATTGGGTTCGAGCGTCAATGTTTAATGACGGAGTCGGCAAGCTGAGCGGAAAGGGATATCGTTTTCTCGAGACCTCCGCCATGATGCCGATTGTTTCCGGCACTCAATACACCGTCAGCGCGGAGGTCCGGGGTGAATCCGGAAAGGTCGAAATCTGTTCGATCAACTTAGCCTTGTACGATGCCCAAAAGAAACTGATTTCCACGTATTCGGTATACTCTGTGAAAAATACGGAAACAGCCCTTGTTGCTGAGGCGCCGGCCGGTAGTGATACGGTCAAGATCAAAGATGGTGCCAATTGGAAAACTTCGGGATATATCGCATTTGATGTGAAATCGGATTTCAGCGATCTGCCAAACCGGAATACCATGGAAATCAAATCGGTGGAGAAAAATGAAATTATCCTGAAAAAGCCTCTGGAAAAAACCTGGCCGGCCGATACCGCCGTTCGTCAGCACAAATGGGGGCAACTCTGGTTGGGCCATGATGCCGCGGTTAAATCTCCCGGTGGTGAATGGACCAAAATTTCCGGTGTAATAAACGGAATAGTCAGCAAAGGCGTGGTCAAATCCGGCCAGTTCTGGCCCGGCGCGGCATTTTTCCGGGTGATCATCCACTATCGCGGCGCCGATGAACAAAGTGCGGTGGAAGTGAAAAACGTTACCGTCAATGCGGTAACTCCAAATCAATCAATTTTTCTTTAACAGAGGCTAAATTATATGAAAATCGGTATCGCTGAAACGGCATTGGAGGTTCCGCTTTTTGCGGAGTTGTATGGGTATGGCCCTTTTCTGGGGCGGCGCAATCGCGGTACCCGGGACCCGTTGTATTGCCGCGCTCTCACCTTCTACGACGGCAAGCGTAGAAACATCATCATCGTGACCGACTCGGTGGTTACCGACGATCAGGATGCACGTAATTTGCGGGCCCAAATCGCGGCGGAGTTCAAGGTAGCTCCCGCTGGAATCATGTTTGCGGCGACGCATACGCATTCGGGCCCGGCCATGTCGCTTGGCATCGGCTGGGGGGAGCGGCACGAAGGATTCCTGGCGCACTGGCGCGAAAGCGTCGTGAAAACTGTTGGCCGGGCGATTGCGTCGGAGGAGGAGGTTCGGGCATGGGCCGGAACGGCCCCTTTGTCGCAGAAACTGAGCATTAACCGGGTAAATCCGGAGTGGCCTACCGATCCGGGAATTCGTTGGATTCAGTTCAAACGTCAGGATGGATCAACCAAGGCATTGCTGCATAACCACGGTATGCATGGCGTGGTTTTCGGCCGGACCCTGTTGGTGTCGGCGGACTGGATGGGCGAGGCCAACCGCTTGATCAAAGAGCGTAAACTGGCGGATACGCCGTTTTTCCTCTACGGTGCGGCCGGAGATATCAACACGGAGCCCTGCTGCAAAAGAGAGGCTGAAGGCGATGAGATTTTGCGGCAAATCGGACAATTCTATGTCAACGATATCGAAAAAAGCCTGAAAGAAGGCGGCCGGGAAATTTCACTGGCTCCACTGGAATGCGGCATGGAAAGCGTTCTGTTGCCGACAGTCAACGAGGATTCCGGTCAATTGCGGAAAAACGCGGAAATCGTACGCGAAACCAAGCCGTTTCTAGCAGACCGTTTCGAAGAAATGGCGATTCTTTATGATCGTGGCGACCGTTTCCCGGTCAAACCGGACCTGCAGGTGCTTCGGATGGGCGATATTGCGATATACGCATTTCCCGGCGAGCCGTTTGTTGAATTGGGCCGGCGGATCATGAATGAGTCGAAATTCCCGTTTCCCATGGCGGCGGGAGTTGCGAACGGCAATTGCCGCTACTTTCCCACTCCGGAAACCTTCGACATGTTTCCGGCCGGGCTGGCAACGGAAAAAGCATGCTATGGTTTTTATGAAATTTATCAGGGAGCCGGGCGCTTTATGCCGCGTTACCAGAATCATATTGCTTCATTCATTGTCGACAAGCTCTTGAGCCTGAAAATTAATTAAAAAAGCAGAGAATTCCTATATTAAACAGAAATTTCTGCTTGATTTTTGATTGATTTTACACATCGTTCAGTTAATTTGTTATATTTATTATTCTGCAAAAATATGCATTCGGCGTTGATATTTCTCGTTGATTTGTTACATTAATGTTTGAGATCAGATTTTTTCGATTAAACCTTTACAACCATAAAAAGGAAGAAATAAAAATGAAGGTTTTGAACATTGGGTTGATTGGAGTAGGTGGACGTGGGCGCCATGCCTGGCAACTTCATAAACCGGAAGAAGGAACATGCATTGTCGCCGGTACCGATCCGAACCCCAAGGCATTTGAGCGGTTCCGGACTGAATTCCCCGGCAGCGAGATCAAAGAATATGCCGATCACAATGAATTGTTGAAAAGCTCCGACATTGATGTCGTTTTTATCTCCTCCCCCGATTATTGCCACGAAGAACAGGCGGTGGCGGCTTTGAATGCCGGCAAGCATGTTTATCTGGAAAAGCCGATGGCGATCACCATCGAAGGCTGCGACCGGATTTTGAAAGCAGCCATGGATACCGGTACCAAGTTGTTCATCGGCCACAATATGCGCCATTTTCCGGTGATTTTGAAAATGAAAGAAATCATCGACTCCGGCATGATCGGTGAAATGCGCTCCGGCTGGTGTCGTCACTTCATCAACTACGGCGGCGATGCTTATTTCCGCGACTGGCATTCGGAACAGCGTTACAGCACCGGACTGCTGCTGCAGAAAGGCGCTCATGACATTGACGTCATGCACTGGCTGATGGGCGGATATACCAAATCGGTAGTCGGCATGGGAATGCTTTCCGTTTATGACAAGTGCGGTCGCCGTTCGCCGGAAACTCCCGGTTGCGCTACCTGGTCGAACGCCCAGTGGCCGCCGCTCGAGCAGACCGGATTTTCTCCGATCATCGACGTGGAAGACCATAATATGATCCTGATGCAGCTGGACAACGGCACTCAGGCCAGTTACATGCAGTCGCATTATGCTCCGGACGCCGAGCGCAATTATACCTTCATCGGTACTCGCGGACGGGTTGAGAACATCGGCGATCACGGCGAGGCGGAAATCCATGTCTGGACTCAGCGCGGCCCGCGCACTACTCCCGATATCATCTACAAGCTCAAGCCGGTCAGCGGCGGACACGGCGGTTCGGATTCCGGTATCATCAAAAGCTTCATCGACTTTGTCCGTTGCGGCAAGAAGACCAACACCTCGCCGATCGCCGCCAGAAACTCGGTGGCCGCCGGCGTCAAAGGTCATGAATCCATGCGCGAAGGTTGCAATCGTTGTGATGTGCCGCCTTTGTCTCAGGAAATGATCGATTATTTCGAAAACGGACAAGTTAAGAAATAATCATTGATTTCAGTGAAAAATAATCAGGCCCTGCAGTGAAATTCTCTGCAGGGCCTGAAATTTTTTTACAGGATGAGATTATGCAGCTTTCAAGCAGCCCTTGGGGCACTCCTGACAGCCGGTTGACCGGCATGTGCATTCATTGCCGCAGGTGCATTTAGCCTGACATTTGTCGCACCGGTAGATGTTTTTGCCGTCTTTGCATTTATAGCGGGCGACAATATTGCCATCCTTGTCCGATTTGGTGATTTGGCCGTCATAGCAAGTATAAGTGGCGATGACCTTGCCTTCGCCGTCATACTTCAGGACTTTGCCGTCTTGCGAACATTTGCCGCACAGGATGACGTTACCCCGGGCGTCGAAGCGGGAGAGGACGCCGTCCTTACTGCATTTTTCGCATTTTTCAGCCTTGTCATCTTTATCGAATTTGATATATTTGACGCCTGGAACTTGGCTGAAAGGTACGACTTTGCCGTCAATAATATATTCCACCACTTCACCGTCTTCGCATTTATAACGGGCGACCGCGTTGCCGTTTTTGTCGAAGCGGATCACATTGCCCCCGTTACAGCTATAAGTAGCCATCGGATTGCTATCTTTGTCATACTGCACGATTTTGCCGTCTTTGGCGCATTTGTCGCAGGGGATGATATTTCCGGACGGATCCACGTGGAGCATTTCACCGTTCCGGGCGCATTTGTTGCACTTGACGGTTTTGTCGTTCTTGTCGTATTTGATAAAATACTGATCTTGGCGGTTTTCACTGCCGCTTTTGCATCCGGCGACTGCGAACAATACAGACACAGTTGCCACCATCACGAAAATTGATCGTTTCATTTTACTCCTCTCCTTTTTTTAAGTGCCTGGGGGGCTTGACCCGAACCAGAAATTAATCTTAATATAATAATGATTCCGAATAAAATCAAGTCGGTATTTTTTCGGGAATCGCAATTTGAAATTATTTCATTGCGGGATATAATAAACCATTGCGTAGATTTTTTTCGAAAAAAAATAAATAGAGGGGTATTATTATGTCCGAAGGTACAAATAACGTAGAAGTCGTCGTCGCTCAGATTGTCGATCCGCTGTTGAACGTCCGCAAAGCCTCGCCGGGGAGCCTGTTTTTTCAGGGAGCTCTGATATTTCTGCTTGGATTGGTATTGGTCGGTGAACCACTGGTTTCTTTGCTGGTGATTACCATCATCGCCGGGATATTCATGGTTGCCAATTCCATTCTCATGGCTGTGCGGGCGATCAGGGATACCGGTAAACGGCGTACCTTTGGACTCATCTACAGTGCGCTGGTGTTGATATTGGGGATCTTGACTCTGTTACATCCGCTGCTGATGAATGTGATCTGGATTGTTTTTATCGGGGCCTGGGAAATCATCGTCGGCGTCGAAATGCTGGTGAATAAATATTCCGCCAATGGCGGCTATATGAAGTTTTCCGGCATCATGTCGATCCTGGTCGGTATTCTTTTCCTGATTTGGCCGTTGTTTGGGTTGATGGCCTTTATCTGGGTGGCCGGCATCCTGATGATTGCATTGGGCATTATGATGTTGGTCTCGGCATTCAGGCTGTCCAGAAAAAAATAAGATTCGCTGCCGATTTTTCAAGCGTTATTGAATCGGTTGTTGCTTGATAAAATTGTTTCCAGATGTAAATTAATCAAGTACAGGAGACAATTTAACCGATGGTTGAAGCGAAAAATAAAAGGGTTTGGAAATTTCGAGGACGGAGCATTGAATTCGGTCAAATGCCGCTTTTCATGGGAATCGTCAACGTTACTCCCGACTCTTTCAGCGATGGAGGGCAATATTTCAATACCGACAGCGCCGTCGAGCATGTCAAAAGCTTATTGGAGCAGGGGGCCGATATTATCGATATCGGCGGTGAATCCACCCGCCCCGGCTCTGTTCCGGTTGAACCTGAACAGGAAATCCTGCGAATCGTCCCCGTGATCGAGCGGATTCGCAGCGAAAACAACCAATGTGTCATCAGCATCGATACCCGCAACGCTCAGACCGCCCTGGCAGCCTTGAGCGCCGGTGCGGATATCATCAACGACATCAGCGGGCTGGGGCACGATGAAGGGATTGCCGCCGCCGTCGCCGAGTTCGACGCCGGATTGATTCTGATGCATATGCGCGGCGAGCCGGTGACGATGCAGGACCCGGAAAATCTCGTTTATGGCGATATCGTACGGGAAGTAATCGATTTTTTGCAAAAGGCAGTGCAAAGTGCACTTGACAATAAGGTAAAACGGGAGAATATTGTAATAGATCCGGGTATTGGTTTTTCCAAGGATTTGAGAGGGAACCAGCTTTTACTGGGTTCGATCGCGAATTTTTCGAAACTGGGATATCCGGTATTGGTAGGACCATGCCGCAAGCGTTTCATCGGCGAAGTGCTGGGGATCGCGGAGCCGTTGTCCCGGATTTTCGGGACGACAGGGGTAGCGGTGTATCTGGCGGGAGCCGGAGCGGATATCATCCGGGTGCACGATGTCAAGGAAATCCGCGAAGCGGTAACAATGTATAAATGGTGTATGCAAGGGGCTGAGAATGGAACTGGCTGTATATGAATATATCGGCAAAGCGATTCTTGAAATCGCGCTCCTGACTTTGATTTTTTACAGTATTCTGTATTTCTTACGCGGGACGCGCGGTTCCAATATGTTGATCGGGATCGTCATGGTATTGCTGATCATGCGGGTGCTGTCCACCCGTTTTTTCAAGCTTGACGTGATCAGTTTCCTGCTGGACGGGGTCTGGTCGCTGCTGGCGATTGCCATGATCGTGATTTTCCAGCCGGAGCTGAGGCGGGCTTTTGCCCAGCTCGGGAGCGCGCCGTTTCTCTACCGGAACCGCAAAAAAGAGGCCATGGCCGAAATCGCGACCGCGGTCCTGAATATGGGCAAGCGTAAGTGTGGAGCGTTGATCGTGCTGGAGCGCGAAACCGGGTTGCGGCAGATTGTCGACGACGCGGTAAAGCTGGATATCCGCTTGAATTCATTGATTCTCGAGTCGATATTTTATCCGAATTCACCGCTGCATGACGGCGCGATCATCGTCAGAAACGACCGTATTATCGCCGCTCACGCCATATTGCCGCTGTCGCGCAATACCAAGCTGCCGCATGATATCGGGACCCGGCACCGGGCCGCACTGGGGATTTCCGAGGAATCAGATGCCGTGGTAGTGATCGTGTCGGAGGAAACCGGACAGATCAGCCTTGCCTACGGTGGAGTGTTGCACAAGAATTTCGGGCCGGAAAAACTGATCCGCTCACTGCATTCACTGCTGGTTGACCGCTCGTTCAGCTTTGGCGATGAGAACAAAGGCGACATTATTTACGAGAACCAGGAGGACAACTGATGCCGAACAGCCATTTAGGGTGGGGTCCCAGGGACATCATGATCCGCCTGTACCGAATGATAAAAAGTGATTTCTGGCGCAAGATATTCGCGTTATTCTGCGCTCTGCTGGTTTATTATGAAGTTTCCAACAAAAGCGACGGGGTCGAAAGAACCATCCAGGTGCCGGTGGAAATCATGATGCCCCAGTCTTATATCAACATGACTCCGCCGTCAGTGGTCAACGTGACGCTGTCCGGGCGCAGTTCTTTCCTCAACGAACACGCTCAGTTGAATAAATTGATCATGGTGGTCGAGGTGCCCGAGCTGGGAGCTTACAACTTCCGCGAATACCGGATAAGGCTGCAGAAGGAAAATCTCAAAGGTTTGCCGACTTTCGGGGTTCAGGTGGCGGATATCCGCCCGAGCGAGTTGAATATCAGCTTGGATAAGCTGGAAACCCGGACCGTGGAGATCATCGCCAATTACAATGCCGAGCAGGAATTGCCGCATGAATATACTGTCACCGGAGTCACCATGCTGCCGGACAAAGTCAATATTTCCGGACCGGAAAGCCAAGTCAAGGACATCAAGACCATTTCGACCGAAAAAATCCCGTTGAACGGTGTGACCGAAAGCTTCGAATACCAGGCCAAGCTCCGCTGTCCGGAAGGGATGACCCTCGACCGGAGTTTTACCCGGGTCCGCATGGAAATCGGCAAGGAGTTCGACACCCGGGTCATGAAATCGGTAGCGGTTCGCGTACTGAAATCGCCCGCCACTCAGGATGATATTCATGTGGAGCTGGTAACGCCAAACGTGGATGTGACCTTGCGCGCACCAAAAACTCGCCTCGCGTTATTGAAAAATACTTCAATCCGGCCATATATCGATATTTCCATGCTTCAGGAAAGCGGAGTGTATATGACCGAAGTCTATTGCTGGCAGGATGATGAAACATTCTCGGTGGTAAAGATTTACCCCGCCAGAGTCCAGATCAAGCTGACCAAAGGCAAATAATCAGTATTTCTTCAAGTTTTATAAATCAAGGAAGACAAGTGGTATGTTGAAATTATCATCATTGTTCGGCGATCATGCGGTTTTGCAGAGGGGAATTTCCATTCCGGTATGGGGCTGGACGGAGCCGGCCGAAAAGGTCGAATGCTCATTCGGCGGCCAGGTCTGTCAGGTTCGTTCCGGGCTGGACGGGAAATTTCTGCTGCGGTTGGCGCCGATGTCCTACAGCGGCCCTTATGAGTTGACCGTCAGGAATTTAAAGAGCGGTGAATCCGTGACGGTCCGGGATATCATGGTGGGCGAGGTATGGCTGGCTTCCGGCCAGTCGAATATGGATATGCGGGCTCGTGAAACCAACGACAAGGAGCTCTACCGGACCGCCGATCTGCCGCAGGTGCGCATGATAACCATTTCCAAGACCGCCAGGGTAGGGGGGCTGGTCGATGTTCAAGGCGAATGGCAGATCTCCACCCCGGAAACGGTTGGTGATTTTTCGGCGGCGGGATTTTATTTCGCCCGCAGGATCGCGAATGAATTGGGAGTGGCGGTCGGTATTATCCATTCGTCATGGGGCGGAACGATTGCCGAAAGCTGGTCCAGCCGCCAGGCCCTGATCGGCAATCCCGATCAGAATGCTCTGGTTCAGGACTATGAACGGATGGTTTTCGAGGCTAAGATATGGGAAAAGGATGATGACTACTCCGGAGATCCTCTGCTGTTGATTAACAAGGTGCTTAATGAAAAATTGCACTCGCTGGATCTCTCCAATCAGGGCGAAAAATCCGGCTGGGCCGCTCCGGATTTCGACGATAGCGCATGGCGTTTGATGACGCTGCCGACTCATTGGCAACTGGCCGGTGAGGAATATTGCGGAGCCGTTTGGTTCCGCCGGGTTGTTGAACTTCCGGAAAATGCGGCGGAAAATGCCTGGACTCTGCATTTGGGAGCCGTGGACAAGCATGACGTCAGCTATGTCAATGGCGTCATAATCGGCGGCATGGGCGAAGGTTTCGACCAGAGTTGCTGGAACATTCCGCGTGAGTATACCATGCCGGCCGGAGTGTTTAAGCCCGGGCGGAATGTCATTGCGGTTCGCGCGTTCACTTTCATGTATGGCGGCGGCCTGATTGGGCCGAAAGATCAAATGAAGTTATTCCCCGCCGGACAGCCGGAGCAGGCGCTAGCCCTCGTTGGAGAGTGGCGCTTCAAGGCGGAGATACAGTTTGAAGATCCGAGTAAATCCTTCCAACGGCTTCTTTGGGGACCAGGAGCTCAAAATTCGCCTTATATGCTTTATGAAAACATGATCCGTCCCCTGCAGCCGTACGCTATCGCCGGTGTGATCTGGTATCAGGGCGAAAGCAATGCGAGTAAATGGCAGTATTATCGGAATCTGCTGGAAAACCTGATCCGTGACTGGCGTTACGCCTGGGGGCAGGGCGATTTCCCGTTTTATCAAGTACAATTGGCCAATTACGGGGCGGAATCTGCTTTCCGGAAAGACAGCAACTGGGCTTTCCTTCGCGAAGCCCAACTGCAAGCCGCTGCCGTCGGCGGAGGCGTCGCGGTAGCCATCGATTGCGGCGAAGCAGCGGATATTCACCCCAAAGACAAGAAGACTGTCGGCGAGCGCCTGGCGGCCTTGGCCCTGTTCCGTAATTATCACAGATACGACGTGGTGCCGTGCGGACCGGTTTATTCCCGTATGGTTTTGGAAAGCGACAAAATCAGGTTGTATTTCGACCATTGCGAAGGCGGTCTGGAAGGAACCGGCGGTTTTTATATCGCCGGCGACGACGGCGCTTTCAAGGCCGCCGATGCGATCATCGAAGGCAGTACCGTTGTCGTCAGCCATCCGGAACTCGCCAACCCCAGAATGGTCCGGTACGGCTGGGCGGACAATCCGACGGTAGTTGAGTTGCGCAACAAAGCCGGCTTCCCTGCCTCGCCATTCCGCACCGATTGCTGAATTGTTTTACTCGGACGTGTCTGAGTCAGGGTAAGGCTATGGGGAAGCCGTAGTCTGATTTTGGCTGGTAGATGCGGAGGTCGCCGTTGTTGTCTTTTTCGTCAGCGCCGACGCTGTAGACGACGAAGCCTTTGACGGTATAATCTTTCTGATCGGCTTTGTCGTAGATGATCTCGCCGGTGCGGTAACGTAAATTGCGGTCATCGAAGGGATCGGGGCTGAGGTCTTCCGGGTTTTCCGGCAGTTTTCCGTGCTGACGCCGGTATAATTCCAGGTTCAGGGCATCGCGCATGGAGCGCTCCCAGGCGCGTTGGCGGTTGAGCAGAATCAGAATACCATTCAATTGTTTGTCGCAGTGTTTATTTAGCGGGGTTGAAGGTATGTGCAAGAAGCCCCAGTGAACCTTGAACCTGTAGTCGAGGAGAGAATTCTTCCGGTAGGCGTCGTAAAGTTCAAGGGTGTCTATCCGTTCGAGGTTCCGCTGTGGCGTGGTCAGATAAAATTTGATTTTACCGGTTTCCGGGACTTTGTCTTTAAAATATTTCTTGAGAATTTTCGGATCGTTCAGTTGCGATACCATGAAAGTTTCTCCGACAATGGCGTTATGAAAGCCGGAGGTGATGGCATTTTCGGTCGCTTCGCTGGCGGCGATCAGTTGTTTGAGGGTTGCATCGGAGATCTTGGCGAGCACGGTGGGATTGGTGGCGGCTTCCCGGATGATTTCCCATTTATTCCGGTATTCAAAGCCGACGGCGCTCATAAATGACATCGTCACCGGATCATGAAGCAGAAAATTGGTAATGGCGGAGATCAGATCAAAGCAACGCAGGGCTTCTGCTTCATTTCCCTCCTGGAAAGCAAGCCAGGCGCCAATGCCGTAGAACTGGGTAAGCTGTAGAAAACTGCGCAAATACGGCAGCTCCATATCATAACCGCGCGACCAGTCATGATTCAGGTGCAAATCTTTGAGATTGGGGACAAAGGCTTCAAAACGCTTGAACAACTCAGCATGTTCGGCGGCAAATTTCCGGTAAGCGGCGATGACGGAGGAATCCGCCTGATAACCTGAATTCCGAATTTTTCTGAAAGTATCGGCATAATCGTTTGTTCCATAGAAAATATTATCGCATTCACTGAGGATGTCATGAAGGTTTTTCAAGGTGTCCGGCGAGGATGGCGGATAAATGCGGCGGAGTTCCTCCGGGGTAAATCCGTAACCCTTTTGCCGCAATCCGTCCATTACCCTGTCCAGTTTGGTTTGTGAAGTGAGATAATAAACAAGATAAATTGTGGCTCCACACAGCAGCAGAAAACACAGAATCTCGAGGGTAATCCACCAGAAACGTTTGCTTTTTAAGAAATTTTTCATGTCAGTTTCCGTTTTTTTGACGATAGATGCGGGGGGAAAGACCGAGACGGTTCTTGAATAGGCGGCTGAAATAATTGCTGTCGTCGAAACCGGAAGCTTCGGCGATTTCGCTGATACTCAGGTCGGTGGCGCGCAGCAGGCGCATGGAGTGACGGAGCCGCAGTTGATTGCAGTAATCCAGCAGGGAAGTCCCCGCGGCCTGTTTGAAGGCCCGGCTCAGGGAGCTTTCCGACATTCCCGCTGATGAGCAGAGCTGTTCGATGCTGATTTTGCTGCGGTAATTATTCTGGAGATACGCCATGATTTCGCTGATTCGGCGCAGTTTCACCGGAATCGGCCTGGCTTCGTGCTCATAATAACGGGTCAGCAGCGCGGTCAACTGCATGAAACAGCCGGTCACCAGCATTTGGTAACCGTTTTCCTTGCGTTCCAGCTCTGATTCCATTTCCGCCGCCAGCTTCATCACTCTGGCAAGCTGTTCCGGGGTCAGGTGGAGGAAACCGGCGGCGCTGTTTTGGTAGCGGAACTCCGGTTCCAGGGTGAACAGCAGGTGGAAAGCGGCGGACAGCGGCAAGTCGAACATCGAAACATTCAAGGTCTCCGGCAGAAACAGGATATTGATCAGACAGAGGTTTTCGGTATCGCTGTAACCATGCTCGACCGCGCCGTTAATCACAAAGACGTCACCGGCGGAAATCCGGTGGGCGAACTGCGGGGAAAAATGCGTTCCGGTCCCCTCGTAGACGATTACCAGCTCGGAAAAATCATGATTATGCAGCGGATACGGGAACTGCGGAGAGCGTCTGAGCAGGATCAGAGGTTCCCTTTCCGGAAAAAAATTGTTACGGCTGAGTTTTGTCATATCATAACAATGGCGCGATATCCGGCAAAATTCAAGCAGTTTTTTGAAATCGGACTTGATAAAAACCCGGTTTGCGGCAAATTATGAGAAATTGAAAATGGAAAATTGAAAATGGAAAATTGAGGAACAGGGAAGAAGCCTTTTGGGCCAACTTTAGCAGAAGTAGTTTTTATTAGTCTATAACCTCTCCACAATTTTCAATTTTCCATTTTCCATTAAAAAAAGCGAAGTGATAAAGTGCTGAACTGGCTTAAAATAAAAAATCTGGCTTTGATTGCCGCTGCCGATGTCGAATTCGGCCCCGGTTTGAATGTGATCACCGGCGAAACCGGCGCGGGCAAATCGGTCTTGCTGGGGGTGATCTCGCTGTTGCTGGGAGCCCGGGCGGACAAGGGGAGCATTCGTTCCGGCGAAGACCGCAGCGAAATTTCCGCCGGGATCAGCCTGAATCCGGCCATTGCCGAGTTGCTGGAGCCGATCCTTCTGGAGGCTGGAATCCCTCATGACGACGAGATTCAGTTGCGGCGTGTGATTACCAGGCACCAGAACCGCAATTTTATCAACGATACTCCGGTAACTTTGGAAACCTTGCAGAAAATCGGGGCGTATCTGGTGGATGTCCATGCCGCCAACGAACATCATTCGCTGTTCAGCCGCTCCTATCAATTGCAATTGCTGGACCGTTTCGGCAAGTTGGAGGCGGAGCGCCGCGCCTGTGCCGAGGCCTGTGCCGCGTTGAGGGAGCTCCGAAATCGCCGTGAACGCCTATTTGCCGACATGCCCTCGGCGGTCGAGGCGGAACACCTGCGGATGATGGCCGAGGAGATTAACCGCGTCAATCCGCAGCCGGGCGAGGATGAACAGTTGTCCGCCCGGCACCGGTTGGCTGCCGATTCGCGGAAAATCATGGAATTATCCGCCGTATCGGTCCGGATTATCAGCGAATCGGAGAACTCCATCAGCGATCAACTTGGAACCGTCTGCCGCTATCTGCAGGACATGCTGCGCAATACTCCGGAGCACGGACAGGAGATGCTGGAGCAGTGCAACCAGATCAGCGACCTGCTGCGCGACCTGGCGATCAATATCGAGGATTTCAGCAGCAAAGTCGACATGAATGAAGAAGAATTTGCCGAGTTGGAAGCACGGCTGAGCTCCTTGCAGACGCTCAAACGGCGTTACGGACCGACTCTTGAGCAGGTTTTCGATACTTTGCAGCAGGCCGACGAGCGCCTGCTGGCCTACCGCAACGCGGAAAAGCTCCGGCAGGAACTGGCCGACGAGGAAAAACAGTTGATCGCGGTCCTGCTGGAAAAATCCGAAATGATTTCTGCAGGTCGTCGCCAAACCGCGGAAAAGTTGACCCGGCAAGTGATCGGCAAGCTGGAAAAACTGGGATTTCTCCACTGCGGGCTGGAAATCGAATTCAGCCGGATCGAGCCCGGCGAAAGCGGTTTCGACCGGGTCGATATGCTGTTTTCCGCCAACCCCGGCGAACAACTTCAACCGCTGCGCAACATCGCCAGCAGCGGGGAGCTCTCCCGGGTGATGCTGGCCTTGAAAACCGTCCTGGCGGATGCCGACGCGGTCCCGGTACTGTTGTTTGACGAAATCGACGTGAACATCGGCGGCGAAACCGCCAACCAGGTCGGTATCGAATTGAAATCACTGGCGACACAGCGACAGGTCCTGTGTATTTCACACTTGCCGCAAGTGGCCGCTTGCGCCGAGCGCCATTACGCGGTGGCCAAGGAAGTCGTCGAGGAACGTACTTTTTCCAACATCATCCTGCTGGACGCCAAGGCTCGTCTGAACGAACTGGCCCGCATGTTGGGCGGCGGCAAAGCCGCCACCGCCCACGCCAAAGACCTGCTCAAAAATCAAGCTGTCTGATTCTGATAAGGAGAAAATTCATGAACATCAGTTTTAACACCGATTATGCCGGATCGACCGGCGAGACTGCCTCCAGGCTGGCGGAGCTGGCCGAAGCGGGGTTTACGCATGTCTTCTGGTGCCACCAGTGGTGTACCGACTTCATCTACACCGCGTCGGAAGTGGCCGAGATCGATCGGAATTTGAAATCCAATGGCCTCACGCTGCTGGACATTCACGGCAGCGCGGGTATTGAAAAATGCTGGTTTGCCACGGAAGAATACCGTCGGCTCGCCGGAGTCGAATTGGTACGAAACCGGCTGGAAATGCTCAATGCGCTCGGCGGTGAAGGGGTGGTGATGATGCATGCGCCGAGCCTCAGATTCTCTCATCCGTCGTTTCCGGAGGAAGATACCCGGAACAAATGTGACGCAGCGCGCATGCAATTCGATCCGGTGCGGCGGTCGCTTGACGCATTGCTTCCGGTGGCGGAAAAATATCACACAAAAATCGCCATCGAAAATATGCAGCGCGACGACTGGACGATGATGGAAGAGCTTTTCGCGGAATATCCGCCGGAATTGCTGGGGCTGTGTTACGATTCCGGGCATGCGAATATTCTGGAAAATTACATGAATAAGCTCGAGGCGAACAAGGATCGTTTGATAGCCACTCATTTGAATGATAACGACGGTAGCGGCGACCAGCATAAGCCGCCCTTTTACGGAACGGTGGATTGGGGAAAACTTGCGGAGATCGTTGCGGCCTCATCTTATTCCGGGCCTCCGAGTTTCGAATTATCGCTCCGGACGACGCCGTTTTTTGCACCGGAGTATGAGATGAGCGCGCAACCTCCGGAAAACCGCAAGCGTTTCCTGGCCGACGCTTACGAACGCTGTATTCGTTTTGCAAAGATGGTTGAAGCGGCGCGTGGCTGTTGACTATGTCAATTATTGCCTAAGCTGTCGATTATTTTGATCATCGGCTGGATATACAGGTAGGCCGAAATAAATATCAGCAGTAGAAAAAAGGCGATCAGGACAACATATCTGGCCGGGCTTGCCTTTAAGAAACAGTTGAAGCCTTTGGAAAACGTCCAGGTCAATGACAAGCCAAGCATGGCCGCCACTACCGTCGCATTCAGCAGAATAATACCGGGTTGCAGAGTCAGGAAATCTTCTTGCTCTAAACTCAGCAAATGGCGGTAGCCGAAAATCAACTGCACACTCCATACGATCACAATGAAAAAAGAGGCCGTTCCGGCTACGCTCGGTTTGAATTTTGAATCTGATTTTTCCATGTTTTCTCCTCCTTTATACTCAATTAGGGTGAAAATTTGAAATTGGTTGCATGGAGCGCCGGTTTGGGTTTTCGTTTTGACGGTTCGCCGATACTGTAGTATCGAAGAAACGGCAAGGCGGAAAGCCAGGCCGGTGAGACTGCAATCCCTCCGGGACGAGGGGCTTGAACAGCGCTTTTTTCCGCTGCTCATTTGCCCGATGCCCGCATCGGGCTTCATTCGTATCGAAAAAAATCACTATTCAAATCCTCCTCGCCAATTTCAAATTTTCACCCTAATTGAGTATAATTCAGGCTGGATTGGCGGATTATCAATTCGGTCGGCAGCATTTTGTTTTCGGCTTGCGAACGGATTGCGGCGTCCTTGTTTTCGACGGCTTTGATGACCGCGTCGGCGGCTTCATAACCCATTTGCTCATATTCTTGGTGCACACTGGTCAGAGGGACCAGCGAATAGAGCCCCATGTCGAGATCGCCGAAACCGGCGACTTTCAGTTGCTCGGGTACTTTTATGTTGTTTTTATATGCCCAGCGCATGACCATCAGGCCGTGCATGTCGGTAATGCCGAAAACGGCGTCTGGAATGCCTTTTTCCCGGAAGAAACCGGCCAGATCATCCTCGGATGACGTACCCCATTTGAATATGAGCGGCTTTAGACCTTTTTCACGGATTGCTTGACGATAACCGCGTTCGCGCGCCTTGACATATTCCGGATCATTGATGTTGGAGATACATGCCACTTTGCCGGCTCCCTGAGCGATCAGGTGCATGGTGGCGGCATAAGCGCCGCTCGCGTCGTCCGTGGTAACTCCGAAACCGGTTTGGCCCTGGTTGAAAAGGTTGACCAGCGCCACCGGAATGCCGAGCTTATCCAGTTCCTGGTGAAACCGGGCGATCCGCGAATAATTCACCACGTGAAAAATTACCCCCGAAACCTGCCATTCACGCATACTACGGAGGAGTTGCTCATCGTCATCGTTCAAATAGTGAAGCTTGATCGAATAATTGGCTGTCGAGGCCGCATTCAGGATTCCCGCCTGAATTCGGCCAATATAGCTGGATGGGCCCGAATTGTAAGTGACAAAAGCCAGAATCCGGCTTTGCCCGGTAACCACCGACCGCGCCAATTGGTTACGGCAATACCCAAGTTCCTCCGCGACTTTCAACACTTTCTGGCGGGTGCTTTCCGCGATCCTCAGTTCACCGGCGCGACCGTTCAAAACCAATGACACCATTGGCCGGCTGACACCGCTGGCGGCGGCGATATCTTTCATAGTTACAGCCATCATTTCCTCCGGTTGAATAATATTGGCTAACCCGCGTTAGTTATAATAGTCACTTCCGGTCTATTTGTCAATGTTTTTTTTGGAAATTCTCGGAAATGAGCGGGACTGCCGTCCTCCTGGCATAAAAAATTAATTTTTTTTGCAGACCGGAATTGATAAGTAATTGATTCCATGCTATACTAAAAGTAAGGATGTCATAATTGTTTTCTTGCTTTGGCGGTATGCAATACCTGTGTATCGGGCGGGAAACAATATGAAGAAAATGGAAGATTCAGATAGCGACTCTCGACCTAGTCGCGCCATAAGGCGCGACGCTGTAGACAATTTGATAACGGCAACACAGCCATGTTTAATGGTTGTGTTGTCGTTTTTTATTAACCCAAAAAGGGACATAGGATTGTCCCGAACAAAAGGAGTGTACTTGTATGGATGGTCCCATAGGAACGCCTTGGCACGCTAAACCGGCAGCCGAGGTTCTCACGCAGTTGAAAACCACGGAAGAAGGACTGAGCGATGCCGAGGCGTCAATGCGACTGAAGGAATTCGGAAAAAACGAATTACGTCAAAAGAAGGCCAGAACAATCTGGCAGATGTTACGGGGGCAGTTGACCGATGTTATGGTGCTGATTCTGATCGGCGCCTCGGTTTTATCGATCTGCCTCAATGAAATTTCCGAGGGGTTGGTAATTCTCTTTATCGTAGTGGTAAATGCCGCCATCGGAATTTTTCAGGAAAAAAAGGCGCAATCCTCGCTGGAGGCATTGCGTGATATGAGCGCTCCCCACGCTCGGGTGTTGCGTCAGGGCGAAGAAAGTGAAATTCCCGCCAATGAACTGGTACCGGGCGATATCGTATTGCTGCAGGACGGTGTCCGGGTACCGGCCGACATCCGGTTGCTTGAGTCATCCAGTCTGCGGATTGAAGAGTCGGCGTTGACCGGAGAATCGGTGCCGGCGGAAAAGGATAGCGAAGAGGAACTGGCGGAAAGCTGTTCGCTTGGCGACCGTTTCAACATGGCTTATGCATCGACCATCGTTTTGTATGGACGCGGTATTGGAGTCGTGGTGGCCACCGGGATGAAAACGGAAGTCGGCAATATCGCCGAGTTGCTCGAAGATGAAGACGATTTCGATACCCCCCTGAAACGCAAGCTCAACGCGGTCGGAAAATCATTGACTGTGGTAGGGCTGATTATCTGCGTGGTCATCTTTTCAGTCGGTTTCCTGATTTATGGACGCAACTGGCTGGAAATGCTGATGATGGCGATCTCGCTGGCGATTTCGATCATACCGGAAGGATTGCCGGCCACAGCCACGATCGTAATGGCGATCGGGGTACAGCGCATGGCCAAACGCAACGCACTGATCTTGCGTTTGCCCGCGGTGGAAACGCTTGGCAGCGCCACGGTGATTTGCTGCGACAAGACCGGGACATTGACCCAGAACCGGATGACTGTCAGTCAACTGGCATTGATCGGCGACTGTGAACGCGGTACGGCCATGCCCCTGGAGGAAGCGAAGAAAAATGATGTTTACCGGGAAATTGTCCTGGCCGGCGCATTGTGCAACGATGCTGCGTTCGACCCCGACAGCCCCGGCAATATTCTCGGAGACCCGACCGAAGGCGCGCTTCTCTTTCTGGCCGATGCATTTGGCATGGACCAGGAGAAGCTTGAAGAGCAATACCCGCGTGAATTCGAGCAGGTGTTCGACTCGGTGCGCAAGCGCATGACCACAGTGCAATGCATTGACGGTTCGGTGGTAGCTTATGCCAAAGGCGCGGTCGAAACGATGTTGCCCATATGTACGCAGATCAGCACCCCCGACGGCCTGCGCGCAATTACCGACAAAGACCGCCGCGCAATTATCGGCCTGGCGGATCGTCTGGCCGGCGACGCTCTGCGGGTACTTGGTTTCGCCAAACGGATATTGAAGGAAATTCCGGACGATGACGAGGCGGATGTTGAGCACGAAATGACCTTTATCGGAATGGCGGCCATGTTCGATCCTCCGCGCAAGGAAGTGGCGGCGGCGGTCAAGACCTGTATGGAAGCGGGAATTCGCACGGTGATGATTACCGGTGACAACCGGATTACCGCCATGGCGATCGCCAGACAGCTCGGCATTTGGCAGGAAGGAGACGTCGCCATGACCGGCGAAGAACTCGACTCCCTCAGCAGCAAGGAATTGGAAAAATCGATTTCACGCAGGAACAGCGTATTCGCGCGGGTATCGCCGCGCGACAAATTGCGAATTGTCCGTGCATTGAAGAAAAACGGCGAAATCACCGCCATGACCGGAGACGGCGTCAACGACGCTCCCGCTCTGAAGGCCTCGGACATTGGCGCGGCAATGGGTAAAACCGGAACCGACGTAGCCAAAGACGCGGCTGACATGGTGCTGCTGGACGACAACTTCACCACCATTGTACACGCGGTGGAGGAAGGAAGGCGCGTTTACCGCACTATCCAGAAAGTGATCCAGTTCCTGTTGGCCGGCAATGTCGGCGAGATCATCACTCTGCTGGTGGCCACCATTCTGAACTGGAATGCGCCGGTGCTGGCGATTCACATCCTGTGGGTTAACCTGGTGACCGATACGCTCCCGGCGTTGGCACTGGGAGTGGATCCGGCGGCGCCGGATATCATGAAGCAGCAACCGGTACGCTCCGGCAGTCTGTTTGAACCGGCATTGGTGACACGGGTGATTATACATGGAATTTTAATTGCCGCAGCGACCATCCTGGCTTATCATCTCGGGCTGGCAAGCGGCGGACACCGGACGGGGCAAACGATGGCGTTTTGCGTGTTGGCGTTTTCCCAGTTGCTCCATGCTTTCAATCAGCGTTCCAATGTAAATTCGGCGTTCTGCAGAAGTACATTCCTGAATCCATGGTTGTTCGGCTCGATTGCACTGGCGTTTGCATTGATGCTGGCGCTGCTGACGGTTCCGGCATTGAGTGAAGTATTCAAACTGGCGCCGTTGAGCAGAGACAACTGGCAGGTGGCGATTGCATTGTCGTTTTTGCCATTGGCGGGAGTGGAACTGTTGAAGCTGATAAAACGGAACAGCAAGATAAAGTTTTTCAGTTTCCTCTGAAAATAAAAAGGGAATGCGCGGGGCATTCCCTTTTCACGTTATCTTATTGACGGGATCAGGTCGTGAACCGGGTATTTCGGGAAATCGGAATAATTCATCGTGATCTCGGATGGATACTCGACGCTGACTTCCAAACGTTGTTCCGCGTTCAGGACCCAGGATACCCTGATGTCGCCGTAAGGTGTGGGAACCGAGCCCGAAGCATGGGTCAGGTGACCCGGATGAATCTTCAGCATAAAGGTCTTGAATCCCGGTTCCAGCGGGGTGATCCCCAGCAAACAACTGCCGCTGTAATACGGCGTGACACTGCTCCAGGCATGACAGAGGCTGCCGGCAAAATAGAAGTCATCCCCAGCGTATGGCGTTTCCCAGAGCGACGTGGCTCTGTTCAAAAGCGGCAAAGCAAATTGCTTGCGCAAAAAGGCGTTCAAATAGTCACGCCCGGTGGCGTTGGCTTGCATCAGACCATTGACCAGATAGAATAACGAACTGTAAGTCAGGCTGATGAGTTTTTGCCCGGCGATGGCGTCGACCACCTGATCGATTTTGTCGGCGGGAACCAGACGGTTGTAGAGCATTACCGCTTGAACCAATTCATAGAGATCGTCGCCGGGGTGATTCGGGTACAGCGAGTAACAGCCCGAAGCGGAATCGTAAAAGGTTTGTTCGATGTTCTTGCCGAGTTCCGTCGCGACTTGTTCCAGTTTTTCGGCCCGTACCGGGTTGGCGGCCCAGTGTTGCATCAGAGCCGCTGAGGTCAAGGCTTCGTACAGGAATATATTGTACAGTGAGTTCGGGGCTGAATCGACTTTATCCAACTGGCCGCGCCATTCGAAGAAATTCCAAGTGTTTTCGGGGGCGGAGTGATAAAGGCCGGAAGCCTGGTCGCGGCGTTCCAGTGCGTAGTCGATGATTTCATCGATCAACCCGGCATGACGCCGGAAAAGCTGGTCGGAACCGCTGTAAAGCCACTGTTCGCGGAGCGCCGAGATCCAGACCAGGGTAAATGAAGGAATGGTTTTGCCAAAAGCCCCCGGCGCGGTCAAGCACAAATAGCCGTCGCCGCGATAAGACTGCGCCAGTAAATCCAGTGACGCCGCCGCAAACTTATAATTGCCCCACAGATAATATCCGTACATCATTTGATTACGGGAGTCGAACGCATAGAGCGCTTGTTCGCGCCACGGGCAATCTTCGTAATGTTCGTGCATACAGAGCTTCAGAGTGTCGGAGGCGACTTCGTTGATCCGGTTCAGGAGGTCGTCTTCGCAGTGGAATACGGCGCTTTCCGGCAGCGGCAGTTCGAGCGGCAGCAAACCGGCGTAATGCACCTTGACCTCTCCGGTAATATTGGTGATGTGAAGCTCGATGTATCTCGCGCCGAGGCGGCGGTGATAGTAGCGGAATTGATTGCGTCCTTCGCGGCAGATATAGCGGTCGGCGAAATTCCGGTTGCCGATGGCGGCGCGGCAGCGGCCGTCGTCCAGATGTTCGCCGTGAGCGATGTCGATGACTGTTCCGGCAGGCGCGGTGATATCGAGTTCAAGCCAGCCGACAGTTTCCCGGCCCAGGTCGGCGATCAGGTAATAACCGTTTACAGGTTCATTGTCCGGCAGGGCTTTGAAGGTAACGCCGGTGGAACCATCCGGGAGCAGAGAAACGCGGGTACGCGAATAAGCCTCCAATTGCTTGAACTTCGGGAATTGCGAAAATGCTTCATCATGGCGGAGCGGACGCAGCAAGTCAGATTGGCATGACAGTGCGAATGTCGTTTTTTCTTCAATCCGATACAGCAATCCATGCTGAACCAGCGCGACTGCCGGTGAAGAAAGCTCTTTCAGTTGCTTAACCGGGCGCTCCTTCATTTCATCCCAGTTGGAACCATCCGGATAAGCCTCGGCATTCACCCAGGCGGAATCGTCAAAGGATACACTGCGCCAGTCGGCGGCCAGGCGCGCGTCGTACTGGAAAGCATAACTCAATTGACTGGTGATTTTGCATTCCAGCCCGGAACGGAAAGCGGGATCGGAAATGATTTTCCAGCCCGGCCCGGTAGCGGTCAGGATATTGCCGACGGTATGAATTACGGCTTTGAGATAAGGTGTTCCGGTAATATAGGTGGAAAAACTTTCCCCGAGATAATGAACCTCCACCGCGACGCAGTTTAAGCCGGATTGGAGATATGATGCGATTTCAAGTTTGCTGAAAGTCCGGGTCCGCGGAAAATCGCTGAACTGACTGATCGGGCAGCGCCGGCCATTGATCCAAACCGAAAAGGTCGAGTCGGCCGAGATTTCCAGGAATGCCGATTGCGGAACCGTATCGACCTGAAATACGTTCCTGAAACAGAAATGCGAATCCTTGTTATTGCCAATGACGTTCAGCCACGCCGCGTATTCTATCATAGTCATGCCCTCAAGTTGTTTTGAAGTAAATTAGCCCCGAATGGAAAATTGTCAAAGCTGTAAAATGCGGCTCTCTTTATTTTTTTCGCGCCAAAAAATTATCAGGGTCTTGACATTTGGCAAATGGACGTTATAATTAATAGTGATAAAACCATTAATCAAGCTGAGGTAAATGGTGATAAAACCTTTAATCTGTAGCCAGAGGTGATTTTTTGATGGTCAGGCTTGTTGATATTGCCAGAGAGGCTAATGTAACGGTACCGGTGGTTTCCACGGTACTGAATGAAAGAATTGGAAAAAAGGGAACCATCCGTGTTTCCGACAACTTGCGTGGAACGATTCTCGAGATTGCCGACCGCCTCGGCTATACTCCGAATCTCATGGCCCGGGTTCTCAAGGGCAAGTCTTCCGGGTTGATCGGAGTCATACTGGGCAGTGGCGATGTGGAAGTCCGGTCGAGGCAGCTTGATGCATTCAGAAAATGTTGCAATCAAATGGGATATCATTTACTCATCACGGAGTGCGACAGCAGCCCGGAGCGGATTTTGGATAATTACCGGATGCTGCTTCAGCATTGTGTGGATGGAATTCTCTGCCATCGGAACGTTTTTCATGAGGAGCTGCGGAGCAATCCCAAACTTGTCGTATTTGGGGCGAAGCCGTTGGAGGGGATGTCTTCGCTTTATTATGATATCGGTTCGGCTTATCGGGAGGCGCGTCGGCTTTTTATCGAAGAAAAGCGCCGGCATACCGCTTTGATTATCGGCGGGAGTTCGGGTCATGACTCCATTCCGGCCCGCGAACATGCCTTTCGGGCTCATTTCGGCGAGAATGCTCCTGTATTTACGATTCCTTCCAAAGATGGAGCCGCCGCCAGGATGTGTGAATTGCTGAAAAATGAATTTCTGCCGAAAAAGATCGATTCGGTACTGGTGCAGAATGATCTGTGGGCATTGACTTTTTGCGAACAGGCGCGCCTCATGGGAGTGGATATACCCCGGCGAATTTCGGTGATCGGGCAGGATAATTCCGTTTTTACTACTTGCTATGAGCCGCATATTTCGACGATCGACCCGAATCTGACGGAATTCGGCAAGGCCGCTTTGGATTTGTTGGTAAGGAGAATCGCCGCTCCGGAGGCGCCGCCGGAAACAATGAAAATCGATACCGTATTGATAGCAAGGGGAACCACTCTGCCGCCGCCGGAGAAGAAAATACCTGAAACTGTCAAAAACACACAAAAATGATAAAATCAGAACGGAGGCTTCCAAAATGAGAAAAAATTTCACACTTATCGAGCTGTTGGTAGTGATTGCGATTATCGCAATATTGGCGGCGATGCTGCTGCCGGCTCTCAGCAAAGCGCGAAACAAGGCTACCCAGATCAGTTGTACAAATAACCAGAAACAGTTGTTTCTGATCAGCCAGGCGTATCTGGATGTCAGTGATACGGCGTTGCCGATTTATGACAATGTCATCTGGAAGGGAACTCCCGAGTGGATGCACCGGTTCTACAGCATGGGGTTGGTCAAACCGGAGGATTGGCGCAAATATACCTGTACGAAATCGGATTTCAACATCAATTTCACCAGCGCGGAAAGCAGCAAACTGCTCACTTTCTGTTATGGAATTAACCCCGGGTATGTGTTGGATGGCAAACAGCTTTATTATGAAAACGACGGAGTCAGCCCCTGGCTTTACAACCGGATCGGTAGCGACCAGAGGGGATTTCTGGTTTACAAAAAACTGAAACGCCCTTCCTCCACCATTATGTTTGCCGATACGAAGCGCGCCATCGACAAGCCGTATAACTATTTCCGCATTGATATCAGGAACAATACCGGTCAGTTCTGGGACGCCCACAATGTCAACCGCTGCAACATCGTTTATTGCGACGGCCATGCGAGCGCGGCGAACGCTATGGAAATTTCCCAGAATGGTTTTCCGTGTTCGCCGGATCACGTCAACACTGGTTCCGCCAGTAAAATCAATACCACCGACTGGTATAAATTCGGTCTGTTTTTGAAATGAAGGTAGAGTTTATGATGAAAATTTTGATGATGTTGTTGTTGCTTTGTTCGTTATTTTCCGGCTTGGCCGCAGAGCCTGTATTTGAGTTCCTGCCCGCGGGCGGCAAGCCGTATCTGGCGGGAGATATTCCGGAAAATCTGCCGGAATTGCAATTTCCCGCGGAGAAGTTCGACGCCGGTAAATTCACGGTCACGGCCTGGGTGGTTCCCGGGGCGCCCGTGGAGGGAGGTTTCGCATGGATCAAAAATAACGGTTACCGCGGGATCGTTTTCAAGGGCGACCGGGTCAGAAATGTGAATTTTTCCTTCCAGCTTTATGATCAGGTTCCGAATTTTTCACTGATCAATCCGGAGAGCAAAATCTGGGAAGGAATTTTGCGTTACCACGACGACTTGAGGACGGGGAAGTACGGAACGAAACTCGTTAAGCTGTCGGAATGCGTCCAGGCGATTCAGTTTCAGTGGAATCATATCGCGGCGACTTTCGACCAGGGCCGCATTACCACTTATGTCAACGGAAAAATCGCGGCGGAGGGGACGAGCCGCACTCAGCGTATTCCATGGACTGCCGATCCGGTGCAAATCGGCTGCGGGCAGGGGGATGGCGGCGGTTCGACGGCGTTTTTCAACGGCTACATCGGCCGGGTTGCCTTTTTCAATACCGCGTTGACCTCGGATGAAATTGCCGAGTGTTATCGGAAAGACAAAAGTTCATATCCGGACGGTCGGATCGAAGTTCCCAGCCGCCGGGCGGTTCTGCTGGCGGATTACAGCCCGGATTTCGGCAATAAATTGGCGATAACGGAACGTTTCGAACAGAATATACCGGCTCCGCTTCGGGAAGCCAACTCGGAGTTCAAGGTTGTCATGCACAATGGAGCCCCGGCGATTTGGCATAACGGCGAGGTTGTCTCCAGCATGACCGCGGCGCAGAGTTCGCGCGACACGAACGATAAGGAGCAAGCCAGTATGCGCGATTTTGCTGCTGCCGGAATGCCGTGGCAGGGCCTCATGATTCAGGGGCGGACCATTTGGAAAAATGGCATATATGATTGGTATATCGAACCGGGAAAATATGATTTCGGCAAACTGGATGCCGCGTTCGAAGCCGCCGTCAAGGCCAATCCGCAAGCCCGGCTGATGATCAGGCTCAAGCTGGATATGCCGCTGTGGTGGACAAAACTTCATAAGAACCAAGCCGGACGCACCATCGACGGGCAAAGCGACCGGGATCAACCGTCATTCAACAGCGCGGTATGGCGGCGTGACGCCATGGACACCATGCAGGCGGCGATCCGGCATATCGAGAATTCACCCTACGCACATCATGTCGCGGCGTATCTGCTGGCCGGTGGGCGGGCGAGCGAGTGGTACTGGTGGGGCAGCAACAAAGGGCTGGTCGATTATTCGGAGGTGAACCGGGCGGCGTTCAGGGAATATCTGCGCAAACACTACCGGACCGAAGCGGCCCTTCGTCGCGCCTGGAATAATGAAACCGTGACTTTCGAAAACGCGGAAATCCCCACCCCGGAACAGCGCTCGAAAATCTCCGAATACGGATTTTTCCGCTATTGGCCGAAGGCACGCGCTGTCATCGATTACCGGACGTTTGCCAACGATACCGTCGCCGATTGTATTTCCATGTTTGCGGCCGGGGCCAAGCAGGTGATGAAGGTTCCGAAGCTGGTTGGATTTTTCTATGGCTATACCCTCTGGCATACGGAGCTGGAGAACCAGGGATTTCACGCCCTGTCGCGGGTCTTGCGCGATCCGAACGTGGATTTTTTAATTGGCCCTACCAGTTATGATCGCCGTCGCGCCGGGCAGGAGGGGGATTATCTCTGCGGTTATACAGCTTCGCTCCGGCTTCATGGGAAGTTTTATTTCGATGAAGCGGATATGCGCACCTGTTTCGCCGTCAACAACAATGTCTACCGCACCCCCACGCTGGAAGAAACGCTGGATGTTCACTGGCGCAGTTTCGGCAATTCGCTGACTCAGGGCGTCGGACTCCAATGGCTGCTGCTGGAAGGAGCCGCCACGTTTCATCACGAGAAACTCATGGAACAGTTTGCGCAAATGGCCCGTCTCGAAAAATCGCTGCTCAACCAGCCGCGCCAATCTGTCGCCGAAGTCGCCCTGATCGTGGATGAAACCAGTATGATGTTCGTCAACGACGCGAAAAAACAGCATCATGATTACGTCCGCCAGGCCAAAGCGGAATGCGGACATGCGGGGTTTCCGTTCGACACTTATTTATACAGCGATCTTTTCGAGAAAGATATGCCGGATTACAAACTCTACATCTTTGCCAATCTCTGGCACCTCGGGATGAATGAACGCGAGGTGATTCAGAAAATCCACGCCAAACTCGCCCGCAACCAAGCTTCCGCGATCTGGTTTTACGCCCCCGGATTCATTACCTATGGCGGCTACAGTCTCGACTTGATGAACCGCCTGACCGGTTTCCAATTCCAATTGCAGCGGCCGCTCAATAAAGCCCGCCTGATCACCTCCGGTTCCGGCCCGTTGACCAAATACCAGAAACCCGATCCCGAACTCTATTCATTCGATCCCGGATTCAGCGTCACTTCCCCGGAAGCCAAAATCCACGGCAAACTCGGCGAGTTCACCACTTTGGCGGAAATGGTAGGACCATGGAGCGGAAACAGCATTTACAGCCTTACACGCCCGACCGCCGGACTACTGCGCGGCGCGGCGGAACTCGCCGGAGTCCATATCTGGAATTACTCCGGCGACGTGGTCCGCGCCAACGCCGGTTTCCTGATGATCCACGCGAACGGCAAAGGAAAAAAAGAGATTCGCCTCCCGGACAAGAAACAATTGACCAACCTCGCCGACGGAACCATTATCCCATCGACCGACCGGATCATCCTCGACATGCGTCACGGAGAGACCGTCATCTATCGCCTGGATACTCCCGTCCGGTAAGACTTCAAAAAGACGGAAAAGACCGAAAGGACAAAAAGCCGTATTTTTTGAATCCGGTTATTGACAATTTTCATTTTGATAGTATAATTATTCATTAAGGAAAAATAATTATTCAAATGAGAATAAAATGGAAAATCTCAATACGATACCGGTTCTGGAAAAAGCAATTCAAGTGCTCGAATATATCGGAGCCCATCCGGGCAGAGTAAGTCAGTCGGAAATCAAAAACGCCTTGCAAATTCCACAGGCCACCTGCTACCGGATCATTTCCACCATGGTCGAATACAACTGGCTGGTCAAGGTGAATGGCAATCATTATGATATTTCCACCGGTATATTGCCGATTGCGCGTAAGGTCTCTTTTCAGCTTGAGCGTTACAAAGTCCTCCAGCCGATTCTGGAACATCTGGCCAAAAAAGTCGGATTTTCCGTCAAACTCTCCGTGCGCGACGGTGACGAACAAGTCAACGTACTGTGCGCCAAAGCCCCCTGGGATATCGCATTGACGACCTCGATCGGTTCCCGTGACCATTTGGTTACCGGCGGTTCGGTGGGGGTGATTCTGACCTCTGAAATGAATGACTCCGAACTCTCAAAACTGGTCAAGGGCCTGAAAGAAAAAATCGACACAGAAGCCCGGTTGCAGAAGTTGAAAGAAAAAATCGAAGACTTCAAGGAAACGGGATATGTCTTCAACTCGGCTTCGAGCGATCCGCAGTACAAATGGCACGTGGATGCGTTATCAGTGCCGGTATTCAACGATCAGAATCAGATCGCCGGGGCGATAACCCTGTTAAGCACGCCCGGCGGCCTGAAAAAGGAAGACTGGAACCCACTCGCAAAAGAAATGTCCAAAACCGCCGAATTTTGCAGCGACACGATGAATTAAGGTGAGCTCCAAGTGAGAAAATATTTCATCCTGATTGAACTGTTCGTAGCTACAGTAATATAAATAAAGAGATAAGTATGAAACTTGGATTGATGCTTCCGGTGAAGCCGGATATTAAGTGGCAATTGGCCTTGCAGGCCGGAATCAGGTATGCGGTGACCAAAGCCGCGCCGGAATTGAGCGGACTTCTGCCGCCGTGGGATTTCGATTCGCTGCGGCAGGTGCATTCACGGTTCACCGATTACGGTTTCCAACTCCATGCGTTGGAGGGAGATCAGTTTGACATGAACCGGATCAAGATGGGGTTGCCCGGGCGCGATGAGGATATCGAGAAATATCAGCGGATGCTTGAAAATATGGGACGGTTGGAAATCCCCCTGCTGTGTTATAATTTCATGGTGGGGGTCGGCTGGTACCGGACTCGGGTAGACCTGCCGGAGCGCGGCGGCGCCTTGACGTCCGGATTCGACCTTGACGATGTCAGGAACGAACCCTTGAAAATCACGGAGGATGAGGTTTGGCGGAATTATGAATATTTTCTGAATGCCGTATTGCCGGTGGCGGAAAAATCCGGCGTCCGAATGGGACTGCATCCCGATGATCCGCCGGTTTCCCCATTAAAGGGATACAGCCGGATTCTGACCTCCGCCGGGGCATACCGCAGGGTCATGGCGCTGTCAGATTCGCCCTCTCACTGCATAACGTTCTGCCTGGCGTCGTTCAAAGCCATGGGGGAGGATATTTATTCCCTGCTGCCGGAGTTCAAAGACCGGATCGCGTTCATTCACTTTCGGGACATTGAGGGTAATAAATGCAAATTCCGGGAGACATTTCACGATAATGGTCCGACCAATATGGCGGATGCTCTCCGGTGCTGCCGGGATGTCGGGTTGGACGTGTTGCTGCGCCCGGACCACACCCCGACCATGGCCGGAGAAACCAATGCCAACCCCGGCTACGAAATGCAAGGCAATCTGTTGGCTATCGGATACTTGAAAGGCCTGATGGAAGCTCTGGACATAATTTATTGAAAGGACCAAATGCTCGGTAAATAGTTTATTTGGCTTCCCGGGCCGAGACATAGCCGGAGGCTTCGATTACGGTTTGCCCCTCCGGGGTGGAGAGAAAATCATAGATCCTGCGGGCGGGGGAGCCGGCCGGTTCATCCCGGCGGATGGCCGCGTAAATCGGAGCCCGGAGCGGATAGGAACCGTCCGCAATGCTCTCATTGCTCGGCATAATTCCGTTGATCGCCAGATTTTTCGAGTAAGGCATCGGATTGATGTTTTGCTCGAAATAAAACACCGAGAAACCGATCGCCGCCTTGTTGGAACCCAGCATGTCAAAAATGCCGTTCATAGTCAGGCTCTTGTGAATCTGTTTTTCAGCCTCGGAGGGGAGGCCTTGGAACAGCAGTTTGCGCATCAATATGCCGGTACCGGAATTGGGATTTCTGCCCAATGGCATGATTGGAGAAGGAGCACCTTTCTTATTTATATCTTTCCAGGTCAGCTTACTTGTAAAGTTACCGGGAGTTTCAGCCGGTTGTTTTTCGGACGTGTATATTTTTCTTATTTGTTCCAACGTGATATTGTCGATCGGATTTGAGACGTGAGCAATGGCCACCAGGGCATCATAGGCGATAATTTTGCATTCAATCCGGGCCAGTGATTCGCGGGGAAGAATATCTCCAGAATGCGGAATGAGGTCGTCAAGATCAAATGCAACTTTGAAATCCTTCTCCGTCAGCGCGGCAACGTCTTCCGGGGAAACCGAATTGATAACCACGGTATTGGGATTTTCCAGAAGCCGCTGGTAGGCTTTGCCGGTATAACTGTTTGGTGTAAATGCTTCTCCGGTCAAAAGTATCTCGCGCCGGACTGTCAATCTGGGTTTGGGCTTCGCCTGGCGAAAAGTCTGATAGCGGGGGATATTATTCTGATATTGATAAGAAGGCATATCCAGATGGTTGATTTCCGGCATATAGATGTGTCTCGCCCACTCTGATTTAACCCCGAAGAAGTAACCCATCAGAATTTTACGCATGGGTAAAGTCGAAGTTGCTCCGTCAAGCTCCGGAGTTTCATCCAGCGATAAATCTGCTAAAAACACTTTCTTTGGGTCGAATTTAAGTTCGCCCAATCTGTCATTCAATTTATAACTTAAAGATTCAATGCGGTCTGAATATAACCGGAACTCGAGGTTTTCGATGAACCAATTGTAAACGCTACGCCTGTCTTCAGTTGGCTTGTAGCTATACAAAAGCTGCAAATCTTTCTTCAACAATTCGGCGGAGGCATCCCTCGGATAACGCTTTTGGCCTTCCGCATTAAGCTCCACCCGATCGGATTGAACATCGACCAGCTTCAACAATTGCTCCGCAGAATAATCACCGGCCCCGGAAATTTGACAAATGAGGATCACGAGAAGAATACTGAGATTACGTAACATAAGTACCTCCGGAATGATACCAATACATTATCCCGATGTCGGGAATTTGTCAAATCGCAAATCTCACTTGTTTTTCTGTCTTTATTGGTTCAGTCGAGGACATCCTGGGCACCTTCGGGGGGCTTGACGGCTTTGGGGATGTTCTTGGAGGAGGTAACATTCAGGCCAAGGGTTAGGATTTGAGCTTTGCTTTGGTGGCGGTAATCGATTTTGCGCTGATTGGTGCCGCTGCCGATGATTACCGCCGGATCGGTTACTCCCGCCCGCCACGAGTCATATTGGGCCGGGCCGACGCCGTCGGTGATATATGGCGTCCGCGAGGGGTTTTTGAACGAAGATACCTTGCGCGGGGTGCTCTCCGCGCTATCCATATGGTTCAGGCTGAAACTGATGCCGGAATTGATCAGGTAGCTGTATGGCGACAGTTCCGTGGTTCCGGACTGGTCGTAAAAGGTTTTCGTGCCGTTTGGTACGGAAGGACAGCGGAATACCGGGCTGTTGTCTTCTTTATCGCCGGAGACAGTGTTGAATTGGCGCAGATTCTCGGCATAAACGCTGTTGGCGGAATGCCACAAGGTATTCACTCCCGAGGTTGCCCCCATCCGGTAAGGAGTTACGAAACCGTCGAAGGTATCATGATAGAAATTTGCAGCTACCGCATGTTGCTTGAGATTGCCGATGCAGACTGCCCCCCGGGCCATACTTCGGGCACGGTTGAGAGCCGGAAGCAGCATTGCCGCCAGGATCGCGATAATCGCGATCACGACCAGGAGTTCGATGAGCGTGAAAAACTTGTTCATAATTATTTCTCCTAAAGTTAGTAACGTGCAAAAACCCCGGATACGACCGGTTCGGCGCCGGAGTTGCCGCTCCATAATTTGCGCTGTCCCGGAGCGGCGTCGGGATGGGTAACCAGTTCACGGATGATTACTCGCTTCGGCACCGCTTCAAAATGAATTACGCTTTGCGTGGTGGTGGGATTGTAATGGCTGTTATAACCGCCCTCGATGACTACGTCTCCGCCGGAGGCGCAATGAAAGATCGCGGGAATGCCGCCATCCGATTCGCCGCCGAACCGGTTGTCCTGCATATAGAGAGTACCGTAATTATCAACCCAACGGATATTGCGGCCGAATGATTCCACCGGCATGCCCTTCCACTTGCGGGGACTGACGGCGGTCGGTATGCCCAGGTTGGCGGTCATGCGCATAAGGCCGCCGCGGTTCACGATGAAACCGGAATTATCCAACCCCGGAAGGTTATGCAGCCAGAGGGTATTGAGGTCGTTGCGGGCGGCATTGGTATCCACCCCCCGGTGGCACCGGAATAACGAGTTACGCATGGTCAGCGCTGCCTGATTGGTTTGACCTGCATGCAGTATGACGGCGGTTCCGGTCTGGCCGAGGAATGTGCAGAAATCAAAATCAACCCGTGCCGGAATATCGGACGGGATTTCCAGCCGGGCAACGGTTTGACCGCCGGAAAATTTGATATTGCGGAATGCCACGTCGCCGGCCTTGGCGGCTCGGAAGAATACCAGGTCCGGTTTACCGGCATAGAGCAATACCACCCCGGAACCGGCAATGGTGAGTTTCTCCGGCAGTTCGATAGTCCGGTCGAGCCGATAACGCTCACCGGGGAGCAGCAATGTCTGTAAATTTTTCTTTGCCGCCTCATCGACCAATTTTTGCAATTGCGCCGACTGATCTTCAGCCAGGCCGGGTACCAGGCCGGAAGCGGTAAGTGCTTTGCCTTGGGCGCGACGCGGTATTTCCGGCATTTCCTCGACTTTAACCGGTTTTTCGGTAAATGGTTTTAAGGCGGCGGGGGTGTCTTCATTGACTTCGAAACTGTTGTCGCCGATGACGATGGTATAGTTTTCTTTGACCGGGCAGTTGTAATGCTGCAGTTTTTTCAATTGCGGCAACGTGGGCTCCGCTTCCCAGGTGACCGCCCGGACCGGCTGGCCTGAGCGTTCACGGACGTTGCGGACAACCAGCAGATTAGGATGGGTGTCTTTTTCGATATAAACGATTCCATTCTCCGGGCATCCGGCGGATTTTACCGTGCTGTCGGCCACGATGATCGAACGTGGCGAGCGGCGCGGAACGCAGTTACTGCGGACCACGCACATGCCGGAGCCCGTGGTATCCAGATCGAGATGCCGAAATGCATAACTGCCGGTACTCCAATAACCTCCGGCGGCGGTTATCGGTATTTCAAGTTCCCGGTCCTGATCCAGTTCGAACCAGCAGGCGTTCTTGCCGGGTAACGGCTCCGCCCGTCCGGTCAGGCGATTGACGCGGGCCAGGCCGCGAAAATAAAAGACTGAACCGGCCATTTCACGAGCCGGATAGATCCGGCAGTTTTCCAATACCGTATAATCAACCTGACTCCATAGCGCCCGGCGGCAACCGCGGAACTCGGTATCGGTAAAAACCACGACGGTGGAATTATACATCCATTTCAGGTTCTCCGGTGAACGGGGAACCAACTTGATTTGCCCGTCATCGCTGCGCTGTACGGTATACGGGGGAACTTTCTGCTGCGGTCCATCCTGATTCAACGCCAGAGAATCGGTACGAAATGCCAGTTGGCCGTTTTCAAAACGACAATTTTCCACTGCAAGAATCGACATGTCGCCATTGCTGGTCCATAGCCTGAGCTGGCAGTTACCGCCCCGAAAAGTCAGATTTTCGATCCGGATTCGCCGTCCCGCATTGAAATAGAGCAAATCGGCATCCGGGGCGGCTTGTTCAAGTATCGCCCCGTCTTCTCCGCGCAGCATGGCGATCCGGCCGCCGACCAATGACGAGGTGATCCGGTAGTGCCCCGCCGGGAAAAACACTTCCGGCGTTCCACTGTCGCTGATGCGGAATTTATTCGGCTGGTCCGGCAGCAATGGCGCCATGGAAAAACGATTGGCGTCGGCATTGGCCAGGGCGGCGTCAAGGGCGCGCTGAATGGCGGCAGTGTCATCGGTATGCCCATCGCCAACCGCTCCGAAATCCCGTACATTTGCCGCACTGAGCATTGCTCCGACAAACAGAATCAGAACAAAAATGATTTTTTCGTACATATTTATGCTTCCTTTTTTTCTGGTTCGGACCAGTTTGTTGAAAAAAAATTATTTTATTCCTATTGATAAATCGGAGGCGCCGACAATCATTTCGCCTTTCAATTCGATAAATTCCACCTGATCGGGATTGTTATTCAGCCGAAGCGCCAGCTCACAGGCTTCCAGTCCCATTTCATAATAGGGAATCCGCAAGTAACTGAGCTCCGGCGAAATATGCTCAATCGCCGTCCGGCAGGTAAAAGCCACCATATGAAGATCCCGACCGAGCCGCCAGTCGCGTTCGGCGGCCACCCGCAATAAAACCAGCGGATAAATCATCCGGTCGCAATAAAAAAGATCGGGCAATTTTGATTTGTCGGTTGACAATGTTTCGCGCAATACTTCGATGGCCGAATTGATGGTGCCGGGCAGAACAATATCCTGCCAGGAGGACAGCGGGGAACCGTTATCCGCCAGATATTGCCGGATTTTGACACAGCGGTTGTTGTCTTCAGTTGATTGGAGGAATACCATGGAGCGGAGATCTCTGGTGGCAATGAAATCCGCTACCCGGCGGCAGGCTGTTTCCCGGTCATAACGGATACAGCTGATTCCCGCCAGCGGCACTTCCGGACCGATCAAAATCACCGGAATACGATTTTTCTGCAGATGGCGAAGATATTTATTGTCGGAGCCGTCGGTTTCGAATCCCTCGGTAGAAACAATCACCGCCGCCAAAATGCCGCTCTCACGGTTCAAACTGAGTACCCGGCCGGTCGGCAGCAAAGAGAGTTCCAGGTCATTGCGCCGCGCTCCCTCGGTTAAACCGGAATTGAATTCCAGGAAACGGTTCCAGCGCACGAAGCCTTGAGTCGCTTCACCGATTGGCTCATCCGGCATGATAAACACCAGTTTGCGGCAGATTCCGCGCGGCGACGGAGTCTCCCGAACATATACCCCCCGACGCGGAAAGCGTTCCAGAACGCCTTCTTTTTCAAGGAGGCCGACAGCTTCGTTGACGGTCCAGCGGCAGACGTTGAAAGTCTCGGCCAATTGCCGTTCGCCCGGCAAACGCCGCCCTGGCGGATAAGCGCCGTCAGAGATCCGCCGCCGCAGCAGGTCACGCAATGCCAGCGGGCGGGAACGATCATCAATTCTGGTTTCAGGCAGCATTTGCTTATTTCCGGGTTATTATTGAAACTGGATCGAACCAGTTTATATATAATTATAACTTAAAAAATCATTTATGTCAAGTCCAAAAACACTAAATCACGACAAAAATATTTCCGTGAGCCGGGAACTTAAAAAATGCGAAGAGGTTAGGGCAGGGTTACGGCAATAGGCGCCGGACGGATTCGCGGAGGATAAGCTGTTCCGGTACCTGGGTGATCATTTCGGCGAGGGGGCTGCCTTGGAGCAAATCCAGCAATTTGGCTACGGTACATTCGGCCAGCTTGGGGTAATCGAGGCGGGCCGCGGTTATCGGTGGATGGGCCAGCTCGCATAGTATGTTGTCCCCCAGGGATGTAATCGATAAATCATCCGGTACTTTTTTGCCCATGAGCGAGAGCTGTTTCAGGATAACCTGTATGCCGATGCCGCGCAGGACTACCGCGGTGATGTCCGGATTGGAAGACAGAAATCCCCGCATGATCTGGTCGACCGGCATCTGGAGCCATTTGGCATAGGGACCGTTGAACTCCAGACTCATGAAGCGCTGAGACGCGTTGATCATTTTTTCCTGACAGAATTCATGGTAGGCCCGGGCCGATTCTGAATTTTTGAAATCGGCGATATAACCGATTTTCCGGTGCCCGGCTTCCCACAGATAATCCAACATCCGCCGGGTACGTAAGGCGAGATCATTGCGGACCTGCGGGATTTCAGCGGTCAGCGGGAAACAGTTGTTATAGGACACGACCGGGAACTTCTTGCGCACCAGTTCCAGTACCGCCTCGCGGCAGATGTCGGTCTCCTCCATGGCGACAATCGCACCGTCCAGATTCATTTTCAGAACATCGGTGGCGAATTTGCCGGAAGCAAAATAATTCTCATCGTAAACAAAATGTTTGAGGTCAAGATCATGCCGGTAGCATTCCTGCTGGATATACCGGCCGGCCTCATTCATATAATCTTCGGTCGATTCCTGCAGATAAAAGAGACCGATATTCATATTCTTTCTCATATTGCAGACAAAGGTGCCGCTTTTTTGACGCCGGTCCAGATAACCCTTGCGGGCCAGATTCACCAGTGCCTTGCGAATGGTCTGGTGATTGATCCCGAGTTCGGAACTCAAAGCCATTTCGGAAGGCAGCCGCGCGCCTGCCGGCAACTTGCCGCTGACGATCATTTTTTCCAGACAGTTCTCCACCCGCACATAAAATGCCGGACCACTCTCTTTGCTGACGGTTTTTTTCAGAATGTCAAGTGTATTTGAGTTCATATTATTATCCTTTGCCATACTTAATATAATCATTTCCTCCTTTTTTTCAATATATCTATTGACAAAAATACAATAATAGTTATAATAATAATATAAACTACATAAAAAATACATATTTTCAGGTGAAATAATGATTGAATCAAGAAGAAAACCAAATTTTACACTCATTGAACTCCTCGTTGTGATCGCGATCATCGCGATTCTGGCCGCCATGCTTCTGCCCGCTTTGAACCACGCCCGCGAGATGGCGCACCGGACTTCCTGTATGAATAATCAGCGGACAGTTTTGATCGGCGGCCTGATGGCCTATGCGGACGATTATGACGATTGGGCTTTGTTCGGAAAATATGCCACTTACGGTTGGACAACAGCGGACAAGGCATATTGGAATGGAGTATTGATGCAGCAAAAACCAGGCGGGACACCGGCACACAGTCTCGGATACTTGCCGGTCGTTTACAGCACGGGAAGGGCGCGAGGATGCTTTGTCTGTCCTACCGAGAAACAAGGCGGTTCCGCAGACCCGGGAACTCATTTTGCGCTTGGACTTCTTTCCTCTGTTAAAAATATGAAATATGATTCCGTCCATTCATTATTTAAACTGGGGTCGCCGGCGATTCCCAGCCGCACCTTGTATCTTGCCGATGCGCAGGTTCCAGGGCAAGCCATATCATTGTCCACGACCAATTCGACTCAAGAGCCATCGCGCAGGCACAATAATACCACCAATGCCGGGTTCGTCGATGGACATATTGCCAACCTTGGACGGTCCGAATTGCCATGGAGTCTGGCAACCAATAGCACGAATAAAAACTTATATCCCTGGAGCGGATATTGAAAAAGGAATTTTCATTGTATGAACTCGTTTGAACAAGATTGGTTATTTACTCGCGATGCGGAAGACGGATTTGAAAAAGAGTCTTACGAAGACGGGCATTGGCAGTGCGTAAATATTCCGCATGACTGGGCTATCGCCGGACCGTTTTCGAAAGATCATGACAGCGAAATTGTGATTGTCGATGCGGTACGGAATTCCAGCAAAACTTATTGCCATCCTGGCCGGACCGGCGCTCTGCCGCATGTGGGCAAGGGGTTTTATCGAAAATACTTCATGCTGGATTCCGAATTCGGAACGGTACGGGTGGAATTCGACGGGATCATGAGTCATTCAAAAATATTTTGCAATGGGCATTATGTCGGCGGAAGGCCTTATGGTTATTCGACCTTCGCAGTTGATCTCTCTCCGTTCGTCAAGCCGGGGAAAAATTTGTTAGCCGTCTCCGCTGAAAACCTGCCCGGAGCGAGCCGCTGGTATCCCGGGGGCGGTATTTACCGCCATGCGCGGCTGGTGGTTGCCGGACAGGTTCATGTCGCTTATCGCGGAGTCAGGGTAAGTACCGAAGGCGGCAAAGTTTCTATCCGTACGACCTTGGACAATCCCGCTGGTGAAGAAGTCCGGTTGACGACCGTTCTGCAGGGGCCCGACGGACGGGAAATTCATTCGGAGACGCTGTCCGGCGTCGATATTTTTCATAATGAATTCGAGTGCATGGATGTTCAGTACTGGCAGCCCGGCAATCCAAACCTTTATAAGATTATCTCATTGATTGGTGATGAGCGGGTGGAGACGAAATTCGGGTTCAGAGATCTTTGGTTCGATCCGGATAAAGGTTTTTTCATCAATGGGCAGTCCATGAAATTTCAAGGGGTATGTCTGCACCATGATCTCGGTCCGGCCGGAGCGGCGGTGAACCGCGATATAACCAGGCATCGTTTGAATCAGTTGGCCTCCATCGGATGCAATGCAATCCGGACTGTTCATAATCCTCCCGATCCGGAATTGCTGGAGCTTTGCGACGAGCTTGGTTTTCTGGTGATTTGCGAGGCCTTCGATGAATGGAAGCGCCCAAAAACTCCCAGCGGCTACAATCTTTATTTCGACGAATGGGGGGAGCGGGATTTGCGTGATATGATTCGCTGCGGATCCAATCATCCGAGCGTTATCATGTGGAGTATCGGCAATGAAATCGACGAGCAATATTATCCGGAGGGCCCGGAAGTGACTCGGCGGTTGTGCGAGATTTGCCATGATGAAGATCCCACCCGCCCGACAACGGCCGGACTCAACAACGGTGACAACAGCATTACGGGAGGACTTTTCGATATCGTGGATGTGAAAGGTTTTAATTACAAGCCTTATATCTATTCCAAGTATCACATGGCCTTTCCACAGGCGGCAATGTATTCCTCGGAGAGCGCTTCAACCGTCAGTTCCCGTGGGGAATATTCCGATCATATTTTCGAAGAACTGGGCAAAAAGGCAAACCTTCAGATCGACAGTTTTGACCTTTGCTGCTCGCCGGGGGCAACGACTCCCGACCATGAATTCAAAGGGCAGGACGATAACCCTTTTGTGATGGGCGAATTTGTATGGACCGGGTTCGATTATCTGGGGGAGCCGACTCCTTATCGCGAAGAATGGCCCGCCAGGAGTTCATATTTCGGGATATTTGATTTATGCGGAATTCCGAAAGACCGGGCATATCTTTACCGTTCCCGTTGGACCGCGCAGCAGGTTCTGCATCTGATGCCGCACTGGAATTGGGAGGGATATGAAGGACGAAATATTCCAGTTCAGTGTTATTCCTCATTCAAATGTGTGGAACTTTTCGTCAATGGGAAATCGATGGGGATTCACCGGAAAAATATCAAAAAATTATTTGGCACCTATCGCCATGTCTGGAGCCAGGTACCGTATGAACCGGGAGAGTTGAAGGTGAATGGCTTGGATGAAGACGGCAAGGTCGTAGCTTCGACGGTCATTTATACGGCTGGGAAACCGGATCATTTGAATATGGTGTGGACCCGTTGCGGAGAAATGATTTTCCTGACCGTTTCGGTGGTCGATGCCGCAGACAACCTATGTCCGAACAGTTCCGAGCGTATTGATTTCGAAAGCAACGGCGAAATCGTCGCGGCCGATGCCGGCGATCCGGGCTCCATCAAGCCGTTTCCGCTGCCGTATGTCAATGCTTTTCATGGGAAATGCATGGTATGGGTAAAAAGTGAAAAGGACGTGGAGATTCTCGCCAAGGCGATTTTGGACGGCAAGCAAATTCAGACAAAAATTACGGTGAAATAAATGAGGATTATTTTGATGAGCATGATGGTTTTAGCATTTTCCGCGTATGCCGGAAATAGCATTGTTTGGAACGATGAATGTGTACCTGGGCGCAAATGGAGTTTTGAGGCGAGGCCGGAGGGAAAAAAGGTGACCGTTGCGTTTCGCTTTTCAGACAAGGGGGCGAATCAGAATATCGAGTTCGCGCCGGGTAATGATGAGGCTCCTTTGAAGATATTTCTCAGTGCGGAAAAGGATTTTTTGAACTGCGGCCGGGAGATCGGTAATTATTATTTTAACGGGGTGGCGGAACGCAGTTTTTCCTGGCCGGCCAAGCTGCAGGGATGGTCCGAATTTTATGCTCAACGTCAATTCTGTAACTTAAATGAGCGTGATTTTATTCTGGAACTGGTGCCGTTTGACGGCAAATACCGGATTTATCTCGACGGTATGATGGTCGGAATCTGGAATGAAGTCCCGGCGCTGAAAGTCAGCGGCTCCATTCTGGTGTCCAAGCCGGAAATTCGGGAGGCCGTCGCAGATGGTTTGTTGTTTGAAACCGTCGATATTTCCCGGCGGCTGAATTCCGATGCGGTCGGGGCGGAAAAGGTCGATGTCAAGACTCTGCCGACAAAAAATTCCATGATCACTGGAATCCCTTTTTTGATGCCGGAAAACGGCGAGGCGAATAATATCGACCTGGGCGTCAGCTGGTTCAGGGAAGGGGGGCTGGCCGGGGCGTATGCCGGGAACCGCAGTCCGTTCGGCGGACGCTGGGGCGGGGCCATGACTTGCAACCCGACCCGGATTCAATTCAAGATTCCCAGCCGTCAGTACAACGCGGTTTATCTGCTGGCGGCGACTGAAGGCGGTAGCGGAAAAATTCCGGATCTGACGGTACAGTTTTACCGTACCGGCAGCGGATTCCCGAAGAATTTTGTTGCTGCCGGGATTCCGCTGTTCAGCCGCCAGGCGGTTGACGGTCAATGCATCGGCGTAAAAAACGTTGACGGCAAAAAGCGCAATCTGTGGCTGGTGAAAATCGACGTGGATTCCGATATGCTTCAGGAATTCGCACCACTGGAAACGATTGAATTGGAATTGACGAAACTGGTCCTGCCATATCGCTGTTTTCCCGATCCGGCGTATTACAGCCGGCATGGCGCCGGACTTCCCAGCGGAGTGCATGTTTTTGCCATGACGCTGGGCGTTCGTCCGGTGGAAATCTCCTGGACTCCGGAGAAATACGCCGGTATCTTCCAGGAGGGCGATGAGGCGGTGTATCGGGTTGCTCTGCGTAATCTGACTCCGGAGGAAAAAGTTGAGAATCTGGAATTGCACCTGAAAGGCGATTCGGCCAAACAACAAGTTACCTTGAAGCCGTTTGAGAGGAAAGAGGTGATTTTTAAATTACCGCTGCGAAATTTCGGCTGGCATGAGGTCAAATTATTATCTTCCAGCGGGGAGTTCAAACGTTCGCTGGTGTATTTGCGCAAGCGCGACGACTACGGCAAATTTCGTGACTTGGAAGACCCGGGGCATCTTTTCGGCACCTGGCCTTCGGGGTCTCACGGTTCGCCCTCCGAAGATATCGGTATGCGGGTGATGGCGATGGCCGGGGCCAAAACTACGGTCGGTTCCCTGAAAAAATACAATATCCCCAATGCGGACAGCAGCCATAAAAAAGAGCTCGCCGCGGTGATGGAAGAATTCGGCGTCCGGTCGTATCTGCCGTTCGGATTCATCGATTTTCGTTACACCGGCTTTGACTTTCCGCGTCCGGAATTCAAGGTGACTTTTGACAACAGCCGCCCGGATGAGATGCGTGCCGAACTCCTGAAAATGTTCAAAAAACTGGAACAGAAGCCGTCGCAGATATCTCAGCCTCGGATCGTGCGGATTTTCGGTGAGCCCGGTGGGATCGGCGCGTACCGCTATTACGCTGAACAGTATGGCGAAAAGATTCGTGATATGAACGAAAGTGAGAGTGCGCGGTATCTCAATTACTGCAATAAATTGCGTTTGACCGGCGGCTTGCTGCGCGAGCATTATCCGGACCTCAAAATCCTGATGCCGCATGGCGATCCGATGTTTGCCATTCCATTTCTGCAGGATAAGGAACTGGCCCCGTTGGTCGATGGGGTAGCGCTGGACTATGGATTGTTTGACCGGATGCCGGAAATGCAACTTCATCAATGCTCATTGCATCGCACCTGGTTTTTGTTCGATGCCTGGAAAAAATACAAGAAGGATGTCAAACCGCTCTGGGGAACATTTGAAGGACCGGCTTACGGGCCGGTCGTGGAAGGTTCGCTGACTGCCCGCGAATCCGCCGCCTACAAACTGCGGTCCGCGTTGCTGCTTTCCGGTTATGGAGTCAACTTGCAGTTCACGAACGGGGGCCCGTTTGCACCGGCTTCGTATTGGGGCGAACAGCACTATGCGGGCGGCTATATCGACCGGGCGCTGAATCCGTATCCGTCTTATTCCATGTTTGCCGTCATGACCCGGCACCTCGGCTCGAAGGACTTCGTCAAATGGCTGGCGACGTCGTCCCTGACCACTTACTGTTATGAATATCTGGACGCTGCGCAGAAACAGCGCATGTATGTCCTCTGGGTCATTCGCGGTACCCGCGATGTGAGTTTTGACCGTGACGTGAAGTATTTTGATCTCATGGATAATGAATTCACCCTGAAAAAAGGCGAAAAGTTGACCGTCAGCGACTGGCCGGTGTTTGTCTATGCGGACGCTCCGCAGTTCGCCTGGAGCGAAGCCGTTCACGCCGATTCGGTATTGTCGGAGTATAATCTCAAGCTGGGCAGCGCGGTCAATTGGACGCAGGTCCAGGAGGAAGAACCGCTGTACACGGAAGCCAATCCGGAGCATGTCCGGCGCTTTCCGGCTGTCATGGAAACGGAAAAGAGCCCGGAAGGCTTGATTTTGAAGCTGGGAAAACAGCCGGTGGAACGCGGGGTAATGCCGTATTTCACTTCGTTCAAAGCGTCCGAATCCATTAAGATTCCCGGCAAAGCTCGATACCTGACCATGAGAGTCAACGCCAACAGCGACTGGGGGCGGCTGGTCTATGTGCTTCGGGACGCCTCCGGCCGGAAATGGGTCAGCGTCGGCATGAAAAACGCCTGGAACGCCGACGATACCCAGTCGATGAGTTCATTCAATTTCGATGGCTGGCGCTATGTGAAAATGGAACTTCCGGCGCATTCGCCATACGACGGTTACCGCGAAAACGGCACTTCATGGTGGGGGACCGACGACGCCAACGCGGTCGTGAAATTACCGCTGACGATCGAGAAAATCATCGTTGAGCGCCGCTCGAAGGTTTTTTACGCCAACGATCTGATCAAGTGTCCCGATTTGCCGGTAGTGCTGGGGGATCTTTACGCTGAATATGCTTCAGCGGAGGATAGGACGAAGATTGTTCACATGGAAATGCCGGAACCGCCGGTGGGAAAAGAGTTGAATCCGATCAGGGAGCTGGCCGAAGCGGCAACGCTGCCCGCGATTTCCGTTACCGCCGTCGATCAGCCCTCGACACATTATGACGGTACCAACGGTGTGTTTATCTTCCAGACTGCGGAGAATGCGGTTTATTACGACGTCTACTTGAGTCTTCATGCCGATGGGCGCGGGGCGATCAAACTGGGGAAAAAGCTGAAAACTTCTCCCGCGCCGATCCGGGGATTTCTGGCGGATACCGATTTTTATGCGTTTGTGGTGTATTACGATAAGACCGGGAAGCATTCGGCCCCCGGCGCCGGATTCAAGTTCAAACTCGCCGACATGTTCGGTATGAAATAGGGAGAGTGGCATGCGGTTTATCTGGTTGTTGATGTTGATCGGTGGTCTTGGCGCGGCAGCGCCGGAAGGAACCCTGTTTATCGAGGCGGAAAAATTTACTTTGCCGCAGAAGGGGGAAGTGGTGAAGCACTATCCGCAATGGTATACCGGGGTGCCGTCCGGCGGCAGCATGATGCGGCTGGTTCGAGGCGGAACCGGAACTGAATTCGCGATTCCGGCCGCCGGTGAATACGAAATCAGTCTGCGAATGCTGAGATCCAAACAGCAGTCGGCTTTCAAAATGACGGTAAGCAGTGAAGTTTTTGAATTCACGAAAGACTCCAAGGCTCGTACCGAGAAAGACAGCTCTTTTATCTGGCTGACTGTTGCGGTCAAGCTGCCGGAGGGCAAGTCGACGCTGACGTTGAATAAATCCGGCAGCGACCGGCTGGAATTCGACTGCGTCGTGATCGCCCCCGCCGGAAAGAATTATGAACCGCGGATCAACGATTTCTTCGCCCCGTTTTATGTTCAGGTCAAATCGGATGACGATACGCAGTTTTATCTGCATCTCTGGGGACGGCTGCCGCGCGCTCCCTGGGGAATCGGCCATTTCAATATCAACAAGGATGGCATTTTCGCCGGCGTTCAGGCCGGGACAAAAGCTCCGGCGGCAATCCTGAAAAAAGGCGACAGTTCGCCATGGATCAACATCGCGCCGTATTTAACGGAAATGGGCGTGAGCAAGTTGTTGTTCTACGCGATTACCAGCTATCCGCGGATGCACGAGAATTCGGCGTTTACACTCTATTTTTCCACGACTTCGTCCATGGAGGGTCTGGTGGCAACTCTGAATCGCCAGGGAAAAGGCGCCGGGATGCGATTGGGAGTGGACCTGGAGAATCGCCGGATCATCGACCCCGCGGACGAAATTCGGAAAAGTATGGAGTATGCGCGAAATGCCGGTGAGATGCCCGGCAAGCGCCCGGTTCGTTTCCCGGTCGGTACCGGTTTGTGGCTGGATCCCGAACTGGACTCGGAGGCCTTGCTCAATGGCGAGCTGGAAATCTTGCGGTCGCTGGGCTTGAATATGCTGCGCTGCGATTACGGATTCCATACATCCGGATTGTTCGATGAATATGGATTCAAGCACAGATTTGACGCATTTTCTATTTTTTATCTGGCCCGGCCGGCTGGATGCCTGAGCTCACTGCGTCCGGATTTTGACCAGGTAATCACAGGGCGGGCAGGGCGCGCGCAAAAGGATAAAACGGCAATTTATCTGCTGATGGATGAGCCCTCGTTTTCTTTGGAGCATGTATTGAAATGCCAGGCCTGTCAGGCCGGGTTTGGGCCTTACCTGAAACAGCAGAATATTGAGTTTGCCGACCCGAAAGTCACCGGCGAAAAGAGCAATCCGGTGATGTATTATTGGACGGTGCGTTACCGGAACCATATCCTGACGGAATTTTTCCGCCGCGCCTCCGATTTAATGCCCGGTTTGCCGACCGGCGTGAATATCGCCAATGCGCTGTTTTCCAATATGATGGAGGACGGCTGCGACTGGTTCGAACTTTTCGGTTCCGGGGCTTTGCGCAAAGGCTGGGGCGAAGACTGGATCAATCAGAGCACATCATTTCAACTCAGCGGCTATTTGTTGGAAGTTTTGCGGGCGGCCTGCCGTTCCAAAAACGTTCCCTATGGAATTTACAATATTCTGCACCGGACCCCGTGGGAAATCGAAGCCAAGGCATTCACGGAAATCGGGCACGGGATCGACTCCATGCAATTTTTCGACTATGGTCCGGAATACGCCAAAAACGGCGATTTCACCAGCCGGCGGTCGGAGATTTATCCCACGCTCAAAAGCATTGCCTATACCGTGGGCGGAGTTGACGAGGAATTGGCGGCGGGCGTTCCGGCACGGGGAGATATGGCTATGCTGTATTCTACCGTCAGCGATATCTGGAACATGGGCAAAGGAAATCCGCGGGGGCGTGAACGCGCCTTCATGTACCTGTTGCTGCGCCACACCGGTTACCGTACGGATGTAATTTATGAGGGGGATCTGAAAAACGAACTGGACAAATATCGAATTCTTTATGTCGGTGAGACACATGTTTTCCGTGATACTTATGACCGGATCATGGATTGGGTCAAAAAGGGTAATGCTCTCTATCTGGCTCCGGGCGCGATGGGATTCGACGAGTACAACCGGCCGTTATGGGAACGCGGTAAAATCACGATTCAGGAAAAAGGCGATTTCCACAGCCGCCGCCTGGATAAGTCTCCGAAGCTGGGAGAAGCGGTTTTCGAAGATATCAAACTGCCAATTATCCTGGTGAAACAAGACTTGGTCGACCCCGCGGTGGTCCGGGAACAGCATGGCAAAGGAACGGTTACCATGTTTGGATTTCTGCCCGGCACCGCTTATGTGGCGGGCGCCAAACACGAGGGAAGCGTGGTGGCCGGTTCGGAGCGCTTTTTCAGTTGCACATCTTACCCGGAAGGACCGCGCGGAATGATGGAAAAACTGATTAACGGCAAGAAGCTGATTTCAAGCGACAATTATCTGGTGGAGGCGAATGTATTGCAGAGCGCGAATAATCTGCTGATCGCAGTCGCTAACTGGAACGGCAAGCCGGTCACAGTCAATATCACAGTGGATGGCATTTACTCCGTGAAGTCGGTAAAAAAAGGAACGTTGTCTGTGGTAAACGAGCAGGATAAGACTGTAATCAAACTTTCGGTCGAGGCCGGAGATATACTTTATTGTCAAAAATAACATAAGGGCAAAATAATGTCGATAAATAATCTTGAGCACTTCAAACGAAAAATCACTGCTGGAGAAATTTGTGTCGGCACGGTGATTTCGCTGAGCGACCCCACGGTCAGTGAGCTGTCGGCCGATGCCGGGTTCGATTTCACCTGGATCGACCTTGAACATTCGTCGTTGAGTCTGGAAAGCGCTATGCTGCATGTCATGGCGGTTCGCGGCACGGAATGCGCGCCGTTTATCCGGGTGCCGAAAAATGATTTCGGGGTTTTGAAACCGGTATTGGATATCGCTCCGGCGGGGGTGATCATTCCAATGGTCAACAGCGCGGAGGAAGCCGAGGCGGCGGTGGCTTATTGCCGCTATCCGAAAACTGGAATGCGCGGCTTCGGGATCCGGCGCGGCAATCGTTACGGCATGACGCCCACGGCGGAATATATGGCCGCTTCGGAGTCGGAACCGCTGGTTATCATTCAGATCGAACACATTGACGCGGTCAGCAATCTCAATGAAATTCTGGCGGTGAAGGGGATCGACAGTATTTGCGTCGGCCCTTGCGATTTGTCCGGCTCCATGGGGATTCCTCTACAGATGGACAACCCGGAGCTGAACGCGGCAATCGATGAAATCTGCCGGAAATGCCGGGAGCAAAAAATTATGCTGGGGACGGCGTCGGCGCCGTTCGCCAAATGGAAAGCGCGCGGTGTGGACTGGATCGCCCTGACCGGGGATTGCGGCAGTCTGATGGCGCAGTCGCATTCGATATTGGAAGACGTTCAACGTGAAGGAAAGTGCAAGATATGAAGATCGAAGCGGGATCATTGATCATTGATTTTGGCACCGGGGTATTTCCGGTTGGTATTGCAATCGGCGGATATCAGTTTTTCAGCGCTTCGCCGGTGCTGGAAATTGAGCTGGGGGATGGGCGGAAGCTTCGGCCGCTGGAGGGACCGGCTCTGGACTATAAGGCCGGCGATGCCCGGATCATCGAGTTCGAGAGCTTGACCATGACTGACGGGAGCGGCTGCGTAGAACCGAATATGTTCCTGAGCTTGCGGCATGAAATCCATCCGGACGGACATATTTTCTGCAATGCGTTTTTTCTGGCGGAGAGCTGCCAGGCTCCGGATATACGTTCGTTTGAGTTGAAATACAACCTGGCTCTGCGGCAATTTGAACCCGTTCGCTGGGCTCTGAATTACCGTCCGCGCAAAACGGACGCCACCCTTATCCAGACCTCTGCTCCTGAGCGCGGGCTGGAAGCGGGAACTGACCGGGTTCTGGAAACCGGTATCTGGCCGTTGGCCGGTTTTAATTGTTTTTCGCCGGATGGGCCGTCTTTTTATGTGGAGTTTTTCATGGAAGGCGATAACGTGCTTTCTGGCAAGAATCCCGATGACAATTGTTCCGCGATCCGCTGGAATAACGGTAATGCCGAACTCTCCTGGAATTTCCAGAAAACCCGGCGTTCCTGCGACGGTTCGCCATGGCAATGGCGCAACTCCTGGGGCTGTATTATTACGGCGGCTCCGGCCACGCGCCACCTGCCGCCGCTGCCGATGTTCCATTATTTCGACAACCTGAAACGCTATCCGACGGACGAGGCCATCAAAGCCATGGCCGCCGCCGGGGCGGAGCTGTTGATCCTGCACGAAAACTGGCGTTTTGACCCTCAGGACGGCGGCGTGCCGTACGATGGCAAACGCTTCCGCGAAGTGATCGCGAAAGCCCACGAATACGGTTTGCGGGTAGCGCCGTACATTCGCGGCAATGAGGACTCGGTTATCGGTTATAACTGCGAGTGGTTCGATAAGTATTTTCAACGCGATTTCGACGGTTTGTACATGGATTACGGCGGTCCGTTTCACGGGATGACGCCGCCGGACGAGAGCTATCAGTCGGGCCGGATTCGTTTCCGGGATCACTACCTCCGGTTGAAAAAACTGCGGAAGCGGGTCGGCGATGACGGAATTCTGTATTCTCATACCGGGCCGCTTTTTTCCGCCATCGGCCTGACCGGCGGCAATGTCGACGGCTATGTTTCGGGCGAGGGGGAGCGGGGATTGCTGATCCGCAGCCGCCTCGACCATGCTTATTATGCCATGACCGCGGCCTGTTGCGGCACCATGTGGACGGCGGCGTTTCCGGAATACAGCAGCCCGGCCATGGTGCCGTTCCTGGCCGCCACCGGGCAGACTCCGCACCTGAATCTCGGCACGCAATTCGAAAGCTCCTCGCTGGTTCACCCGCCCGCACCCGGATTGGAAGACCGGGTATTCCGTCCCTTGTGGAAACTCTGGCGTCTGTTTCGCGCCGAACGCGACATGCGGATTGTCAACGACTACAATTCCAGCGGAGTATTTGCCGCCGACCCGGAAATATCCCATTATTTGATGATCAGTGCCGACCGGCGAAAAGCGCTGCTGATTCTGGGCAATTTCTCGCCGCTCGAGCGCGAAGTGTCTCCCCAGATCGATTGGTCCAAATGCCCGTTCGATCCATCCGGAGCCCAAGCATGGAAACTGGCGGAAAAAGCGGATATTTACGATAATCGGCAGCTGAAAATCGCCGGTCACGGCGTGGCCGGTTTGCTGTTCACGCATGATGAAATCGATTTCTCCGATTACAACCGCCCGGAACCGCAACCGTGCGATGAGTGCCGTGAATACGAAGCCGAATTGACTCGGCAGAAGGAGTTGCGCGAGAACCCGTCCGCGACGCGTTATCTCCGGGTGACCGTCCCGGAAATGTGCGTGGCTTACGAAAAATCGATGATCGACGATCTCTACGATAACCGTTTTGAATTATGCCGGGAGCTCAACGGCCGGTTGGAGCATATCGGCTGGATCGCAAAGAACGGCTTTCAGAGCGAACCGCCGACCCGTCAGGAATTGGTCCAGCCGGGGCGGGAATCGGCCTGGATTGATTTGCGGGAGATTCTGCCGCCCGGCAATCACTCCTTGGCCGTTCGCAGTCTGCACCTGGGCGACTTATATTACGTCAACACGCCGTTTTACTCGTTCATCACGATTCAGTTAACAAACAATCAAGGTGAGGCCGAACACGAAATCGTCTTCCGCAACGAACTGGAAGCGGACCGCTCCCTTCTGCACCTGTCTGTCCATTTGTAGAAAACCCTGATAACTCGTCGAAAAACCACATATTTCAAAATTTTATTTTAAAATATGTGGTTTTTTTGTGATTTTCTTAGAAAAAAACGCAGTTCCCGAATATAGATATTATAATAGATAAATTATTTATAGGGAAATCGTGCTCATGTTCAGTTGGTCGAGAACCTTGCTTTACTTTACACTCTTGCTGCCGCTCATGCTCAGTGCGGGGCCGATGGATGACACCGATACCATTGAAGCAATCATTTCGACGGACAAGCCGAAGCCGCCGGTTATGGTGATCAATCGCGCCAAGGTGAATGTTGCTTATGAGGGCGAAGAATTTGTTATTGAGGGCGATAAAAGGTATTTGACCAGGGTGTTTCCAGTAAGTGGAAACATTAATTTTGCTCCGGTTTTTGCGCCGACATTGAATTGGGATATGTCCTCTGTCGATATCCGCTACTCACGACGACCGATATGGTCCGGAGTCACTCCGGTCTGGTATCCCTATTCCGGTTTTAGACGTTCGGTGATCGCTTATCCGTATCGGGGCGCGTCTTTGCCGCCCGGGCCGCGTGTATCGAGACCGGGTCAAGGACCGATTGGCCCGGATATGCCGAAGCCGGGACCTTCCGGCAAATCCCATATTGGCCCGGGTTCGAAAGGCCCCCCGGGAAAGGTTCCTTCCGGCCCTCCCGGAAAACGTCCTCCGAAACCATGAATAAAAACACAAATTAATTAACCATAAAAGAAGAAAGGAAATAACCATGTTGAAGAAAATGTTTATCATTACTGTTGCTTTGCTGGCGTGTACTGGATTATTTGCCCAGGAGGGGAAACAAAAAATCCGGCTCGCACCGGGAACCGCCTGCTATGCCTGGAATGAAAATACCTTCGTGAAGCCCAAATCGGTTCCGGTTGGCGGATTTGTGGATATGGCTGCCGGATTCAGGGGAGGGAATATCAGGGTTTGTGAAGAACTGCGGAATCTCAAAGCTCATAATTTCGTCATGTGGGAGGGCTTTTTGAGGGTTCCCAAGGATGATACATTCCGCTTTACGCTGATTCATACCTCAGCGAATCATCTCGTGAATATCAAGATTTTTCTCGATTCCTCCGACTTGATTACCCGCAGGGAAAAGGATCCGCAAACCATGACTGCGACGGCAAGCTTGAAGCAGGGATTTTGCAAAGTACGCATCTATATGAATAATTGTGGCTGGAACAGTTTTGATGATGTTTCTTTTCAGTTGAAATATGCCCCGGGGACAGCGATGAAAATGACGGATATTACCCCCGCGACGCTTTACCATCAGTCCGAAGACGAAGAATAAACCTGGAAGGAACAAGCGAAATGGATCTCAAATGTCCGTCATGCCAAAAGGAATTGGAGCTTTTTGATTGTTCCGTTCCCCGGCAAAAATTGGTATGCCCGTCTTGTGAATCTGAGTTTCTCAGTGCCAGCGATTTGACTTTTCTTTATGGCACCAGGCTACCGCCCGGTGACACTGGTGCGGAACGGGTTGGGTGTCCCTATTGCCGGCAGCGTTATGGAATTGACTACACGCTGCAGGACGGACTGATCGGCTGCCAATATTGCCTTAAGATATTTGCCGTTCCGCCGCCGGATACGAGAGCTCCTGTGCTGCTGGTAGCCGAAGACTCCGCCCCCAAACGGAATCTTACGTCGGAATACCGGGAGACAACGGCAAAAATTCGCGGGCCTTCCTTCGAAAGGATTCGCAAGGATATGGTTTCTGAATCTTCCGGTCCGGCTGTGCCGAATGTGGAGCCGCCACCGGAAAAACCGCCGGCCTCCGGTAAATCCAAACCGGAATGGGTGCTGCTGGTGTTACGGATTATGGGTAATATCGTCTGGCTGACTTTCGGCGGCCTGGCGTTTGCGCTCATCAATATTTTCTGGGGGGTGGTTTACTGTTGCACGGTTATCGGAATACCGTTCGGGTTGCAATTGTTCAAGATTGCGACCCTGCAGCTCTGTCCGTTCGGGGCGGATGTTTTTTATCCCAAGGACAAGCCGGTGGGTTGCCTTTGTACCGGTTTCAATATTTTGTGGATTTTGTTCGGCGGGCTCTGGTCGGCGTTGGGAAATTTCATAGTGGGAGCATTTATGTGCTGTACGATCATCGGGATACCGTTCGGATTGCAGTATTTCAAGCTGGGGAAATTGGTGTTCGCGCCGTTCGGCCTGGAAATCCGGCGTACGAACAGCATGCTCGTGACTTACATTACCGCCGCGGTACTGCTGTTTGTCATCCCGTCCGGCTGCAATATGTTAATGCTTGCGGTAGCCCCGGCCATACCGAAGCAAACGGCGAAGCAAACGCCGAAGGAATCCGCGATAGACTTGAATGAGCCACCCCGGCTGTCGGCTTCGTCAAGTACTCCGGCAGTGGTTCAACCGGAGGAGAAGAAGCCCACCATGCTCATCGAGGAAGTCACCGACGACCGCGGCAACACCTACATCGTTCAGACTCCGGCTCCGGGTAATGAAGAACCTCCCCGCCTGATCAAATTGAAACGAAAGAAAATCGCCGCCATCACCAATGAAATCACCGATAGCGACGGCAATGTTTTCATCATCGCTGAATGACGAGTCAAAAAGGAGCTTTCTATGTCTAACAGCCTGTCGGATTTGAATAAAGTGGGTTGGGCGGGAGTTATTTGTTTAACAATGATCGTTCCTTGCGACACCATAGCCGCCGAGGTGAAACCGTCACGAAAAAGTTACTATTTCAAAAGATCGTCTCGGGAAATACTGGAAGATGAGTCAAAACCATTGCCCAGAAGCTCCCCCTCTTTCAAAAAATCAACGCAGGAAATGATGGATGACGCCCCTACCTTTACAGGCGTTAATACACCACTTACTACAACTCGCTCCAACATTGAAAAACAAAAATATTATCTTGATTCCGCCGAAAAAGCGATTTTGCTTTCCACATATGACGATTACATCAAAACCTACACAGGTAAACAACTGATGACGGAGTTGAGTAAAGTTAAATTTGAAATCACATCCCAACAATCGATTGAAGGTTGGATTCCAGGCTTCATAACGGGTTATAGGGAAAGATATTTCGACATCCCCAAAACGCGTATGAAGGAAGCGGTTGAAGCTTCCACCCCTGAAGAAAAACAAATTGCAAAGTTAAGGTTGGCTGAATCTTTCACCTATGCGGCCAGCAGCTATATGACAGAAACGATGTATGCTCCAGGCGCCTCTTTTGCACAGCGTTCAATGAATCTCCGGATGATGATGTATCTTCATCCAGTGGTTCTTTCATTGGTTGTCCAGGATCAAATGATGGATGCTTCCGATACGCCCGTGAACCTTAATAAGTTGGAAAAGAAAGATCCGCGCCTTGCTTTTTACAGACGACTCAAAACAGCCAAGATGAAGGAAGGATCTTCGGCATCGGATGCCGCCTTATTCGCGCGCGGTACGGTGGCTGAAAAATATTGGGGTGCCGACACGTCTTCCGTCGAAGTTAATGGTCGAAAAATTGCTCCGTCGCACGATGATATCGAAAAATGGGCAAGAGCGAGCTTTGCCCAATCTTTCATGTCTTCACCCGAGCTCCGCAAAACTTATATCAAAGATAAGAACCAATTCGTTTATACGGTCCTTGGCAACTTTAATGCCAAGGAAATAAATATTGACGCCACTTTGAATAATATCCTAAAACCGTTGGGACTTTCCAAGCCGCTTTCCTTCTTTAAAGAAAAAGATTCTACTACTTATACCCCGAAAACAGCAGAGCTTAAAATTGATGGGAAAATGAACAGTACTTTTGATTTCCTCAACACGGGCATATTCTCCCAAAGGTTCGACAGAGATGGAAGTATCTCTGGATTTGTGTACTATCCTTACACTAATCCCGCCCCCAGCACCGGAACGGAGTATTATCCGGGAACCGAAACTCCCAAATTCACTTATACTGTGAATGAAAAGGGACAGCTTACAAACACCACAATAAAAATGTTTGCTCCGGATGGAGCTCCAATGGCGGAAATTCCCATCAATGAGAACGGAAAAGTTGCCGGATTGGGTCTACTTTGGCTCGACGGAGAAAAGACGAAAAAAGGATTCTCCCCCGGAAATATCGAGGATATACCGGTTGTGAATACTCCACTTTCACCCCATTCCGCCCAAAAATATCGCCGCCCTTCCATGTAGAGGCCGCAAAGAAACAACTGAAAACGAAAATCCACGCCGTTTTGGCGTGGACCGATTTGATCTTCGTCGGGCCGAGTTAAGTTTTTGCATCAAATTGCAAATAAGCTGATCGGCTTTTGGGACCTTTTGAGCTCACAGGTGATCTTGCTGAAGGCCAATGCCGACATCAAATTGCCAATAATATCAGCCGATCATGCCAGTGTTGCGGGCGTAATTGAAAAGGCCGCCGGCTTCGATGACCTTGCGCATGGCGCCGGGATCGTTCAGTTCGTAAACCTTGCCGGTGGCACAATTGGTAATCGTGTTCTGCTCAAGATCGATTTCCGCTTCGTCGCCGGTTTTGAAGGCCATGGTCAAAGTCCGCGGGGTTTCCAGCGGGTAAATTTCTCCCGAGGAAATACTGTTACGGAAAAATATCCGCGCAAATGACGGCGCCACGACCGCCTTCGCCCCGGCCGCGCCGAGAGCGATCGGCGCGTGTTCGCGGCTGGACCCGCAGCCGAAATTGCAACCGCCGATAATGATCGGGTACTCGGTGGTTTCCGCGCCGGAGGCGATGAAGCGCGGCTGGTATTCGTCCGGCAAACCGGACAGGGCATACGAGCCGAGTTTGCGGTATTCCTCCGCGATGGTGGGAACCAGGTTCAGGTATTGGGCGGGTATGATCTGGTCGGTGTCGATGTTGTCGCCGACCACGTAAACTTTGCCTTTGATGATTTCAGCCATTTTCATACTCCTTTATTGCAGATAGGGGCGGGGATCGGTGATATGCCCGGTGAGCGCGGAGGCCGCCGCCGTATAGGGCGAAGCCAGAATC
>JAVBRM010000244.1:0-26841 GCA_031548025.1 Victivallaceae bacterium | reverse complement strand
TTTATTGGCATTAATCAAATTCGGTGATATATATATTAATATTGCCGAATTTTCATTATCTTGAGGATAAGTTACGAATCGGCGTTGCATTCCGCATCGCCGAATTTTAGTATAAAAAGGGAAAAAATTATGAAAATGTTCTATGTGTTGGCTCTCGCAGCCGGACTGACGGCCTCTCTCGGTGCATTCGAAACCTACAAGGAAGCTGTTACCGCAGGTCAGCAGGCCTTCAAAGCGAAAAAATGGGATGAAGCTCTCAAAAACTTCGAGGAAGCCGAAAAGCTTGGCGCCAACACCAAAGAAAAATACGATGCCTTGAATCAGGAAGTCAACAGCCTCATCCAATTGAAAAAATGGGATGACATCACCACCGCCAGCGATAAAATTCTCGCCCTGGAAGACACAACTCCCGCCCAATTGGGAATTGCCAAGTTCAATAAAGCCCGGGTTTATATCTGGAAACGCCAGACCAAAGACGGTCTTGAAATGTTCCTGGCTTGCGCCGCAGATGCCACAATGCATCCCAGCCATCGCGGCGAATTGGCTATCGCTGCCGGAAATGAATTAAGAAGTCAGAAAAAATATGATGAGGCGATTGCCGCCTTCCAGATTGTTCTCTCGCTGGAAAAACCGGATCAGAACCAACTGACCAACGCCTATATCAGCCTTTCCCGTTGCTATCAGGATAAGAAAGAAATGGCGGAAGCCTTGAGTATGGCAACCAAAGCCAGTGAAGTGGAAAAAGCCAACGTCGGGGTCAGAGCCAATGCTTTTGCCCGCATTGGAGAAGTCTGCATAGCCGAGAAGAAATTCGACGAGGCGATTGCCGCATATTCCAAGATGCTGGAGCTCGACAAAGTTCCTGCTTACAACCAGGCGCAGGCCTATACCAACCAGGCCCGTTGCTATGTTGCGTTGAAGAAATACGAAGACGCTCAGAAAGCCATCGATGCCGGCAAAGAAGTGAAAGGTATTCTCCATTGGCAGCTTTTCCAGTTAGCGACTCACCAGGCCGCGGTCTTCAATGCTGCCCAGAAATATCAGGAAAGCATTGACAATTATCTGGAAGTTCAAAAAATTGAAAAAATGCCGGCAGACTGCGTCGATCAGATCAATTTGTATGTCGGCAATCTCTACTTCAATAACCTGAAAAACAATGAGAAGGCCAAAGAATTTTATGAAATGGCCGCCAAAGGCAAAACCGGCTGGGTAAAAAACAGCGCCAATGCTCAATTGAAGAAAATTCCGGCCGCGGCCAATTAATCAATTGACATTGGTAAAGTTCGGCGATATATTCATTGATATCGTCGAATTTTCATTATCTTTGAGGATAAAGTTATAAATCGGCGATACATTCCGTATCGCCGAAATTAGTATAAAGGGGAAAATTATGAAAATGTTCTACACGCTGGCTCTCGCAGCCGGGCTAACCGCCTCACTCGGTGCATTCGAAACCTATAAGGAAGCCATTGCGGCCGGAGTCCAGGCGGCAAAAGACAAAAAATTTGCGGAAGCGGTTAAGAATTTCGACGAAGCGGAAAAGTTGAGCAGCAATGTCAATGAAAAATACAATGCCCTGATGAACAAGGCCGGCAATCAGCGTAATTTGAAGAAATGGGATGACTCCAACGCCTCTTATCAGGCGATCGCCGATATGGAAGACGCCACAGCGCAACAGATTGCCAACGCTAAATATCAGAAGACACTCAATTATGTCTGGAGCAGTCGGAGAAAAGAAGTCCTGCCGGCACTTATCGAGCTGGGCAAAGATTCTTCCCTGAGCATGAATCAGCGCGCGGAAATGTACCTCCAAGCGGGTGAAGAATTGCGTATTCAGAGAAAATTCGATGAATCTATCGAGCAGCTCAAGGCGACCGAAGCGTTTGAAAACCTCCCACCCACCTATGCGGCGCGGAGCTATGTCGGACTCTCCCGCTGTTATCAGGAAAAACAGGATTTCCCGGCCGCCCAGGAGGCTGTCGACAAGGCCCTCAGCTATGAAAAAGCGGACAAATGGGTACTCGGAACGGCTTTGCTGCGTCGGGGCGAAATTTATCAGGCCGACAAAAAAATCGACGAAGCCATCGAAGCTTTCCGAAAACTGGCGGACAATTCCGACATGCTTCTCGATGCCCGTGGCAATGCCGCCAATAACCTCGGTAACGCTCTGTTTAATCAGAAAAAATATGATGAAGCCGTGGAAGCCTTTCAGAAAATCCTCCAGATCGAAAAAGTTAACCCTTACTATAGCGGTCTTGCCTGCATGGGTCTGGCCCGCAGTTATCTGGCATTGAAGAAATATGACGATGCCGCCGCGATAATCGAAAAAGGCAATGAATTCAAGAGTGCGTCGCCGTGGATAGCCTATTCCCTCGCTTACAGCACTGGAACCCTCCTTGATGCGACTCAGAAATACGAAGAAGCCATTGCCGCCTATAACGGGATTCATTCGCTCAAGGGTTTGTCCCAGGCCAATTACGACCAGACCAATCTGGCCATCGCCAATGTCTACTTTAACCGTTTGAAGGACAATGACAAGGCTAAAGAATATTACGAAAAAGCCGCCAAGAGCAATACCGCCTGGATCAAAAACAGCGCCAATGCTCAATTGAAAAAAATTCAATAAATCCATTAAACGGAGCTTCGGCGATATAATCCATATCGCCGAAGCTTAAACGTCAGGAAATTATCATGAAAATACTTTATTCAACAGTCCTCGCAGTCTGCCTGACAGCTTCATTATGTGCTTCCGAAAACTACCAGGCAGCTTATGAAGCGGGTCAAAAGGCCAGTCAGGAGCAAAAATTTGAAGAAGCTGTCCAATACTTTGGAGAAGCGGAAAAACTGGGCGGTACGGCAGTGGAAAAATACAATGCCATGATGAATAAAGTAACCAATTTGTATCACTTGCAAAGATGGAACGATGCTGTCATTACCTGCCAGCAAGTCCTCACCATGCCCGATCTGCCCACTCCACAGGCCAACGAAGCCAAATACGCAATGGTCATTACTTATATCCGGGGCAATAAACGGAAAGAAGTTTTGCCGCTCCTCCTGACCTTGGCCAACGATTCATCAATGTCTCCGAACCAACGCGCCGATCTGGCGGTTAATGCCGGCGATGAGCTGAGAAGTCAGGGAAAAATCGATGAGGCCATTACGGTTTATAAAATTCCGGAACTGCTGCCGGACATCAATCCCAATTATATGGTGCAAATCAACCTCGGCCTTTCATACTGTTATCAGTCACAACAGGATTATGCCGGAGAGTTGAAATACGCCCAAAGGGCCTTGAATTACAAGGCGGATGAGACACTCGCGGCTGCGGCCATGTTGCGTCTCGGAGAAGCCTATATGGCGGGTAAATTGTTTGACGACGCCGCCAAAGTTCTCCAAAACCTGATCAACGACGCCGAAAAACCGCTTCATTACCGCGTTATGGCCTTGAACAATATCGGTTCGATCCAGAATACCCTGAAAAAGTATGATGAAGCCATCGCAGCCTATCAGAGTATTCTCAAGATGCCGAATCTGAGTGATTTCCACAAGGGAATCGCTTACATGGGGTTGACGTACAATTACCTCGCCCTGAAAAAATATGCGGAAGCCAACGCCGCGGCGGAGAAAAGCAAAGAACTGAAAGAGCTGCCGCCCTGGATGATTTTTTCCATCGGTTACAATCAAGCCATGATTCTGGAGGGCACTCAGAGGTTTCAGGAGGCCGTTGTCGCATATTCCAGGCTGTTGGCCTCCCCCGGATTCGCTCAGGCTCAATACGACCAGATCAATCTGGTCATTGGCAACATCTATTTGTATCGCCTGAAAGATCCCACCAAGGCCAAGGAGTTTTACCAGCAAGCCGCGGCCGGCAATACCGACTGGATAAAAAAACATGCCGACGCCGCGCTGGACAAAATCAAAAAAGCCGAGAACCCGACCCAGTTCCGTCAATAACATTTTTACTTTGAATATAGCTCTTTCCGGTTGAAAGTTTTATTAATTATAGTATCTTACCCTTTTGACATTTTCGATCGGAGATATCCTGAAATGCTGATAATTTATAATATTCTGTTTCCATTGGTATTTTTGTTTTTCCTGCCGGGCTTGCTCTGGAAATTGTGGCGACGCCCGGGCTGGAAAAGTACATTCTGCGAGCGATTCGGCATTTTCAGCCGGGAACGGCTGGAAAAATTATGCGGCCTGAATAAAGTTATCTGGATTCATTCCGTCAGCGTCGGCGAAACCGTTATCGCCATCTCCATGCTCAAAGAATGGCAGAAGAATTATCCGGACCACGATTTTGTCATTTCGACGACGACCACCACCGGGCAGGCTTTGGCCCGCAAACAGGTTCCTCCCGGCGTGGAAGTGATTTTCTGCCCCATCGACCTGTTTCTGTTCGTCAATCGTACCGTCAGAATTCTGCGTCCGAAAATGCTGGTGATCCTGGAAACCGAAATCTGGCCCAATATGATCCGGGCTGTCCGGAAATCCGGCGGCAAGGTCGCTCTGGTCAACGGTAGAATGTCCGATCATTCGATGAAAGGTTATTGCCGGATGAAATTCTTCTTCGCGCCGGTTCTGCGCTGTTTCGACCTGCTGCTGGTCCAGACCGAAGCCGATGCCAAGCGCTATCTTGCCGTCTGTCCTGACGCCACCGTGAAAGTCGGCGGCAATATGAAATTCGATCAGGTGGTTCCGGAAAATCTCACTCCGGTTCCGCTGGATGAATACTTTGGCGCCGGCAACAGAAAAATCCTGCTGGCGGCCAGCACCCACCCTGGCGAGGAAGCTTTGATAGCCGCTACCTGGCTTGAATTGCTCCCCTCCCATGCCGACTTGAAACTGGTTCTCATTCCCCGCCATGCCGAGCGCGGTCCTGAAATCTGCGAGCTGCTGAAAAGCCGCAATATCCCGTTCGCCCGGCGCTCGCTGGGCGAAATTCCGGCCGCTCCGGTTAACTGCCTGCTGGCGGATACCACCGGCGAAATGCTGCGTTTCATGAAAAGCGCCGACATCGTCATCATGGGCAAATCGCTGGCCGGCCAGAACGAAGGCCACAACCTGATAGAACCGGCCCTGCTGGCAAAACCGATCATTGTCGGCAGTGTCCTGAAAAATTTCCGTTTTGTACTGGAAGTATTGAAAAATGCCGATGCGTTGGCACTGGTACACGACGATTCCGAGCTCAAAGATATCATTGCCAGCCTCCTCGCCGATCCCGCGAAACAGGAACAGCTTGGACGCCGCGCATGTGAAGCTTTGAGCATCCACAAAGGCGCTACCGCCCGAATTATCGACAAACTTGAGGAGCTGATAAAATGAAAGTAACCCAGATTGCCAGGGCTAAGGCAGGAGAAATCACTCCGGCCATGATCCGAGTCGCGGAACGGGAAAAACAAACCCCGGAATTCATCCGTGAACGCGTTGCCGCCGGCAAAATCGTTATCCCCGCCAACATCCACCATGCCAATCTCGATCCGATCGGCATCGGCCGGGAATTATATACCAAAATCAACGCCAATATCGGCAATTCGGCCCTTTCCAGCTGTCCGCGCCAGGAATTGGAAAAGCTGAGAAGCGCCATCAAGTACGGCGCCGATACGGTCATGGACCTGAGCACCGGCGCCAACATCACCCAGATCCGGCGCAGCATCATCGAAGCCAGCACCGCCCCCATCGGCACCGTGCCGGTTTACGAAGTCCTCAGCCGGGTCAAGGACGCCATGGAGCTGACCCCCGAACTGATTCTCCAGGTAATCCGGGAGCAGGCCGAACAGGGCGTCGACTACATCACCATCCACGCCGGACTGCTTCGCGACCACATCCCCATGGCGAAAAAACGCCTGCTCCGGATCGTCAGCCGCGGCGGCTCGATCATGGCTAAATGGATGAAAGTCCATCAGCAGGAAAATCCCTTTTATACCCGTTTCGACGACATCCTGAAAATTTGTGCGGAGCACGACGTCACACTGTCCCTCGGCGACGGCATGCGCCCGGGTTGTCTGGCCGATGCCAGCGACGAAGCCCAGTTCGCCGAATTGACCGTTTTAGCGGAACTGGTTCAGCGCAGCCGCGCGGCCGGTGTCCAGGCCATGGTCGAAGGCCCCGGACATGTCCCGCTCAACGAAATCGAAATGAACATGAAAAAAGAGCGGGAACTCTGTGATGACGCGCCGTTCTATATTCTCGGCCCGGTGGTGATCGATTGCGCTCCCGGCTATGACCAGATCACCAGCGCCATCGGGGCGACCCTCGGCGCGTTTCACGGCGCCGCCATGCTCTGCTATGTCACCCCCAAGGAACACCTGGGGCTGCCGAACGAAGAAGACGTGCGCAACGGCGTAATCGCTTATAAGATCGCCGCCCACGCCGCCGACGTCGCGCTCAAGAGACCCGACGCCAGACTACGCGACGACGCCATCAGCCAGGCCCGGGCCGACTTCGACTGGGAACGCCAATTCGAGCTGGCTCTGGACCCGGAACGCGCCCGCCAGCTCCGTCAGGAAGCGCTGAATGAAAAGACCGGGCATCACCCCAACGAGGGCGACAACCGTTTCTGCACCATGTGCGGACCTGATTTCTGCTCGATGCGGATCAGCAAAGAACTTTAATCCTTTTTTGAATGGAAAATGGAAAATGGAAAATTATGGAGAGGCTACAATCTTATTGGTTCCCATTAGGCTAATAAAGCAATCCTGGTCAAAGGGATTCGTCCCTTTCCCTCATTTTCAATTTTCAATTTTCAATTTTCAATTCTAAAGAAATAACCTTACCCAAGGAATATCAAAATATGAGAATGAGCAAACTGGTCGGGCGCCGTTTGAAGGAAGACCCGAAAGACGCCAAAACCGTCAGTCATCAATACCTGCTCCGCGGCGGCTATATGCGGATGGTATCCACCGGCATTTATTCGCTGTTGCCGCTGGGACAGCGGATCGTCGCCAAAATCGAAGAAATCCTCCGCGAAGAAATGAACGCCATCGAAGGCCAGGAAGTCCTGATGCCGGTCGTTCTCCCCGCCGAACTGTGGGAAGAATCCGGCCGCTACCAGGTGGTCGGCGCCGAACTGCTCCGCTTCAAGGACCGTAACGAGAAGCCCATGTTGCTGGGGATGACCCACGAAGAAGCCGTGGTTCATATGGCCCGTACCGAAATCACCAGCTACAAACAGCTCCCGGCCATGCTCTACCAGATCCAGACCAAATACCGTGACGAAGCCCGCGCCCGCGGCGGCCTGATCCGCTGCCGTGAATTCACCATGAAGGACGCCTATTCGTTCCATGTCAACCAGGAAGATCTGGAAAAATATTACGAACGCGCCCATCAGGCATATGTCAATATTTTCCGCCGCGTGGGTATGAACAACGTGGTTTCCATCGAGGCCAACTCCGGCATGATGGGAGGCAAAGTCTCCCATGAATTCATCGCGGTGGCCGATTGCGGCGAGGATACGATTATCCTGGCTGAAGACGGCACCTACCGCGCCAACTGCGAAATCGCCACCGCCGCCTGGCTGTTCACCAAAGAAGCCGAGCAGGCCCTGGAAAAAGTTCACACTCCGGGCAAAAAGACGATTGAAGAAGTCGCTGAATTCCTCGCCGCCAAACCGGAAAACACCGGCAAAGCGGTCTTTTATCAGGATGCCAAGACCGGTCAACTGGTCTTTGCCGTAATCCGCGGCGACTTCGAAGTCAATGAAGTCAAACTTCAGAACCTGACCAAAATCGCCGAACTGAAATTCGCCGATGACGCCACCATCAAAGCCGCCGGCTGCGAACCCGGCTACGCGTCGCCGATTGGCATCAATAAGAAAAATATCGTCATCGTTGTTGACCGCTCGGTGGTGGAATCCTCCAACCTGATCGTCGGCGCCAATGAAGCCGATTACCACTATAAGAATTTCAATTTCGAACGCGACCTCGGCGCCGCCGACGTCCTGATCGCCGACATCGCCACCGTGCGCGACGGCGACCCCGCGACGACCACCGGCGCGCCCCTGCGGCTCTCCCGCGGTATCGAAGTCGGCAATATTTTCCAGCTCGGCACCCGTTATTCGGCCGCCATGGGCTGCAATTACCTGGATCAGAACGGCAAATCCATGCCGATGGTCATGGGTTGCTACGGCATCGGCGTCGGCCGCGCCATGGCTTCGGTAATCGAACAGAACTTCGACGAATACGGCCCGATCTGGCCGATTACGATTGCTCCGTACGAAGTCCAGATTTGCGCCCTCGATCCCAAGAAACCCGGCATTTCCGAAACCTCGGAGAAGTTCTACAGCGAACTGACCGCCGCCGGTCTGGAAGTACTGTACGACGACCGCGGCGAAAAAGCTGGCTTCATGTTCAATGACGCCGACCTGATCGGTATTCCGTTCCGCCTGATCGTCGGTGCCCGCAATCTCGCCGAAGGCAAGATCGAGCTGAAAATCCGCGGCGAAAAAGATTCCCGCCTGGTCGACATCTCCGAAACCGTCGAGCTGATCAAGCAATTGGTCGCCGCCGAATACGAGAAGTTCAGGTAAATCCGAATCACCCAGTCAGACCTGTCCGACTTGTCCGACAGGTCCGACTGCCGAGGCTCTCCCTCCTCAATAATGGCGAATCGAGAGCTCCCGGAGATCGCCCTTGAAGAATGTCAGGGGCTCATCCGGAGCATACTCAGCTTTGTCATGGCCGCCGAAAACAGCAGACTTGAAAGCGTAAGCACGGCCGGTAAATGGAAAACTCTTTGATTGACCGTTGACCGTGAATGTTAAATTGTTGAAATCGTAACGGACCGCAACCCGGTTCCATTCGCCGCTTTTTACCGCAAGCTTAGTTTCAAAATTGTAGTTCTTCAAGCTTTTTTCGCCCCAGGTAGCGTAGAGCTGACCGTCGCGAATAAAGAGCGACATCGAACCGAGAAAATAATTGAAGTGGCGGAACAGCACCATGGTTTTACCGGAAAGTTCCGGACGAATCGCCATTTCCAGGGTGAAAGCTCCCTGCGGAAAAGTTTCGCGGATGAAATTGATATAATCGTTGACCCCGTCAAACCTCAGAATCCAGTTCTGCCCGTCACGGACCCATTGCGGCGCATGATCGCCCTGAATAACCTTGAGAGCCGAACTGCTGAATGCTTCCGAATAATGGAAACCGCCGCCGAGCCGACCGTCGAAATAACGCCCGGCATCGCTGCACAGCATCGCTCCGGAAGCCGGATCGAAAATATAATGAATATCCGGCAGCAACGCTTTCGGCACCTTCACCGAAATTACTTTCTTGACCGCTTCGCTGAAGTAATTGACCGTTTGAGGATTTTCGGAAAACGTTTCCGGAATAACCGGCGCGGAACGGTAAATCCGGCCGGATTTGGCAATAGCGCGGACCGTGAATACCGGATTGACGGCTTCAACCTCGGCCCTGCCGCTCAATTGGCCATTGTTCCGATTGAGCGGCAACGGCAGGTCCGCCAGATTCGTCATCTTAACGGCTTCGGCACGCAAACCGGTTTTCGGATTCAGGACCACGGCATAAACCCCAGTCTTCGCAATCGCTTCAACCGGAATCTTTTTGACACCGATATCGGGATTCTGAAAATTCAACTCGACTTCCGCCTTGGCGGCTTCACTTTTCGGAATTTGGATGAAATAGACCGTTTCTTGAGTCCAGAGGTGGAAATTATTGAGAATCCCGAAGCCCTCCGGCAAATCTTTCCATGCGCCCGGATCGACGTTACCGAGATAACAGGCGCTCAGTTTAAAACTGGAAACATTTCGAACCAGAATCTTACCGATTTGCCGTCCCGAGGTCCCGGGCGGAGTCGTCAGGGCCAGGCGGATAATCAGGTTCTTTTCCGAGTCATATTCTTTTTCCGCGCAGGCGGCGGTAATTTCATCTTCATCGGCCATGAGTTCGACCGAAGCCAACGGTTCGGTCGCTGCCAGATCGACGGAGTAAGCATATTGTCCCGGAGCATCTTTCCGAATGTCAAGTTTGCACTTTTCGACCTTGAGCATATCGCGCAGTCCCTGCCGGACCGCCTTGTAATTCCAGCTCATGGTGGGGTCAATACGAATGATTTGGAAATCAGCATAAATTTTGCCGTTCACAGTCAGAACCGGGCGGACCACGCTACCAGCGGCAAACGCTTCGCCGGGAACATTGTAATCAATGGAACCGAGCAACGTCGAATCGATTTTTTCCTCCGGGAATTCCAACAGGAGCTTACCGAAATTGTCGTTAAGCTTCAATTGCGCAGTGTATATGCGTGAGGAACCATCGGGAATGTTGAGCAGTTCGAAGTGCAACAGTTCACCGGGCTTGAGGGTGGCACGGTGGCTCAGGGTTAAGTTCGGAACCGAAGCATCGTCGTCGGAATAAAGACCGAATTGTTTGCCCTTGCTCAAACGCGAGTAGTATTGAACAAGCCGCCCGATGGTCTGCCCACTGTAGACTGTGGGCTGAAAACTGGTATTTTCATTGGCTTCGTTCCACTCAAAAAAGAGAATATAATCCGGATTGTGTTTCAAAACCCGGCGCATAAGATTCCGCAAAGTAAAAGTACCGTATTCGCCGTGATTCATCCCCGACAGGTGGTTGATGTATCCCTGGTTGACGAAAAAGCCGAGGACCTTATCCTTGTATTCCGGCATCGCCATGACCTTCTCAAGGGCTATTGAAGTACAGTTGTCGAAAAATGAAGTATCATAACGCGAAGTATACTCGCTCTCGGAGGGACGGTCGAGTTCGGTCGTGCTCAATTGAATTCCTCCGGCGACCTCCAACACATCGGTAATCAGCTTCTCCAACTCGGACATCATCGCCGGCGAGAGTTTGCCGTCCTTCCGGAATGTTTTCTGGAGATCCCGCAGTTTCCGCAAATCCATATCGCCGATAATCAGGAAATCGTCACGTCCCAACATTTCCGTTACCTGCTTTATCAACTCACGGTGCTGTTCAGCGGAAAGCAGCCGGTAATTATAGGTGCCGACCAACAGTTTTCCATTGACGCGCGGCATCCGGGGCGATTCGAGACAGAATTTGAGCATCTCGGCGATCGCATCAGGTTTGGTATCGGAACGCACAATTGCCTCTCCGTAGGTGATTTGCGGCAGCGTTACAATATCGCCGACCTTTCCTTGCGCCAGATAGGAGTCTGCCTGCTTGAGTTGACGGAACTTACCGGAAGGCATACCGAACGCCCCAAAACCGTCCATTTCATACTTACGAAGCTGGGCGACGTCGATCATGAAACTCGGATAAGTCATGTACGCGAATTTGCGCTCCGGGTGACGGGTATCGCGATCCCAGAAAAGCGGCCGGTCGATCCAGTAATGGAGAAAATTCTGGAACATGCCGTATTTCAATTGAGCCTCGGCAAAGTACATGGTTTCCTTCGTCTGACGCTCCCTTTTTCCAATCTCCACCGGGGTGAAATCAATGGTCCGGGTATATGGAATCGGCTCCGCCAATATTTTTACAGACACCAGCAAAAGCCCCAAAAGAATTATCCTCATTATCACAATCCTCGTTAGTTATTAATAGCCGTGTTCAAATGGAGACATGTACTTGGAAACCGAGGAGCCGCCGGTAAGAATAATGGGGTCGCCGCCGCCGACCGTTTCCATCTCCGAATTGGTGGTTACATGACTGTCCAGCCAAAGGATATTGCATTGCCCGGCCTTGCCCAGCAGATTGGCGTCGCTTCCGGAATACGGCCTGGTATTGTGCCGTTCATGATGCAGCCCTTTGGTGGCGTTATTTTTATTGGAAAGATAGAAATCCGGCCGGGAGTTCGAGCGGTCAAAAACCTCACTGGCAAAAAGCAAGGTACCCGGCTTCGTCAACCTGCTGACTTTATATTCGATCGGAGGAACCGTGGAAGAAGCATTGCGGAAACAGAGCTCCTGATTGAGCCCATACCCGCGATACCTGAATTTATACGCATCGCCGGGAATATTCTCACGCATGGACTTCTCAATGCCCGGCACGCACAAAGAGTATTGCGTAAAAACCGGAACGGCAGGACAGAAAAGTGATACTTTGCCGATATATTGTCCAGCGCACAACCCCATAGCCCAGTTCCAAACGGTATCATACCCGCCGGTCCCGGCACCGATATGGGCGGCAATCAATACGCTGTCGTTGTAGTCGCCGCTGTAGCTGTGCGCCCCCAAACCGATTTGCTTGAGATTATTGACACAGGTAATCAGCCGTGCTTTTTCGCGCGCTTTACTCAACGCCGGCAACAGCATCGCCGCCAGGATTGCGATGATCGCGATCACGACCAGGAGTTCGATAAGTGTAAAATATTTTTTGCGGTACGGTTTATTAAAATCGAATTTCAGATGCTTCATTTCTTTCCTCCTGACGATATTATACTGTGAATATAATATCGTTTCCGATAAAGAAAAACAATATCTTGCAAATAACAAAAAGTATGTTATCTTACAAAAAATGTATAAAAACCGGATATTCAAGTTATGCGCCGTTCGCACTATATAGAGCACAATCCCATGGGTATTTACGAACAGTGGAATGTGGGAAACTATCCGCAAATTCTCTTTCGCAGGAATCTTTTTCATTGTAATACTGAAATTACGCATCCGCTTGAACTGTTTTCGATTGGGGAAGTCATATGGTGCCACGGAGTCAAACGCCGGCAGGAACAGTCGAATACAGCCTCGGTGGAAATTATCCGCAGTGGAGTTTTCTCTTTCATTCAAGATGGACGACGCTGCGAATTAAAGGAAGGGGACGTCGTTCTGATGGAACCCGCGGCAATACGCGAAATGGAATGCCTTTCTCCGGAAGCAAGCAAGCTGGTCATTATCTTTACCGGAATCAGTATCAAACATCTGATCGAAGTACTTGGCTTGGAAAAAGTTGATATTTTCCAGTCCGGCGCTTCTCCGAAACTCATGAGTCTTTACGATGAGATGTACCGTCTGGTCCTGGAACATACCTATGAAAGTCTGCTTCAGACCTCACCGTTGATTTATTCCATCTTGATGGAACTGGCATCTCAACATGTCAAAAATACAGTCAAGCGCCCCGAACCCCTCCGGGCCGCCATTGAGCATATCTTCCGGAACATCAAGCGCCAACCCGATGTTCAGGAGCTGTGCAAAGTTACCGGAGTGAGTCAGATGTCGCTTTACAACCTCTTCAACGAATATCTCGGAATGCCGCCGATCCAGTATCTCAACAAAGTCAGAATTGAACATGCTGCGGAACTGCTTGCCGAAAGCAATCTTTCCGTGAAAGAAGTTGCCGCCATGCTCGATTATTCCTCGCCGCAATATTTTTCAGCGTTATTCAAAAAACACTTCGGCCAAACCCCAAAGAAACACTCAAGTAAAAACTAATCCCCACGCTGAATTCAATCAATCTCATTCTCTACCTGAAAGGCCAAAGCGACAACATCCTCCTCTTTGATAAGCAAACAAAAAACATCAAAAAAACAAAAACATATCATTTAAATTCACAGATATCCCATATCTTTTCGAAGCGGCTGTCAGGTCGAAAATACAAGGGTGGGGCGGTCTCTCCGTAGACCGCCGTTCACCTCGGCTTGCCTACCGTGTTTGCTTATGCCGAGAGGATATTCGTCCCAATGAGAACGGCTGCGGAGAGGCAGCCCCACCACGGTTACCGTGGTGTCAAATGTCATAATCTTTTTCGCCTCATTTTTGCCTGTTTCTTTGATTTTCATGGGATATCTGTGATTTAAATTTGCAATTTATAGTTTATTATGGTATTCTAGATTGGGCTAGTCTGTAATAAAATTACACTATCAAAGGGAGATTTAACTGATATCAGGTTCTTGGCGTTAATTTATCTTTTAATAGTAATAAGCGGCTGTTATTACAGAAGTCTCAGAATGAGAAAACAAATAATGCCCGTTTGGCTTCTCACGGGGAATGAGATAATAACTGAATTACCTAAAAAAAATGCATTCGGCATTTAGCAAGTAGGAGTTATCAAAATATTGCCCAGCTTCCTCGAATGAGAATGGCTTACCGTAATAATTTTTTCCATATTTGTTATATTCGTGCGGATACAAGTTTATATGCCATGGCCCAAATTGTCCTATCAGAGAAGCAATTACCAATTTAAATAAAAGGAATGTTAATTATTATGAATAAAGAAACTTATAAGCTTGGAAGCATAAGTATATCTGAGATTATTGATGGGATACATGGAATAGGAACTCCAATGATCGTTCCTGATCTTCAAAGAGGTTATGTTTGGAGTTTAGAGCAGATTATGGCACTAGTTGATACTTTACTAAAAGGATGGCCAATAGGACAAATATTTTGGGTTTGCCTGGAAAAACAGTTAGCTTTATCCTTCTCGCCGCGTACATTTTATTCGCAAGTTCCACTAAAGAGGTTTTCAATCCATGAACGCTATTACAAACCCATAAATATTTCACGCTATAATTCAGCACAAAGATTAATACTTGATGGACAACAACGTTTGCAAAGCATGGCATTGGTCTTTGGAAATACCTGTGGTATAATAATGGATCAAAAAGATTGGATAGAATTTTTAAGCCCCGGAAGTAGCTATCGTAAGTGGGGTGGTAAAGAATGCCCTTATGCAACTCTTTATCTTAACTTAAAAAATCTATCTTTGCAGTATGAAGATATTGGGAATATCAATGGATTAAACTACACACAAAACAATCCCAAACCAATTTTAGAATGGGTATTTCAAGATGAATTAGATTGCCGTTGGTGGGACAAAGATAAATTACCCAAAATGTATCATGAGTTAGATAGCACTTTTACGCCTTTATCTAAGCTTTGGGATGATACTAAGCCAGGAAAAGAGATTAATATAGATGGTTATCCTATTGAAGACAAAAATGAAAAAGAAGCGCTTAAACTTTTTCTTTCCGCTTTGTCGCAAATTCACCGGTCAGAAATTCCTTATATCGAAATATCTGAAAAGGAAGCGCAAAATGAGCTTGAGTTCAATGAAATGGTCTTAAATATTTTCACTCGACTGAATAGAGGAGGAACTCCATTGGCTCGGGAAGATATAACACTTTCTTGGCTCAAAAGAAATTGGAATAGATGTAATAATAATTCGAATAAATGTGCTGAAGATTGCTTAAGAGAATTGCAACGTGATTTACGGTCAAAATATGCCATTGATTTGCCGCTTGACCAAATTGTCCGCAGTATTGTATCTATCTGGGGAATTATTGATAGAGAGCAGAAACAAATAACAAATTCAGAATTAATGGATGGGGTGACTCTGAGAAATGCAGCAATTTGGATAAGTGAAAATTGGAATCATATTCATAATTCTTTTACTAATATATTTGCAATGTTGAAAAAAAGAGAATTAAGATATCAAAGTGTGTTTTATTCACTCTCGCCAATCATCTATCTATCAGCTTGGTTAATTATTGGGAAATCATGGGCTGAAAAAATTCATATGAAAATGACTATAAAATCGAGGTTCTTCCAAACCTTTGATAGTGAATTGGAGCGTAGACTAGATAGGTTTATCTTTGCAGGACAATGGGCGAATACCTGGAATGGGCAATCAGCATATTTATATTTGATAAAAGTAAAAGGCTCAATTCTTTCGATGGAAGAACCTGAATTAGCCCAAAATGCTCTTTTAGACTGTCTCGATGGCGTAATTAGCGAAATGAGTTCACTAGCCAAAGAGAATATTCAAGATTTAAAGGCAAGTACTCGAGCACAAGTTTCTCGTTATAGAACTTATCTATGGATATGGCAGAGACTAACCAGAAAAAGGGCTCAATTATCTAAAAAACTTGCAAGCAATATCGATGAAGCGACAGAAGGAATCCCTCATGTTGATCATTGCATTTCATATAGCTGGTGGGAGACCAGCTTGAAAGAGCATGGTCAAGAGTCCGGCATTGAATTCGAATCTCAAAAATACCTTAATGCACTGTCTTCAATTAATCAGATAGGTAACTGTTGTATTTTAGTTAATGCATTGAATGCAAGCAAGGGCAAGCAGGCTCTCCTTAAGTTTTTGGAAGAAACATTGGGTTCCGAAGATGAGAAGATGCAAGAATACCAAAATGAAATGTCGGTTCCAGATGAAATAATGAGTCCTTCTACAAGCAAAATTAATGATATTTCAGAAAAACTGGAGGGAAGAACACAAAAAATAAAATCGGATTTAATATTATTTATTGACGGTAAATTAACTCGAGAATAAAGGAGTCATAGATTACAAACAAAAATACACACCATACCGGAACTCCATCTCTCACATCGGTCAAGATAAATACCAATTCGGTATATTGATTCAGATTGCGGCACCGGCATCTGCAAAGTATATTTCTTCGTGAACTAACGTTGTGTGCAAGTTTTTTTAATTGATAATTGATAATTGATAATTGATAATTGATAATTGAGGAGAGGATTGCAACTATATCATAGCTTGTCCCCGGAAAGAAAGTGTGCTCCAAACTTGAGTTTCTACTGGGCCCGGGTTCTTCACTAATTATCAATTATCAATTATCAATTATCAATTCTAAAAAAACTTGCACATGAAGTGAATTAACGAGGTATATATGCTAGGATTGCTGACTGCCATGGCCGGCGGAGTCTTTTCGGCCGGCTTTGGAATTGCGATAAGTCATTTTTCCCGCACCGGTCTGGATATGTTCCGTTACCTATTCTGGAATGCATTTTTTACCGCGATTATTTGCTTTGCGGTCTTTTGCAAATGGAATGCCGTTGCGGCAGGCGAAGTGATGCGCTTCCCTGCCATGCTCTGGTGGATTACCGGCGGCGGGATTTGCAGTATCTCCGGATCATTCTGCGTTCAGCGTGCCATGAAAAAGGGGCATAACAATATTATCTGGGCGATACAACAGTCAGCTATGATTCTGCCGTTTTTTTCCGGAGTATTGTTTTTTTCCCAACGCTGCTCGATATTTCAATTGACCGGAGTCATGCTGATGATTTGCGGTATTGCTTATCCGGTGTGGCGAAGCATGCGTGGACGTGCCGGCAGCAATGATCTGCTGTTATGGCTGTCGTTTGCGCTTGGAGCATTCTGCCTGACCGGCAGCGCACAGGCCATGCAGAATGTTCCGTCATATTGGTTAGACTGGCAGGACACCGCCAACCTGCGCCCGGCTTTGGCCTACAGTGGCGGCGCTTTGGGGTCTTTCTGTTTTTCTTTATTCTCAAAAAGGCAACTACTGCCATTATCGGGAAGGCTGCTGCTGGCAACCGGTACCGTTGCTTTATGGAATGTCGTGACGGTAACTTTGATGTTCAAAGCCCTGGATATCTGTTCAAGATCCGGACTGGGTTCCATCGGTTATCCGGTAATTGTCGGTTCCAGTATTATTTCTTTTTCTCTTTACAGTTGTCTGGTATTGAAAGAAAAAAATACACGCCACCACTGGCTTGGCCTGGGAGGCATCCTGGCCGGAATTGTCATAATTGCTTTATGAATCTAAATTATTTGAAGGTCTTGACTTCGAATAATTCGGCGTATTCGCCGGGCCCGGGGTGCTTGGCGGCGGTACTCCGGTTCATCCCCAGAATCCGCTCGTCGAAGCCGATACCGCGCTGGTTCAGATTGCGCTGCTGCTGCGACTGATGGAAACGCAGCAATTCGCCTTTCCACGCCGCTTCGTCGGCATTGAAATAGGTAAACATATCCTCGCGCATTTGAACCGTTTTCGGGTCCTGGTTGAGCAGCGCGGTAAAGGGATGGCGTCCAACTTTGCCCAGCCGGGTCATATAGGCATACATGAGCTGGTGGTCCGGATTGGCGTCATTGCCGTGCGGCATAATAATGATGTCCGGCTCGGTCTTCAGGAAAAAATTCATGATTTTGACGAAATTGTCGGTGGAATCAATCACCTTGCCATTTTCATCCTCCGACAGACGCATGAAGTGAATCCGCCGCGCCGGCAACCCGAAATAAGAACAGCTCAAGGTCTGCTCGCGCTCGCGGGTCAAGGCCTTTTCGCTGACAAACGGCGGATCGCAGAACGAATCTTCAACCCCCGCCGCCCCGGAACAGGCCACCGTCAGATAAATCCGGCAGCAGGCATCGGCAAATTTTTTCAAAGTCACCGCCACCGCGTCGAAATCATCGGGATGGGGCGCAAACACCCACACGCCAAGGTTGGGAGGAATAATCACATGATTGAAGACCGCGGGAAACTCCTGAGGCATCCAGATAAACATAAATTCACCCGATTTTAAAAGAGGCTGTCTTGCCTGGCGTCATTATCTTCTTCGACTTCTTCATCGTCTTCATCCGTTTCAGTGTAGTGTTGGCTTCGCAATGAAGCGTTTTTGCGCTCGGAACTCTCATCAAACTCATCCCACTCGCCCTCTTTGCCGTCATCGCGAGTCAATACTTCGATTTTCTTTTCCAGCTTATCCAGCTTGCCGCGGCAGAATGCGGTCAATTTGGTGCCTTTTTCAAAGTACGCGATCATCTGGTCCAGCGGCAAATTGCCCTCTTCCATTTTGGCAACCAGTTCTTCAAGTTCAGCCAGGGCCTGTTCGAAACTTAATTTACTGAAATCCTGCCTGATATTTTTCTCAGCCATAGAATACTTCTCCGATCTTTTTGTATCCGTCCCGATGGCTTCGGGACATACCATACATATAAGAGTGTTTGCCGGCTTTTCAAGTTGAAATCCACAAAATCTTTCAAAGTAATTCGAGTATTATTTTTTAAATTTCGTACTATATTATTGGTAAATTCAAAACAGGAGCAAAAAAATGGCAGACAATACCGGAAAATTTGATGGACTTGGAAAACTTTACGAAAAATACCGTCCGGGTTATCCTGATGAATTGTATACCTATCTGCACGATCAACTCGGCCTGATTCCCTCGAGCCGCGTAGTGGAAGTCGGTTCCGGCACCGGTATTTTCAGCCGTTTCCTGCTGAACCACGACATCAAAACTGTTTACGGCGTGGAACCCAATGCCGATATGCGCAGTCAAGCCGAAAAAAATTTCGCCGGCGATTCCGGTTTTGTCTCGGTCGACGGCTCCGCGGAAAATACCGGCCTGGACGCCGAAAGTACGGATTATATCTTTGCCGTACAGGCTTTTCACTGGTTCGACCATGCGGCCTTCAAGACCGAATGCCGCCGTATCCTGAAGCCGGGCGGCCTGGTAGTCCTGATCTGGAACAGCCAGAATAACGACACGGGAGTGAATGACGCTATCCGGGAGGCCTGCTACAAACATTGCCCGAACTTTACCGGTTTCAGCGGCGAAGGGCTGCTCTCCAGTCCCGACGCGGTCTCTAAATTTTTTGACGGCAAATTCGAATCCCGCGAGTTCGCCAATCACCGTCAGATGGACAAAGACGGATTTATCGGGCGCAATCTTTCGCGTTCCTACGCTCCCCGCGAAGGCGACGCCGGGCACCAGCCCTATATCGAAGAACTGGAGCGGGTTTTCGAAAAATTCCAGGTGAACGGTACAGTCACCATCGAAAACAAAACCCGCTGCTACAGCGGCAGGTTATGATTTTTTTCCAGTGACAAAATTCATGGCGTTGTTCCGCATGAAGTCTTCGCCGTGTCGACCCCAAATGCGGTCGGCGCCTACCTCCGTAAAGAACATTCGGAAAAAGGCCGCCCGTTCGAGCACGCTTTCGAGTGTGCCCGGCAGACCGTAGGCGCTGTCGCTGGCAAACATCATTTTCTGATAATAGGGCACTCCGGTTGACGAACAGCAATCCAGGTGCTCCAACAACCATTTGTAATCGGACAATCCACAGACGCAACTACGGATGTTCGGATAATACCATAACGTTTCATAAAGCTGATTGCACCATGGAACCCCCATGTGACCGGCAATGATTTTCAAATTTGGAAATTCGGCGGAAATAGTATCCAGCATGCTTGGTTGCATCCGGCGGGGACTGGCAAGCTGGCCGGGAAAAACCAATTCTTTCGAGGAGCGCTTGGCAATAATTCCCACATGAAAAAAGCAGGGCATGTCATATTTCAATGCCTGTTCATAAACAGGAAAAAAGCGAGGACTGTCATAATCGTCGACAGGGCAAATAAATTTCAGCCCGGTAAATCCTTCCTCTTTGAAACGTCCGACCTGGTCCGGGGTATCGTCCAGGCGGCAGAATGCAAACGGCTCAATCACCCCGGGATAATGCTTCGCCACTTCCAGAACCGCCCGGTTGCTGTTGTGACGCGGACTATCCTTGAAACATTCAATCGCGTGGAGCCAGATTCTCTCGAACATTCCGGATTCAACGGTTCTATCCAGCTCCGAATAGGTAAAATCCCGTCCCAAATGCGCGTGAGTTTCCACAAACTTGGAGATCTTTTTTTCATGCATGGTAAATGAGTTCCTTTATGGTTTGTATATAGTTTAATGCAAATATCGTCAAATGACAATCCGCAAAAATCTGTAGCAATATGCATATTCAGGCATTTCTGCAGAGTATATCGCCGGGAGAGTTGAAAAAACGCCGAAACCAAGATACATTATATACCAAATGAACTATTTTGCCGACATAAACATAATCAGGATATCGGAGATTGTTTCCCGTGAGAACCGGATGCCGCGCCTGTCAGAGCTCGGAGCCCTGGGAGTGATGTTCCCCGGAGCGGTGCGCATTGTCAACGGCAAATCTCTGCGCGTCGATTCACCGCTGGTCTATTGGAGTATTCCCGGAAGAGTTTATGCCTGGCGGACTCCGCCGGGAGGAACTCGGCATAACCTTTGGATTTCCGCCACTGGAGAGCGTTTTCAGCGAATGTTGAATAGTCTTCATGAATTGAATGCCAACGACATGTTGCCCGTTTCCGATCCCATGCCTTTTGTCGCCATTATAAGACGAATGGAAAAAATACGCGCCAAACAGAGCGGCAGCCAGAAAGGACAAGCGATGCTGGCACTGTGCATGGAGCAATTTGTTTCGGAAATTTACAATCTTTACTATACTCAACAGGGCACTGGGCGTCTTCATCGCGAAATATCCGCGATAGCTCAAGAAATCCTCGCCAATCCGGTCGAGGAATATGATTTTCATCAAATCGCCCGGGAAAATGGAATTTCGTATGACCATTTTCGACTCCGCTTCAAGGAATATTCCGGCGTTCCGCTTCATGAATTCTGCCTGCAGGCGCGTTTGGATCAAGCGTTGAAAATGCTTTCATTGGAACCCCAGAGCATCAAGGAGATCGCCTGGGAATGCGGTTTTCGCGATGCTTCAGATTTCGCCCGCTATTTCCGCAAAAAAATCGGTTGTTCTCCATCAACCTGGCGGCAAAACGCCAACTTGTGAATGTTTTCTGTATTTTAATTTAACGAACCATCGCATTTGGTAAAAATTTCGATTCTTTTTCTGAAGGAACCGGCAATGCTAAGCGTCAACGTCCAATGAGTCATGCTGGTTACTTGTTTGGGAATCTTGATTGCCTGGGCTGTACCGCTTTCACGGGCGATAATGAAATAACCGCGATGGAAAATATTATTCCGGTGACCATCCATCAACAAGACTTCATTCGGGGTTTCGCCCAATTTCCAGCCCATGTCGGCATCGACGTCGGTGATTTGCGGAGCGGTCCACAATCGAAGAGGGACCGCTTTCAGTTCATACGAGGTCATAAGTACGGCATCGGTCGTCCCTATCTGGATTCTAGCGTCGCTACGGTACAACTTGGTGTCGAAAACATAAATAGTCGGTATCTCCCTGGGACGGCTGACACATTGCAGGACAGGAGCCTGCCAGTACCCCGGATCAACCAGCAGCGTACCCAGCCAATAAATCTCGCTTTCCCGCTGCCGGCCATACGACAAACGGGCAGTATGGGTGGTGGCTATATCGGCCGCGGTGGACGTAGGATGACGCGATTTAAAAGACGGAGCAAAGCCATTATAATCACCGGCGTACATATGCACCCCGGAACAAGTCTGCCGGATATTGCTGATGCACTTGATCCGGTGGCTTGCCTGTTGAGCCTGGGTGAGCGCCGGCAACAGCAGCGCCGCCAGGATTGCGATGATCGCGATCACAATCAAGAGTTCAACGAGCGTAAAAATATCCATCCTCCGGTCACTCATAATCTTATCTCCTTTTTTCCCGTAAAATGCGGATTTTCTTCATGGTTTTTCCATTTTCACCTGATTCATGAAAAGATAAATTTTGTTAGCCCGGTAGCAACACGCCACTAAATCGGAGCAACCTCTGCCGTTGATATCTCCGGCAGCCAACTGATAAACCTGAGAGAGCGGTATCGACATGATTTCATTCAGTTCAGCATAGATCCGAATCTGCTTGTCGTCCGCCACCGCCACATCATCATGTCCCTTTCCTGAAAACTCGCCGACTACCAAGGCGGTGCCTCCAGGAAGGGCGACTTTCCGGGAATCCTTGCTGAAACCCATCGGAGAGCTCTGCAGAAACACGGTCGTTCCCGCGGAGCTCCAGACCAGGAAATCCAGGCGGCCGTCACGGTCAAAATCGCCGGCAGCCATACTCCTTACCGCGGGCTCATAAGGAATGCTCACAAGCTCACTGCAGTCGATTTTCTTTATCGTCGGATGCTTGAACGGCCCGCAATATATCCGGATTTGTTGATCGGCAGTCGCCGCCAGCAGTTCATACTGTCCGTCGCCATCAAAATCGACCGGCATCACGATCATATTATGCTTTTCGCCTTCGGGCGGGTAAACATAACCGCTCCTGAACTGCTCCCCTCCACAGTATTCCCGGATTCTCCCGCCTGAAAAAAAACTCCAGTTCGAGTTGTGAAACTTGACCGCATATAACGGCGCCGGGAAATAGTTGGCGCTGCGGAAATGCATTACCGGCGTCGCGAAATCATCCGCGCCTTTGAACAACCACAATTTTTTTGAACTTTCCGTCACCGCGATATCCGTCTTGCCGTCACCATCGTAGTCGCCGGTAACGATTCCGGTCAACGGCCTGTCGAAATCATCTTTCAGGATACGGTCCGGTTTACTTTTAAAACTTCCATCATGGTTATAAAATACCGCCAGGCCGTATTTTTTTTCATCCAACCGGAACCCTGCCAGCAAGTCAAGCCGTCCGCTTTTTCTGATATCGGCCGACAATACGATCATGGGCTGATTCAGTTCCAGCGTCCAATCCGGTTTGACAGGAAAAATCTCCTGCCCGGCCAACACTCCGCCACACACCAGCAAGCCAAGTATTTTTATGCCCTTTGTAATCATGATCCTGCCTCAATCCGCTTGTGGTTTCAATACCGCGTAGCTGATCATGAAAAACGGCGGTCCCTCGATATTGGCGGAGGGTGAAAGCGAGGAGACAGTCAATTTGTTCTGCCGCTGAAGACAATCCTCCGGAATGGTAAATTCACGCCTCGACCAATTCAATTTGACAAAACCGTTCGCCCCGGAAAAAATCACCCGGTCATTGACTTTGATTTCAATCTCGGACGGTATTTTCGAATCGTCATCCTGCCCGGAAATGATCAGCTTGAAATCACCCGACACCGGAAACGGCTCGCAGGTAAAATTCGCACTCATGCTGCCGAACGGCGACCGGCTGCCATGAATCCAGTTGGCCAGTCGCTTTGGACAGCCGCGAATACCGTAAACAGCCGGTCCTTTGCCGCCGAAAAAACTGCCGGCTCCCAACAGAATATCCTCTTTGCTCAAACCAACTTCTTTTTCGGCCTCGGCACGTACTTTTTCCTCGGCTTCGGCAAACTGGCTCAAGTTGATATTGGAACTCAGCCGTTTCACAAACTTATGGGTATTGACCAGGCTAAGCGGAAAAATGCTGAGATTTTCCAAGCCGAATTTGCAGACCTTTTCCGCTTCGCCATAAGCGGTTTCGAGCTCTTTGAGCTTTTCCCGGATTTCCGGCAGGCGCTGAACCGCCCCCGCCGAAACCTTCCACATATATTTATCGAAATACGACATTTTTTCATTCAAATTATCCAGCGCAGGAAAAGCATCCGGCCCGAAAAACATTGCGACCAACGACCGGACGCACTCCTCCGGACGGTAACCCTGTTGATTCCACATATAATTGCCGAACGTGGCGGTGGAGACGGCGTCGTTCCGACCGCCGGTATTGATCAAAGCCGCCTTCATATCCTCCTGCCAGAATGAGGGATACGTCTCTGACTTCCACCAGGAAATCGGATCGGTCACATAACAGTAGAAGTGCATGTGGCTGATCGGCTTGCCGTTGACGAAAGTCCAGGGGGAGCGCCGGATCAAATCCGTATACCACTTCGTCATTTCCGGGGTCGGCGGAGTAAACTTGACCCGCGGCCCGGTCCAGAAAATATCGATCTCCGGGTCAACCTCCTGCCCGACTGCGGTCAAATACTCCGTTCGGTCTTCCGGTTTCGCCTGAGGACTGGTCGGCCCCAAATAAAAAGGCTGACACCAGACCATCCGGAAATCCGGATACTTCTGCTTCAGCTCGCGGTAAAGACGGTTCACCAGATAAATATCGGCCTGGCGGCCCGAACCGAATTTTTTCAGGTCGTCGGGATGAACCGGAAAACGATGGTCGTCCATCCCCAGGTAAAGCCCCAGCCGGTTTTCCGCCAGGGTTTCCGCACTGACCAGAAGTTTCTGATAGTCTTCTTCGCTTGAACAGCGGAATTGCTTTTTCAGTTCGGTACTCACAATATGAAGGGAATAACGGAAATCCAGTCCCAGTCCCGCCGCCACTGCTCCGTATTCACGCATGGAAGCGTCCTTCTCCGGAGCGGGACGCTCGCCGATATACCGCCAGCTGAAAAAACGTTCCTGGCCCCCCTTGCCGGTGTCGTAGTGAGCCATCTGAAAAACGACCGTATTGATCTTGTTGAACAAAACGAACTCCGGCACAATCTTCGGCCAGTAATAGCAAAGAAAGCCGCGCCGGGCAACATCCGGATAATCGCGGACTTTGACAATCTGCATCTGCACTCCGGCCTCGTCTTTCCGGATCATTTGCGCCAGTGAGACCATTCCCCACAGGACCCCTTGCGCGTCATGCCCGGTCACCACGATCTCATTGGGCTCCCGAAAATCGATACTGTAGCCCTCGGAGTGTTCCGGCGCTTCCTTGCCGATCACCGGACGGATGACGGCGGTACAGTCAGCCGGAACCTGCCGGACAATTTCCACCCTGGCTCCATTCATCTCGATGCGGTCGCGCAAAAAGCGGAGCCGCAGATCGTCGAGGGCTATAGTTTCCGGCGGCACGATGACAGTACGGTCGAGTTTCAGAAATTTGCCGCTGTATACCACCTCTTTGGGCTCCGGCAGAATCTTCCCGGTATAATAAGTGGGCAGCCGGTTGAAACGGAAATCCTTCGGCACCTCTGGAGCGGCAATTACTCCATATACGAACAATATTCCCGATAAAATACAGATTTTCTTCATCAGCGTTCCTTTTTTTATTCAATTCATGAAAAGAAAAATAACGAGTTATGTGACGAACAGACTTTGGCAAAAAGCGCCGTCGGAAACACAAAGATGTAAAGGTTATTTTTTAACGGCTCCTAAACCGGCAACATTATATATTTTAATGCAAATACCGTCAAAAGGCAATCAGCAAAAATCTGTAATAATATGCATTTTTCGACATTTCCGCCAAATATATCACCGGATAAACAACAAAATCATGTTATGTGCAAGTTTTTCGGGGACTCTCCCGAGGTAGGGCGGTCTCTCCGAGGCCGCCGTTCACTTGGGCTTGTCTACCATGTTACCCGAAGGCGGCAGGATACTCGACCCGACGAGAACGGCTGCCTCGGAGATGACCCCCCCAGGCTTCATAAGCCGTTTTTGTCGTCAATTATTTATGGCTTCCGTCCATGCGACGTGGATTTATGAAGCAAACCTGAGCTCCGGCAAGCCGGACGGCGAGCTTCAAATCGCCCCAGGGAATGATCCCCGGAACCACCAGCGACATATTGAAGTAAGTTGGAATCCCCTCCCCGTGAAAGTGAAAACTTTCCGGGGCGTCTTCCAAAGTAACCCGCGTGATTTTTTCGTCAAAAACCGCCGCCCAGAGCGACGCCACGGCGCTTTCGCGAAATCCGTGAAGATTGAGCCGGATATTCGGGTATGAATGCCGCAAAAATTGAATCACAGCCAACAATTCGGCGGTCCATTCGCCAGGCAGACTCCGCCCAAGCCACAATTCCGAACGTGCCCGCTGAAAGTACGGCTGAATCGCATCCGGTTCGCCCACGGTCTCGCCGCTTCCGCTCAAATCGAATACAGCTACACCTTCCTCGGCGTACAGCCTCTCCGGAATTTGATCGGAGGACTCCGGGTGGGTCAGAATGGTCATCTCCGAACCGCCCGGCCGGACACGGAGGGGAATGAGCGTGCCGTTGCTCAATTCCAAGGTTACTTTCCGCCAGCCATTTTCGGACACGGCCTCCCGGGTAGCAACCAGAGACAATGCGCGAAGCCGCAACAACTTTCGTAGCTCCGCGCGTTTGACGGAAGGTGATCTTTCATCAGTATTTTGCCGCAATTCCTTCCCACGACGGCGGCAATAGGCGGCAATGCCGATCACCTTCCGGGAACGGTGTCCGGGCGGAAATACCAGCAGTTCTTCTTCCGGCAAGGCTTCAAACGGTTTTTCCGCCATGGGAGCGCCGGTCCCCTCGCCTTTAAGATGCAAGTTAAACCATCCCAGCATGGCTTCGCGCATTTCCGCAAAGTAACCATGCGGAAGATTGAAAATCTGATAAGAAAACTTATCATCGGCTCCCAAAAGTTGATATACCGGACGCGCGGCCTGATAGGAACGCAGCATTTCTTCCGGCAGGAATGCCCGGCATCCATCCTGCAGCGCATTGCACATTTTCAACGCGCGCGGCGCCGCC
>JAVBRM010000143.1:0-60346 GCA_031548025.1 Victivallaceae bacterium | reverse complement strand
ATTGTTTAACCGTGATGGCGGCAAGTATGAAAGCCTGCCGGGCAAGCAGGAGCGCACACTGGAAATTCATTGGCGAAGACTGGTCAACGCGGAGCGAATCGAATTGAACTGGGATGAAGAATTTTCCGGACGTTTGGCAATCGAATATTCTGACGGCGGACCATGGCAAAGTATTCCGGGCCTGAAAGAAGACAAGCCCAAAACAGTCTGGACCTTTCCGGAACTCCGGCTGGAAAAGCTTCGGTTTGTTTTCTATGCCGCCGATGAACGGGTGTTGAAGATTGGCGGAGTTCGAGTATTCGGGCAGGAACAAGGAAGCGTATTGCGTTGGGGCGGCCAATGGGTCTGGGACCAAAAAGGTGAACGCAAAGTAATATTCCGGCGCTCTTTCACTGTGGAGGATCCGAAAAAGCTGCAAGGAGCATGGTGCCAGGCGTCCGCGGATGATATTGCTTATTGCTCGATTAATGGTCAGAAATTGGGAACGGCATCGATTTACCGTCCCGGACTTTTCGATTTGAAGCCGTATTTGAAGCAGGGGGAAAATGAATTTATCGCTACCGTGGTGGATACGGGAGGCGCCTACGGATTTATCTGTGAACTCCTGTTGGACGATGGGAATCAGGCGGAATTGATGGTTACGGATGAAAATTGGGAAATTCGTACGCCGGAAGAAAAAGCTTGGCGGAAGCCCTTGAAAGTACATAACGCGCCGCCGGATTGTCCATGGGGGGATATTCCTTATTACGGACTGGCGTTCCAGCAGGCGGAAATCCAGATTGAGGATATTAAGATTCCGGACCAGGTAAAGCCGGGCGAAGAATTGTCCGGAGTTCTCCGCTACCGGACAACCGGGGCTTTGACCGGGGCTATCCGGATAGACCTTGAAATGGAAAATGTCAAAGGAACATACAGTAAATCCGATTTGCGGGTAGCTTCCGCTCATCTGTTTATTCCGGCAGGACAGGAGCCGAATAAACTTCATTCCGCTGAATTCAAGATAAAGGTGGGTGATTTTGCGCCGAACGGCGAGGTGAAGTTGAATGCACAGATTTCCGGGGAACGAAGCTGCCGGGCGCATTATCGCGGTAAGAGTAGCGACATTCGCGGCCACCTGGCGCTCGGAACCGTCCAGATCGAGCGGAAAACAGCGGAAGCGCGCCGGGAGTTTCCCAGGATTGAGATCGTGAAAAACGGCGATGCCCCGGCATTGAGCATCGACGGCAAATTGACGCCGCAGATTGTCCTGACCAATTTCCATCTGGGATACCGGACCATGCATGAATATACAAAGACCGGAATCAATATTTACCGGATCAGCGCATTGGGCAATCCGGTGACCACCCCGGACAAGCAGGAGGCGCTTTTTAAGCTGATGTTTCAAAATCTGGATGCGGAAGCGGATAAAATCATGCGTTACAATCCGCAAGCATTGCTGGTGTTGTCCTGTCTACTTCGGACAAGCAGAGACTGGGTCGCGGCCAATCCCGACGAGGTAATGTTGTCCGGCAATGGAACGCGGGCACCCACGCAGCATAGTCCAGCCAGCCTCAAGTGGCGGAATGACGCGGCGGAGGCGGTTCGGCGCCTGGTTAAGCATGTGGAATCGAAGCCCTGGGGGAAAAATGTAATTGCTTACACATTTCTGGATGGCGGCGGCGGAGAATTCCATCATTATGGCCGACAAATGGGATTGGTGGAACGCGAAAAGGGTTTTACCGGCGATTTCAGTCAGGTGGCGGTAACGTTATTCCGGAAGTGGTTACAGGAAAAATACCGGACGGAAGAGGCGCTGCGCCAAGCCTGGAACGATCCCGCGGCGAGTTTTGAAAAAGCCGGCGTCACTTCACAACAGTTGATGGAAAAATCGGCAGCCGGATTTTTCTATGACCCGGCAGCTCAACGCCCGATTCTGGATTATTGGGATTGGACCAGTCATACCAACGCCCAGAACCTGTTGGAAGTGTGCAAGGCGGCCAAACAAGCGACGTCACACCGGATACTATGCGGCGGTTATTTGGGATATTGGTATCATATTTGTACGCAATATCCGGCGGGCAGCCACGAGACAGCGCATGGCGGATTCATTGAGTTGTGCAAGGCTCCCGAAGTCGACTTCATTTCACTGCCGTACAATTATTGGAATCGTCACGCCGGTTCCTCGTTTTTCCTGGGGATGCTCCATAATAGTCTGCTGGTAAGAAATAAATTGTCGCTGAACGAAATCGACGCTCGTACCCATATCGCCAATGTCGACTCTGCGCTATACGGACAACGTTCTTTGCGGGACGCGGAAGAAATTTTCAAACGCGATATCGGCTCTTCGCTCTGCGCGGGAGTCGGCTGGTGGTGGTTGGATTTTTCATCCGGCTCAAAAGGTCAGAACTCGATTCCGTGGTACGATGCCCCCGAACTGATCGCCCTGATGAAACGTGCTCAAGAATGTGGAGAAAAGAGTCTGAAGAAGCCGTTTGTGAACCGTTCGGAGATTGCGGTGTTCGTGGATATGAAATCATCGTACCGGCTGGATCTTTATGCGAGCATACCAGGATACAATACGGTTTATAATGCGATCATCAACACCGTTCCGGCGATCGGGGCGCAGGCGGATATTTATGATCTTGAAGATATCGGCCAGGAGTTTGTCCAGAAACACTACAAGATGTATGTATTCACGAACGCATACCTGATGACCGCCGAACAACGCCGGATCATCACCTCAAAGCTCCAGCGCGACGGCAAAACATTGGTTTGGATGTGGGCTCCCGGTTACGCCACTCCCGACAAGCTCTCACTGGATACAATGAAGGAAATCACCGGATTGAATCTGGTGGAAAACCGGAACTGGGAAACCCCGGAAATCCGTCTGAAAAATGATACGGCTCTGGGGGCGGGCGCGGGCGACAGTCTGAAGCTGCCGGATTGGCATATTTCATTTTTCCGCAATCGAAAATTTTATGAAAAGAAATTATCTCCTACCTTTTATACAACCGACAGTGATGCCGTGGTTTGCGGTACTTATGCCACAGACGCCCAACCGGCTCTGGTGTATAAAAAGTTCCCGGACTGGACGACTGTTTTCTGCGGGATTCCGAACTGGAACGCCGCTGTTCTGCGCAATATCGCCAAGCTGGCCGGAGTTCATATTTACTGGGATGCGCCGATTGCTTCATTCGCCGTCGGCGGAGATTACATTCTGCTGCACAACGGCCCGAAAGCTGTCAGCGGCTCCTTGAAACTGCCGGAAAATGTGGAGTTGCGGGATGTATTTTCGGGAGAAGTTCTGAAATCCCGTGAAATCCATTTAGAACCCAAAGAAACCAGATTATTCGAGCGCGAAAATAGATAAGGAAAGACAATGAAATCAAATGTTTGGGCGCCGGTGTCCGGCAATGCGTATGGGGGGAATGCGGTATTTATCCCGGAGTATGGGAAAAAGCCGGCACTCGAATTTATCATGGTCATGCATCAGAATTATCCGGAATACAAGACACATCCGGCACTGGATGTGTTTCACGGGTATGTCAACGGAATGGAGCGTTTTGAGCATAACCACGAAATGCGGGTGCTCGGGTGGGATATCAGGCCGGAAAAGCGTCAGTGGAGCTTTCTGTATTTGCCGGCCATGTGCAATGATGTGATGGCGGTGGCGGCGTTTTCCGCTACAGAAGAGGGGCGGATGCGCCTGGAATTGGAATTGCGGAACCCGTCGGATGAGGCGCGACAGTGGGAATTTCATTTCTACATCGCGCCCTGCGGCGGGCTGGAATTGCCGTTGGAAATAAGCGAGGTCACATCTGATGGGTATCGCTTGAAGATCGATGGTATTGGTATGGAGTTGAAAACCGAGGGAATTGCATTTCGGGATGCGGTGCTTGGAGATTCCAATTTCTGGATCAATTTCCCACTGAACGCCGAATGCGTCGAAGATGAAGACAACCCGCGGAACCGTTATAAAAAACGCCTGAAATTGCGTACCCGCTGGATCGATATTGCTCCCCATGCGACCGCGTATGCCGCTATCGATTTTCTGCCGGACGGAACTGCTGAATGCCAAGCGCCGGAAAAATTCATTCCGGCAAGCGGGAATCTGCCGTACCGGCATATGCATTGGGAGGCGCTTCATAACCGTCAGTATGTGCGGAAATTTTCAGCACCGGAAACAATGGAGTTTCGCCATATTCCGGCGCGGCAGTGGGGACGTTTTTTTATTTGGGACTGCGGTATGACGGCGGCAGGCCTGGCGGAGGAAGACGCCGCCTATGCGGAGGAAATCATCGAATCCATGCCCGACCCGGCGGATGGCCCCGCCACATTCAATCACGGCAGTTATATCATCACCGCGATTTACGCGTTATGGGAAATGCGGAACCCGGAGAGTGTCCGGAGACATTATGCCAAGATGAAACGGTTGTTGGAACACGTTTTCGACGTTCAGCCCGGTGAGGATTACGACGGGCTGGCATCGGCCAACCGGGGAACCGGCGCGGACGATTCACCCGCGCTGTTCTACGCCAAAGGCGAGATTTTCGCCTGGGATTACCGGAAAACATTGCCGACCAACCCGGATCACGAAAAGCAAAGTCTGATCTGCATCGGGTTAACCGCCCATGCGTTGCGCTGCCTGAAAATCATGCGGATTTTCGCCGAAGAACTCGGCCTGCGGGAGGACGTCGAATCCTTCACGGTCAAAATCGACGCCGCCGAAAAAACATTGAACTGCAAATACTGGAGTGATAAACACGGTTGTTACCTGGACCGGCCGGCAAACGAACCGCAACTTCTGGAAATTCCGTGGATTTACGATTACCTGCCGCTGTTTTCCGGTTCGGTCCCGCCTGAACGCCTTCCGGGAATGCTCGAAGCGCTGATAACTCAATATTTCACCCCGAATGGTTTTGCAATCGTCAGTCCGAACTCGCCGTATTACCGTGCAGAGGGATATCCGAACGGCTCCAGCTGGCCTCCTCTGCAGTATTTTTTCTGGAAAACCCTGATCGCACTGGGCGAAATGGCTGCCGCGCGGCGGGTGGCGGAACGCTATCTGACTCTCTATGAGCACAACCACGCGGAAACTCTGTGTTGCTGGGAGCAATATCGTGTCGATACCGGCCGGGGTGCCGGCAATATGCGTTTTTCGGGATTCACCACTCCGGTCATTGCCATGCACCGGGCGCATCGCAAATTCGGTTCAATCCAAACCGGATACGATTTGCGGATTCTCAGTGCACAATTCGATGAATCCGGGGCGGCCTTGGAATTATACCCGCCATTCTTCAGCGGCATTACCGGGCTAAGTATCGTCCTGAAACCCAATACCGACTATGAAATCACGGTCGGCGGCGAAACCCATCCCCGACTCCGCAGCGATACCCACGGCTGGCTTGGTATTTCCCTATCATGCACAGCCGGGGAGCCATTGGAAATATCGTTCAAGAGCTTTGAGTACATTTCCCATCACTTCGGCATGCCCGGCGTCGTGGCAATTTCCTGACTGCGTTTAATTTCGTCCACGAATGCTTGTTTGACGGGAGTTATGGGCCCCTCGAGTTCCTGCACAAATTTTCCAATCCGCCAACGAGCCGCGATTTTAGCGTCGGCAGCCGGATTTTCCAGATAACGTTCGGCGCTTTCTTCGTCCGCAAACGTAATCTGGTTCATGATAATTTCATCGTCATCCGGAGTGCGGAATATCAGGTTCAAGCAAAACTTCATCTCCTGCCCGTAAATTTTGCGCATGGCGACAAGATTCCTGCTCATCATTCCCACATTTTTCCAGTTTCCAATGGTCAAAACCGGAAGGGGCGGCTGCAGGACGCGCGGTTTCTTGAACCAGCCCGGCTTGGGCTCGGAACCGGCTTCAATTTCATTGACCGTATAAACTTGCCGATAAGCCCAAAGCGTACTGGTCGAAGTCGAAGTAATTTGAGTCGGCAGATATCCCCCCGCAATCGTCCTGTAATCCTCATATTCCCAGACCGTATCACCTATTTCAACTTTTTCCACCCGGTAATCCGGGGCGAAACAGACTTTATACCGGGGCTTCTTTTGAACAACAATCCAGAGCTTTTCCGGGTGTTCGGAATCACGAACCGGCATGCGGGATCGTACCTCTTGCAAAAGCGAAATCAGATTCATGGAGTCCGAAAATTTGGTATCGGATTTGAACCCTATCCCTTCCTGAGTCAAATTCCAGGAGCCCGCCGGAGAAGATACCAGAGTAATCCGTAGCGAACGCAAATAGAAATGTTCCGGATCCTCATAGCGCTCAAATGTACTGCGAAATTCCGGATAATTCTCGGAAGCAGGAGCTTTCACCATCCGGCTTACCTCATTTCCGGACATGTAAAGACTCTTTCGGGGCCGAATGATGCCGTCAGGATCCAATCGATCCAGCGCTTTTTCGATCATCGTTTCCGCATTATCCAGTTTTTCCGGCGAAACCACTTGAAAACAACCGGCGCCGACCAGAGCCGCCAACAGCAGAACAATGGACAGGATCGCCGGCAACGGATGCCCTTTGCCGCCGGGTTCCAGCAAACGCGACACGCGCATGCTCAGTTCGGAACGATTCTCCATCAACGGAGCGGCACCGCGCAATTCTCTGGTCCATCCGACCGGCGCCCCGGCCAACTCCAGTAGTGTGCCCACATATGATTCGGCGGAATAATGTGAGTTGGTCAGTGTGGCTTCGTCGCACCGGAATTCACGCTGAAGCCTGAAATTGCGTTCGAACCGTCCCATGACGGGCACAAACCAGTACAATGAGCGCATCAGATTCCAGCCCCAGATCATTCTGAGATCGCCATTTCTGAGGTGTTCCAATTCATGACGCAGTATCTGCCGCATGGCTAGGTCGGAACTTTTTTCCGCCCATTCGGCAGGCAGGAAAAGCAATGGCCGCAGCCAGCCGATCAGCATCGGCGACAACGGCAGCGCACTGCAAATCAGAACCGGGCGCGATTGAACCCCCGCAGCCCCTTTTTCTTCCAGGAACAAACCATGCAAACGCTCCTTGAGCAATTGTTCCTGTCCAATGATCCGGCGGTAAACCAGGCGTGAACGGTAGACCGTCACCCCCATCCGGCAAATCGCACCGATCCCCAGGACGATGAGAATCCATCCGGCGCCGGAAATCTCAAGCTTCCATGGAGCCGGTAGCGGAATCACCATTCGCAACATACCGAGACCGTAAGCGATACAGCATACCCGGGGTGAAAAATAATCCGGCCACCGCCGCGACCACCAGCCCAGCAACAGGAAAAATCCCACTCCGGATAACGCCGCCCAAAACCAGGCATTGAGCCACCAGTTACAGTTAAAGTTCAGTTCAGTCATCATGGCGCGACTCCTTCCGTTTTTTGTCCAGCAGACGACGCAGAAAATCCAGTTCGTCTCCGCTCAACTTGGCATTGGATAAAAATGCCGCCGCCCCTTCCACCGGATTTCCGCCGAAATAGCGCTCGAGAAAATCTTTCTGCCGTTCCGCCAACACGTCGCCCCGTTTCGCCAGCGGCGCATAAACCGCAATTCCGTGATAATCGGAACGCTGGATCAGTTTCTTGCCTTCCAGCCGTTCCAGCAGCGTCCGAACCGTCTGTAGACTCCCTTCCCGGTTGCGCCGTTCAAAAACCTCGCGTGCACTCAACGGAGATTCTTCCCATAAAATCTCCAACAAGATAAATTCAGCCGGTGTGATCTTAATCATTTTCTTCTCCTTATATACTGTAGTTTATTAACTACTAAACAATATCATTATACTACATTTGTAGTGAATATGCAACAGGTGATTAAAAAAATAAATGAAAAAATAAAGATTGTTTGAAATGTCGGGAAAATTTCACGAAATACTCTTGACAAAATGCAGATATCGCGCTAAAATAGTATACGTATACCGAAGGATATAAAATGCTCGTCAACCAGAAATTTATTGCGGATGAAGCCGGAGTCAGCCAGAAGACGGTTTCGCTGTATTTCAAGGATCAACAATTGATCGGCAATAAAAGCCGGAATAAAATTTCGGAAGTCGTCAAAAAATACCGCTATATCCCCAATATGGCCGCCCGGTCGATCCAGAGCAAAAAATTCAACCGCATCGGTTGCGTGGTGGTGCAATACGGCGATTACCGTCATGGTCTGCATCCACATCTGCTGTCGTACATGAATGGAATCAATACGGTATTGGCTCCGGCGGGTTATTCGATGATTTTTGAGCCGGTTTACCTTTCCGAATTCTCCACCCACGGCAAATTCCCGGAATTCTTCGACTCGTTGTCGATCGACGGGATCATCGGAATCCAGGGGACGAAGATCATTCCGGAGGTGGACGAAAGAATCATGCGGATGGAATTGCCCATCGTCTGGCTGAACCGCAAGACTGACAATCCGAATATCGACTGCATTTATTTCGACGAATATACCGGAATTCATGAGCTGGTCAAGTATATGGTCGGCAAAGGCTTTAAAAGAATAGCCTGGTTCAGCCAGAAATGCGGTCAATATGCTCATTATTCAGTCTCCATGCGCCGCGAAGCCATGGAGTATTATCTCAAGAAATACGGCGGCGAAATCACGGTGGAATATCTTACTTCCTCCGAGGAAAATCCTCTGGACAAAGCCTCCATGCTGGCCAAACGCAAAAGTGAATTCGACGCGATAATCTGTTATACTTACCAATTCCGGGAAGCGGCGGTCCATGCGGCCATCATCAAGAATATCAAGCTTACCGGGTATCCGATTTTTCACTTTGCGTCCAACTGGGAAAAACAACGTTATTTCAATATTTACACCACCGTCATGATGCCGGAGGTGGAAATCGGTCAATGCGCCGCTCAGTATATTTTGAAAAAAATCGCCGGCGAGGACGGTTCGCAATTCCTGACGCCGCTGTCGACCCGGCTTGAAATCAGCAGTAATGAAATCTTTTAGATATGAAATCAAGACGCCAGCACGGACTCAAAAAGCCGGGCGGCCGGATCGAGCTGCTTGAGTTTGATGATCGCACTCCACAAGGGATCGAATTTTTTCCATCCCGAGGTATAACAGAAATGGCGGAGTTTTCCGCCGAAGGTATCGTGGCAAGCGGCGGAGCGGAAGATATTGCCCCAGCGGTAGAAGTTGCGATAGCTCCGCCAATACCCCTCTTCCATTTCTTCCGTACTCATGGCCTGATGTCTGATTACAGCGTGCCGGGTATCGTACAGCTCCCAGTTGCGATGCAGTAAACGCCCGCTCTCTTCCATTCTGCGGAAAAAGGGAGTTCCCGGATATGGAGTCGCCAGATGAAAAGTCGCGGTCTCGATTCCAACCGAAACCGCCCACTCCACCGTGCGGTCAAAAACATCTTTGCGGTCCCCATCAAGCCCGAAAACGAAACTTGCGTTGACCATGATTCCATGATCGTGCAGCCGCTTGACCGTGTCGGCATATTCCCCGAAACGGTTGATCTCCTTATTGCAACTGGCGAGCGATTCGGCATTGATGGATTCAAAGCCGATGAAAAGGCTGCGAATTCCGGCTTCCGACGCCGCTTTGACCAGCGTTTCATCCTCAAGTCCGCGCACCGTAGCCGCTCCCTGCCCGACCTTGCCCATGCCGCGCATTCCGTCAAAAAGTGCCCGGGAAAACTCCGGCTTGGCAAAAAGATTGTCATCGAGAAAAAAGACACACCGCCCTGACAGGCTGCCGATTTCACGCAAGGCGCGTTCCACCGGCTCGTGATAAAAAGATTTGCCTCCGGCGAAAAAATTGCGGGTATAGCAGAAATCGCAACTCTGCGGACAACCGCGCGAAACCACGATGGAATTCGGCACCAGATAGTTCCTCTGCTTGATAAGGTCGCGCCGGATTTCCGGCATATCATCCAGCGAACGGACGACATCCGTATAGCGTTTGCGGCAAAAGGAGCGTCCGCGCCGGAAATCGCTGAGAAATTCCGGCCAGGCGGCATGAGCCGGGCCGAGGATAACGGCATCGGCATGGAGCTCCGCCTCCTCCGGAAGCGAAGTGGCGTGAAGCCCGCCCAATACCACAAAAATGCCTCGCGCCCGATAGGAATCGGCTATCTCATAGGCCCGGTATGCGTTGGTGATATAGACTTCAATGGCGACAAGATCCGGCGAATCATCCAGGGTAATTTTCTCCACGTGCTGATCGCAGAGTTCGACTTCGTCATCATCCTTCAAATAACTGGCCAACGTCACCAGCCCGAGCGGCGGAAAAAGCGCATACTTGATTGAGCGGAACGATCCATTTTCCGCCTCTGCCAATGCCGGTAAAATCAGTTTAACACGCATACTCTTCCCGCTGTTACCCTATACAGTAACAGCCGATACAGAAAATACAAGTCGACAATATTCTTCACTCCAATTCGACGGTCAGCTCGCCGAATGAGTTGGCGGAGTGGGTGATGCCGCCGCCCCAGGAAGCCAATTCGCGCTGTCCTTCCTTACCGAAATTCGCGACGAAAAGTAGGAAACGGAGTTTGTTGTTTTTCAACATCTCATAGTTGATCGACGTCATGGGAATCCGGGCAATACTGCGCCAACCGTCGGCGGTCTTTTCCGTTTTGACCTCCCAGCGGGTATTCCACGCGGCATCGGTAATCATCGCGTCGTACCGGTTTCCGTGATAATCGTAGGCCAAGTGATAATAACCGTCGCGCTCGTTGGCAAAAAACAGCTCGACATGATCGCCGTTGGGAAAAACATCGTGTTTCGCACCGGCGGGATTGCGGGCATACAACGTCGCCGGGTCTTTTTTGATCTCAATTCCGATATAGAAATCCTTGCCGTTATGGAAAACCCGGCAATCGGCCTGATACTTGCTGTTCAATTGGTTGTTGTTCATTAATTTCAAAGTCGGAAACCGGGCCGCGCTTTCCCATACCGCCTGTCCGAAGGCCGGAAACGAATCGCATTTCAAGCTCGGTACCGTCAACTCATTGGCGGTCGAAGTATCGGCGGCGGCCATCCATTTTTCGAATACTTTGCGGTTGTCCTGAACCAATTGGCGCGAAAGCGGATGGACCGCGTCTTTTTCCGCTTTTGCCAACGCGGCGCGACATTTTTCCGTCAGCTTCTTGCTGTGGATATAATAGGCAGCAGAGCGGTATGGATCGTCGTTGAACGACGACGGCGCGGGATCGTTGAGCCACGCCTCCCGGATAGCATCGAAATACTCACGCATGGCCGGAGCTGCCTCCCGGTAAGCTCGCTGCAAATACTCCCGGCGAATCGTTTGAGGATCCAGGTTCGGGTCCCAGAAAATCCGGCAAACCGTCCAGAGTTCCATAGCACAGGTATCCCACAATTCACTGGCCGGATAATTCTTGCTTTTCCAGCGCGGACTGTCGCCCACGCCGCCGTCGCTGGTGGCATATTGTACCCCCAATTCCCGGATATAGCGAAAATCCTGAACCGCGATATCGGCAATCGGCCGCGGAAACAGCACGCCGCGACAATAATAGTATTCGCGCCATTTGAGGTTCGGCGTCCGCTTGGCCCAGCCGTCGGTGCGCTTCTTCCATTTTTCATTGCCCCCGGGCGCGGTGAGCGGAGCTTTCAAGTTGCGCACATACGGACAGAAATTGATGATGACATTCGGCTCCACATCGACCAACGGCGGCACCGAGAGGAAATAGTAACCGAACTGCTGAAGTATGAGGTCCGATCGAATCTCCCTGGCCGCCTTTGCCGCTTTGTTGAAAAAGATGAAAAACTGGGTTGATCGAAACGCCTCGTGGTCTTTGTCGATCACCGTTCCATCCGGCAGGGTGATCGGCTTGATGCATTCAGGGCATTCGCAGCAGAGATTCTGGTCGGCAATCTGTACGGCGACCACGGTGGAAAATTGCGGAATCTTCGGCAATTCTTCACGGAAACGCCCGATCAGCGCCTCCAAAGTTCCCGAATTGGAAGTACATGGATTGGAACTGTTTTTGACCTGCCGCTCGCCCTCCACCATCATGTAATACTCCGGATGTTCCTTGCCGAAACGCTCTACGGGCAGCCAGAAGCTCATCAAGTTGTGTCCGCCGCCGAAATAATTCAGATACCCGTTGACAATCCCGATCTGTTCGCGCCTCTCGACAGCCCGCGGAGTCCGCTCGGAATTCACCGGCGGATACCCGCACATGCGGGCATTCCACAGTTCCAATTCCGGATCGTTCGGCGCATTCCAGTGGAATCCCCGCAGCTTGAACGCCGGAATATCCAGAACATTGATTTGAGCAGCTTTCATATTCGGGTCCGGGGTATAAATCACCATCTCACCGCCCGGACGCGGCCAGATCAAATCGGAGTTGCCGACGATGAATTTATACACGCCGTTAAGCACCCCTTTCGGGCAGTCGGCGAAAATATAAAGCTGCCCGCCTTTCTGCCGGATCGCGTAACCGTCGGTTCCCTTGAGCTTCGCCCGGTCGGCGGCAAAATCGGGCAAATCAGTCAAGCCCAAAACAATCTGGCTCCGATCTTTGGCTATTTCATTTTTAATAATAAAAGACGCTCCGGTAATCAGCTTGAGATGCTTCTCCAGTTCCGCTGCGGCAAACGCAACCGCCGACGGCGCATTGCCGTCTACGACGATTTCCACACACGGTTGACCGCTCTCTGCAATCGCCAACGGCTGCGCGATTGCATTTGATATAATAAAACTGCTTAATACTATTGCTATAAGTGTTCTCATTGACCTTCTCCTGTTTCGACAAATATATAGTTTACAATTCCCCGGCCGACACCGAGCCGCATCCAGTTTGCCTCCTCCGGTATCTGAAGATTGACTATTTTTTCCCGCTCGTTTTTCCGCATTCGGATCGGAAGGCGGTTACGGGCGATATCTTTTTCTCCAACTGCGCTGCTTTTGAAATACGCCACGGTAAACCGAATATCGTCATCCGTGGGAATACCGCCGACTTTCATCCTGAATTTCATTCCGGGGGTCACCGGAATCAAGGCTCCGGTACTCCAGCCCTGACTCTCAATTCCGAACTGCCGCCCGGACCGGGGATCAAGCACCATACTGCCGCGCCGAACCATACTCCAACCGGCAGGACTGAATGAATCGAACTTAAAATCGGGATTGATATTCAGGTAAGGCTCCTTGTCGCGCCTTTCCAGCTCCAGCGAACGGATTTCCGCCTGATTGTCTTTGCCTCCGGCATTCAGGGACATCCGCAAATAGGCCGCGCCGTCCGGCACATAAAATTCCATCGGATAATTCCGCCATTCGTTGCTGTAAATCCGGCAACTGCTGCCGCCATATTTGACATCTTTGTTATCAGCGGAGTAAAATTCGAACTTGTATGAAGGCAGGGGAAATAACTCCTGAAACACCGGATACCAGTTTCCGGCATAAAAAATTTCCTCGAACTGCGGTTTGCTTTCCAGACTGTTGCCCTTGATACAACGCGCGGAAGCGATAATCCGCAGCCGTTCGCGAGGGACCACCGGAATGTTTTCCGCCAAACGGACCTGCCGCCCGGCGGCTGTCACGGTTTTTCGCAACAGCGCTTCCCCGCCCTGTCCGGCCAGACAACCGGCCAACAGCAGATATATGAACCATTTTTTCATTGCCGCTCCACCCCTTTCTGATCGATATGCCGGTAGCTGATCTCGAAATCAGTCAGCAGTTTTCCGGATTCCACCGTGGCAATGTTCAAATCCCCCAGCATTACGTTAGCCCGGTTGAAGTGCCGCGCGTGAAGCTTGTTGGAGTCAGTCAAATTGCTGTAAACCGCAAAAGTATGATGTTGCACCTGAGTTGTCGTGTAGACAGTGTCCGCCAGCAGTATTTGCAACGATGGCCGAACAATACTCCCCAAGCGATAGTAAATCCCATTGGCAAAAGCCGTATAAGTATCGTCTTTGTATTTGATCCGGGTACACATCCCATAAATCTGCTGCCCACCGGTAATGACAAATGGGGGAAAATCCGGACAAAGCAGGATATTGGCCACCTTCTGTTTGAGCAGCCCCGTACTGTTCTCCGCCTGGCCGATATAACCCGCTCGAAACAAGGTAACCGCCCAATTCCGCGAGGCCGCATCCAGCTTTGCCGGCAAGTAATCATCCCAATCCATGGCATAGGTATGAAAAACGATTCCCAATTGCTTAATATTGCCGACGCATTTGATCGCCCTGGCCTTGCTTCTGGATTGGTTCAGCGCCGGCAGCAGCAATGCTGCAAGTATCGCTATAATAGCTATAACTACCAAGAGCTCGATGAGTGTAAATTTCTTCATTTGCCGATCCTCTATCTTTTGCATGGTTCCATGCATGAATTACGAATTATCAACTCGCCGTGGTGCTGAAAATCTTTACGCGGCGCATCCGGTTTCTCCATCCTTCTGAACAGCATCGCAATCAGTTTCCGGGCGGTCGCGTCCGCTGAAAAGCTGATTGTGGTCAAATGCGGTATGACATGCTTCGCTTCCTCGATATCATTGGCGCCGATTACCGACATATCCCGCGGAACTTCCACGCCGTGGAGATGCAACTCGCCCATCAGGCCGATTGCCACCAGGTCATTGCGGCAAAGCATCGCGGTAGGCCACTGTTTACGCGGCAGCCGCAGCAATTGCTCCGCCGCCTTTTGTCCGACCCGATAACCGCTCGGTCCGGGCGAATTCCATTCCGGTTTATTGACGACGCCCAGCTCCGCCAGCCTCGCCAGAATCGCATCAGTCAACTCCGGAAATATCCCGGCTATGCCGATTTTCCGGTGCCCGAGTTCAAAAAGATAATCCGCCGCTACTCGCGGATAATGATGATTCGGCGAGATAAACGTATCCAGAACCGAATGGGGATCGGAGGCATATACCACCGTCGGTATCGGCACCGGATAATCGTGATCGCGATGACAGGAGATGATCCCCGCCGGACGGTAGCCGACCACCGCATCGTAAGCATGGGAAAAATTATCATTGGTCCGCCAGTACGACAGCAGCGGCATGTACCCTTGCTCCGCCAGCAAATCAGCCAACTTGCTGGTCAAGTCGGCATAATAGCGCTCCTCCGGATTGGAAAACAGAATCCCGATATAATTACTCTTGCCTCCAGTCAGCATCCGCGCCGACTCATTGGGCCGGTAATTCAGTTTCTTGGCCGCCTGGACGATTTTTTCCCGGGTGGCGTCGCTGATCTTGGTGGTTTTGCCGCCGCCGTTGAGCAAGGCCTTGGAGACTGCCGATATCGACACTCCGGCTTCTTTAGCCACATCCACCAGGGTTATTTGTTTTTTGATTCTCATGCTACACTACTTTATCCATGATTTTTCACATATCAATATTATATAATGTAGCGCTACATTTGTCAACCCCCGCAGCAATTATTTTTTGCATAATTAATGAGTTCGGCGACACCGCCATAAGTCAAATCAAAGGATAAAAAGGACAAAAAAAGACACAAAGGACAGTTGATTTTTGAGCTAAAATCCGTCCGTTTGCGTCCTTTTAACGGGGTCATTGAGTCCGGCGACCTCGCAAAAACTTATTCTCAGTTGGCCCAATCAGGCAAATGAGGCAATTATGAGATTATTTTTCACTTTGAAAGACGATCTGAGAGCAACTTTCCGGTGTGATCGATGGCTTCCGGGTAGAGTACTTTCAGCTCAGTAAACCACCTTTCGGCTTCTGATTTCTTGCCGCCGGCCAGAAGAGCCACTCCCAGGCGGTAACGCGCAAATGCTCCGACCTGTACTCCATCGTAGTAATAACAATCGCTGTAATTTTTGATCACTTGCCGGTACAGGTTGATCTCTTCACGGCCGGTACAGGCTTGCGCGAGATAAAGTTGAATACAGCCGGCCCGGTTGGATTTCGGAAATCTTTTGAGCAGGTTTTGAGCTATCGTCCTCCGCTCATTCATATTTTCATTTCTTTTTCCACTTTGCTTCGGCCATGTCTGATAGAGCTCTTCGCAGGCCGTGATCTCGGCTTGCGAGTAGTTTTTCTCATCTTCCTGTCCGCGAAGCTTTGCCTTTTGCCGGGCCTCCGCCACGATTTGCGTCAAATCCTTTCCCAACTTACTATCCGGCAAATCGGCACACATTACCCCGCCACAAAATAACAATACAAGTAAACCGGTAAGTTTTTTCATCGTAAATTCTCCTTAATTGTTTTAAAACGATCTGTTCCTTTTCTTAATAGACGCACCATTTGTGATGAATCTTAGCATGCAAATGAAATTTTTTCAAATTATGCGACCCGCATTTGATTATTAAACAACTTATCCTATATTGATCGAAGCGTTGTAAATCAGGTGATATCATGTATTTTCCCCGTTCATATCCGGTACAGTTGGTTGCGTTTCATTTCAGGAATTTTGATGCGAATTATGATTATCCGCGTCATCATCAGCCGTATCACCAGCTCTATATCACCCTTGAAGGCAAGGTTATCTACGAGGCCGACGGCATCGATTTGAAGCTGGACGCCAATTCCGGGGTGTGGGTCGCTCCGGGGTGTCGGCGCGCTCCCCGGGCCGGCAGCCGGAAGGGGCGCTATCTGGTGGCTACCTTTGTTATTCATGGCGAGGACTTTCCGGCTCCGAATATTGAACGGGTGACGCTTTCAGAGGATTCACTGGAAGATATCGACGCCTTTCGGACCGCCGCCGAGAGCGGAGCGGATGGGGGAATTCTGCAATTTCTGTTCAACCGAATTTTCTTTCGATTACGTCCGAGGCTTTTTTCACGTTCCGGACCGGCTTCCGGCATGCGCCTGGATCATGATAAACGAATCGTGGATACGGTGGAAAAACTGATGTCGGCCAACTTGAGCGATCCGTTATCTTTGAAAGAACTTTGCCGTTTGTCGCATACTTCCCAGGCGACGCTGGGGCGCGCGTTCCGCCATTGTTTGAGCATGGCCCCGATGACTCATTACCGTAATCTACGGCTTGAACGAGCCAAAGAACTGTTGCTCAGCGGCAATTGCACGATCTCCGAAGCGGCTTTTGCCACCGGTTTCTCGTCGTCGCAGCATCTGGCCGGGGCCTGCCGCCAATATTTCCGGAGTTCGCCGTCCGGTTTGATCAGAATCTATACACAATCGAATAAATCTTGAACGCAAAATCAAGTTTAACCTATATATTACTAAGCATATTTAATAACAACCAAGGAGATAGCCCATGTCTAATGTGATCAAAGTCGGTATTGTCGGTTTCGGCCGCAGCGGTTTCGGGATTCATGCCAATGGAATTTCCGGTATGCCGGAAATGTATACCGTTTGCGCCATCGCCGACCCCTTGCCGGAGCGGCGAACTCATGAAAAATTTCCCAACGCCCGCCCCTACGACAGCATCGAAGCGCTGCTTCAGGACCCGGAAGTCGAACTGGTGGTCGTGGCTTCGCTGAATTATCTCCACGCCCGCCACGCGCTGATGGCTCTGAACGCCGGTAAGCATGTGCTTTGCGAAAAACCCTTTGGATTCACCACCGACGACGTCGACGCCATGATCGCGGCGGCGAAAAAGAACGGAAAAATTCTTCAACCTTTCCAACAGCGCCGCTACGAAGAAGATTTCAACAAAGTCAAAGAAATCTGCCAGAGCGGTCTGCTCGGACGGATTACTCATGTGAAGATCGCCTGGGATACGTTCGCCCGGCGCTGGGACTGGCAGACTTCGCGTAAATTCGGCGGCGGCCAGCTTTATAACAACATGCCGCACTTGATCGACTATGCGCTTGAACTTTTCGGACCGGCGGAGCCCGAGGTCTTCTGTACGGTGGGCAACGCCATGTCCAGCGGCGACGCCGAGGATGAAGTACAGGTAATGTTACGCGCTCCCGGCGCGCCGGTCATCGAGGGCGAATTGCTGGCGACGGCGGCTTACCCGCCGGAACGCTGGAATATCTGCGGCACCGCCGGCGGCATGCGCGGCAATACCTCGCATCTGGAATGGAAGTGGGTCGACTGGAAAACCATGCCGGAACGTCCCCAGGATCTGAAACCCACCGAAGGCCGTACTTACAATTCCGAAAAAATCACCTGGCAAAACGACTCATGGGATGCCGCCGCGGCAGTTGATGCCGGAGCCGGTGCGGCCCCCTCCGCAGGTCCGGTCCACAAACTCTATGCCGGACTCTACCGCAGCATCCGCGAAGGACGCCCGCAGGAAATCACCCCGGAAAGTGTCCGCCGCCGGATTGCCGTGCTGCAGCGCTGCTATGAACTCAACAACATCCCGTTCCCGACCACAGAAGGAAAATAAAATATGTTTGACCTGGACCGGAAAATCGGAATCAAAAGTTTTTCATTCCGCCATGTTGCCGAAAACCGTGAAGTCGCCGCCATCGCGCGCCGTTGCGGTGTCAACGCCGTAGACTTGTCCGGCTGCCATGTCAACTACGACACTCCGGAATCCTGGCCCGCCGTCATCGCGGCCTACCGGGATGCCGGGGTGGCGATCACCGGAATCGGAGTGGTTATGGCGGAACCCGACGAAGCGCGCAATCGCCGCTTCTTCGAGTTCGCCAAAGCCGCCGGCGCCGGAGTCGTCAGTGTCAGCTTCAAGCCGGAAAAGTTCCAGGAAACCTTGAGCTCATTGACCCGCCTGAGTGAAGAGTACGGCATCGCCGTGGCGATCCACAATCACGGCGGCTACGACTGGCTCGGCAACCAGACTATCCTGCAATTCATTTTCGACCAGACTTCGGAAAGAATCGGTCTGTGCCTGGATACCGCCTGGGCCATCCAAGCCCGCGAAAACCCGGTGAAATGGCTGGAAATATTCGGCAGCCGACTCTACGCAATTCACTTCAAAGATTTCCTCTTTGAACCGAAAGGCAAGACCTACGACACGGTCGTCGGCGAAGGCGCCCTCGACCTGCCCGAAGTGCTGAAAATGTTCCGTCAGCTCGATTTCCAAGGTTCCGCCGTAGTCGAGTACGAAGGCGCATCCCCGGAAGAAGCCACCGCCGCCTCGGTCCGCAACCTCCGCAATCTCTGGCAAAACGTAAATTAAGTGGTGAAGTCCTTTTCCCCGGGGTAGCAGATTTCGACGGCATCGGCGTCAGTTGTCGTTGTGAGCGTATCACAGCATGAAATACCGCGGAAATAAATCATTTTTCTTTGATTTTTTAATTCTTCGGATGTATACTTCACTTTCACGTTTTTTAAATTATTGCAGCGGAAAGGAGTATCAATGATGCCTACTCGACAATATGAATTGGAAGTCGGAGCCAGAACGGTCGAAGATTTGCAGGCGGCCTGGCGGGGAGGAGCCCAAAGAGTGGAACTTTATGTCAGTCCCACCGAAGGCGCCTTGACCCCGAGTGCCGGATTTGTCAAAGCGGCAATGGCCGCTAAAAAGAACGAACAGATGAATATCGATATTTTCGTGATGATCCGGCCGCGTTCCGGCGATATGTTGTACAGCGACAGTGAATTTGAAATCATGAAAAACGATACCGAAATGCTTTATGACGCGGGAGCGGAAGGCTTCATGTGCGGAATCCTGACCCGGGACGGCGAACTGGATATCCCCCGGATGCGGGAAATCATCAAACGCTGCGGCGGCCGCCGTTTTACGTTGCACCGGGCATTTGACGCGGTACGGGACCAGTACCGGGTTCTGGAGCAAGCCATTGATTTGGGCATTGAATATATTCTGACCGGCGGTTTTCTGCCGGGCAATTTGTTTGATTTCGAACGTCTGTCACTGTTAAGTGAAAAGGCGGCCGGCCGGATTAAAATTATGGCCGCCCTCGGACCGGCTTTCAAAACCTCCGACATTCCGAAAGTTATCGACAAATTCGGAGTGAACGATTATCATATCATCAACGGTTTCCGCAAGCGCAATTCAGGTATGCGGTTTATTCCCGGCATCGGCGAACCCTCTGAAGATTATCTGGCCAAAGGGATCAATTCGGTGGAATATCTGGAAGAAAGCACCGTCCGCGAAATCCGCGACTATCTGAATCAATACCAAAGTTAAGGAGCCGTTAAAAAATAACCTTTGCATCTTTGGGTTCCCGACGGCGCTTTTCGCCAAAGCCTGTTCGTCACATAACTCATTATGCTCCTCATAGTTTCGACAAAAATCACTCGCCGGGAGCCGCAAAGATTTTTGTCAAGTTTATTTATCAACGGCTCCTAATGGATTAAAGCATGATCACCAAAAATACTCTGCTCGCTCAATTTCATGAACTGGGAATCCGCCCGGGCATGTCACTGCTGACTCATTCATCGCTGCGGTGGCTCGGTCCCATTGACGGCGGGGCCGATACCGTTATCGACGCTCTGCTGGAAATTCTCGGTCCGGAAGGCACCTTGATGATGTCCACCGTCTCCGGCAATGTCAACCGCGAACAGCCGGTTTTTCATGTGGAGCACACACCCTCCACAGTCGGTATTCTGTCCAATGTGTTCCGCAAACGCCCGGGCGCCATCCGCAGTTTACATCCGGTTCATTCAATTGTCGGCCTGGGGCCGAAAGCGGAATTCTTCACCTCCGGCCACCTGCAAGCCAACACGCCGTGGTCTCCTGACAGCCCCTACGGCAAACTGATGCGCAACGGCGGTTTCATACTTTTCCTGGGTACGAATTTCACTTGCAACACTTGTCTGCACGCACTGGAAATCGAAGCCCGGGTACCGGGTTTGCATACGCGCGAATCCTCGCCGCTGTATATTTGCGATTATGATGGCAAATGGCACACCATCCAACATCACTGGCACTCGCCCAAGAAAGATTTCTTCGTCGATATGGAGCATGTAACGGCGAAAGCCGGCGGCCTGCGTTACGGCCAGACCGGCGAGGGCATTTCCCGTCTGGTGGATGCGGAAATACTGCGTAAAGCGGTCTTGCCGGTTTATCAGCAAACTCCTGGACTGGCGATTCAGCGCCTGAGCGACAACGACTTCATCTGGGAATAAGATTTCTTAAGTCAGCCGGTAGGGAATAAATTCGCGAATATTCTCGGTGATGCCGGATTCGAAGACTTCCGCCAGCTTTTCGCCGATACCGGCGTAGTTCTGGACAGCCGACAAAATATGGTAACCGGTATTGCGCACGGCATCGGCATTGTCGAAGTCCGAATAAAAAATATCGCGGTTGAATTCGAGCTTGCGGGCGGCAATCATCTTCAAGACCGCTCCGGTGTAGCTCAGGCTGGGCGATACCATGACAATCGGGCGCCCCGGTTCGAAGTCAATCGCCATCAGCATGTCGAAAATACTGCTGTAATTATCGCTTTTCAGCTCGATCATCCGGTAAAAAGCTTTGTTGGCGGCACAGGCGTCGACAAAACCGTCACGTCGCTCAAGCAGAACAAAATTCGGATTCACCGGCAACAGGAAAAATATCTGGCAGTTACTGCCGGCACGCTCCAGATTGATCAGGGTCATTTCCCGCACCGCTGCCCGGTGATCGGTGGAAATGAAATTGATATTCTCAAATGCCCGGTTGATGATAATGACCTTTTCCGCATAATTGCGCAGGCGGTTCATCATGCTGTCCGACGGCATCGACACCGCCACCAGGTCATAGCGCTCTACGATGCTGATATCGTCAGCAAATGTTTCGGTATCAATAAAATTGAGGTTGAGCTCCGAACTTTTGGCCAATAGCGGGCGCAACATCGAGCTGCGCTCGGTTTCATCTTTGGAAATCAGCGACAGCTTGTTCAGATCCCCCAGCGACAGCACATAAGCCTGGCGCAATTTCGGCGCGCGTCCGGTAACCACCGTCCCGCCGCGCTTGGAAGTCGCCAACACTCCGCTTTCCACCAGTTCTTTCAAGGCATGGTTGATGGTGGTCCGGGTGACCTGGTATTTCTCGATCAATTGTTCACGGGTAGGAATACGCTCACCCGTCTCATAGACGCCGCTACGGATGTCGCTGAGAAGTTGATTCTTTACTTTTTCATATTTCGGTATATAAGTCATGTATATTATTATGCCACAAATTCGGCAAAATTCAATATATAAACCGGTTTTTTAAATTATTTTTCATCAAATATCATTTCGACAGTGGAAATATTTCTCTTTCGCTATATAATTATTAATAATTTAGCATAAAGGAAAATTTCATATGACCAAAACAGCATTGATTACAGGCGGAGCTCGGGGTATCGGGTTGGGAATTTCACGAAAATTTGCCGAAGCCGGTTATAATCTGGCGATTTGCGCGTTCAGTGACGCGGACAAATACATTGATACCATCGAAGAATTGAAGCAATTCGGCACCAAAGTGATTTACGCCCGCTGCGACGTATCGGACACAGCCTCCCGCAGTGCAATGCTACAAGAAGTTCTGGGCCAATTCGAATCCATCAATGTTCTGGTCAACAACGCCGGAGTCGCGCCGAACGTCCGCGCCGACATCCTCGACGCCAGCGAAGAGAGTTTCGAACGCCTCATCCGGACCAATCTGCAAGGCCCCTATTTCCTGACTCAGTCTGTGGCACGGCTGATGGTCGCGGCCAAAAAACTCAATCCGGATTTTGACGCTACCATCATCAATATCAGCTCGGTTTCTTCCACGGTTCCCTCGGTCAGCCGCGGCGAATACTGCATCTCCAAGGCGGGTGTCTCCATGGCGACCCGGCTCTGGGCGGTACGCCTGGGCGAATACAACATCCCGGTCTACGAGATCCGTCCGGGCATCATCAAAACCGACATGACTACCGCCGTTACCGAAAAATACGAAAAGCTGATCAAGGAAGGGCTTTGCCTGCAGCAGCGTTGGGGCTATCCCGAAGACATCGGCAAGGCCGCATTGATGTTGGCCCAGGGCGCCCTCGCCTACTCCACCGGCCAGGTCATCAACGTCGGTGGCGGCATGGAGATCCCCAAGCTGTAATTTTTTTAAACCACGGAAGCCACGGAAACCACGGAAAAAGAAGAAGAAAAGAAATGGGGAAATTACTTTTTGAGAGAGAGTCTTTTGAATTGCGTGGAGCGGTTTATGAGGTTTATCAGGAACTGGGATGTGGTTTTCTTGAATCGGTTTATCAGGAGGCTTTGGAGTACGAATTGGACATCAGACGTGTCCCTTTTGTGGCACAGCCTGAACTGCAAATATATTATAAGGGCTCAATGTTGAATCAGAAATATGTCCCGGATCTGATATGTTTCAATTCGATAATTGTGGAGTTGAAGGCCGTAAAAGAGCTATTACCGGAACACACGGCCCAACTGCATAATTACCTAAAGGCAACAGGGCTAAGGTTGGGATTTCTAGTCAATTTCGACAGTCACCCGAAAGTTGAAATAACAAGAATTATTTTATAAAAAAAATTCCGTGGTTTCCGTGTATTCCGTGGTTAAAAAATTTGGAGGAGTAGATAATGTTAAGTGTGCATACCCTGATTCTCGGCAGCGGCGCGGCCGGCCTCAATACCGCGGTCCAGCTTCATGCCGCCGGCGTCGACGACATCCTGATCCTGTCCGAAGGACTCGACCAGGGCACTTCGATCAATACCGGCAGCGACAAGCAGACTTATTATAAGCTCGGCCTGTACGGCGGCGACGCCGATTCTCCGCTCAAGCTGGCGGAAACGTTTTTCAACGGCGGCTGCGTGCATGGCGATATCGCGCTGGCAGAAGCGGCGCTTTCGGCACGCGGTTTCTACAACCTGGTCAATCTCGGTGTGCCTTTTCCGCACGATGAATACGGCGAGTATATCGGTTACAAAACCGATCACGACCCCAGTCGCCGCGCTACTTCCTGCGGCCCCTATACTTCCCGCGAAATGTGTCTGAAGCTGATCGAAGAAGTCCGCCGCCGCCGTATTCCGGTACTGGAAAAACGAGTTGTGGTGTCGCTGCTGAAAGTCGGAGACCGGGCCGCCGGAGTCATTGCTGTCGACAGCGAAGGCGATTTTGAGGTCTACCGCGCCGAAAACGTGGTTTTTGCCACCGGCGGCCCCGGTGGGCTCTACTCCGCCTCGGTTTATCCTTCGGTCCATACCGGCGGCATCGGCTTGGCGCTCCGGGCCGGAGCGATGGCCCGCAACCTGCCGGAATCGCAGTTCGGACTGGCTTCAACCAAATTCCGCTGGAATGTCTCCGGTACTTACATGCAGGTGCTGCCCCGGATCATTTCCACCGACGACAATGGCGGCGACGAGCGCGAATTTCTGCTGGAATATTTCGACAATCCCGGCAAAATGTATTCCATGATTTTCCTGAAAGGCTATCAGTGGCCTTTCGACACCGCCAAAGTGCCGAGCGGTTCTTCTCTGATCGACATTCTGGTCCATATCGAAACCGTTATCCGCAAACGCCGGGTGTTCCTGGACTATCGCGACAACGGCCAGGGTTTGGATTTCAGCACCCTTGAGCCCGAAGCGCATGAATATCTGAAAAAATCCGGTGCATTGTTCGGGACTCCGCTGGAACGGCTGGCCAAGATGAACCAGCCGGCCATCAGTCTTTACGCCGATCACGGCATCGACCTGACCACCGAACCGCTGGAAGTCGCGGTCTGTGCCCAGCATAACAACGGCGGCCTGGCCGCCAATTACTGGTGGGAATCGGAAAACATCAAACACCTCTTTCCGGTCGGCGAAGTCAACGGTTCGCACGGCGTGACCCGTCCCGGCGGCTCGGCGCTGAATGCCGGTCAAGTCGGGGCGTTCCGCGCCGCCGCCTATATCGCGGCGAAGTACCGCGACCGTACTCTCGATACCGCCGCGTTCGAACAGGCCGTCAACTCCGAATTGGCATTTTTGAATGGTCTGCTCGAGCACTCCGCCAATCCGCGCGACTGGCAGGACGAACGGCTGGAATTCCAGCACCGCATGACCGAATACGGCGCTCACATCCGCAACGACCTCTCCGCCGCAGTGGCCGAGGCCTGGAATCAATACAAGAGACTCTGCCGCGGGGGGTGTCAGTGGCGCGGTCCCAATGGCAAGGCCGAAGCCCTGCGTAATCTGCAATTGTGCTTCGCCCACGCGGTTTATCTGGAAGCCATCGCAGCGGCGGTCAAAGCCGGCGTCGGCTCGCGCGGTTCCGCCCTGGTGCTCGACGCCAACGGTTCGCCGCTGCCGCCGCTCGATAACTCCTGGCGCTTCCAGCCGGAAAACCGGGAATTCCGCAAACAAGTTCAGATGACGGTCTTTGACCATGAGGTCAAAAACACCTGGGAGCCCTGCCGCCCGCTGCCACAGCCCGACGGCTGGTTCGAAAACGTCTGGCGCGATTTCCGCGAAGGTGAGATCTATGGATAAAGACGAAAGCGGCCTTTACGATTTTTCGATTCTGCGCGAGTTGCGCAAGAAAGAGCAGATGAGTATCGCCGATCTGACCTCCCGCAGCGGAGTGTCGGCGGCGGTTATTTCCAAGCTTGAGCGCAACCAGATCACTGCCGGATTGGAAACCATCGGTAAGTTGGCGCGGGCTTTTGCCATCAGCGGCTCCGACCTGATCAAACTGGCCGAACGCCGTCATGCTCAACTGGCGAAAGCCACCGAGCGCAACACCGCCGGGTTTCATTTTCAAGAAGTATCGTTCAGCCATTTGAAAGGCCTCCGCGGGACCGCTCCGGCCGGAGTCAGTCTCGAACGCCCGCACTTGCACCGCGACGGCTCGGAAATGTGCTGGGTCCTCAAGGGCAAAGTGCGTTTCAACCTGCCGGACGGCGATTACGAACTGGCCTCCGGTGAAGCCATCATGTTTGACTCAATGCTCCACCACCGTTACGAGGTACTGGAGAGTTGCGAAATTTTTATCGTTCATCACAAAGAAGGAATTAAGCTATGAGCGTACAGCCTCTGTTTCCCCCCGCCTCCGACCGCCGCGCCTGGCGCCGCGCCCTGAAGCTCGAACACAATCAGGTTTTCTCGGCCTGGTTTACGAAGAAAGCGGAAAAAATCGCCCGGGAACCGATTCCGGAGCTTACCGCCGCGCTTTACATGGAATACAACCTGGCCGCCTCCCGAGTGGCCTATGAAACTCCATATTTCAAACGCCGCTTCAATCTGGAAATGCTGATACTGGCGGAGTCCGCCGAATTCAAGGGGCGCTTCATGGGCCCCATCATCGAATACCTGTGGTCCATCGCCGGCGAACCGGTCTGGTGTCTCCCGGCCCACAATCAGAATCCGTATGATCCGCTGCCGGACCCCTCGGAACATTTTGTCGATCTTTTCGCCGCCGCCACCGGCATGCTGCTGGCGCAGACTTTGAACCTGCTGGAATCCGAGTTGTACCAGATTTCCCCAAGCCTCGTATCAATGCTCAGAAATGCGATGCTCCGCCGGGTTATCGAACCGCTCGAAGTTGAACCCTTCCCGTTCTGGTGGGGTTGCGGCCGCAACAACTGGACCCCGTGGTGCTGCAGCAACTGCCTCGGTACCGCGTTGACCGTCCTGCAGGACGACCCGCCACGTTTGAAAAAGCTCATCGATACTCTTTCCGCTCCGATCCAGCGTTTTTATGAAAAATACCCGGAAGACGGCGGCTGCGACGAGGGCCCCGGTTACTGGAACGTCTCGCCGTGTGTGTTCCTGGTTTTTCTGGAACAATTGCCCGAGGAGTCACCGATTTTCGCCGAACCCAAATTCCGGCGCATGGGCGAATACATCACCGACGCTTCGTTCGGCAACGATTCTTTCGCCGCGTTTGCCGACGCCAATCCCCGCACGGGAATCGCCGCCTCGCTGGCCTGGCGTTACGGCGAACGCTGCAAGAGTGCCAAACTCCGCGATTTCGCCATGGAGGCGCTGCATGGATTCAAGCGCGGCCCGATTCGGATACAGGAAGATCTCCACTCCGCATTATTCCGCTCACTGGCGTTTATCTTCTGGTTACCCAAGAAATTCTATTACCCGGCCGATCCACAGCCAAGCACCGTCTGGTATCCGGATACTCAACTGCTTTTTGCCAAAAACCGCCGTTTCGCTCTGGCCGCTAAAGGCGGGCATAATGCCGAAAACCACAACCATAACGACGTCGGTGAATTCATCATCATGCACCAAGGTAAACCGATTATCATCGATCCCGGCGTGAAGCAGTATGACCGCTTTACTTTTTCCGGCCGCCGTTATGAGTCCTGGGTCATAAATGCCGAGGGACACAACGTTCCGCAGTTCAACGATATCATGCAACAGCATGGCCGCGAATATTGCGCCGACAAAGTAAGCCGCCAGGGCGATTCTTTATCCATGGACATCGCCAAGGCCTACCCGAAGCAGGCCGGAGTGAAAAAATGCCTGCGCCAAATCGAATTTTCCGACCGGGAAATCACAATTCATGACCGCTGGCAGTTGACCGCCGATTCCAATACGGTCAAAATTCCGCTTTACACCCCCGCCCCGGTGTTGAAAACTCCCGGCGGGTTGTTCATCGGCAAAGTGCGGCTGAACCTCGCCCCGGAGGTTAAAATCAAGCTCGAAACCGTCGACCTGAGCGACGATCCGAAACTCTCTTATTCCTGGGGAAAATCCCTGAACAAAATCATCCTGACCATCCACTCCGGGAAAAAAGGTGAAATCAAATTAACATTTAAGGAGCAATAAAATATGAGCAATTATCCCAAAATCTCGACCATGAAAACCGCCGAGGAATTTGCGGCGCACCTCGATAGCCTCGGCCTGCCGCGCTGGTTCAACAACGAAACCAAAGCCGGCAGCGAATCCCCCCTCGGCCAGACCGCCGTCATCAACGGCCGGACCATCGGCAACCGCTGGTCCATCCTGCCGATGGAAGGCTGGGACTGCCTGCCCGACGGTTCCCCCAGCGAATTGACCGAGCGCCGCTGGATGCATTTCGCCGAAAGCGGTGCCAAGCTGCTGTTCGGTTGCGAAGCCGCCGCCGTCATGCTTTCCGGCAAGAGCAATACCCGCCAGATGATGATCACCAAAGAAACCGCCGAAAACCTGGCCCGCCTCCGCAAGAAAATGGTGGACCGCCACGCAGAAAAATTCGGTACCGCCGATGACCTCTACGTCGGGTTGCAGCTCACTCATTCCGGCCGTTTCTCGCATCCGCACGACGATCACAAACTCGAATCGGTCACCGCCTACGCCCATCCGCTTCTCGATAAAAAATTCGGCAACTCCGCCGCCAACGTCGTTTCCGATGACCAGGTCGACGAGATTATCGCCCGTTTCATCGAAGCCGCCCAGTATGCCAAAGACGCCGGATTCGACTTTGTCGACATCAAGCACGCCCACGGTTACCTGGGCCATGAATTCCTGAGCGCGGTGGACCGCCCCGGCCGTTTCGGCGGTTCGTTCGAAAACCGCACCCGCTTCTTCTGTGAAATCGTCAAAGGCATCAAGGAAAAAGTTCCCGGAATCGACCTCTCTTTCCGTTTCAGTCTGTTCGATCAATTCCCCTGTGAAAAAGGTCCGGACAAAATCGGCCGCCCCATGGCCTGGGAAGGTGGACGTTATCCCTACGCTTTCGGCGGCGACGGCACCGGGTTGGGCTGGGATCTTACCGAACCGGCCAAGTTCCTCAAACTGGCTCAATCGCTCGGCGTCAATTTCATCTGCACCACCGTCGGCAGCCCGTATTACAATCCGCACATTCAGCGCCCGGCCTATTACCCGGTCAGCGATGGCTACCTGCCGCCGGAAGACCCGGTGATCGGCGCTTTCCGCCAGATCCGGGCCGTGGCTGAAATGAAAAAACTGGTTCCTGAAATGATGATGATCGGTTCCGGCTATACCTGCCTGCAGGAATGGCTTCCCAATGTCGGTGAATACGTCGTCGGCAACGGCATGGCGGACTTCGTCGGCATCGGCCGCATGGCGCTCTCCTACCCGGAACTCTGCGCCGACCACCTCGCCGGCAAACCGCTGGAAAAACGCCGCATCTGCCGGACTTTCGGCGACTGCACCACCGCGCCGCGCGCCGGCCTGGTTTCCGGCTGCTACCCGCTGGACCATTACTACCAAGAACTAGAATCCGCCGCCAAACTCAAAGAAGTCAAAGCCAAGCTGCGGGCTAATTGATTCCGATCAGCATGAAGTGATTCCCCGGGAGCGGAACGCTTGAGAGTTCCGCTTCCGTCATGGGCCGGTCGTTCCAGATATCATGAAGTCTGGTGTCCGGCCCGATTCTACGCTCTCCACAAAAGGCAAAAGACAAAAAAGACTGAAGGACAAAAAAGACAGCATTCAGCTAAAAACTCAACTGTCTTTTGTGTCCTTTACGTCATTTTATACGAATTCGCTTTCAAACATAGATGACGAAGCGCAGACATTTCGATGCGATTTGGTGCATTGTCCCGCAGACCGATGCGAGCATCGGGCGAGGACACAATACACGAAGGCGCGCGAAAGGACAAGTCTTCGTCTATGTTTGAAAGCGAATTCGTATTAGTCCTTGATTTTTGCAACCTCGTCCGATTCTCAACGCCTACCATCGTTACAGAAAATAAGTAATAATTTTCGATTGGGGTATTGCAATTCCCCAGCACGCGTGTATAATTATATATACAGTTTGAGGTTTCAATGAATAAATTGCTCAAATACAATCAGGCTAAGTACGCGGTATTCGATATTATCGCGGAGAAACGGCTCAAGATAGGCGAGAAATTGCCATCCGTCAGGGCTATGGATAGCTTGTTCCAATATCAATTCAGCGCGATTTGCCTGCGGCGTGCCCTGGATGAACTTTCGGACCAGGGTTATCTGGAAAAACGCCCGGGCTCGGGGATTTATCTGGCCCGACCGATCGAGGCTTGGAATCGCGAGGGCGAAATGCTGTATCTTGAAGTAGCGTCGGTCGAAACTTCGGTTCCGGCGGGAGTTTCTCAAATGAAGAAATACCTGGCCGAGAGAAATATAACTTTGAAAAGTATGACCTGCATCAAGCCGGGAGCGGAAATTCTGAAGGCGGCAGAAAATGCCATCGGTATTTTCGCTTCGGGTTGGGTTACCCGGGAATGGGTCGATTTCCTGAAGGCGCTGGAAATTCCGGTCATGTACATTGGCTTGCATGAACATGCCAAAGGACTTCCGGCAATCGACTACGACTGGCAGGAAGCGACTGTGCTGCTGATGGAGAAATTCATCGACCGCGGTTATAAAAAAATCGGACTGATCAACGGCGACAGGGGTTATTATCCATCTACCCTGATCGCGGAAAGCTTTTTGCAGACAGCCCGCAAGAATAAGTTACTGGTGACGGAGGAGGATATTCTCTGGAAGCCGGCGTTTTCTTCCGGAGTGGTCAAAGATTTTCTTGACGGCCATCAGAGTTATGACGCGGTGATTATAGAAGCGGGCGCTTTGGTTCATGTTCTGATTTACGCATATCAGTACGGCCTTCCACCGAATTGTGTACTGGGAGCGCTCCGCGGTTTCGCCAATAACATGTCGACGGAGCGAATGACTTTTATCGCATTTGAGGAACAGAATCGAATTTATGAAAACGCCGCGCGCGTATTTTTCGAGTCTCTGAACGAACCGGATTATTTTAAATCCGGTCCGATGTTGTTAAAACCGTTTATTATACCGGAGGAAGAATAAAAGACTATGAAAAGACAAGTAAATTTTACATTTATTGAACTTTTGGTCGTGATTGCTATCATTGCGATATTGGCGGCAATGCTCCTTCCGGCGTTGAGCCAGGCGCGCGAAAAGGCCAAAGCGGCTCAATGTTTGAGTAATTTGCGTCAGCTGGGGCTGGCCGGCATGCAATATTATTCGGACCATGACGTGATGGTACCGCTGCAGAAATACACAGCGGCCGAAGGAGAATACAGTTTCCCATATTACCTGATTCACCACTATGATTTGAGTGCATTTATTTTTGCCTGTCCCATGAACCCGGGCGGACGGAGGGCGAAGGTGACCAAGCCGTCGGTAGGCTCGACTTACAGTACATTTTTCGAATATCCAGACTATGGATTTAATCCACTGTTGAGTCTGGCGAAAAAAGTCAGGAATCCCAGCCGTAAGGTAATGTATGGCGATGTGGCCTGGGAAAAAGATTTACCCGTCGGGAAAAACGGCGCCGCCAGCATGTCTACCGTAGCAAATGGAATGGCCATGCTTGCTCAACGGCACAGCCAGTTCCACGCGGTTGCGATTATTTGGGCGGACGGACACGGATCGTTTATCCATACGATTCTGAGTGGAATGAGTCAGGCAGGGCGGGATTCGATTTACGGTGCCAATGTTCTCGGCAACAAATGGGCGGTTGCCGGAAAAAACAGCTGGGCCCCTGAGTTATAATTTTAAATTACAGGATTAAAGACAATGAATAAACTTTTTATGCAGTTACTGTTCTTCTCCAGCATTCTGCTCCATGGAGCGGAAGACTCCATTTCCTGCGGCACCGCCTGGTATCCCGAAGGCGGTTCCCAAGCACCGGTGAAAATCGAGCAAATAAAAGTCAAACGAGGACAGGAGGAAATTCCCGGAGTGAAAATGACCTTACGCCATGCCAAAAGCTGGAACAAGATATTCCTGCCGGTCAAAGCCGACATCAGTGAATACAACACCGTTACATTCCACGCCAGACTGAAGAAAGCGCCCGGACTGGATGCGATATTCAGTTTCTCGGTACTGGACAAAAAGGGTGGAAGAGGGGCGGCTCAGGTGGGAAAATGCAGTGAAATCCTACAGGATGGAACCTGTTTTTTTAAATGGGATATTATTAATCAGCCGCATACCATCCGCGACTTGAATATTAACGAAATCAATCGCCTGGCAATCAGTTATCCATTTCCCCAAATTCCGGATGGACAGGAGGTGGAACTGATCATTTATGATGTTAAACTGAATCGCAATATGTCTGTAGTGACCGGCAATCCGGAATTGTTCAAAAAATGGCAGCGATACATCACTGATTACCGACCGGATTACTCCGACAGCAGCCGATATCTGTGCGACCCGGAATCCAATAGATTGCCTTCTCCGATTGGATTCGTTAACGCCGAAATCATCTTGCCGAAAAACACAACGGAACCCGAACAAAACGCGGCGCGCGAATTACAATATTGGATCAAGAAAATCAGCGGCCATATGCTGACAATCCGGAATACCCCTTCCGGGCAAAAAAATGTAAGGATTCATCTCGGACGAACTTACGCAGCCGACCAGTATGCCGCGGATATTCAAGAATTGGGTAATACGGATGGTTTTGCGATTCGCCGCAATGGTTCGGACATTTATATTTTCGGCGCAATTCCCAAGGGAACACTGAACGGTGTATTTGCATTTCTTGAATACAATTCGGATATCATTTGGGCCAGGCCGCATGCGGAATTCGGAACGGTCTTCACTTACAATCCGGATTTAGCGGTCAGTTGGGCGGACGGCCTGGAGAAACCCGGTTCGAAGATGCGCGGCTGGTTGCAGAACGCCGGCGGTGGCTGGGAAAATTTTCCTATCTGGGCCACCCGAAACCGCTCGAATTACATTGGAGGGCAACCGAAAGAAAACATCGACCTCGGCAATCAGGCCGAATTCGGCGGCGGCCATAACTTGCAATCGTTCATTCCCAAAGACGATCCGGCATATTATCCAGTAATTGACGGCAGAAAACCGGAGAAGTTGAGCATATGGAAGCATCAGATCTGCCTGAGCGCGCCAAATCTGGTAAATGTATATTCTGAAAACGTCATCAAGTACATAAAAGAAAAAGCTCCGCCCGGTATTTCCGCCGTAAACATCAAGATCGAGGACAATCGAGGCGTTTGCGAATGCGGAAAGTGTACGGCTCCGCTGAAGCTGCCGGACGGCAGGACTCTGGACTCAAAAGACCAGACCTTCCGCTCCACTCAGTTCTACGATTTTCTGAATAAAGTAACGGAAAAAATCAATGTCGTTTATCCCGGACTGGAAGTTCACACCTACGGATATTTTTATACAGCCGTACCGCCTGAAATAAACTTGAATCCACAAATTGCGGTTCTTTTCTGTCCGTATGTGCGGAAGGATCACCGGACCCCGTTGTTCTCTCCAATCAATGATCACTGGTACAGGGTGGCAAACGGTTTTGCCCGGAAAGGCAAAGTCATTGTGAGGGAATATTATGGCATCCTGACGGCAGGACGCCCCCTGGCGGAAGTGGCTGCATGGGATATCCGGGACTATCTGTCACGGAATACCACGTGTTTCGCGGCGGAAATATCGACGGACGGTTCTTCTCTGTGGTGGGACGGAGTAGTACGCGGCGGCGCCTCCAATTGGGATTTCAACATGATGGATTTCTGGGTGATAACCCGTTTGTACTGGTCTCCGAACGCCGATGTCGAAACTCTGCGCAAATATTTCATTCGCCGGACCTTTCATAATGCCGCACCAGAAATCGAACAGTTTTTCGGCATGATCCGCAGCGGTTATTTCAAGGATAAAAATCCGACCGATTGGATGACCGGGCCACAACTGGTGAAGTTGTATCTGCCAAACGACGGCAAGCTGGCCGAAGCCCGAAAGCTGCTGCAAACCGCATTTGCCAAAGCGGATAACCCGAATTCGCGGTTGTTGGTTGCCCGGCTGATCGACCGTCTGGAAGATTACGCCAATCCGACTCCAAAGGTTTCCAAGAAGAAGCGAACGGTCAATGAATCGATGATCCTGGCTTGGGATTACGGCTGGCGGCGCAATGGCAAGAATTGCGAAACCCGCAGAACCACAATTAAATTTGACGGCAAATACCTACCGGCGACGCATTTGATATTCCATAGCGGAGAAGACGGCAAGCCTAAGATCTCCACGGCATTTAAATTCGATGCCTCTAAACTCAAATTCCGTTTTAGACTTGTCCCCGGCACTGGTGCCAATGAGCTCCCGGTGATGGTTTTGAACGATGCTGCCTGGAAGCAGGAAAAGATTCCTCCCTCTGTATTTGTCCGTCAGAAAAACGGCTCATATCTGGTTGAGTGGCAGCCCTCCGGACAGGACATGGACCTGAGCAAAACAACCCGGATTACGTTCGAATATTCGGCAGGCAAGAGTGGAGATTTTTATATCGTCGACTCCGAATTGGAAAATGATGGCCAAATTATCAAAGGGGATTCAAGACTATGACTGAATTCCGGAGCGGCCGAAAGGAATCGAATAATATGTTGATATATCATCTTGACTTCAATTACACCGCCCGAGAAATAGGCTTTGCGCACAAGCAACTGGATTTCGCTGCGGCGCACGGCTACAATGCCATTCTGTGGGAGCTTGAAGACCAGGTTCGCTGGCAAACTTGTCCGGAGTGCGCGACCCCGAATTCTTGGAGCCAGGATGAATTCCGGGAATTGCTGGATTATTCCAGACGACTGGGATTGGAGCCGATACCGCTGCTGCAAACCATCGGCCATGCCGAATATGTCTTAAAACACGAACCGTATTTTCCCTACCGTGAAGATCCGCGATACAATGATTGCTATTGTCCATCCAATCCCGATGTGAGAATATTTATAAAAAAATGGATCGACGAATATTGTGAACTGTTCGGCGATTTGAAGTATTTTCACCTCGGCGGGGATGAGGCATACCGCTTCGGCAGTTGCACGGTTTGCTCTGCGGCCGAACCGAATCAGTTGTACGGGGATTACATCAACGATATCGCGAAAGCTTTGCTGAAAAACGGCGTCAGGCCGGGCATTTGGGGGGATATGGTTTTGAAACACCGCGAGAGCATAGGCGAAATATCGCGGGACTTCATCATCTGGGATTGGAAATATACTCAGGACTATGAATATGAGAGTTCGGATTTTTTGAAAAGCAAAAGATTCGAGATCATCGTCTGCAGCGCGGCGCGTTCCAGCGTGGATAGCCTGTTTACCCCCAAAGTGATTGTTCACGCCTCCAATATTCTGAATGCGGAAAGCAAACGACGACGGTTGAAGTTGCTCGGACATTGCGTTACCAGCTGGTCGCTCCGCCTGAATCCCATACTGGCCGGAGAGCCGTTGCTGGTTTTGCCGGAAATGAAAATGCGGCATCCCGACATGGCGCATGTAGATTTGATTCGAAAATCATTCAAAAATAGCCTGGGATTTGATGAGGCATGGGAGGCGGCTCTGGCGCTGAGCAATTGCGGCGGCAGAGTCCGTATTTTTTCCGCGGTGCAATGGAATGGGCTGAAGGACGCCGAACCGACCCCCAAGGGTTATATTGCCAAGTGGATTCGAGAGTGGATCGATACGAATGAACGGTACTGGACAAACCGACGGCAGATGTTTGAATCTATGATTGACTCCGTCGAGTGTGGACTCGAAAAGCTCAAGCCATACGCAAGCGGTTCGCCGGTGGCGGAAATCTGGAATGAAGCCGGAAATCTGGAATTAAAATACTTGCATCTGCTGTCGAAATTGCTCATTGCATCGGATAGGGTGCCGGCAAGCGATTTTGAAGAATTAGCTATTGCCTGCCGGCGTTTTTTCCTGAAAGAAGAAACCGAGCGGGCTGCGCGGAAACATGTCGAACTCATCTTAGAGCCGTTGATCGACTTCCAGCGACATCCCGTCACGGAGAATTGATCCCGATCAGCATGAAGTGATTCCCCGGGAGCGGAGCGCTTGAGAGTTCCGCTTCCGTAATGGGCCGGTCGTTCCAGATATCATGAAGTCTGGTGTCCGGCCCGATTTTCAATGCCTTTTTGTCGAGCGCAAGCTTGATCGGCGCGGCCTCGCGGCTGAGGTTGGCAACCACCAGCATTTTCGCATACGGCGAAGGTTTATCCCATTCGTACCACGAAGCATGAATCTTCGGCGAGCCGGACTTGACCGCGTCACTTTCCCAATAACCGTGAAAACGTGCTTCCGACAGATTTACCGCCTTGCGGATATCCCAATATTTGTATACCGTTTTGCCGTCCACATATGAGGGGCAAACATTCAGGTCATGCAGCAGCATCGGCGTCATGGCGCGAATCGCGTATTCCGGGTCATTTTCAATCCGCTTCCGTTCATTGCGGAAAGCCGGCATCAGGCGGCACACCCGCCCGGTCTGGAAAAGCACATGGTACGGAATCCCGGCTTTGCGCTGGTTCATGTCGGTGAGGTACAACCCGAGTGAATAATTATCACAATACCCGTATTCGATATTGTTAACCAGCATTTTGAAGGTATTCTCTCCCGGCAGAAAAAAGTCGATGAAACCATGGCTCAATGGAACAAACTGGACATGCGAATGCAGCATGGTCTGTCCATTGCGGCTCTTGACCGCTTTGTAAACCTGCATGAGAAAAGCCCGCAGCCCCAGCGCGTCCGAGGAAGAATAGCGTTGTCCGAATGCATCGATGCCGCCGCAGCCGTGAACCGTGCTTTCGCAATATTTGGTCGAGGCCACGTCAAAATAATATCCAACCACGCCCGGATATTTGTCCATGGTTTCCGCCATCCGGTAACTCCACAAATCCCCGGTCAAACCAGTGGCATTCGGGCAGAACAGATCGATACTAAACGGTACCCCCAGCTTGGAACCTGAGTGAACCCGGCGCGGCGTACTCATATTGTCCAGTCCGAAATAATCATAGTCCGGTTCAACATTGGAAAGCTGGGACGGCATGGAGTAAATCTGGACTTTCACCCCTTTGGCTTGAAAAGGCTTGAGTACTTTTTCCCTGAATTCATCCGGATAAGCCGGAGTGGCGCTGTTCCACGAGGTCATATCCGACGGACTGGCTTTGTCGGTATGCTGGCCCCAACCGACCGACTGCAAAGTGGTAGGTCCACGTCCATAGCCGAAAGAGTTGTCTTGGCGAAAATCATCGCCCATCGAGCGTGACGGAGTTCCCATAAAAGCCATCGTATATTCCGCAGTCTTTTTCAGCTCCGCCGACTGCGAAATGATGTTCAGAGTAACCGCGGTATCATCCTTGCCTTTGACTGCGACCAACGGTTTTTCATCTTTCCGGTTCACCCAATTGGCATTGGATTTGATCCACATGAATACCCCTTTTTCGAACCCGGAAACCCAGATCACATTGTCTTTGCGCCGGGCATCATATTCCAGACTGACTTCGACGCGGTTGTCCTGCCACGGTACGTAAATCGGATCCATGGCATATTTGCCGAACTCCGCCGCCACTTTGTAGTCAATCGTGAAACGATCAATCTTCTGTGTTTTGTCCGGAATCAATTTAAAATTGAGAATATAGGCTCCATCGAACCATAGTTCACCGGTCCATTCAATCACCAGTTTTTCGATTTTTCCCGAACCGGCAAACTTGATGCAATCCGGCCCGCTGCCGGTAATCCGCGGTTCGCCCCATTGAACGGCTCCGCCATTGATTTTCCACTCCGGTCCCTGTTTCAACAATTCGTCTTTTCCGGCCCGGATTTGCTTCGGAAACGGCGCATTGCCGAACTCATAGCAACGTCCCCACACTTCATAACGCCCATCGCCGAGATTTTTGACCGGAGTCCAGGGCGCGGGAACGCTGTTATCGCCTCCCACGCGCTGCCGGTACGGAGTCAAGTCCGGAATCCGGAACGGTATCTCCCGGCTGAATGAACTTTCATCCCCCAGCGTTTCGGCCCGGATTGTCCAAGTCCCCGGCTGCGGATTTTCCGGAAACGGCAACACAACCTTATCGATGTTTTTCTTCTGGGTAAATTTCACTTCCGATGATTTTTCCCCGGACGGAGAAACCAGCCAAAGCGTACCATTGACACCATCCTTGCCGAGCTTCTCCAACCCTTTGACACCGATGTTGGTCATATTGATTTCCACTTCAATAAGCTTGTCCGCCGGACGGTTGTTATGGGTTAATTCCAACGGAAAACTAACCTGAAGTTCTTCACGGTAATAATAGATTTTTTCAGCACTCACCTCAAGGGTCTGCTTTCCCACCGCCAGTTTGCGGCTCCAGGTCTTTCCGGTCAGATTTCCCGGATACTTGACTGCCGGATAGCCGTAAGGAGCCAATGACGCCTCACCGGTAACTCCTTTACTGCCCTCTGCGGAGAGTTCCAACATTCCGTTTTCCGGACTGCCCACGCTATTCAGGCGGAAAAACTCACCGGTCTTGCCAAAAATCACTTCATCATGCGGCTTGAACTTGCCGGACCGATAGCTTCCCCAGCGCGAATAAACCGTACTCAAACCGTCATGCCAGGCTCCGCAAAAATCAGCCTGACTAACTCCTGACTGCAATTTCTCCAGCCCACCCAGTTCGGCCAACGGAATCGCCATTTCCACGCTCCACCCCTGCCCGCTCAAATGAGCGGCTCCGACCGCCCCACTGTTCCAACTTGCGCGCCCGTTCAACTGATCGAAAATCGCCCCGTTGCCGTTGATGATAAACTGATAATGCTGTTTGTCCGCGGTCATCAGGTGAAACTCGAAACTGTCATCCTCCCACAACCGCCCGTCACGCTCGGTTGCCACCTTTTTCCGACACGGCGCATCGGTAGAAAAAGCGATATAAAGCTTTTGTCCATCGTGAGCCGCCATGGCCCAATTGTGGTTGTCCGTTCCATCCTCGGAAACTTTTTTCATGCGGACCTTCGTTGCTTGCCGCCAAACCGGATCATCGAGTTTGCCATCGACATTGACTGGGGTTTCAATCTTGGGAATAACGGTGAAATTCAAAGCCGTTTCCGTATTTTTCGCAGGAGGAATGATTTTTTCATATTCCTCGATAATTTCTACAGAGCTCAACGGTCGTCCATAAATACTTACCATGTCAAAAGCGGTTTTATGCTCCCGGTTGATCTCTTTGCGCTGCTGCCATGCCTTGGTGTTGCCGATCGTAAAAGTTCCGGCAGGCTCCGGGAAATCCATCCGGTGCGGAAATTCCTTGACCGGCGCAGTGGGCGGCACATTCTGCTTGCCGATCTTGATCGGGGTTTTCTGCGGAATCCGGCCATCGATATACAGTGCGATATTTTTATCGTCCCAAGTCAGGTCCAGCTTATGCCATTTGCCCGGAGCCCAGTCCTCGGGATTCACCCTGGCCGCCACTCCGATACTGAACGCCTTTTCCTTGCCGGGGCTATAGTTATAATTTATCGAAGCACTGATATAATAATTATTTACCTTCATGATCCTGAGGTAAAAATTCTTCTGGTTGGCGGAAAAAAACAACTGCCAACCATCCTCATTGATCTGCCAGTTTTGCGGGCACACCCACAAAGACACCGTCCCCTGTTTCGGCAGGAAATTTCCGGCCATTTTATAGTTTACACCCTCGGAATTAGCCAGATTCAAGCTGTTTCCCTTGCCGTTCACACCTGGAAACATCCGCAATTGCAGATCATCCTCGCCGAAGTCATACCCCTTCGGATCGCCTTTGGCCTCGTCGGCATTTACGGCATACGAATCGAAACCAATACTGAATAACTTATCGTCCTGGGCCGCTAACCCTAACGACATCCCCAATAGCAACAGCAAAATCAATCTCATAATAACTCCTTAAATTGCAATCAGTGAATTCGAGGTCATTTCCGCCGCCTCGATCTTTTTGGTGGAAGCAACATGCCCGTCTACATAAAGCAGATTGGTATTACCATTATGCAAATATCCCTGCCGGTATCCGGAACCGGCAATAAGGGACAGTGAACTGATTCCCGAAGCCCCGGTCGAAATATAACTGCCCCCCTCCACCGCATAGCGGTTGGCTTCCAGCAGCAGAATCAATGCCCCCGGATTGGTGATCTTGGATAATTTCGGCAGATAATTTGTCGACATCTGGGTGACCTTGTAATTGGTTAGATAACTGTAATAAGCACAGGTACGCGAACTGCCGACAATAATCGATGGACTATGCTCCGGGCAGCCGTTGATACTTTTCCCGACAATCCACGTATCGTCATTGACGCCGCCGGCAATCATCTGTTTCAGCGGCGTATTATGGTGATTCCAGTCAATCGAAGCTGTACTCAACCGGTTCCTCTGCTTGTGGGGGAAAACATAATCCTCATAATCATCCGCGTAAAAAGCGATTCCGGTCCCCCATTGTTTCAAATTCGACATGCACTTGCTGCCTCTGGCGGTACCGCGCGCTTTCGCCAAAGCCGGCAGCAGCATTGCCGCCAGTATCGCAATTATCGCAATGACCACCAGCAACTCGATAAGTGTAAAATTTCTCTTTTTCATATACTTTTTTAACTCCTTGGTTGAGTAGATTGTCCCCTGACCAGAAATTCTCCGGTCATCCGCATATTCAATGGCTCCACTCCATTCCGGAGAAGCCCCGCTACGTGGCTCATAATCTCAAATATCGGAATCCTCACATAAGTCAAAGCCGGAATCAACCCTTGAAAAGTGAAACCGGTCGCCAACGCCGCCAGTCCCAGTTCTTCGCCGATTTGAATCCGCCGGTCATAACAATACCGGTAGATCATTCCGACGCTGTCCGTATGGTTGACAAAAATAAAATCAGGTCGCGGACCGGATAGTTTTTCGCACAACATCTTCTCATAGCTGTCGTTCTGCGGAAAACGCCAGTCGAATTCATCGCTGACCGTCAAACCGTTCCGCACCGCCGCCTCCTTGAAGATATCCACCTTGTACAACAGCCGGTCATTAGTCCGCCGGTACTGCGATACGATCCCCACCGACCGGTAACCGCATTCCGCCACATGCCGCAACATCACATCAAATGCGCCGACCCGGTCATAGGTAATCGGGGTAATTCGGTTTAAAAGCGTTTCTTCATAAGACGCCGCCAGCCGGAAAACCGGCTTAGTCCGGGCCAGCTCTTTTTGCAACTCCCCCAACTGTTCTCCCAGAAAAACCGCCGCATCGTAATCCTGCAATTGCTTCAATTGCCGCCGGAACATATTTCCCCCGGAATTGTCGATAAAATGCTCAAAACGCACCTTGCAATTATTGACCATAGCCCCGGCCACCAGCCCCCGGTAAGCTTCCGAACTGATCGCGCAGTTTTCCTGCCCCAACTGTTCGGCCGAAATTGCCTCTTCCGGAAAAGCAAACACGATATTCAAAGGCACTCCGGGCGTCTCCGTTTTTTCCATAACATAAGTACCGCTGCCATGAACACAAACCAGATAATCGTCCTTTTCCAGCAGCCGCAGGGCCTCGCCGACAGTAACGGCGCTGACGCCGAATTCCTCGGCAAGCCTGCGAACCCCGCTCAGTTTTTCACCGGGCCGGTAATAAGAAGTCTCAATACGCTTCGCCAATTCATTGCGAACCATGACCGGCAAAGCTGTTTTGTTTCTGCATTCGTTCATATTCACCCAAACAGTTCTAGTACACTTTATAAGATTATACTATCAATTTCGTTTTTGTCAATATGTTACAAAATATTTTCGCAATCTTTTTTTTTATTTCTTTGACTTGCCGACTGTCCAGTGTATATTTCTCTGACCGACAATTTCAGGACGAGTAAAAAAATGCCAATCCGCAAGCATATCGTCAAAATTTTAGCTTGGACACTTTTCCTGGCACTTATCTTTGCGTGTTTCTATTTTGTGCATCCGACAGCCAATGTCTTTTTTGCAGAGCTGAGCCTTCAGAGGAAACTCCGAACCTTGGCATCTCAATCGGATGCCATTGTCATTCACTATAATTTTTCCCGGGAACTTCCAGATATTATTCTGTCCGGCGATGACATAAAGGAATTTTTCTCCTTGCTGAAACTGCAAATGCCGCCGTACACATTTCACTGCCTGTGTATCGGCGAACTGCAAATCACTTTTCGCAAAGCAGGGAAAGATCTGGCTTCAATCTCCTACCACCACGGCAAAAGCGTCCGCGGCCTGCCAGGCATCAAGACGAGTGTCTATATTGCTCAGGCCAACCGAGACCGGCTCCGTGATTTTCTCATCAAGAAACAGGTAGATTTAAAGCACTAAGGAAGTTGAAATTGCTGGACCACCGTTAATTTCCGAAAGATTTCCGAGTGATTTTTATTGGATTAGCGAGGAGCATAACGAGTTATGTAACGAGCGAATCCGGCAAAAAGCGCCGGAAAGATTCGAAATTTGGTAGTTCAGCATTTTCTTACTCCCTTCTATTCAATCTTCGAACTCTTTCACGGCATGTGATCCATTGGCTTCAACCGTAGCCAGAATCTTGCCGATCCGCTCCTGGTCGAGCCATTCCACCTTGCCGCTGCCGAGGTCATAGACGGCGCCGGTCACTTTCACCTTGCCCGCCTTGACGACGTTCCGGGTGGCCGCGCTTTGCTCAAACAACATCTCAATCTCATAATAAACATTTTCACGAATACAAAACTCAATCAATTCCTTTTCGGCAAGCCCCGGATACTCTTTTCTGACTTTCTCAACCAATTTCTTGATCGGTTTCAGCAATTCCGGAATGTTGCGCTCAAGCTTATGGCCGCTCTTGACTGCCGCCGTCACCGCTCCACAGTCGGAATGCCCCAGCACCACCACGACCGGGGTATATGCATGATGAATCCCGTACTCAACCCCGCCGATTTCATCGCTCTTGCAAATATTTCCCGGCACCCGGATAACAAAAAGATCCATGATTCCGGCATCAAAAATCAGCTCCAGCGGCACCCGTGAATCAGAACATCCCAGAACAGTCGCCACCGCATAATCCCCCTGACTTTTGGCAAAAGCCAACTGCCGACGCTCCGCGGATGAATTCGGATGACTGCATTCACCCTTGATAAAACGGGAATTTCCATCCTTCAACTCGGTACATATTTTATCCGGAGACGGTTTCTTGTCGAATTTAGTTTCATGGGCAGCCTCTGCAGCCCAGAGACCACCACAAACCAGAGCTTGAACCACCAGGAGCGAAAACATCGATTTCATAATACAACATCCTTATTTTCAGTTACTTTTTGACACAAGGAAACTCTCGCAGGCAGATTCAGGGTCATGAAACGAAGAAAGATGTCGCAGGGAATTTCCTCTACGGAATTCCATTAGAGTAATGTACCGTGATTTCCCTCAATTTTCAAATCGCTTCGCAAATATATTTTTCAGATGATTTTTTAATTTTTTCTCAAAATTCCGCTTGAATCATTTTAATTATGCTGTATTGTATAAGCTCATGCAGAATTAAGAGCATAACCAAATCGGGGTGTGGCTCAGTCTGGCTAGAGCGCTGCGTTCGGGACGCAGAGGCCGGAGGTTCAAATCCTCTCACCCCGACCATTTTATTTTCAAATCCCTTGTTTCCAAAGATCGATAAAATGATGTTTGCTGTCGTTTTCCCCGGCTGTGGGGATGTTAATTCGAGTAAAGTATGGGTTATGCCTCGTCTTCAACTATTTTTCGCAATTCTTCCAGCCACTCGCGGCCCTCTTGCCGGTCGGGATTCTGGCGGTAGTACTTATCCATTGCGGCCACGGATTCCGGCAGCCGTCCCAGTTCCTCAAGCATCAATCCTTTGTTCCAAAGTGCTTCCTCATAGCCGAAAGCTTGCGCCCGCTCGAAATCTGCCAGCGCTTCCTCTTTTTTGCCCCACGCCAGGTAGACCAGCCCGCGATCAAAGTAGAGGGTTCCATCCTCCGAGCTGAGTTCGACCGACTGGTCGTAAGCCGTCTGCGCAGCGACCCAATCGCCCAGTTCATAATGGATGCGTCCGAGGCTGGCCCAAGCGTCCGTCCAACGCGGATTGAGCTCAACGGCTTTCTCAAAATCCGACCGCGCCGCCTCTCTGCGTTCTAACTTCCAATTCAGGTCCCCGCGATTGTTGTAGGCCGCGGCAAATTTAGGATCCAGTTCAAGTGTTTTGGCGTAATCCGCGAAGGCTGCTTCCGTATTGCCCAATTCGGCGTTTGTCCAACCGTGTCCAAACCAAGCCTCCGCATCCTTCGGATCCAGTTCGATCGCCTTGTCATAATCGACCAGCGCGGCGGCATGCTCATTCAAATAGTTATGGATACTTCCGCGTTCCCGGTAGGCGGCGGCCAGCGACGGGTCGATTTCAATCGCCCGATTGAAATCCTCCAAGGCCTCCGGAGCCCTATACGCCACCCAAGAGGCATCGCCGCGGACGAAATAGCCGTGCGCGTTCTCCGGATCGAGCTCAATCGCTCTGCTGTAGCCAAACTCATCCTCCAGATCCAGGTAGAGCGCCTCGCTGTAATCACTCAACGCGGCATCGTTGCCAAGACGCTGCTGTACCTTTCCTCGGGAATGAAGTATTCTCGCACTCGATGGACTCGAAGCAACCGCCCGGTCGAGTTCGAGCAGCGCGGCTTCCATATCTCCGGCGTTGAACAGTTCGACTCCGCGCTTGAAATGCACATTTGCAGACTGTAGTATTTCATCATAGTCAGCCATAAGACCTCCGGTTTGTCAAGGCGATGGTTAAACAATATCCTCCTCGCAAACAAATGCAAGCCCTCTTCTTCGGCTAAGCCATAAAATCACAGTTCCTAAATGATCTTCAAATTAAGATAGAAAAAAAGCGCGCGATTCGGGTGATACGCCTCTTGCAAATTTTTTGGAATCGTGTATAATATATCATTAACACGAGTTAGCAAGGATAATTCAACTACAAACAAGAGGTAATTTATGCGGATTCCACAATGGGGCATTTTTTATGATTTTCATACTATGCCCACCCATCCGGAAGTCGGAAAAGACTTCGATTGCGATGCCATTGCCGAGCAAATCAAGCGCTGCGGAGCCGATTTTGTGGTCTTCCCGGCCCGTTGTAACCTCGGTACCGCTTATTACAACACGCAATTGGGCATCCGGCATGCCTCGCTGGAGTATGATTTATTGTTGAAGCTCGCCGAGGCTATGCACAAGCGCGACATCCAGATCAGCGCTTATATCAATGCCGGCCTCAGCCATGAGGAAGGTTTGCTGCACCGCGAATGGACTACGGTAACTCCCGACGGCAGGGCGTATGCCGAACCCATGGAGGGAAATCATTTTTTCCGCCGGATGTGCTATAATAGCGGTTATGCCGAGCATTTGCTGGGCATGGTGGGGGAATTGCTGGAATATCCCATCGACGGCTTTTTCTTTGATTGTTTCTCTCCGGCTCCGTGTATCGGAGTGGAGTGCATCCGGGAAATGCGTAAGCTGAATATGGATGTCAATGCTTTTGCTGATTTCACCCGTCTGCGCTTCGCCCGGCGGCTCAGCGAACGCATCAAAGGCAGCGGCAAAGATTATCTGATTTACTTTAACGGCGTGCCTTTCGAGGATCAGCTCGATCTCGCCACTTATCTGGAATACGAATGTTTGCCCACCGGCGGCTGGGGTTATGAATCGCTGCAGTTCAACGCCCGCCGTATCCGGACTCTGGGCATGCCGGTCCTCAATATGACCGGGCGCTTCCACGAGTCCTGGGGCGACTTCGGCGGCATCCGCACCCGCGCCAGCTTGATATACGACTGCCTGACCGGACTTGGCAATGCCATGCGTACTACCATCGGCGACCATTTCCATCCGCGCGGCGACATGAATATGCCGGTTTATGATCTGATTGCCGATATTTATGGTGAGCTTACCCCGCTGCAGCCCTGGTTGAACGACGCCGCCGCCGTGACCGATATCGCCGTAGTACTTCCCGCGAAGACATTCGTTTACAACAGCGAGTCGGGAGCTCGAACCCAGCAGCATATTCAGGCCGGCAGAGGGGCCTGCCGGATGCTTATCGAATTGAAGAAGCAATTCGATGTTATCAGTGCCGACCAGGATTTCAGCAAATACAAGATGTTGATTCTGCTCGACCAGCTGCGCCTGGATGCCGAACTGACCGCTCGGATTCAGGATTTCATTGCCGCAGGCGGCAAGATCATTGCCAGCGGCTGGTCCGGACTGCGTCAGGATGCGGCGCAATTCGCCCTGCCGGAAGCCTGGGGAGTTGAGTTCATTGCCGATTCACCGCACGATCCCGCGTATTTCAGTATTCGCGAAAAAATCGACGGAGTACCGGACATGCCGGTAACTTTGTACGACAAGGGTACCGCCGTCAAGGCGATTTCGGCGGACATCGTCGCCGATATCATCGCTCCGTACTTCAACCGTCATTTCGATCAGGAACATGCTTACTTGTATCTGCCGCCGAACAAAGCGGATGGCACTGCAGCCCTGACCATCAACGCTCAAGTCGCGCATTTCAGCCATCCGATCGGGATAAGTTACTTCAACCATGCCCAGGTACCGCTGCGCAATCTGCTGGGTTCGGTAATTGACAAACTCCTTCCTCAACCATTGCTGAAGGTGGAAAACCTGCCCAGCTACGGACGCGCCACTGTAACTACTCAGGACAACCGCCGCATTGTCTGGCTGACGGCTTACGTACCGGAACGCCGCGGCGCCAAGATCGATATGATCGAGGAAGGCAGTATTGTCCAGAATGTCAAACTGGCCTTGCGGACTGACGGGCTGAAAATCAGCAAGGTTTACACCGCTCCGGACCGTAAGCCGGTTGAGTTTGAAATCAAAGAAGATTATTGTCACATCAGCCCGGATCAATTTACCGGCTATACGGTAATCGTTTTCGAATCTTGAGGAGAACAATGGATGTCCTGTTTCAGGATTTCGCAGCCTTCCATGATGTATGGTTTTCTTTCGTCCGGATTCAATAATTTCAGGATGATATTATCGAGGACAAGCGAATCGACATTGCGAATATCCAGGCAGGAAACCCGGCTCCAATCCGGATAGTAGTTCTCGGAGGTGATTTGACCAGGATGTTTTTTCCGGTCAAGCACCAACGGGTAATCGGTCGGAATATCGGCGAGTTTTACCGTTCCGATGGCATGATAAATCACATCGCGTAAAATCAGGCCGCCGATTTTGTGATTTTCCTCGGCGTCGACCCGGATTCCATGAAAGATGGGGCTCCCCATGATGTCGTCTTTGAAGCGGTAATGGATGTTTTTCATTTCGCTGCTGTCGTAAATGACCAGGCCGGAGATGATGATATTTTCCAGCTTGCCGATTTCCGGCATTTCGTTCAAACCGATGGAGGAGCCGATATCGCTCAGGCGATTGTTCAGCAGGATAAACACCGGTCGCGAAACATTGCGCATGGTCAGGTTCGAGGCGGTGATGTTGCGGATGATTCCACCCTCGGTGCACTCGATTTTCAACCCTTCGCGCCAGATGTTTTCAAAGGTGCAATTGGTGATCGTGACCTCCGATATCTCGCCAACCGATTTCAGGCCGATGCGGATTCCGGCGCAGATCGATGTGAAGAGGCAATTGGAAATATGAATATTGCGCACCGGATAATCCGGACTGCTGGATTGTAAGCACAGATTATCGTCCGTCCCCAGGATTTTGCAGTTATCGACGAATACATTGGCGCAGCCGTCGAAATCGAGTCCGTCGCCGTTGTAACGCTTGTCGTTTTTGATATCAAGGTTCAGACACCAGATATTCACAGAGTCCAGGAAAGCGCTGGTCCAGGCGGCGGCGTTGTACAGGCGCAGATTTTCGACACGGATATTCCGGCAGCGCAAAAAACGAATCATCATCGGGCGGTAAATGCTTCCCGGGTTCGGAAAGGCCTCGGCATTGCCGTTGATCTCGCCAAACCCGGTCAGGCCGATGTTTTCGGCGTCTTCGGCGTAAATGAAACAGCGGTCCATATCCTGCTCGTTGATATAGCGGTTATAATGCGTATCCGCCGGGTAATCGGCGATGTCGCCGCCGGCAACCAGAACCGCCCCGCTGTCGATCCTCAATTGCACATTTGATTTCAGGTAAAGAGTTCCGGAGCGAAAGGTGCCGTTTTCAAGAACCACCTCCCCTCCCCCACCCGCGTGACAAGTGTTAATTGCATCTTGAATCGCGCGGGTATCATCGCCGGAATTTTTGACTTTGATAATCATTTTGCCGTCTCTTCTTTTGTCAGTTTGCCGTCTTTGTATTCACTCATTTTCAGCTGAATGTTTTTGCCGTCTTTCAGGCCGGAGATATTGAATTTATGGATGCGTCCGTCTTTCAACGCCACTTCCAACGAATCGGCGGATGACGCGGTTACTTTGTCGATGACGCCTGATTTTTCGAACGGCTCCATCACCGAAATAAAGACCGTTTCCTGTTCATGAACCTGGACTCCGGAGGTGATCCGGCGTTCGGCCTGCGGTCCGACCGGATAGTCGCCGCCGACCACGGTTTTCAGGCGGACCGCGTTCAGCCCGGTCAGGTCGAAGGTGTAAACGGCAGGCTGGTCCACACCGACTTTGGCGGAGTCGGCCGGAAGCCCGGTCCGGTAATCGTTGCCCGCGATGTTGATCTTGCCGCCGGCGTAATCTTTGTCGAAACCGTGTTTATGCTCCAGGACATTGTGTTTTCCGGGTGTCAAAGTAGTCAGCGGGATGGTCTTGCCGTCGGCGGTTTCGAGTACGGCGTCGGCCCAGAACAGAGTATTGATTTTGCCTCGGCTTTCGATTGCGGTGGTCAGTTCGAGCTTGGTTACGCCTTTGAGCTCGACATTAACTTGGGCGTCGCCCAGTATCCAGGCTCCGAATTTGCCGGCAGCGAGCTCCTTGCCGTCGCCCTTGACGCTCCATTCGAGCTTGCGGTTAACGCCGTGGTTTTCCGGAGTGAGCCCGGTAAAGAGGGTGCGCCGGGTATTCGGCCAGGCGTGATGGAGGTCGATATAGAGTTTGCCGGGCTCGCCGTTCATGCGGGTGCCGCGATTGTCGCCCTCCGGCCCGAAAACCGTCAGGAAACTCATTTTGGCAGTGCCGGCAACTTCATACCAGTTGACATCGGTAACAAACTGCGTTGATTTCAGGGGATCGGCATCCAACTGGGCGGTGTGTTTGATGAATTTTTTCTCCGGCGCAGTGATATCCAGCAAACCTTTGACCTGATAAAGCAGATCGTACTGGTGTTTTTGCTGCCCCTGAACGTAGTCAATCAACACGATATAATCATCGGTCACTCCCATCAGGCGACGCTGCTGGACCGGCTCGGTGAATCCGGACATGGAGCCATAACGCGGTTCGGGGGATGGAATCGGAACATAACGTCCTTCGGCAATGGTTTTGCTGCTGAATGTCGGAAAACCGATATGACCCCAACGTAATCCGCCGTAGCCGGGATTCGACCAGGCGGAAGTCGTTTCAACGCACCCGGCCTGGAGCATGTCGCCGGTATAAAAAAGCGTGCGCGCACTGCCGTCGACTTCCTGCTGTTTGAAATCAACCGTCACCATATTTTTGGCAATCGAACTCTGAACATAGAAGTTGTACATGAACGGCTGGTAGCTGTACCAGATCATTTCCGGGTTGAAGAAACTGCGCCCGTAGCGCATCATGGAAAGCAGTCCGGTCCGGTCGTAGTGACCGTGGTAGCCGCCGTGAGTACCGTACTTCAAAACGGCCTGAATACGCTCGCGCGGTTCCTGCTGATTCGAGCGCAGCATCAACAGCCCGACATTGTCACTGTAGGCCGATCCCCGGCCGATTTCCGGGGTTTCCGCCGGCAGCTCCGGCACTCCGTAAATCAAGTCGCTGCGTTCCGGGGCGCGCTTGATGAACGCCGCGTAACGGGGATCGCGAAACGCATAATAAGCGAGCTCGAAACGGCCGCCGCCGACATTGTTTTCATAGGAATCGTTGATGCCGAAAATCCAGCCGCGATAATCGATGTACGGGATCATGGCGTCGAACATTTTTTTGATGGTGACCGTCTGGTTTTCGATGTTGCCGAAAATGCGGAAACTGTGGCCGTAGTGGACATTGCGCCGCTGGTCCAGCTCGGTTTTGTCGTCCAGCTGATAATCCGGAGCGGAGGCGAAATAAACCGGGTATTTGCGGTTCAGCAGCGAATAGCCGAAGCGCTCCATGGCCAGCGACATTTGGGTAAATTCCTTGGCGCACCAGAGGTTGTAGCTGATGGAGCACTCGTACCACCAGCCGTCCGGCATGGTATAGCTGGAAATCTTGTCCGACAGCATGCCCGGCCCGAAGACGAAATGTTCCGACAGCGCCAGGTCATCCAGCATCATGGCGCTGAACAGCGCTCCGAGCTGCATGGATACGGCCCAGTTGGCTCCGGCCGGATGGCAGTTGTTGACCCGGATCATATCACAGTAGATTTTCAGCGTATTGTTGATATTGGCCTTGTCTTCCACGGAAAGGGCTCCGGAGTTGTAAATCAGGTCGTAGGCCTGCGCGACATGCTGGAAAATATGGCCTTCCTGGACCGCACTTTGATGCCCGAGCTGATGAGTTTTCGGAAAACCTTTTTCCGGGTCGCTGATCCGGCGGAGGAACAGCGCGGCTTTTTCCGCGTACTTCTTTTCGCCGGTCAGGATGTAGGCATATGCGGCGTCCATCAACCGCTGTTCCTGCCGGGCGTCGACCAGGTAAGGACGCTTCGTATCCGGGCTGATGGAGTAGACTTCCAGCTCCGGGACCTGCCAGTTGTCGGCGCTTTTGAGGTATTTGTTCAACGCTTTTTTGGCCCAATCGTATTTCGCCGCTTTCTCGCGGACTTCGGCCCAGCCTTTGGTGTCGTGGATGATGAACGGGCTCGACAGTTTGGCGAAGGTGATGAATTCCAGAGTCCGGGCAGCGCCGGGATCGCCGTCGACGTTGATCCGGATAAATTGTTTTTCATGGCCGCCGGGCGGAATTCTGGCAGGAACCGTCACCGCCACTTTGACTTTGGCGGATTCGCCGGGGTTCAAGTCCAGCGCGGCGGGCTCAACGGTGGCGGTCATGGCTTCCCAATTGCGCCGAATGCTGCTCAGGTTATAGGATTCGCGATTTTTCGAAGTATTGGTGATCTCGAGATCATAAACCGCGGTTTCTCCGGGAAAAGCGGGCTTTGACCAATGTTCGGTATCGGCGGCAAATTTATATCCTTTCAGCAACCGGACATTGCCGATGAACAGTTCGCCGCCGCTGCCGTCAACTTTCAGCTCCAGCGTTTTCAATTTGTACATGATGTTGGCGAGGTCGGCATTGGGGTTGGCGAAATCGGCGAATTTCAGATAAAACGTCTGTTTCCCGGATTTGGACAGCGTCATTTTCACTTCGCGGCTCTCCGGGCCGGTGTCGCGGTCTTCATTCGGCAGGACATCGAGACGGGCAATAAATTGCAGGGCGGCCCGGTCGGTATTTCTCAAATCCGCTTCAAATTCCAGCCCCCAGTAATCGGCCATGCGGAAGACGCCGTCGCTCTCCGCCATCCAGCCGTGCAACCGCCACCCCTGTGGGCCGTCCGGTTCGGTATAGCTGATCCGCCCGGGAATGCTGATCGTGTTGCCGTTGAACTTATCGAACCGCCCGAACTCCGTTTTCTGACGAATGACCGATACGGCATAAATACTGGCTACGGACGATTTGTTGTCGTAAGGCTTAAACTGAACCGTAATTTCATTTTTATCGGTGACCAACGGATAAAATTCATCGAGCATGCTGTTGGGGAAATTCCGGTTGATCCCCTGAACGGCCAGTTCTTTGCCGTCAACGAAAATACGGAACAGCAATTTTTCGCCCGGCTCCGGTTTTTCGTCGCCGGAATAACGGACATGCAACAGTTGCGGCGTCGCACCGTCGGCTTTCAATTTCAAGGTGAGTTCTTTCAACGGTTCCGGCTTCGCTATGATTTGTTGCGATACCACATAAGGACTCATTCTTTCAAGAGCGGAACCCGCCGACAATGAGATAGCGGTTACTAAAACTGTAAAGATAAGGGCTCTAAGCATGATATGGTCTCCATTTTTAAATGTTCTTTATTAATAATTATATTGTGATATGTGAAAATTGCAATAGCCATTCATGAAAAATAATAAAATAATTTTCACAAATGCTTTTCGATCGTGACACTCTTTGTAATTTGTTAATATTTAGCTCAATAAATTACAGAATCGAGAATTACATGTAAATATAAAAGTATCTATATCAGACCTCGATCGACTATGATTTGATAAATATCATGAAAATTATTGAATTATTTTTCAAAGCCCTATTGACTTTTTTCATATTTGGAGCGACAATATATATAAAGCAAAAAACATAAGCAGGAGACAAAACAATGTCTATCGTCGAAATCGCTAAAAAAGCCAACGTCAGCATCAGTACGGTTTCGCGCTATTTCAACAAACCGGAAAAGGTGTCGTCGGAGGCTGCCGCCAGGATCAAGGCGGCCACAGAGAAATATAATTATCAGCCGAGCATCGTTCGTCCCGGTCCGAAAGTCGCGGAGCGCGTCGGCATCAGAACCGGAGCGGTGGCGTTCCTTTCACTGGGAGCGTTTTCTCCGGAAGAAATGTTGCGCAAACCGGCGTTGCCGATTCTGATCGGCAGCATTCAAAGTGCATTGCTGGAGCGGCAGTTGACTTTGCAACTGACGCATATCGGCCATGAAGGCAGATTGCCGGAAGTGATCGACCCGCGCAACAGCGACGGGGTGATTCTTTTCGGCAAGCCGGCCCGGATGGAAGTCGTCAGCAAACTCAAGAAGCTCCATGACAAGCTCCCTATGGTCTGGTGCTTCCGTGAACATGACGATGAAGAACGCACGTTCGATCACATTTTCTATGACAACCTGGCGGTGGGTACAATTGCCGCCGACTATCTGGCCTCGCGCGGTCATAAAAATGTCGCGGTATTTACCAGTGAAAACCAGCACAGCGCTTTTGCCGCCCGGGTGGAGCGTTTTGCCAAACACGCCGCCGAACTCGGCATGAAAGTGACGGTGCTTGCGCCCTCTGAAGCCAACAAAGATATCGCCGCGTTCCGTGAATTGGCCGATGGATTCAGGAAGAAGCGCAATGGTATTACCGGCGCATTCTTCTGTGCCGACGATATTATGCTGGGAGTTTACAATGAATTGAGGGCCAACGGATACGATGTGTCCAAGCTGGATATGATCGGTTGTAACAACGAGGAAGTGCTGCTGCGTTATATTTCGCCGCGCCCGGCCACGATCGATATCAAGATTTCCCAGGTGGGTGAAATGGCGGTAGATCAACTGTTGCGCCGGATCAACGGCGAAAGCAGCGAATATTCAAGTGAAATATTTATCAAACCGGAATTGATTAAAGGAGAATGTTAAAATGAATTCCAGAAGAAATGCGAAACAATTTACACTTATTGAGCTCCTGGTCGTGATTGCGATCATCGCACTCCTGGCGGCGATGCTGCTGCCGGCACTCAGCAATGCGCGGGAAAAAGGACGGGCGATCAATTGCACAAGCAACCTCAAGCAGATGAACTTCGGAGTCATCGGTTATGTCGACAGCTACGATGACCGTTATCCCGGACATGTCGCCTATACCAATGCCGTAACCGGCGATGGAGCCTGGGATTACCAGATCGGTCTTTTCATGGGCATTCCCGGAGATGGGAAATTGCGGCCGGCCAACCCCGGACCGGTGTTCAAATGCGCTTCCGACCAGTTCGCCCGCAGCCCGGCGCAGTACAAGCGCTCGTACTCCTTCAACGGGGCCAATATCGTCAATACCAACGATGACGTCGGCGGGGCCCGTTTGAACGGTACCGGAGATCTTGAAGTTGCCCAGCCGCGGCGGCTTTACGGAGCCAAAACCAGCAGGATCAAGAACCCCAGTTGGCTGATCATGGTTGCCGAAAGACACGACAGTTCCAACAAACAGGCCAACTATATGTGCAGTGCCGCTTGCCATCCTTTCCACCAGACCAACAGCAATACCTATATTCCTCCGCACAACAAACGCATGAACTATCTTTTCTGCGACGGCCATGCCGAACAACTGGTTCCCAGCGAAACATCCCGCGAAAATCGTGGCGTGCTGGCTGCCGCTACCGGCGACAATCCCGGCGGCCGCTGGACCATGATTCAGTACTGATAAACCAACCCCGGAGAAATCATCATGACTATGCTGAAATATCTGTTAACCGCGATTCTGTTCATCCAAATATGCCAGGCTTCCGCACTGGAAGTGATCGAGGCGAAATTCGGCGCCGACAACCGCTGGGCGGAGGTGACGGAACAGTTCGGCAAGCTGAAAGTCAATGATGATTTCTATATCGGCTGGATCGACGGCAACCGGATGGCGGGCAAAGACCCCGCCCCCGGCGTCGCCAAAAAATTAATTGTCAAATACAAAGACAACGACGGCCAGATCAAAACGCGGGAACTGGAAGAACGCACGATCAACGGAATTATCGCCAATCAGACGGTAACGGAAGAATTCACACTCGGCAAGGTTTATTTCGGCGATCACGGAAAGTTTGTCGACGTTACCGGAAAACTGAAAGCCGTGATCGAAGAAAACCGCGAAGTCAAGCTGGATTTCCCGACGCTCGGGCTGGACGGATCACAAGACCCCCTGCCCGGCAAAAAGAAAATGGCGGTCTTCTTTTATTCGCTCGACAACAAAACACATTGCCGCCAATTTTGGGAAGGCGACAGCTTCAAAGGCAGCATGATCGCTCCGGTTTACGATCCGATTCCGGCGGCGAAAGACGCGGTCAGCCCTTTTACCGGCCTGGAACTGGACAAGGCGGTCTGGCAGTGGGCGGTGCCGATGCGGGCGGTCAGCTCGGAAAATAATTTACCGGCAGTAGCGTATCTCTATATTCCGCCGAAAACCGCCAAGTTGCGCGGCCTGGTCCTGGGAATGTTCAACATGCTGGAATTGCCGATTATGGAACATCAAGCATTCCGTGAAACCTTGCAGAAGCTCGATTATGGCTGTGTATGGATTGCGCCGACTCCATTCGGAGCGAACTTCGATTTCAACAACCCGGAACAGGGTAAAGTCATGGACGCGCTGTTCGCCGACCTGGCGGAAAAATCCGGTTACGGGGAAATAAAGAATATTCCGTTCATCGGCATCGGACATTCGGCGATGGCGGCGTTTCCGTGGCAAATGGCTATGTGGAAGCCGGAGCGCGCGATTTGCGGGATTTCCTATGACGGCAGCACGCCTGGAGTCGATTATCATTACAAATTCAACGATCCGGCCATGAACGCGGAAACCATAGCCAAACTGCAGGGCATTCCGATGCTGATTCGCGACGGCGAGTATTCCGGCGGCCGCACCAATCGCCGTCCGCAAGTACTCGCCCAGCATGTCCCCGGCCTGTTGGTTACCCTGGTGGCCGATCCGGGTTCCGGTCATTTCGACATCAATGACAACATCATCGATTACCTCGGATTCTATATGGAAAAAGCCGACAAAGCCCGCAATTCCGATCCCGGCAAGCTGAAAAAAATCAGCTATGATTCCGGTTGGAACGTCGATTACTGGCGCGTCAACAATCAGCCGGAAGCCAAGGCCGCCCCAGTCGGGCAATTCGAGGGCAGGAACGAGGAAAAACTTTGGGTATTCGACGAAGAGCATGCGCGTTATCACGAGCAATACCAGGCTCGCGAGCGCGGAAAAAAAGTTCAACTGCTCGGCTATGTACAGGATGGTAATACCCTGACCGACCGTAAAACCCACGCCCAGATTCACCCGGCATTCAAACCGGAAGCGGACGGATTGTCATTTAAGTTGAAGGGTACTTTCATCGACACCGTTACCGAGGGGCGCCCCGTGGGCTGGAGCGGCCAGAAAGCCGGTTCGTCGATTGAGCACGGCTCGGACGCGGAAAACATCAATATTTATCCGATCTGCGGCCCGGTCGTGCGGATCGATCATGAAACGCTGGCGGTGCGCTTTTACCGCTTCGGATTCACCACCAGCCGCCGCACCGGAGAAATCTACATGATGGCCGTGCATCCTGGCGACGCAACATATCGCCGCTCTGTGCTGCAGTCAGTCATGACGGTGCCGCGCAGCCGCGACAAGGGCCTTGCCCAGCGCATCGACTTCCCGGCAATTCCCGACCAAAAAACCGGGACGGCGTCATACCGGCTCAATGCCCGCGCCAATACCGGCATGCCGGTGGAGTATTATGTGGAATACGGCCCCGCGTATATCAAAGACGGCGAGCTGATTTTCACAGAAATTCCGGCGGGCGCCAAGTATCCGGTCGAAGTATCGGTCGTGGCCTGGCAGTACGGCCGGGAAAAAGATCCCGCGATCCGGAGCGCGGCCCCGGTCAACCGTAAATTCAAACTGGTAAAATAATTTATGAAAACATTCCTCTACCTCGTCATCATGGCTCTGGCCGGTGCGATTGCGGCCGGTGATTATCTGAAGTTCGGCGATTCCTCTTCGGAGAAAGCCCACAACTTTCGCGGCGGCAGTACTCTGACCTCCGAGGGCGGACTCGATGAGCCCACCCGGCAGATCAAGCCTCCGGTTCATCCGTATTTCGAGAGCAAGGGAATGTTTTTTAAAATGTCGGTTGATCCCACGAAAGAAAATTATCTGACCTTGAAATTATGGGGCGGCGACGTCAGCGAAAATTTGCTGATCCTGTATATCGACGGCAAGCAGGTGGGATTCCGCCATCTCGGCGATTATGATATTCTGGATCATGGCAGCGGCGAACCGCAATTCAAAGACCGTTTTCTTTATACGACAAGTCTGTTGCCGCTGAACCTGACCCAAGGGAAAAAAGAATTGGAGCTGGAAATTCGCGCCACCGGCAGAATCTGGGGATACGGGCGGAATTTCGAACAGTATCAGAAAAACATGACGACTCCCAGCCGCGGCATTTATGCGGCTTATACCCATACCGACGGTTTTTTCGCGCCTCCGGCAAGCGAAAAGATTGCTCCGGCGGTCAAACCGGCGGTTCCTCCGGCGGAAAAGAAAGATTTCACGGCACTGAAAGAACGGGTCAACCGCGATGTCGCCAAATTTATCCGGCCCGGCCAAATTTCCAGCCAGATGCAGATTCAGATGATCGCTCAAGCGTATGATGTGGATTGGACGCCCGCTTATAAAAATAAGGCGGCGATAGAAGCGGTGATCGCCGGCATCGACATGTATTTCGTCAAGTTCCGCAACAACCCGAAGCTGGCTGTCGATGACCGCTCCACCTGGAATCCCGACTGGTTCGGATTCGGCCCGGTCGGCGATGCAATTCTGCGTCTGCGCCACGAGATCGAGCCTCGGTTAAGCGAAAATATCAAGGATGAGAAAGGACAGGATATCAATCGCCGCCAGGCATGGGCGGAAATGCTCAAAGCCGGACTCGACCACCTGTCCACGTATCGCCGCATGTACACCAACCAGTCCATGATTATCGACATGAATATGCACTGGAACAATCGCGCGTTGAATTATCTTGATTCTTCATCGGCCCTGCCCCTGGATACGACTCTGGGATTTCTGAAAGAATCCGTCGGCTTGCGTCCCTGGTCGGGCAAATTGGACGGCGGCGGCAATCCGACCTGGCCCGCCGGTAAAAATTATCTCCAGCTTACCGCCAAAGGCTTGACCAAGGAACTCGGCTATGTCGGCAACTACGGAGAGGTTCTCGACTGGGTTACCGCTATTTATAACTCCACGCGCCCCACCCCGAAGGCCGAAGGCGACCCGGAGATCAAAGACGCATTGCGTAAAATCATCAAAGCCAGATCGGTTTTCCGTTATCCGGCACTCGACGCAAACGGCTATCCGGCCATGCGGCTTGAAAGTGTCATCGGCTGGCGCGACCATAAAGTGCCCGGCGATATCTGCTACGCCCAGCGCCCGACTCGCGACGCCTCGCCGCTCCAGGCTTCTCTGGCGGCCGGCGACGGTTACTCCCTCGGAATGGTCCGCCAAATGCTGGATGAACAGCAGTTTTTCCGTTCGGTGGAGCGTCAGATGAAGGAAGGCGGCTTCCGTGTAACCTTCGGATTGCTTCACACGCCCGGCGAATATGCGGCATTGGAAAAACTGTCGAAGTCCGGCAGCAGAATGCCGATGTCGCCGGATCAGTCGGATTTCGTCTGGAGCGATGAAGAAAACGGAGTGCTGGCAGTAAAGGATGGAGAAGATATTTTATATGCGTCGCTGTATTGGCGCGCCCGGAATGGAGTGAACTTTCTCGGCAAATTCCATTACCTGACGCCACGGATCGAACGGATCGCCACTCAGCGGATTGCCATCGATTTTACCGCTTCCGGCATGGAGTGGAAAAGGCCGGACTGGACCAATTTCGGCTTCGGCCGCGGCGGCGGACATATCCATTATCCGGTCCGCTATCATTCGGCGCATACCGGTGAAGTCCTGCCGATTGCCAAAATTCCGGACGGCATCAAATTTCAGCCGGGCGATGAAAGCCCCTACGCCGGGCGCGGCGATTTCTACCGCGCTTCCTACGGCCCGTTTGAGATCGGCATGAATGCGACGCAAGACCGTTCATTCACGCTCGAACTGCCGAAGTCCGGTACTTACCGGCTGCTCGGTACGAATAAAATTATCATGGGCGGTACGAAATTGACCGTATCTCCCATGTCAACATTGATTTTAAGGAGAAATGGGAAATGATGAAAGTTGAAGTATTATACCAGTCCAGAAACGGCGGTTGGAATTCCGCCGGCAATGTCGACATGACCAAAGGTCTCGAATACAGCGATGCGAATATCAAGCTGAATTTGATCTGTTACGACGGCGCGTATCAACTCGACTTCACAGCTCAATATCCCACCCGGATCAAGCTGGAAGGTTCCATTCCCGGCGATAACATCTGGCACTTGATTCCCTGTTGCATCCATGGCGACAACAATCTGCACAACGCCAAGCCCGGCCAGTATCCGAACCTGACCAACGAATACCCGGAATCAATCTACTCATCACCCATATGGGAATTTCGCGCGGACCGCGCCAGTCACCCGGTGTCGATCGCCATCGGCAGCGCCGGAGTCGCGGCTATCTCCATCGACCCGTATTGCGAGGGCGAAGTCCGCAACGGCGTATTTGCCGAACTGCCGAACAAATTCGGGGTTACCCTGGGCTATGCCAATCTGCCTTTTACCTTCGTCAACAAATATTGCGATCACGATGACGGCCGTTCCAAATCCACCAGCCAACCGGTGGCTTCGGGACAGGTGACCGGATATTTCTTCGACATTCCCGGCGGCGACCGCGATTCGGTACGGGTCATCATCGACAAGCTTTACCGTCATTACCGCGAATGCCCGAGGTTCAAAAAGAGCTTTGCCACCGCCGCCCGCGCCGTGATCGACGCATTCATCGAACAGAATTGGTCGGACAAGTTCAACCACTACACCAATCAGGAAGCCCACCCGCCGGTACAACCCGAGCTCAAACCTTGGCGCGCTTTGTTGGAAATCGGTTGGACCGGCGGCTCGATCCTGGCATATCCGTTTATCAAGGCGGTCAACACCCTCGACCTGGCGGATGATTATTTCAAAGGACGAAAAAGCGGCACCGATCTTTTCAACGAAATCATCGCCGGTTACAATCCGAAATCCGGTATGTTTTACGACCTGGTCCGCGAATTGAACGGCAGCCGAGTCAACGGCTGGTGGGACTTCCTGAAAGTTACCCATGATTGCCACTCCGCGTATACCAACGGTCATGCTTTGTATTATCTTTTCAAAAGCATGAAGCATATGCAGAATTATGATCCCTCATGGCGTAAAACCGCGGTCAATGTGGCCGACAATTTTGTTCAACTTCAGCGCGAAGACGGCAACTGCGGTTATGCGTTTTCCACGGAAGAACGGAAGGTCACGGACTGGAACGGCTATGCCGGATGCTGGATCGCGGCCGCGCTGGCGGCGGCGTTTGAATTCACCGGCGACAAACATTATCTGGAGGCCGCCGCCAAGGCCGCCGATTATTATCACAAGCCGGTCAAGGAACTCAACGCCTGCGGTTCGCCCATGGATACCTGGAAAGCCCCGGATCAGGAGGGCAATCTGGCCTTTATGAAACTGGTAAAAATCCTCCACGAGCAAACCGGCGAACAAAAATATCTGGACATGCTGGAAGACGGCGCGCACTACGAATATCTCTGGCGCTACGGATTCAAGGCGATTCCGGAAATCATGCCGTTGAAGGGCAGCGACTGGAATTCCTGCGGCGGTTCAGTGACCAGCGTGTCGAATCCGCACATCCATCCGATGGGCGTATTGGTGACTCCCGAGTTGTATTACCTGGCGAAAAAAACCGGCGACGAAACTCACAGAATGCGCGCCGAGGACGGCATGGCGTGGATCATGAATTGCCTCGAGCTTTACCCGGAAATCACCGGATACGGCCGCTACGGCGTCACTACCGAACGGTATTGCCCGAGCGACGGCCTGACCAATTTTCATTACAGCGACGGCCGCCCGTCTTCGATGTGGTACTCATACAACGGCTGGGCCGCCACCAATACGCTCGAAGCGCTGCTCTGGATGGTGGAAAACGATAAGGAGATCATCTGATGTTACAATTATCCGACTGGCTGGTCATCGCTTTTTACCTGGCGTTTATGCTGGCACTGGGGCCGGTGTTCAAGTCGTTCAGCAAAAACGCGAGCGACTTTTTCCGCGGCGGCGGCAACATGACCTGGTGGATCGCCACCGCCTCGATCTTCATGACCGGATTTTCCGCGTGGACCTATACCGGGGCAGCCGGCAAAATTTATCAGACCGGATTTTTCTTTCTGACGCTGACCGTGGCCAACTTTTTCGGTGCGGTGTTCACGGTATTTTTCACTGCCCACAGGTTCCGGCAAATGCGGGTGATCACCGGCAACGAAGCCGTACGCAACCGCTACGGCAAA
>JAVBRM010000219.1:0-14755 GCA_031548025.1 Victivallaceae bacterium | reverse complement strand
GGTGAATTGAAAAGGTAAACGCACAACAGGTCACTTCTGAACAGGGGTATTGTGCGTTTACTCTTACAATCGAAAAAAAGGGGTAGAACGTGGAAGTATCATTGTGCTTTTAGAGTTACAAATGGTGCATTTACTCTTGCAAAAGTTGCGTTTAGTGTTACAGGCGGTGCGTTTACTCTTACAGGGCTTTGAGTTCAAGACAAAGCTCACGCATGACGTGCTGTTCCCCACAAAAAAATTGTAACAGAGAATGCACACCCTAATTTCCCCCCTTGGGGCTCTGCCCCAAACCCCGAAGTTTTTAAGGCATTTTGAATACCGGGAAAGCCAAAGAAAAAGCCAGAGACACCTCTGGCTTTCCCGTATATTCACCTCAAATATCCCTCCTCAGGTTGTGCTTCCACAGTGCCTGAATATGTTTCATTGAGGTCTTATTAATATTACTCTTTTTCCGGTTTTGTCAAGCAGATATTTTTGCTTTGGTTCTTTGTAACACTAAATGCATATAGAGCTTTTTGTAATACTAAACGCACATCAGAAAAAAACGATGGTGCGTTTACTTTTTCAATTGACATACGCGAAAAAGTACGGATAAATCCAGCAAAACCTATTGTATTTTCTTTTAATCAAGCTAAATTTACCAAAAAAAATGTGAGAGTGAATTATGCCGCAAAAAACCCTGATATTCGACAATGCCCAGATGGACGCCGCCATCGTCAGGATTGCCGATGAAATTATCGCGGAATTTCAACTCGGCACCCCCGAAGCCCTCCCCATCGCCTTGGTCGGTATCCAGAAACAAGGAGTTCCTTTTGCCCATCGGCTATGCAATGCCATTGAGGCCAAGACGGCGTGCCGTCCGTTTGAAGGCATCCTTGATATCAACATGTACCGGGACGATTTCGGAGTGCAGAAGCTGCCGGTGATCCGCGAAACCGTTATTCCCTTTGCTGTGGATGACTGCAATGTCGTCCTTTGCGACGACGTATTGGCCTCCGGACGTACGATCCGTGCCGCTTTGGATGCATTGACCGACTACGGACGCCCCCGGGTAATCCGTCTGGCGATCATGCTGGACCGGGTACGCTACGAGTATCCCATCCGCGCCGATTACTCCGGATTCAATTACAAAGCGCCGGTTAATCGGAAAATATTGGTGAACTTCAAAGAAACGGACGGTAGTGACGGAATTTACGAAAAGCCTTGGGCTAAAGTTGGAGTATTTAAAGCATGACAAGTACAAATTGGACAAGAAAAGATTTACTGGAAATCTACGATCTGAAGCCGGAAGAGATCGTAACCATTCTCGACACGGCCGAGGAATTTAAAAAAGTTTGTCTCCGCAATGTCAAAAAAGTTCCGGCCTTGCGGGGAAAAACCGTCGTTAACTTTTTTATCGAACCCAGCACTCGGACCCGCGTCTCTTTTGAGCTGGCCGAGCAGCGCCTCAGTGCCGACATCATCAACATGTCCGGCAGCACCAGCAGTCTGACCAAGGGTGAAACCTTGCTGGATACGGTCAAAAACATCGAAGCTCTTCAGGCCGACATCATTGTGATGCGCCACTCGGCGCCCGGTGCTCATGCCTTTATCGCCAAACATATCAAATGCGGCGTGGTAAACGCCGGCGACGGCGCTCACGGGCATCCGACCCAGGCCTTACTCGATATCTTCACCATCCGGGAAAAATTCGGCACCTTAAAGGGTTTGAATGTCTCCATCATCGGCGACATTCTCCACAGCCGGGTGGCCCGCAGCAACATGTGGGCGCTGCTGAAACTCGGCGCCAACGTTACTTTTGCCGGTCCGGCCACGCTCTGTCCCCGTGAATTCGAGGAAGTTGGAGTCCGGGTCTGTCACAATCTCAAGGACGCCCTGGTCGGGGCCGACGTCGTCAATCTGTTGCGCATTCAGCACGAACGCCAGCATTGCGGATTCTTTCCCAGCACCGGCGAATACAGCCAGTTCTTCGGGTTGAACAAAGATTCGATCAAATATCTCAAGCCGGATGCTATGGTTATGCATCCCGGTCCCATCAACCGTGACGTGGAGCTCTCCTCGGACATCGCCGACGGCCCCCAATCGGTAATTCTGGAACAAGTCAGCAACGGTATGGCGGTGCGCATGGCAGTGTTGTACCTCACCGCGGGAGCATTATAATTATGAATACCAAAGATCATTATGTACTTTGCGGCGCCCGGGTGGTCGATCCTTCCCAGGGCATCGATGAAATCCGCGACATCGGCGTAGCCAACGGCATCATCGTCGACCCCGCCGATATTCGCAATCCTGAAAAAATCGATATGACCGGCAAAGTGATTGCCCCCGGATTTATCGACATTCACGTCCATTTGCGCCAGCCCGGCAACACCGGAGCAGAAACCATCGCCTCCGGCTCCATGGCCGCCGCCGCCGGCGGTTTCACCAGCATCGTCGCCATGCCGAACACCAAACCGTGCTGCGACAGCGCCGGAACCATCGAAATCATCAAGCGCGAAAGCGAACGCAACGCCAAAGTCCGTGTCTTCACCTGCGGTTGCCTCAGCAAAAACCAGGAAGGCAAGGAAATGGCCGCGATCGGTAGCCTGAAAAATGCCGGAGTAGTTGCTCTTTCCGACGATGGCCGCTGTATTCAGGATCATAACCTGATGCGCCATGTGGTCGATTACGCCAAATCCTTCGGACTGCCGATTATGGACCACTGCGAAGAAGAATCGTTGAAAGGTGACGGCGTCATGCACGAAGGCAAATGGTCCGTTCTCCTCGGGATGCAGGGAATTCCCGCCGCCGCCGAAGATATCATCGTCCAGCGCAACATCATTCTCTCCAAGATGATCGGTTGGAAAATCCATATGCAGCACGTCAGCAGCCGCGAAAGCGTCGATATGATCCGCCGGGCCCGGGCTCGCGGCATCATGGTTTCGGCGGAAGCCACTCCGCATCATATCGCGCTCAACGAAGAAAATATCAAAAAATTCGATACCAATTACAAGATGAATCCTCCGTTGCGTTCGGAAGAAGACCGCAAGGGAGTCATCGAAGGACTGCGCGACGGTACCATTACCATTATTGCCACCGACCACGCTCCGCATACGCGTACCGACAAAGAAGTCGAGTTCGACATCGCCCCCTTCGGCATCATCGGCCTTGAAACCGCAATTCCGGTCTGCTTCACCGAATTGTACCACAAGGATATCCTGACTCTGTCCGAACTGATATCCAAATTCACCGTCGGTCCGGCTGAACTGCTCGGACTCGAGGACCTCGGATCGCTGAAGATCGGCGGTCATGCCGACATCACTATCATCGACCCCGATTACGAATTCACTTACGACGTCAATTGCTCGTATTCCAAATCGCGGAATACACCGTTTGACGGCATGAATTTCAAGGGGCGCGCGATTGCCACCATCGTCAACGGTAATTTCGTCTACAGCCTGAAAAACGGAGAAGATTGAGCATGAAAAACCGGATCAACCAGCTTATCGGCAAATACTTGCCGGAGGTCATCGCCTTCCGGCATGAACTCCACCGTCACCCGGAATTGGCAGGCGAAGAATTCGCCACTTCCGCCCTGATACGTGAAAAACTCGGCAATACCGATATCAAGCTGTTGATCCCTTTCCTGAAAACTGATGTCGTTGGAATTCTCTGCGGCAAAGGCGATGGCCCTCAGGTTGCCTTGCGAGCCGATATCGACGCCCTCCCCCTGGAGGAAATGACCGGAGTCGAATATGCTTCCGAATATCCCGGCAAGATGCACGCCTGCGGCCATGACGGCCATACCGCCATCCTGCTGGGGACGGCGCTGGTCCTGAATGAACTGCGGGACTGCTTCAAGGGGTCGGTGCGTTTTGTTTTTCAACCCGGCGAAGAGGTGGTTGCCCTGGGCAAACAACTGGTCGCCGCCGGAGCGCTGGACAATCCAGTTCCTCAAGCGGTTTACGCCCTGCATGGTTTTGCGGGGCATGAAACCGGTATGATTTCATCGCGGCCCGGCCCGATCATGGCCGCCGCCGGATTTTTTAAGATCACTGTCAACGGCCGCGGCGGACACGGCAGCGCGCCGCAAAATACCATCGATCCGATCTTGATCGGCAGCCAGGTGGTCGTCGGCATGCAGGCCATTCTGGCTCGCAATATAGACCCTCGCGAGGCGGCGGTGGTCACCTTCTGCCATTTCGGCGCGGGGACAAACAGCAATATTATTCCAGAAAAAGCGGTTCTGGAAGGAACTGTGCGCTATCTCGACCACGCGGTCGGCGCCAAGATCGAGGAATTGCTCCGTCAATATGCCACGGGCATTTGCGCAACTTACGGCGCCACCTGCGATATCGAATTCCGGCTCCCCTACTCCGTTGCCATCAATAACGCTCAATGCACCGAAACAGTCCGGGAAACCGCAATTGAACTTTTCGGCCCGGACGCTTATCAGGAAATGCCCAAGCCCTCCATGGGCGCGGAAGACTTCTGTTATTTCCTGGAAAAAGCCCCGGGAGCTTTCTTCAACCTCGGAGTCGGCAAAGATTCTCCTAGTATTCACAACCCGAAATTCAACTTCAACGATGACGCCATTCAACACGGCATCCTCATGATGGTCAACCTGGCCCTGAAAACTCTGAAAACAAAAATTAATCCCCAGGATTGATTTTTTAGTAGTAAGGGGCAAGTAGTAAGAAGTAAGGTTGGAGAGGCGAATTTCTGGAGCAAAACGACTCTTCCTTTTAAAAATAATGGGAAAGGAGAATCTATTTTGCGATTTTTCCTGTAAAGGATAGATTCTGTTTAGAAAAAAAATTTTCTTCCGGATATTGTTTTGTATTAGCTGATGCCATTTATTTGAAGTAAACCTGCTTCAAAAGTGAGCTTCACAACACAAAGGATATCGCGAATGAAGAAAAGAAAGATCGGATTTTTTCTGGTCGTCCTGACCGGAGTACTGTTGACCGGATGTAAAAAAGAAAACCTCGACACTCCGGAGCAGTTTGCCGCGAAATACTGCCAGGAGATGCTCAAAGTACACTATCCCAAACTCAAAGGAAAAGTTACCATTGAGCCAGTCGGAGTTGAACTATGGGAGCTACCCAGTTGGGAGCAAATCAATGGCAAAGGCAAAATAACCGCTCAACCCGGAGTCCAGTTATATAAGTTGGTTTCAGAGGACCCGCAATTCTTTTATTCGGCCGCTCGCGAGGACTTGAGCAAGATGATTGTTTACCAGAAAGCCGACACCGCTGAATTCCTGATCAACATCTACCGCTGGAAAAATAAAGATGGCTGGGGTCTGGTCAATCCATTTTCCTCCCAGCCGAAAACCATCCCCTGGAACAAGATAGAGCTCCCAAATGACATGCTTGTTACGCAGGATCACCTCGAAGCACTCAAGAAGAAAAAAGGCGTCACCCAAAGCATCGAACTCGGTACTCCCGAGGGCGATAAAATATGGACGGAACTGAAGAAGAAGCACAAGCTCGATTAGAAAGCTATCTATAGTCCGACCAGTCCAACTTGTCCGAGCGGTCGGACTATTCTATTTAACGACTACAACGGCAGGCTTTTTCGCTTGCGCAGTTGCTAGCGGACTTTGATGTTGCATTGTCCCCGGTAGTCCGCGATCAGGGAGCGGTGTGGATGACTCAAATAGGGGCGGAACCGCTTCAAATCCGGTTTCGAAACCTTTCCGCCGAATCCGCTCTCCGAGGAGGAAGCCGTCGCTGAAGTGATCCAGGGAGACCACAGCAGGTTATCGCCGCGGTTAAATCGGGGCCGAGGAAAGCGAGGCGGCATTGTTTGCTAAAAACGAGAACTCTCCCGAAGCAACGAAGATAATCATGGCGGCAGGTTTCATATTTTCAATCTCACGCCATTTTTTGCGATAATCCTCAGACACCGTGCCTGTCCGTTTACGCGAAATTGCCGGACAATATCCCTGCCGAAGAGCACGGCTGTCCGTGAACTGTTCTCCGGCGACCAAATTTCCTCCGGAGGACGAACGTTCTCCGAGCAGGTGGAAAAGAATCATACCAAGCTTTACAAATTGAAATGAAAAAGCGGATTTAATTGGACTCAATGTTGCATTTTGTCTAAAATCCGGTAATTTATACGAATTCTTATTATCAGATGTTCATATCAACTCAAAGGAATCATCATCATGTCGAATAACCGTTCTGAAATCAGTTGGTCGTTGATGCATCCAACCGATCTTGATGTCGAATATATGCGCAAAGTAGTATCTCATACCGCTAACTACCGGGTAGACAGTTTCGAAATCTGCGCCGCCTGTCATTCTCCGCTCGGCGGGCTCGACGGCCTGGTTCTATACGAAGATTACCCGCAAACCGCGGCCGCCGTCGACCGGGAAGCCATTATCGCCAACCGCCTGAGACTGAAAGAAATCCTCGGCATTGCCCACCAAAGCGGGCGGCCGGTATATTATTGGCACCGCGAGGTCACAGTAGCGCCGGGATTGCTTGACGCCATGCCGGGGCTGCTGGATGCAAACGGCGAATTCGACCTACTGGGCGAAGCCTTCAGTTCCCTCCTCCGTTACAAAATAACCAAGGCGCTCGAGGCTGTACCCGAGCTTGACGGCGTGGTCCTGACCTTGACCGAAGCCGATTATTCGGTCATTCATAATTCCAATGCCGACAAATATCCGCCGGTCCAGGTCGTGGCCCATATCGTCAGCATTTTCGCCGGAGAGCTGAAACGACTTGGCAAGCGCTTTATTCTGCGTTCGTTCGGTTCGATCGCTCAGGATTACGAAGACATTTTGGCCGGAGCCGCCATTGCCGCGCAAGCTTATGATTTCGAAGTGGAAACCAAAATCACGCCCTACGATTTCGATCCGTTCCTACCGGTCAACCCATTTCTGCGGCGGGTACCGGGAACCACCATGAGCGCCGAATGTGATTGCCTTGGTGAATTCCTCGGCGCCGGTTATCTACCGGCGGAAAACGTCGCCAATATCGTCAAATATGTCCGGACCGGACAAGCAGCAGGAGTAGACCGTTTCACCATTCGCATCGACCGGGTCGGTAACCATATTTTCGACAATTACGAAATCAATCTTTTTGCCTATCATCAGGCGATCGAGAACCTGCAAACCACTGCGGAGGACACCCGCCAGCTTTGGAGCGCCGCGCATTATCCGGCGGGCTCCGCCAAGATACTGTTGGAACAGGGACTCAAGGGATTCGAACTGATCTCACAGACTAATTTCATCGATGGCAATGTGATTTTTCACCAGAACCCGCCAGGACATGACATGAAGTGGCTGAAGGCCGGTGGAATTTTCGGGGTCTTCAAAAATGACGCCAATCTCCATATGCTCAGCGGAATCTGGTCGATCCTGGCCGACCGGAAAACACCGGGACGGCAGGCGATTCTGGCGGAAAAAGCCAGGGCCGCAGCGATAGCCGAAGAGCAACTGACCAAAGTCAATACGCTTGCCGGGTTTGATTATCTGAAACGCCTGTGGCATAACGCCTCCATCGCCACCCGTTCGATCGAGGCGTTCGTCAAATGTGTTTGTGCATATTTCGACGATATGGAAGCGGGGTTGGCCGGTGCTCCGAGCTTGATGCGCGCAATCGAAGATGCAAAAACAGTTTTGACCTCGATGCTGCCTGATGAAAAATATCAGGCCAACACCAGTCAGGGAAAATTCAATAACGGTATGGACCACAATCTGTTCTCCTCGACGAAACCGGTTACAGAAGTTTACCCGAAACCGATGTTATCGGTCTGCGCTCTGCTATGGGATGAATACCGGGCGGAATATTGTTCCCGCAGCCGTTACCCGAAGGCTTTCGACCTGGTGATTACCGGTGGTATTACCGACGAATACCGGATCGGCCGTTACATGCACGCCAGCCACAGCACCCTCAAAAACAGTGTTCCGATGCGTTGGGCCGGTAACCGGATTTTTCCGAACGGTTTTATCGAGTTGGAGCTGAAACGCCCGGCTGACGGTTATATTCTGATAGTCGGCGAATCGCCGTATTTCACCGCTACTCTGGATGGAGTCAGGCATGAATGTCGTTTCGATGAAAACGGACATTGTCAATTGCCGGTTCCGGCAGGGCAAGGTGCGATCAAACTTCGTCTGGAAAAAGCCGGCGGCGAAATATACCCGGAAATTCAGGCAGTGGCAGTCATGTGATATTTTAGCCCCGAGGGATGTGAAAATTTCCATTATTTCACCTAATTTTAATTGAAAAAATTGATATTAATGCTTAATTAATAAGATTATGTTGTGTTTTTTAGTATAATATCAATTTTATCAACAGGTTAATAATGAGCACTGAGAATATTGTAAATAATGAAGAAAGCAAAGGTTTGAATCCGGAAATTGTCATTCGTTTCATAAAATGCAATATCGTCAAGATATTTATTTATGCGGCAATTACTCTGATAGTTTGTTTTTTAATCGGTATATTCATCTATTTCATTGCTCCGAGCCGCAATTATTTCTCCCAACGGATTGAACTGACTCTACCCATTGAAGGGAATGTCTTCCGTTACCCCAATGGGAAGGCATTCAATTATACTGACATAACAAGTCCAGCTGTATTGAAAAAGGTTTATAAAAATAATAATCTGGACAATATTTTACCGTATAGTGAATTCGCTGAACTTATCGGAATCGGCGCTTATTCAACAAAGCGGGCATTGCTGGATGCCGATTTTTCCTCAAAACTTTCCAAGCGGAATCTGAGCGCCACCGACATTAAAAATATTGAAATCGAGTACAATGACTCCCTACAGAGACTCAGGCATAACACTTATGATGTTATGATGTTACAGGGAAAAATTCCAGCTAAGACCGCGGTAAAAGTTCTTAACGAAATTCCCCAGGCATGGTTTGAAGTATTCCGGGTGCAGGAATCGCAGAATCTGCCAATGACCAGCATTGACGAGGCTTTGGTCAAACAACTCAAGACAAAACTCGATATAAGTTATTTAATTGCTATTGATCAATTCGGTTCGTACTTGTATCAGCTCCAGCGCCTTAATGAATATTTAGGGAAATTGGTCAACAATCGCAGGATATCTCTGCCGACCGGCGAATACTATGAAGATATTAACACAATGTTGCATAATTTAAGAATATATAACCTGGGTCTGTTAACTCAAACAATCCTGAACAGCAAGGAATTGCGTGGAGAATTGGATATTACATACCTCCAAAGCCGCATTTATAATCTTGAATTGACTGTTAACAAATTAAAAATGGAACAGACGAATTTATTTAAATCATTTGAAATGGTTCAAGTGAAAGGTGGTTCGATCAATGTTCAGGCCGGTAAAGAACCAACAGAGGCCACGGCAATCAACTTTGATTCATCTATCTTTGGTCAGTTGGCCGAACTTTACAATCGGGATGCGACAAACGCCATCCGCAGGGAAATTGCCGAACAAAATATAACCCTGGGACAGGAATTAGCCCAGCAAGAATCCAGTTTAGTGAAATACCAGAATATGCTGAAAGCTATTCAGAGCAGCGCCACTACTCAGGGAAGCAGGGAGAAATTCGTCGTGATGTTCAATCAAATGTTGGATGAAGCTCAAGTCCTCAGCAGCAAAATCAATATGCTGAAACAAATGCTGATTGGCGAGTACTATTTGAGTACTACTTTTTATAGCAATATCGGCGATTCCTGTATGATCAAAGATCATTTGGTTTCCCCCAAGAAATTGGGAGTTGTTTTGCTGGCGGTATGGGTTTTGCTGAATGCGCTTTATGTTGCAATTCTGGTGAGCAAAGATTACTCCAAAGCAATAAACCGTAAAAATTAAGTCCTATTCGAAAGCTTCCTGATTTAACTGGCTGAAAAAGCGATGCATGAATTCAGCACGCGATTCAGCCAGTTTTTTGCCGGATTCAGTCGTCATTTTTCCTTCAAGATGGCGAAGCTTCACCAGATATTCACGATAGGCCGAGTCTTCACGACTGTATTCGGCGGAACTCAATGCTTCTTCTGAACTATTGTGCAGACGCGCCCCTTCCCGTCCGGCAAAATAAAAAGCTCTCCCTATGCCGACCGCGCCAAGTGAATCCAGTTTATCCGCATCAAATATGATTTTCTCCTCAATACCAGAGGGAATATGTTTGTCGCGAAAGCGATGTTTGCGAATACATCCAATCACTTTTTCGCTGAAATCATCATCGAATTCCAAGTCATGCAGGATGCTTTTTGCCCTTTCCGCTCCTAAAGCGGCATGACATAATTTACCTTTTGAATTTATTTCCTCAGGCCTGGCAATATCATGAAGCAAGGCGGCAATTTCCACGACTTGAATATCGGCTCCAGTTTCCATGGCCGCCAATAGGCGGGCATTTTTCAATACTCTCAAGGTATGGTCGAAATCGTGGCATCCGGAGGCGGAGGCCAAAGTTGATTTCACCAAATCATACAAACGTTGAAACTGCGTTTCGTATTTCATATATACTCAATCTGCTCAAAGAATTCTTCGGGGGTCGCCGCCACCTGGATCAGAGAATAATGTGGAGGCCTTAAAAACCCCTCTCCCGAGCAGGACTTGAGAAATTCCAGCAGCAGGTCAAAGTAGCCGGCGGTATTCAGAAAATAGCAAGGATTGGTATGTATTTCCAACTGCCGCCAAGTAAAAGCTTCCATTATTTCATCCATGGTTCCAAAGCCGCCAGGCATCGCCACAATGATATCCGACTTTTCGATCATCAGTCTTTTGCGGGTATGCATTGACTCCACGACAATCAGCTCGGAAAGCCCGTCATGAGCAATTTCACCGATGATTTTTTCAGGAATAATTCCAATAACTCTTCCACCAGCGGCCAAAACGGCGTCAGCCAGGATCTTCATCGTACCGGATGCCGCTCCGCCGAAAACCAATTCATACCCCTTGCTTCCCAGCATATGACCGAATTCCCGGGCAACCTCTCTATAGATGGGTGAATTACCACTGGCGGAACCGCAATAAACACAAATTCTTTTCATATTACGGTTTTCCATAATTTTATTTACGGTTAGAATTTAGCCTGATTTGCCGAAAAAGCAACATCTCAATCCATAATAATCATTACTTTACTTCGGAATCATCCTCTCGACCTTGAAATCTTGAATTTTCAAGCTATATTTGTACTTATTTATTTGGTGGTATATGACAGTTTTTTTATGGTTGATATTCCTGTTGGCGGCTTGTGGGCTGGGAGCATTGCTCAGTCCAAGAGGAAGCAGCTATATTGGAGCTATCGGGCCACTAGCCGCTTTATCCGGCGGGTTGCCTCTGGTGTGCGATGTGCTCAAAGGGGGCGGTCCGTATACATATGTCTTATCATTACCGTTTCCCTTTGAAGATACCTTTTTTCATTTCAGCAGCTTCGATGCAATTTTCATGATTCCGGTTCTGGTTGTTGGGGCCATTGTGGCGATTTTTGCTTCTCTTATCGTCAAGCCCGAACACGCGGTAACCAGGCCTCATGTCTGGTTTTTCATGAATATGCTGATAGCGGGAATGATGGTGGTTCTGGTGTCAAGCAGCACACTTGTCTTTCTGACCGGCTGGGAAATCATGTCCTGGGCCGCGTTTTTCCTGATCTGTACCAATTACCGCCGCGCCGAAGTCCTGAAAGCCAGCATCATCTATTTTATTTCGGTACATATCGGATTTGTTTTAATTATTGCCGGATTTTTTCTATATGATTATGCTCCGGATAAACTACTCGGCATGATATTCATTCTGGTTCTGGTCGGCTTTGGCCTGAGAACCGGTTTATTTCCTTTTCACATCTGGATACCGGAGGCATTGACGGCTCCTCCCTGCCACATATCCGCGCTGATTGCCGGAGTCATGACCAATATGGGGTTATATGCCATCTGGCGCTTATTGTCGATTCTGCCGATTCAACCCATCTGGTGGGGATATCTGCTGCTGATACTCGGAGCTATCTCCGCGGTTTACGGGATATTGCTGGCGATGATCCAGCAAAACCTGAAAAGATTGCTCGCCTATGGTACGATTGGACATGTCGGCATTATGTTTATGGGGCTGGGCATGGGCTACCTGGCTGAAGGTTACGGTTATTTGAGCCTGCGGGATACATTTTTCCTTGGAGTCAGTATTCATATGGTCAATCATGCTTTATTTACCAGTTTGCTCTTTATCGCAGCCAGTGTAGTCATCAATCAGACGGATGAGCCCAATATCAATTATCTTGGAGGTCTGATCAAGAAATTGCCGGCTACCGGAGTCAGTATCCTGATCGGCAGTGCCGCCAGCATCGGCCTTCCCCCCTTTAACGGCTTTATCAGTCAATTTATTTTCTGCCTGGGCGCGATGGAAAGTTTTACACTGGCCAAATGGGAAATGGTAGTGGCGGCTATTTTTATGCTGACAGTACTGGCGTTGACCGGAGGCCTGGCGTTTGTCTGCTATACTCAACTTGCAGGTATCGTCCTTTTGGGCGAATCCCGCAGCAAAGCTGCCGACGACATTGTCAGCAGCAACCGGGCTCTGCGTCTGCCGTTGTTGCTATTGAGTGGTTTATGCATAGCCAGCGGCCTGGTCCTGCCGATATTGCTCAACAATAAAGATGTCGCTCCCAAGATAACCCTGATCGGCGTAATTTTGATTATTCTAACCCTGGTTCTCTATCGTTTCAGAATCAGGATGAAGATCAATAAATTAAATCGAACGGGGACCACCTGGAGCGGCGGCTACTCCGCCGGTAACCTCAGAATGCAATATAGCGGCAGCTCTTATGTCCAGCCGGTTGCCATGTTTATCCGCTCGCTGCTGTTTTTCAAGAGCAAGTCGCCGGTATCCGAAGGCGATACTCCGCAATCGGAAAAGAGTTCCGCCAACCAGGCCGATCCGATTCTTGAATTTGTTTACCGTCCGCTTTTTAAAGGAATTTATGACTGTTGCATGAAACTGCGTTGGCTTCAAAACGGCAGTCTTAACCAATATGTCCTGTATGTTGCATTGATTCTAATGGTGTTGTTGATATGGAATTTGTTGTAAAACAAATATTGGTCATTCCAATAAATCTGATAATGGCGCTGCTGCTGGCGCCCTTGATGGTAGGCATTACCAACCGGGTAAAATCATGGTTTGCCGGCCGCAAGGGTCCGCCATTGTTTCAATTGTACTTCGACTTCATCAAATGGATGAAAAAAGGCGGCAACAGCAGCGAGACAACGACTTTTGTCTTCAATTTCGGACCGGTAATTTCCCTTGCCACCATGATTGTGACACTGGCCATGATGCCCGGAGGAAAGACCCCGTCGTGGCTTGAATTCAACGGCGATATCATTTTGCTGGTGTTTCTGTTGTTGTTTTCCCGTTACGCCCAGGTGCTTTCGGCCTTGGATACCGGTTCGTCGCTTTGCGGTATGGGAGCCAGCCGCAACGCCCAATATATGGTTTTGATCGAACCGACCATGCTGCTGGTGATTGGGGTTCTGGCGGCAGGATCGGGCAATCTTACCCTCCGGCAAATATTTGTCGCCGACGAATACCATAACTCAGGAAGTACGATCATGGCTGTAATGTCAATGGCAATCATTTTTCTGGTGGAAAATGGCCGAATTCCTTATGACGACCCCGATACGATCTTGGAATTGACCATGGTCCAGGAGGGAATGCTGCTGGAACACGGCGGCCCGGACCTGGCTATTGCCAGATATGCCGCTTCGCTGAAAGTGTGGCTGCTGGGCATGATAATCATCCTGATGGCTTGCCCGTATTTAACTACTATGACTATTTATTTTTACATGCCTTGTCTACTGCTTGGAATGTTCATTGTTTCGGTGATCACCGGAGTAGTGGAAGCGACAATGGCGCGTTTTTCGTTCATCGATATTCCGCAATATATGCTTCTGGCAATGGGCTGTGCGTTATTGTCGGCAATTTTTTTATTGATCAGGTAAAATATGCAGGAAATATTCAATCTAATCTGTGCGGCACTGATTATCAGCACTCTGTTGCTGGCGGCCACTCCGCGCCTGAAAAACTATCTGGTCATCTGCTGTTTTCAAGGATTCGCAGTAGCCATACTCCCTTTGTTGAATACCCATGAATTTTATCCGGGATTATTGATCCTTACCCCCTTAACCATCATTGTCAAGGGTGGACTGATACCATTTTTACTGGAAAACTCCATGACTGTGGCGCAAGTTCGCCGGGAGGCCGAGCCGTTAATCAATTATTCCATGTCGATCATGGTGGTTTTGCTGGGACTGCTTTTTTCGCTCTGGCTCTCATCGAAATTATCTCTGGATAATGCCACTGTATCGAAATTGATGCTGACGACACCTTTTTTCATGATGTTCGCGGGATTTTTCACTTTGGTCAGCAGGGCCAAGGCGATTACCGGAGTCATGGGCTTGCTGGTAATAGTAAACGGCATATACTTATTTGGCGCTATCCTCAATTCCCGCAACAACTTAATTATTGAATTCGGTCTTCTGCTGGATCTTCTGGTAATTATATTTATAGCAGGTATTACCGTGTTTAAAATCAACCGGCAGTTCGACCACATTGAAGCAGGTCGCCTCGAAGGTTTCAGCGACGATAATTCCGGAGAGAAGATACCATGATGATATTGCTGTTTGTCATACTGCCGTTTTTCTTCGGTTTAAGCTGTCTGGGATTTAAGTCAACCTCGGTTCGCGGTATTATGATCCTCGGTGCAATTGCACACATGGCATTGACCATATCAACATTTTTCTTCAATTTCGAGCAGTTTTGACAGGGCTGGCTCGAGATA
>JAVBRM010000032.1:0-75930 GCA_031548025.1 Victivallaceae bacterium | reverse complement strand
GTCCCAGACCCATTGGCCGCCCCAACGCAATACGCTTCCTTGTTCCTGCCCGAATACTCGAACTCCGCCAATCTTCAACGCCCGTTCATCCCCGGCATAAAAAATAAATCGCAGCTTTTCCAGCCGGAGTTCCGGAAATGTCCAGACTGTTTTGGGCTTGTTTTCTTTCAGGCCCGAAATGCTCTGCCATGGTCCGCCGTCAGAATATTCGATTGCCAAACGTCCGGAAAATTCTTCATTCCAGCTCAATTCGATTCGCTCCGCGTTGACCAGTCTTCGCCAATGAATTTCCAGTGTGCGCTCCTGCTTGCCCGGCAGGCTTTCATACTTGCCGCCATCACGATTAAACAATTTTCCGGCATCATAGCCAAAACGATATTCACTGCTGAAAATCACCGCTCCCTGTTCAGGCACAGCCAGATTTATTTCCATTGCCATCGCCGCCGTTATCATCATTGTCATACCGGCAAAAATCAATTTTCTCATTGGGTACTGCTCCATGGTTCTTTTTTATTATCGACACCGTTAACGCCATCAATATTGGTAATGGTCGCGGTATGACCGTCCACGTAAAGCATATTAGCCACAGCAGACGCGCCGCTGCCGTGACGCTTGCGCGGCCTTTGATTGAGTGTGCTTGTGGTGTAAAGTCCAATTATCACCCCTCCGGTTCCCCGCCCATCTCCGAACCAGTAAATCTCACTGGCATTCCGGATTCGGTCCAGCTTGGTCCAGGTGGGAGTGGCACTGGTATTGTTGTAGCTCAATTGACCGTTTATCCCGAAATTGGTGCCGAACCATTGCGCGGTGGGATACTCCGGATCGTAATGAGCGGTCGCACTGGTTGAGAGCACTCTCGCTTCCGGACAGTTAAAAATTCCCGCCGGTGGTCGGTTTCCGGCGAAATTGCCTACTACAGCATACTTTAAAGCTGTCAGAATATATGGATAACGTCCTGTTGTAAATCCAGCCCCAACCAGTGTATAATACTGCGGTACGCAATAGGAATCATAATCATTCCCATATCCCTGCGCCGCCGTTCCGATTTGCTTCAGATTGCTCAGGCATTTTCCCTGATTCGCTTTCCCCCTGGCTTTGTTCAAAGCCGGCAGCAATAGAGCCGCTAGTATTACAATAATTGCAATAACAACTAGCAACTCAATAAGTGTGAATTTCTTCCGTGGCGTCGTCATCTTTCAGTTCCTCTTGTTATTTGGGTATTGATTCCGCAATTGAATACTTTGTGCTGGGGTTTCGCTTTAATTCCCCTTTGGCTGTACAAACCTTCCAGGGACCGTTTACGCCGTTCAAGCGCTCCTGCAGGAGCTCCACTGCTTTCCGGGCAAATTCGTCAATATTGAAATTGTATTCAAAAACACCGGGCACGGGGGCCCCGTGGATAATCGGCCCGAAGGTCACGAATGGATGCAGTTTTAAATACTCCATTCCGGCGCTCTGAAATTGTGTCGCGATTTCCTGTGCTTCAGTGTTATAGGCGGTGACCAGTACGCCGCCGCGGCATTTTTCCATTAGTTTTGCCGGATCAATTTCAGCGATATCCCGATAGGAAATCGTCTGTATCGCCTTGGGCGGCAGGTTGCGTTCCGCCGCACTCTGCCGCAGCCCTTGCAGACGGTCTTGAATTGAGCTGTATTTCATGCGGTCGACGTGGCTCAGGAAAATAAACTTCTCATAACCCTGCCGGATAAAATGACGCCCGATTTCCATACCGGCATTCAGCGAATCGTAAATTACGACGTCGTGACCGGCGTCCGGATAACGTTTATCCATGAAAATCAGAGGAAAATCCACCGGTTTCATTTGCATTAACTGCCGCACTCGGGAACCGTCGAGAATCGACCACACCAGGCAGCCGCAGCAGTTCGGGCGTTGCAAAATGCCTTGAATCTGCTCGAGCTGGATATCCTCCCGCCCGGAGGAACTCAGAAACAAGATTTCCTTGCCGATTTCCAGCAAATGATCATGCAGCGCCACAAAGAGTTCCGATTGAAAAGTCTGACGGCTGACATTGTCGAAAATCACCGCTACCAGCTTGGATTTCTCGCCGGGAACCGTATCCGGCGTCCCCGCCGGCGCCTTAACGAAAGTGCCGCGCAGACGCCCGCGCTCCAGCAGCCCCCGGCGCCGCAGTTCATTGAACGCCTTGCCCAGCGTGATATGGTTCACCCCCAGCAATTCCGAAAATTCACGGTCGGACGGCAGACGGTATCCATCCGGAAGCTCTCCGCCGAGAATCATTTCCTCAAGCATCTTCCGGAGACGCAAATAAATCGGCTGTCCCGCATTCGGTCCCGCCTCCTTGAATTGTCTGATCCGTTCCGCAAGATATGAATTCATTTTATATTCCATGATATATATTGATATACATATATTATTATAACGATAAATGATAAAAAAACAATACCCTGTTAATAAAAAATCCCAAAAAAACACACCGGGGTAATGTGACAGTGAAAATTTTTTAACCACGGAATTCACGGACACCACGGAAAGGAAAATCTATTTTTTTCACTTCATACCGGTAAGGCATTGCCGAAGCGGCAAAGCTCTGGAAATGGGGTCGAGGGGAAAACCTGGAGCTGTCCAGGTTTCCCCCCGGTCAATATTGTTGAACAGAATTACCGAAGCCGACGTTCGGCCGCAGGCCTGTCCGCCGTAGCCTTGGCGAAGGCGGAAGCACGAGGAACGCGCAGTTCCTCGCATCCCCCTTCCGTACTACTATCCCGGCTTTTCTTGTTTTTTTGCGAAGAATATAGCACGTAACAAATCGTAAGTCATTAATTTAAAAAAAAATCCGTGATTCCCGTGGTTTCCGTGGTTAATCTTTTTTGGTTGCGGCTACGCCGCGCCAAGATTTTCCGTGAATTCCGTGGTTAAAAAATTTTCATTGGTTGATGGATTTCTTTTTGTTGGATATGATGAATTCCAATTTGAAATTTCGTATACGTATACTATTTTAAAATTGAGTGAATTCACGCAAGGTGTAAACGAAGGATTCGGTAAAATGAAGTATGTACAGGAAGAGACGCGATTGGTACCGTTGGCCGGGGAGGCGGAGGTGATTGTGGTAGGCGGAGGTCCGGCCGGGGTATGCGCGGCGGTGGCGGCGGCGCGCGGCGGAGCCGATACGTTGTTGATCGAAACAAACGGATGTCTCGGCGGGATGTGGACCGCCGGATGCATGGGGTTGCTGCTCGATGTCGCCAATAAAGGCGAAAAGTCGTTGATCCGGGAGATCATGGATTCGCTTGCCGCCGGAAATTTGCGCCAGAAAAATCTTTTCGACGTGGAAGGAATGAAGTTTTTCCTCGAAGAGTGGTGCCAGGCAAGCGGTGTCCGGATTCGTTATTTCACGACACTGGCGGATGTGGTCAAGGATGGCGAGCGGATCGACTGCATCATTACCGAATCCAAGTCCGGGCGTGAGGCCTGGCGGGCCAAGGTATTTATCGATTGTACCGGTGATGGCGACCTCGGATTCAAGGCGGGCAATCCTTATGAAGCCGGGCATCTGGAAAACGGATTGTGTCAGCCGATGTCGCTCCTGGCGTTGCTTACGGGATTGGATATCGAGGAAGTGCGCCCGTATTGCCAGGGGGGAGGGGAGTGGCAGGAGGTGGCCGACCGGTTTTCGGCTCTGCTCAAAGAAGGAGATTATCAACCCTCGTATCAGGGGGTGGCGCTTTTTCACTTGGGCGAAGGGATGTTCTTTCTCATGGCCAATCACCAGTATGGTAAATCCGGGCTGTCGGCGGCCGACCTGACCGAGGCCACTTTGGCGGCGCGGAGCGAAATCAACCGCCAGATCGCCATTCTCCGAAGCCGGGGCGGAATCTGGAAAAATGTCAAACTGGCGGCGACCGCTGAAAAGATCGGAGTCCGGGAGTCCCGGCGTTTGACCGGAGCATACATGGTAACTCTTGCTGACCTGGCCCAAGGGCGCTGTCATGAAGACGGCATCGCCAAAGTGAGTTTCTGTATCGACGTTCACGCGTTGCGGAAGGACAAGGACTGCAAAATCGAAACCCCGCCGGTCAAAACCATGCCGTATGAAGTGCCGCTTCGGGCATTGATCAGTCTCAATGTGGAAAACCTGCTTTTTGCCGGGCGCTGTATCAGCGGTGATTTCTTTGCGCACGCCAGTTACCGGGTCACCGGCAATGCCGCGCAGTTCGGCGAGGCGGCGGGGGCGCTTGCCGCTTTGAGCTCGACGATGAAGATTCCGGTTCGCAAAGTGGATTGTCAATTGGTACAAGAAAAGATCAACTGGGAGAAACAGTCATGATTTTCGACATCGGAAATGAGTTGAAACTGGGGATTGAGGTATTGGAACACGGTATTTTCCATCTCCGATGCGAAGGATATGACGGAGCCCAGGAGACTTTGCTTGACCGTTACAGGATTATTCAGCCGCTGGCGAAAGAAACGGATTTTGAACTGACAGAACGCACTTTTTCTTTAAAAGACGGAATAACGCTGCGGATTGGTGAGGGGCAGGGATTTCAATTGCTCAAAGACGGTGAGGTCGTCGCGGAAACCGCGTCCGGGACGAAATTTGCCACCGCGCCGACCGTATACGGCAATCAGGGCTATCGGCTGGAAATGAAGATCGGGAAGGAGGAAAAACTGATCGGGTTCGGGGATCAGGTGCGGACCCGGCTGTTGCTGAACGGGCAGCGCGATGAACTCTATCTCAAGTACCCGGTGAAGCATGTGCCGGTGCCGTTTTATATGAGCAGCAAGGGATATGGAATTTTTTTCAATACCACCCGGAAACTCCATTATGATGTAGCGGTGGCTTCCCCGGACCGGGGCTGTTTTGTGGTGGAAAAAGAGTTTCTGAATATTTATCTGATTACCGGCGGCAGTTATGACGAAATGATCGACCGCTATACCCGGTTGACCGGACGGCCCGGCTTGCCGCCGATGAAAAGTTTCGGTCTGTGGCTGTTGTTTCACACCCGTGCCACCGGGCATGACGTATTGATGATCGCCGACGCCATGCGGGAAAAGAATATTCCGTGCGATAACTTGAGTCTTGAGCCGAACTGGATGCAGGTGTATTATGATGCCACCGTCAACAAAGAATGGAATGCGGAGCGTTTCCGCGGCTGTGAAGATGGAGGCTCGTGGCGCGGCGGGCCGGGCAGCTTGATCAAGGCCTTGAAGCGGATGGGCTATGAACTTGGGGTATGGCTCTGTACCCGGTGGGATTTTACCCACGAGGAAGAACGAAAAATCGGGGCCGGCGGCGGAAATGAAACGCCGGACTTGCTGCTGGATGGGATCGAGTTGACCCATGATGACGCCAACGTGGGGCATTCGCCGATTTACATGGACGAAAATACGGTTCGGGATCAGGCATGGTTTGAACATTTGAAAAAATTTGTCGATGACGGGGTGCGTTTCTTCAAGCTGGACCCGGCTTGGCTGATTAATGAATTTCCGGATCGGCTTTATGGAAACGGACGCACCGATGAGGAAATGCACAACCTGGCGTTTCTGCTGGCCTCGCGGCAAATGGCGGAGGGGTATGAGGCCCACACCGGACGGCGTTACTATGGGATTTCCGTGGCGGGCTGGGCCGGGCTGCAGAGCTATCCGGGGACCTGGGCGGGCGATACCGGCGGCGGGATTCAGTCGATGACCGGGCTGCTGCAGGATGCCATTGTCGGCCATAGTTATACCACCTGCGACATGAATGCGGAGTCCATCGAGGGAATTCATATGGGCTTCATGCTGCCGTGGGCCTTGTTGAATACCTGGGCGGGGTTCAAATATCCCGGTTTCCTCGGCAAAACGTTGAACGAAGCATTTCAGTTTTATTCCGCGTTTCGCATGAAACTGATACCGTATTACTATTCGTTGGCTTATCGGGCTTCTCGCAACGGGCGGGCGATTCTGCGCCCGCTCTGCCTGGAATACCCCGATGAGGCGTGGGCCTATGAAGAACGGAATGTTTTCCTGCTTGGAGATTCAATTCTGGTCAGTGTTTATTCGGACAGCAATATCCGGCTGCCGCGCGGACGCTGGTACGATTACTGGTCGGGCCGGACTTATGAAGGTGACGGTTCCCCGCAGGCAATCGGGTTTCCGGAGAATCGCGGCGGCCACTTGTTTATCCGCGAGGGCGCATTGATCCCGACTCAACCGGCCAGGCTGTATGTCGATGCCGGGGCCATCGAAGAAATCAATTGGATCGTACTGCCGTCGGAAAAAGAAAGCTCGTTTACGCTTTATCTCGACGATGGCGATACGGTGGCCAATCGCAACGGCCAATTCGGCGCGGTAACTCTGTACTGGCAAAATGGTGAAATCAAATGGAGTGAAATTTCCGGCAATGCTCCTGAATTCATAACCCGCCTTGCGCACAATTTCATTCTGCCGGATGGAACCAGATTGAATATAGCCCCGATACCGACCGGCGTACCGATAAGTCTTGCACTCTGACAGCCTATCCGGCATCTGGTGGCTTCGGAAAGAAAAAATGTGAGATTTTTGTTGTTGCCCTATTGACTTTCCATGGTACTAAGTATTATAATTAAGTATAAAGGGCATGGTATTAATGGATGATACATTAAAAAAAGATCAGTTGTATCAGAAACTGAAAAAGGATATCGCCGACGGAGTCACGCCATCCGGTTTCCGGTTTCCGCCGGAAGTGGAATGGGCGGCTCAGTTGGGAGTTTCCCGGAATACTTTGCGTTCAGCCCTGAGACAGTTGGAGGACGAACAACTGGTGGAACGGCACAAAAGCAAAGGAACTTTCGTCGCGGAACCGCCGCCGGTCCTGCGGTATATGTGGTTGAGCGACCCGGGACGGCAGGACGAGCCATCCGAGTATATCCAGGCCCAGTTCCAGCAGGGAATTGAATCCAGGCTGCGGCGGAGCGGATTTGAGATTGAATTCTGTTTTATTTCCAATCTGGAAGCGTTAGGGGAGGGGGGAACCGCGGTATTGATCAGAGAGCGCAATATTCGCGGAGTGATTTGCCGGACTGGTAATTTCAATGGAAATGAGCCTTTTTTTCTGTATTTGAAGAAGCTCGGTATCCCGGTGGTATTGCTCTACTGTTGGCCCAAAGATTATCTGGTGACCGGCTGGCCGGTTATCGCTCAAAATACCCGGCATATCTGGAGTGAGGCTCTGGCTTATTTGCGAAGCCTCGGACATACCCGGGTGGCAACCTTGAGTCTCAGTTCTACCGATATCATCCGGGGCGAATTTAAAGCGCCAGAGTATGCGGAACTGTTGAATACCATAGGATTGGACCCCGATCCGGAATTGGTGATTTCAGCTTGTGATGACCGGGAGGCGGTATATCAGGCCGTATTGCAGAGGCTCCGCGAAATCAAAGCGCCGACGGCAATACTATGTTATTCGGATTTTCTGGCGCCGTCGGTTTACCGGGCGCTGGCGGAGCTGGGTTTGAGGATACCGGAGGATGTTTCAGTGATGGGATATTCGGGTTCGCCGTTCAGCGAATACCTGAATCCGCCGCTTTCCACGATTGCCATCGATTACCGCAGAATGGGACAACTGGCGGTGGAAATTCTGGAGAGATCGGAGGAGTGGCAAGGATCCGGGAAGCGGCGGCCGCCGCGGTTGATGGCGCCATATCTGTTGCAGGAGCGGAAAAGCACGCGGCGAATCGGAAATTAAGTATAATTCAATCATAAAAAAAGGAATTGAGGCGATGAATAATGAAATGCGGAAAAATTTCGAAAAATCATGCAAAAAATTTACACTTATCGAGCTCCTGGTTGTGATTGCGATTATCGCTATTCTAGCGACGATGCTGCTGCCGGCGCTCAATCAGGCCAGGGATAAGGCCAGGGCAATCAAGTGCAACAATAATTTGAGTCAAGTCGGCAAGGGATTCTTGTTTTATCTGGGCGACAACGATGAATTTTATCCCGCGGATATTGCTGTCGAGACGCGCCGGATTTGGGCTGTGTCCGCAGAGGATGCTTTGATTGCCGGCTATCTTAACCGTATTGGGGATAAGATTGGTCTGGGCAAGGTTGCCGGCCGGGTTTATTCGGTTCTGGCCTGTCCCTCATATTCGGGGGCAGACGGCAATACTTTCGCGTACAATCAGTATACTTGCAGGTCAGATTTGAGTCTGGCGGTTCATCGCAAATCAACCCGGTTTGCCCGTCCGGGACGGACGATGGCGGTGATCGAGTCCGCCCTGGATCAGAGCGTCAATTATAACAGCACGTTTGGATATCGTCATGCTTCCCGCGGGAATGTGCTGTTTGCTGATTTCCATACGGTGGCATTGAGCCGTACGCAGATTCCGCATAATGTTTCCGGGCTCCCCGGATTTCTGGCCTCCGGCTGGAAGAGTTATTTCTGGAAACCGTTAAGCGAAGATGGCAGTTCGTCAACCGTCGATGTCTCAGTTTACTGAAAGATCGATGGCAAAGATACTCCTGAAAAGTGAAAAATCAAATCAAAAGCTTCACTTTTAAAGGGAAGGTTTAGAGGCCTTCGGGCTTTTCGTCGTAGACGGTGACGTTGACGAATTCCATGCGGTGAGGGAAGAATTTCAGCTTGACCGTTCCGGTTTGGCCGTTACGGTTTTTCTCCACAATCAACTCGGCTTCCAGGCCCAGACGCGACATTTCTTCGTTCACGTTTTTGGAATCCTCGCGGCGGCGGTGGAGGAAGGTCACGATGTCGGCGTCCTGTTCGATGGAACCGGATTCGCGGAGGTGACTGAGTTTGGGACGGGCGTCGGCGCTGCCGGTTTTTTCCACATCGCGGTTCAACTGAGCCAGCACCAGAACCGGAACATTCAAGTCCTTGGCCATGCTCTTGATGCCGCCGGAAATTTCGGCGACTTCCTGCTGGCGGTTTTCCTGATTCAAGCGGTCGCCTTTCATCAACTGGAGATAGTCGATGGCAATCAGCTTAATACCGTGCTGTGCTTTCAGACGCCGTGCTTTGGCGCGGAGTTCGGCAATCGTGATCCCGGGTGTGGGGTCGATAAAAATATTGGCCTGCTTGAACTGATTGACCGCGGTGGTCAATTTGTGCAGGTCTTTCTGTTGGAATTTGCCGTTGTAAAAATTGGATTCCGGCACGTCGGCTTCGGTACAGACCAAACGGCGGGTAATCTGATCAGCGGTCATTTCCAAGCTGAAAAAGGCGATCGGCGGATGATCGTTGCGCAAGGCGACGTTACGGATGATATTCAAAGCGATTGAAGTTTTACCGATGGACGGGCGCGCCGCCAGTACGAACATTTCACCGGGTTTGAAACCGAAGGTCATCCGGTCAAGGTCCGGCAGGCCGGTTTTCAGGCCGACTTCAACCTGGCCTTTCATGACTTCGAGCAGATAATTGAAGGTATCTTTGATGCTGTCTTTGATATCAATGATATCCTGGCGTTCGACCGTGAAGCGGACTTCAAAGATTTTGGCTTCGATATCATCGATCAACCGTGCGGCGGTTTCCGAAGGATTCATGCAATTGAGCAATGATTCCGAACAGACGTCGATCATTCTCCGCAACATGGCGAATTCGCCGACGATTCCGCACCAGTTTTCGAGATTGGCGGAAGTGGAAATCGCGTCGTGAAGTTCAATCAGAGCGAGTTCGCCGCCGATTTCTTCGAGCTTGCCGTGCTTGCGCAGGTCATTGGCTACAGTCAGAATATCGGCTCCGCCCTGGGTTTCCCGGTGGACCTGCATAATGGATTTGACAATCATTTGGTGCTGATGCAGATAAAAGGCTTTTTCATTCTGCAGCGATTCGATGACCATGTCCACGCAGGTCTCCGGTTCCCGGAGCATAGCGGAAATGACCGCCCTTTCAGCCTCGATATTGTGAGGCTGGGGGCGGCCGTCTCCCAAAACATTGGCAACCGGTAAGAGTTCCGGCTGAGTTTTGTCTCTCTTGCCGGCCATTAACCGCGGACGATCCAAAGTTTGGCGGTGGCAATGACATCAGCATGAAGCTTGACCGGAACTTCGTATTTACCCAGTTCCTTGATCGCTTCTTCGAGCATGATGCGCTGATATTCGATTTTGAAGCCGTTTTCAGCCAGTTTTTCGGCGATGACACGGTTGTTTACCGAACCGAAAAGACGATTGTCGTCAGAAGCCTGGACAGGGATGGAAATTTCGACTTCCGAAATTTTCGCGGCCAGATCCTGAGCGATTTTGAGGTCATCGTTGCGCTTGGCTTGGATTTTTTCCTTATTGGCTGCGAGAACGCGCAGCGCACCGGGAGTTGCATGAGCCGCCAGCTTTCTGGGGATCAGAAAATTCCGGGCATAACCGGATGCCACGTTGACTTCTTCGCCGGCCAGGCCGAGGTGTTCAACGTCCTGCAGCAAAATAAGTTTCATATTTGCCATAATAGTAATCTCCTTCCGAATTCGAATTAATAGACCAGGCTGACAATGCGGGCGCGTTTGATCGCGGTGCAGAGCAACTTCTGGTGATCCAGACAGGTACCGGTGATACGGCGGGGCAGAATTTTGCCTTTTTCGGTCTGGAACTTCTTGAGGGTTTCCGCATCTTTGAAGTCGATGTATTCAACTTTGGATTCGCAGAAACGGCAGATTTTCGGCTTGGATACGCGTTTCCGTCCGCGATTGTTTCTTCTTTCTTTTTGTTCTCTTTCCATAATTTTTTACCTTATGTTTAAATTTCATCAATTTGTTCGTTTAAAACGGGATATCGTCTTCGGCGCCATCCATGCCCACGTCGAAAGCGTCCGGGGACGGCATCGGCGGGTCCTGTTGGTAACCGCCCTGCTGTTGCGGGGCCTGCGGGGGCTGGTAGCTACTCTGCTGCTGGCGCGGTTGCTGATAGCCGCCGCCCTGCTGCTGCTGATAACCACCCTGTTTCTGGTAACCGCCGCCGCCCTGACTCTGATAACCGCGCTGCTGTTGCTGCTGCGGATACTGATTCTGTGGCGGTTGACTCTGCCGTGGGGCATAGTTCTGCTGCTGTTGCGGTGGCGGAGCCATATCGCCGCCGTCGAATTCTTCCCGTTCCTGGCGGGCGCCGATGAATTGGACCCGTTCCGCCACCACCCGGAGGCGGCTGCGTTTCTGTCCGCTTTCGCGGTCCTGCCATTGATCGAGCTGCAAACGTCCTTCAATTAACGCGGGAGCACCCTTTTGCAGGATCCGGCCGGTACTTTCGGCTTGCTTGTCCCACACAACAATGTCGACGAAACATACCTCGTCTTTATTCGGGTCATTACCGACCCGGCGGTTTACCGCCAGTCCGAATTCGCATACGGCCGTGCCGCTGTTGGTATAACGCAACTCAGGGTCGCGCGTCAAATTCCCCAACAGAATTACTTTGTTATATGAAGCCATAAATTCCTCCTCGCGTCGCTAATATTCAGATTATGTGTCAGACTTCGATTAATTTGGTACGGGCATCCTTGGACGGACGGTCATAAGTGGTGATAAAGGGGCGCAGGATACGTTCATCCAGACGGTATTTGTCCAGGATCGCGGCGTTGGCTTCGTTACCGGCTTCGAAAACGAAGTTCCAGTAGATTCCGGCTTTGCGTTTTTCAATTTCATAAGCGAACTGGATACGTCCCATCGGAATGGAGTCTTCCACTTTGCCGCCGAGACTTTCGACCAGCGCGGCGAATTCCTTGCTGAAAGCTTCTCCCTCATCCTCTACCTTGCGGATGTCCAAAATAAAGATTGCTTCATATTTTTTCAAAACCTGTTCCTCCATGGTTTGATTTATTTATTGAACCTGTTTTTTTTCGTCCGGTTCAGGACTTTCTTCACGCTCCGGCACCTGCCAGCTGTTAAAGCTGTTCATAGCCGTGCCAATTCCCCGGGCCAGCGCGCAGATTGCCGCGTCGGCTCCGGCTGCCACCACCTGGTCGAAAATCTCCTGATCTTCAGGAGCGAATCGCCCCAGGACGTGGTCGATTTGATTTTTGTTTCCCTTTGCCCCGATACCGAGGCGCAACCTGGCAAAATCTCCTGAGTTCAGGCATTCGATGATTGAATCGATGCCATGATGGCCGCCGCTGCTGCCGCCCTGTCGCAAGCGCATGCGCCCGAGCTGGATATCGACATCGTCATAAGCCACCAGGATTTCCTGCGGTGCTATGTCCGCTCCCGCCGCCAGCGCCGCCACCGCTTTGCCGCTTAAGTTCATATAAGTCATCGGCATCAGCATCAGCAACTCACCGCCGCGAAAACGGCCCCGGAAAACAATCCCGTGATGTTTACTGTATTTTTCAAATGAACCCGGCAGTTTCTTCAAAAGCTGCTCGATCAGGGCAAACCCGGCATTGTGCCTGGTCCCGGCGTATTCGACCCCGGGATTTCCCAACCCCACCACTAATTTTATGCGGCTGAGTTCTGTTGCCATTCGATCATCCTTTGCTGCCAATCAATCAACGTTGAACCGGACATCCTGAAATCAGGCCTGTTCCTTTTCTTTCTTCTTCTTTTCGACCACAGCCGGCTCGTTGGCGGCGGCTTCGGCGGCTTCTTCCTGGAGCTTCGGCTGCATGACATGGAAGACGATGGCTTCCGGGTCCGCATGAGTTGTCACTCCCTGGGGCAGAACGATGTCTTTCACATGCAAGCTGCTGCCGAGTTCGATGCCGGCGATCGAGACTTCGAGGTTTTCGGGCATATCCTGGGGCAGACAGGTTACTTCGAGTTCATGCATGGCCTGGCTGAGAACTCCGCCCTGGCTTACGCCGACCGGAATTTCACCGTGTTTGGCATGAACGGCAATCAGACTGGTGGCTTTTTCGCCGCGGATGACTTCATTGAAGTCGATATGCACATAGTAATCCTTCAGATGGTTGATCTGAACTTCCTTGATGACCGCGAGCTTGTCGATGCCTTCGCCTTTCAGGGCGATCAGGCTGACGTCATGACGGGAAATGGCTTCCCAATCCGATGCTTTGACATAGATTGCTTCGCCAGGCTTGCCTTTGGCGTAGATGATGGCCGGAACCAGCCCCTGGTTGCGGCCGCGGCGGGCAGCAGCACTTCCCTTTTCGGTTCTCGGGGTTACTGCTATTTCGTACGTGTGTTTGCTCATAATTTTCCTTTCAATTAATTGGTTAATCTATGAACTGCTTTATCATTTCTTTATTCTAAATAATGTCGAAACCGAAACGCCTTCATGAATGCGCTTGATTGCTTCGCCAAGCAAAGGAGCCACACTCAAAACTTTGATGCGTCCGTCAAGCGTATTGTTGACCGGAATACTGTCGGTCGCCACCATTTCTTCGATGGATGTATTGCCCTTCAGACGTTCATATCCTTCATCGTTGAGCACACAGTGGGAGATGGCGGCGAAAACTTTGCTCGCGCCTTCGGCTTTCAGCTTGTCGGCGGCGGCGCAGAGGGTTCCGGCGGTGGAAGTCATATCATCGGTAATAACGCAGGTATGGCCTTTGACGTCCCCGACCAGATGTGAAGTCGCCACCGCGGTGGCGCTGATCCGGCGTTTGGCGATAACCGCGAGTCCGGCATCCAGCGAATCACAGTAGGTCTGAGCCATTTTTACGCTGCCGGAGTCCGGTGAAACCACTACCACGTCGGAGCCGAGTTTCTGATGCAAATAAGGCGAAAGCACCGGACGCGCATACAGGTTGTCCACCGGGATATCGAAAAATCCCTGAATCTGCTGTGAATGCAAGTCAAGGGTAATCACCCGGTCGGCTCCGGCCACGGTAATCAGGTTGGCAACCAGCTTGGCGCTGATCGGTACCCGGGGGCGGTCTTTGCGGTCCTGACGGGCATAACCGTAATACGGCAATACCGCGGTAATCCTGGCGGCGGAAGCGCGCTTGGCGGCGTCCAGCATGATCAGGAGTTCCATCAGGTTGTCATTTGTCGGCGCGCAGGTCGGTTGGATGATGAATACATCGGCCCGGCGGACGTTTTCCTCATACTGGCAGAAAGCTTCGCCATCGGGAAATCGTTGCAGATTCACCTTGCCCAGCGGAACGCCGAGATAATTCGCGATCTCGCGAGACAATTGCGGGTTTGCTGAGCCCGAATAAATGCAGATGTTTTTAGGCATTGCCACGTCCTTATCAGTTTTCTTGCGACCCTGATCCAAATGACGCAGCAGCGAAAAGACACTTTTATAGTGCATTGCGGCAACCTCATGGGTATGCCCGGCCGAACCGGGCAAAAATCCATTCATCAACGGATTAAGGTCATATATACCATAACGAAAGATATAACTTACCCCGCTTTCCCCAAAATACAACCCGGGGTTCGAAAAAAAATCAATTTTATTGAGATGTTTCCGGCGACCATGAAAACTTGACAATTTGATGTCGGGTTTGATGTTTTTTTCTTTACGTTCCTGCTTGCGCCCAAAAAATAATGCACGATTTGATGCAAAAACTTAACTTCTCTGGCGCTTACTGGCGAGCTCGTCCTTGTCTCGACGGTAGTCTCATGGCTCGGTTTCTTTTTTTCGCTTTTTTATGAAAAAAAGAGCAATGGCTATTGACAAACTAAACTAGTCCAATTATAATATAAGAAAAGAAAACTAGACTGGAGTTGAGTATCCATTATGCATAACCGTCAATATCTGCAGATTGCCCAGGAGATCGAACGCCGAATTCGCAGCGGTGTTTACCAGGTGGACACACAACTGCCGCCGCGAACCCGGCTGGTTGAGGAATTCGGCGTGGCCCGCGCCACCATCGAGCGCACGATGAGCCACCTGATCAGTAACGGCGTGTTGCGGGCGCGTCACGGTTCAGGCACCTTCATTAATGATCCCACCCTGTTCAAGCGCAATATCGCAGTCATTGATTGGGGAAACTCAGTGGCTCGTAATTCCGATTTTAAATGCGGTTTTTTCACCTATATGGACCTGGAGCAAAAATCCCGGCAAAAGGAACTGCTGAAATTCAACGGTTTGATCTGGATGAGTCCGGAGCAGAACGTTATGGAACAAATCATCGTGCCTCTGATCGGCAAGATTCCGCAGGTGCTGGTAAACCGGACGTTGGATCGGGTCAGCTGCGTATCGACCGATCACTTCGGCGCTTACCGGGAGATTACCCGCGAGCGATTGCTGCAGTATCCGGAAGCCCTGCCGTATTTCGTCAAGAGTAACGTCACTGTGACTTATTACCGTGAGAACGGTTTTGTGGACGCCTGCCGTGAACTTGGGCGTTTTTACGATATGCTTTACCTGCCGGACGAGTTCGAAGCCAAGCTGAAAGCTCTGGAAAAACACCGTTGGAGCGACCGCCGCCCTCTGCTGTTGGTTTCGGACTCCATCAATCACACCGGCGCGGTTGTCTGGTGGGTGCGGCAGAACAATATGAAATGGAAGCAAGATATCCTGTACAGCGATTTCGACGATGATTACCGGGCTGATATCTGGGGCGTGGAGGTCACCAGTTATCTGCAGAATGTCTGGCAGCTTTTCGAGGCCGGAGTCCGCAGACTCGACCATATCATCGCTGCCGACCGGGATGATGTGGAACATATCCTGGTCTTTCCCCAACGCAGAACCGGAACAACCTAACAAAAGGATAAAAATAGATGAAAGCAAGAAAGTTTTTCACGCTCATTGAGTTGCTGGTAGTCATAGCGATTATAGCTATTTTGGCCGCTATGCTGTTGCCGGCGCTGAACAAAGCGCGAACCGCCGCCAAAAAAGCGTCCTGTTCCAACAACCTGAAAGAGATCGGACTGGCTACTCTCCAATATGCCAACGACTACGACCTGGCAGTAATACCGACTTTTGCCTACACTCCCGGGAACCGCACTTGGTCGCAGCTCCTGTATCAGGCCAAGTATTTGCCGATGCCGGCGGGGTCCATGCCCAGCGCTTATAATACCGGTGCGTCCACCGAGGACAAAACCAAGGCCAAAATGCTCGGCAATGTCATCACCAAGTGCCCCGATAAACCGTTTTATGCCGCGCAAAACGTTCCTCAAAACTACACAAACTGGACGAATGTCGCATATAATTACAGTATTAACTCCAAAGGCGCAAGTCCGGACTTCGCGAAGGACTGGCCCACCCTGAAGAAGATAAAATATCCGACGTTGACTTCCGCGTTATTTGATGATGTTTACATCGGCAACACGGTCACCTATGTTAATTATATAGACAATACCTATGACAATGGTGACAAAATCCTGAATGAGCTCGATATTCCGCTTAAAAGATATGGGGAAATCCGGCACGGCATGGGCAATGTTCTTTTCTATGACGGACACGTGGCCGCCTACAAAGGCGTCTATCACGGCTGGAGTTATCCGGAAGAAAACATATTGAAAAACAAAAAAGCTGAATATCCGCTGCCGAAATAAGGAGTTTAAATGAAAAAAATCATCATTGCCGCATTGTCCGCGCTGGCTCTGACCGCCTCCGCCGAGTCATTATACCGCAGTACGTCTGTTACCTGGACGCCGTATGGCAAGGGCGAGACTCTGATTGTCCAAACTGCCGAAAATACGCTCAAATTCACCTGTTCGGCCAAGACAACCGGCATTCAGGCCAAGATCACGGTACCCGATGGGCGGCGCTACAAAATAACCATCGATGTTCGCGGAAGTGGTCCCTTCGCTCTGGCGATTTCCAACGACAACCGGACCGGCTATTATTATTCGGCATTCAAACTCGATCCGCAGGAATGGCGGCAGATGACAGCCTCCGTGTATGCACACCCCAAGTGGAAACAACTATTGGTCTACCTTTACTCCGCCAATGGGGCCGCCGAGGCGGAAATTCGTGAAATCAAGATCGAGGAACTTCCCGCCCCCGAGTTGTTTCCGGGGCCCATTGAGAGAACGGAACTCACTACCGCGGACTTCGCCGGCACCGGCAATGGTCAGCAGGTCAAGCTTGACGGTACCACCGCTATATCCGGCGGCAACTGGTATCAGCTTTTGCGAATACCTGCTCCACAAATCGACATGCCGTATTACATGTACGTGCGTTGCAAACTTCAGGGTAACTCCGGCAGCCTCATCTTCTTCGCCGGTTATCAGCCCCTGAAAAAACTGCCGTTGACACCATCTCCGGAATGGCAATGGCTCAAGTTCGGCCCATTCACTGCCATGGAAACCGGCGAAAACATCGTCTTGCGCCCGGAGTGCGGCGGCAACACCCGGATTCTACTCGAAAAGCTGGTTTTCAGCACCAACGACAATCTGAAACTGTAAAGGACCGTCCTTCATGAAAATCTTGTTCCTAATTGTCTGTATATTTCTCTCTGCCGCGCATTTATCCGCCAGTCCCGGACTGGTCACTGTAGGCCGAGTCGAACAACCTCCGGTTCTCGACGGAAGCCTCGATGACCCGGCGTGGCGCTCGGCCATTCAAATTTATCCATTCGTGCTGGTAAATACCAGCGGGATCGCGGCCGGCGATCAAACCCGAGTCTATATGTGCCACGACGGCGTGAAACTTTATATCGCTTTCAAGTGCGAGACCCGCATTCTGCAGACCTTGCTGAACCGCGTCCATGAATTCGAGACTTCTGCGCGCAAACCGGATGCCGGGGAATTATTCTCCGATGATTTGGCGGGTTTCCTGATCCAGTCTGGCACGGAACGAAAAGTATATGATATTTTCGTCAATGCGGCCGGAAGCGTCAACGACGCCGAATGCGGCGGCGGCCTGTGGGAATCGCGCAGCACCCAATGGAACTCCGGAGCGGTAGTGAAAACCGGGCAACACGAAGGATATTGGTGCGCGGAAATAGCCATCGAACTGAAAAAACTAGGATTGAGTATCGATCCCGTCCGGAAGTACCGTATCCAGTTTGCCCGCATCGGCAAGTCAGCCGGCGAAAAAAGCACCTGGCAGCCGTGCCGGGTCGGCTTTCATAGCCTCGATAATTTCGCGGAAATGGTCCTGAGCCCCGCACCGCAGCCCGGCATCATGCTCGAGGAACTTCCGACATTCCAGTCCGGAGCGAATACCTTTAAAATGAATTTCGCCAGCCCCCGCGCCCTTCTCTCCTCTGAAATCGAACTCTCTTCCGCCGGGCAGAAACCGTGCAAGTTCTCGGCCAGAACCTCGGTTAAAGGTACTACTCCGGCCAACCTTGATTTCACAATTGAGCATCCCGGAAGTTTCGATTTCCGCTGGAGCTGTCGTAATATGGCTTCTCTGCAAATACTATTCCGGTCTCCTTTGTACAAATTTCAGGTCCAGGGCTTGTCGCTCGAAAATCACCTGGTCGGAAGTGATTTTCTGCTCACCCTCAACGGCAAATCCGTTGCTGGGAGCTCAATCGTGGCTACCGGTAAAAATATTCTGGAGCTCAAGGCAAGCGGGCCAGTGGGCGGTTTTCTGAAAATCGGCGACTTCTCCTTTCCGATGCTGCCTGGTAACAAAAACCTGCTCTGGAATGACTCGGTCATCTGGCCGAACCGCTCCGGTAAAGGCGTTTATATCATGGCCGGCGATTACCAGCAATTGTTGATGTTGCCGAAAGGCGTGGAAGGCGCCACTCTGACGGATTACACACTGAATCTCGAAGTGCCGGAAGACTTCATCGTGGCCGGAGCATCCGGGCATTACAAAATTTACCGGCTTGAATTCAGCGGTCCGCAGGAGGTTCAACGCAACGGCAAAAATTATCATCGCTATCAGGTCAAGGTGAATCAACCCCTGGCGTATGATCCGAAGCTGAAACTGCATCAGTACATTTCGCTCGTCGTCAAGGCTCCGGCAGAAACCGCCGCCCCGCAGGGAAAGCTCTTCTACTACGCGACTTCTGAGCAGACGAATATGCTGGAAGTACCGCAGGCACTCGATTATCAGGTAATCCCATACGTCAAAGGAAAACAGCCGCCACGGCTGATCGTTCAGATATGGCCGGGTTGGCTGAAAAATATGGATGATAAAAAGCTGCAGGCCAAGCTGGCGCAACAGCTGGTCGATATCGGCGTCACGGAGAGTTGGAACATTCCGCATCCTTCGCTGAAAAACATGGTGTTGGTATATCTCAACACTTACAAATTTGACGAATTCGTCGGGAACCACCCCGAATTCGCTTCCGTACAGTCCACTCTGCCGGTATGCTCGACAATCTTGCGCGATGACGCCGAGGCGCATAAACAATTGACGACCGGGTTGCTCTCTATCTATAACCGCCAACTCAAGCCCTGGTATATCTGCTGGGACTTCGAAGGCAATGTACTGGCCAATACTCTGACCTGTTATTGTCCGCGCTGTCTGGATGATTTCCGGCAGAAGGAGGCCATTTCAGAAACCGTAGCCAAGGAGCAGATTGCCGGTAAGTACCTCCCGCAGTGGACCCATTACATGAACGGCAAGCAGGCGGCAATCGCTGGAGTGATGCGGGATATCATCCATCAGTTCAGCGACGGGCAATGCCGTCTTTCGGTCTACACCGGTTATCAATCCGCTTACACGAACCGTTTTTACGGGGTCGACTGGGTGCAACTCAATGGCAAGATCGACCTGGCCGCCTGTGGTTACGGCCGCCCGGTAAAGGATCTGGAAGCTACCCTTCAGGCCATCGGCGACACCCCGCTGCTGCTGGGCGAATTGGTAGAACCATGTCTGGCTCATGAACGCATCGAACCACCGGCTATGAAGCGTGCCACTCTCATGAGGCGAATGGTCGACAGCCGCGGCGGCATCCTCCTTTTTGAGTACAACAACCTCGACGGGCGGAGTTTTGACGCTATCGCCGCAACCTCCGCGTTCGTCACGGAACATGAGGAATTTTTCATCCATCGACAAGATATTTCCTCCTCCATCAAAGTCACCGGCAGCAACAACTGGATTCTTCTGCGGAACCCCGCCGGCAAACGGCTGCTGGTCATTATGAACGAAAGCGACCGGCCTGTCACGGTAAGTTCTCCAATTCAGGGAACAGTCGCTCCGAATGACTTCCAAGGCTGGCTGCTAAAGGAGTAAAATAATGTAGCGGTTTTATTTAGGCGTTTCCGGGGACCAGGGGATAAAGGCGGTGTCGGCGTTTCTGCCGGCGTATTTGCGCGGTGAGATGCCGGTCTTCTTTTTGAACAGTGTCGAGAAATAATTGCTGTCGCGGAAGCCGCAACGGAAAGCGATTTCCGACACCGGCAGATCGGTTCGCAGCAGCAGTTCCGAGGCGTGCCCGAGGCGTGCCCGTATCAGATGTTCAATCGGAGATTCATGCAGGAATTCCTGGAAAATCCGGCTGCCGACGCTGATCGACACCCCCGCCTGGGCAATGATTTCTTCCCGGCTGATATCGCGCTCGAAATTTTCCTCGATGAATTTAACCATGCGGCTCAGTTTGACCATGCGCCGTGAATGTTTCTTTTCGTCGTCGTTGTAACTTCGGGCCAGGTACAGAATCAGTTGCTGAAACAACACCAGGACGGCGAAGCGGTACCCGGGAGCTTTGCGGACTTCTTCCTGTTCGATACGTTGGAGCAGGGTTTTCACTTCCTGCAGTTGTTCGTTGTCCAGCGTATACTTGCTTTTGAAATCCTTGAACTCCGGTTCCGGCTTGAACAACGTATAATAACCTGGAATTTCGTAGAGATCCGGCGGCAGTTCTTCCAATACCTGTCCCTCGAACATGACATTGGCCAGTATCAGGCCGCGCGGGTTTCTGTAGCAATGCGACATACCGGGTTTCAATACCAGGACATCCCCGGAAGTGATCCGGTGACCTTGGTCGAATACGCAATGTTCCCCTTTGCCCTCCAGAACCACCACCAGTTCGTAGTAGTCATGATAATGATGATACGTTTTCGTTTGCCGGTGAAACATCAGCCGTATCGGCTGGTCAAACGGCGCCAGATAAGTTTGACTGGAATGAAAAACCGGGATGTCCATGACAGTTTCTTTGTTAAAATTTCATAAATCTTCTATATTGCTATAATTTTATATCTTTTTGACACAAAAGTCAAGGAAAAATCTTAAATATCCAGTATAATATAGCCATAATAAAAAACAATGAGGTTGAAATGAGAAAAAGATTTACACTCATCGAACTCCTGGTCGTGATCGCGATCATCGCCATTCTCGCCGCCATGCTGTTGCCGGCGCTTCAAAGTGCCCGTGAACGGGGGAGGGCGATTACCTGTACTTCCAATTTAAAACAGCTTGTGCTGTCCATGCAGCACTACACCATGGACAACGAAGACGCCTTTCCGATTCTCTCGACAACCGATGAGATTGGCGCTGTTGCCTGGCCTCTTACGCTGATCAAGAACAAATATTGTCAGGGAAAGATGTTTCTCTGCCCGACCGGAAAAGTGCTCACTTCTTCCTCATGGGGACAGGGCATCATAACACAATGGGAGACGGTGGCCGATCAGGAATCTTTTTATAACACGACGGCAAGCAGAACTGGTAAACCCTATGCTTATTCTTCTTACGGCCTCAATAACTGGCTATTTCCGGACGGCGTGGACGTCAATCGCAGTCAATTCCTCAAGCGTTATAAAAATCCATCGCGGAAGCTTATGTTCGCTGATACGAAAGACAGGGCCAACTGGAATTTGTCGCCGAGCCGCTATATCGGCAGTTCAACCGGCGGCCGCGACGACGCTCAGGTCGGTGTCATTTCTTCGTGTCATATCGGGAACAAAAGTGCCAATATCGCCTGGATGGATGGTCACGTTTCGCTGGAGACCTTTTCCAATCCGCTGCTTCCATACGTTTATTTGACGACTGATTTTTTTACAACGAAATAAATACAGAAAGAAAAGATCATGAAAAAGACTGTGATTCTCCTTTGCGCTCTCATGATGTCTGCCGTCGCCGCCGAAGCTCCGGCTTGGAATGGCACGAATCAGTTTTCAGGCTGGAAAGCCCGGAAAAACGTCAAATGCGAAACCACCGCCGATGTCCTGGTGTTGACGGAAATCGGCAACGATCCCCAACTGGTTCTTTCCGGAATCGCGCTTGATCCCGCGCCATACAGAGCCTTCACATATCGCTATCGGGCTGAGGGAACCGGAAAAGCACGCGGGCAGCTCTATTACGCCCATGACAAAGAAAATTTCTCCGACCGGCAGAAATGGATGCTCCCTTCGCTTGAGGCCGATGGCAAATGGCATACCGTCACGGTGACGGAAAAAAGCCTGACCAATCCCGCGAGCTGGTTTGAGGGTGGATTGATCACCCAGCTTCGTTTTGACCCAACTGACAGCGCGGGAGGAAAGATCGAATTTTCCGAGATCCGCTTCGCTGCCGGCGCCGCGCCGCTTCCCTCGCTCGCCTCGAAACTGGACGCGCCCGAATGGCCTGCGGTCAAGGCGGAATTTCTGACCCTTTCGGGACCCGTTGTCAAAGGAGCCTATTTTCAGGGGAAAATGATCAAATCGCCAAAAGATAAAATCGTTGACGGCAAGCATAGTAATTTCTTTTTGCGCCGTAACTTCACGCTGAAAGCAAAACCGGTTCAGGGATGGCTGTCGTACACGGCCGACGATGGAGCGGAAGCATTCGTCAACGGTGTTTCCGTCGCAAATGCGCGCAACTGGCAGAAGACTTTGTTCATTGAAGTTTCCGACATTCTTACAACCGGAAAAAATGTCCTTGCGTTTCATTACCGGAATACCCGCTCGCCGGGCGGCGTCATGGGGGAACTCTTTGTCAAATACGCCGACGATACGTTCGAGCGAATCAACACTGATGAAAGTTTCATTTCTTCGGTCGAGGGAACGACTGACTGGAATAAGATCGGATTTGACGATTCCAATTGGGAGCCCATTGTCGGACAACCCGGTCCCCCCGCCAATCCATGGGTCGATAAATTGGATTACCGTGATTTTTCGAAACCCCAAAAACTTGTGCATGCCTCGGCTTTGCCCGCCGCCGTCGAAGCGGGAAATAAAACCCGGCTCCGTTTCGATTTCGAGGGGCAGATGCCGGAGCTCCCATTCCACGCCACCGTCAAGCTGAAAAAAGGCGAATTCCTGCTTTGGAGTGAGGAACTGACGCTCGACCAGGAAGCGATACGCTCCATCGGAAACGGCCAGTGGCAAATCGATTTTCACTACGAACTGCCGCTCTATCTGAATTCCGTGAAAGCGGTACTCCACCTTGAAACGGCGTTTTTCTACAAAGCCGGCGGTTTCCCGGAAGTAAAAATTGAGATTAACCGGGTGAAGAGTATCCCCGGCTATGAAACGGTTCCGGTTTCCACCGTGGAAAAAACCGCTTACGGTCCCACGTTCATGCTCAATGGGAAACCATTCTTTCCGGTCTGGGGAGGCGTTACGCAACGTGCGCGGCCCGACCGGATGCCGCGGCACAGTGATGCGCCGCTCAATTTGGTGACCGTTTACAACGTTCCATACGAATGGTGGCCGGAGTGCGGAAAGTTCGATCCGTCCAGTTTTGACCGGCAAGCGGAACTCTATCGCCGCCAGAACAAGGACGCCTACTATATGTGGGATCTGTCAATTTACCCGCCGCGGGACTGGGCGAAAAAATACACCGACGAAATGTGCACCGATGACCAGGGGAACATTAATCGCGACGGGGGACTGTCGAGAACCAACTACTCCTTCGCCTCGCAACAGGCGCTGCGCGATATGGAGGAAATGATGTTGAAGGCAATCGACTATCTGGAAAACTCTCCCTATGCCAACCGGATCATCGGCTACCGGATCAACGGCGGGCATACCATCGAATGGCTCGGCTGGAATCCGGCGCCGAATCGCATGGTCGATTTTTCGCCGGCGGCACGGAAAGCGTTTGAAAAATTCGCAGTAAAGAGCTATCCTCAACTCAAGGATTTTTCCATCCCGACGCTGGAGGAACGGCGGCAACTCGACAACGGTGAACTGCTGTGGGAGGTGCCGAAGCATTTGAAATCCATCGCCTATCACGACTTTTATTCCAACGCCGTAGCCGACATGCTCATTGCCCTCACCGCCAAGGCCAAAGAATATCTCGGCCGCAAAAAAGTGGTCGGTACTTATTACGGCTACACCATGACACTGCATGCGAGCGGGCGGTCACAGATGCGCGCACATTATGCCCTGAAAAAAGTTTTGGACTCCGGCGCGGTGGATTTTCTGATGTCGCCCCAGCCCTACCGGGTCCGTAATATCGGCGATACGATGGGCGATATGAAACCGTTTCAAACGTTGGTGGAAAACAATATCATCCCGGTGATCGAGGACGATACCCGTACCCACAACGCCCCCGGCGGCCTCGGCTATTTCCAAATGCCGAGCGAAAAAACAACCATCGATGTCATGCGCCGCAATATGGGATTCACTCTCTGCCGCAATCAACCCGCCTATTATTATGCCATAGAAGGAACAAATTTCGACTTTTCCGCAATGGCGCGCGATATCGCGACGGTTCGAAAAGTCGGAGAACACTGTCTTGCCAAACAGGTCCGCCGCAATTCTGAAATTGCCCTCGTCGTCAGTGAAGAAACCATCAAATCGATGCCGATGCTCACGCAAGGCGCCCTTTCCGGTGAGCTTTCCCAGGCTTACATGCCTGACGGTTCGGTCCAGCAATCGAAACGAGGCGGCACCGTGCTTACACACGAAAGTTTCGAGGAAAATTACACCCGTTTCGCCAGGCTCGGCGCTCCCGCGGATTACCTGCTGGCGGAAGATATCGGAAATCATCCCGGTAATTACAAACTCTATGTTTTTATCAACTGCTTCCAATACGATGAGGCGTTTTTAAAAGCGGTAGATGATTTGAGGAAACGCGATTGTGTTCTCCTCTGGATCTACGCGCCCGGATACACTTTCAATGGCGTCAACGGTACGGAAAACATGACACGGCTCACCGGAATCAATCTCGCCAAATCGCCACAGCCACTGACGTCCGCCGTGAAACTTGCGGACGGTCGCCTTATGGGACCGGCGGCGGCGCGGGTTGCCCCGATGTTTTGCGTCACCGGAAACCCGGAAGTGATCGGGACATACGAAAATGGAGCGGCGGGAATCGCGGCGGTCAAAACCGGTCAGGCGCTTTCGGTCTTTTCCGGAGTCTGGCAATTCGACGTACCTTTCCTCAACGCCTTGGCCGAGCGCGCCGGAGTGCATATTTATTCGGAAAGTTCCGATCCGGTGGAAGCCAATGCCTCGCTTTTCGCGCTCCATGCCCGTTTCCCGGGAACAAAAACTATACGGATTCCCCGGAAAACCGATGTGCTTGATGTATTCGCCCGCCGGATCGTCGCCCGGCAAAGCGACTCCTTTACATTCGAGGCGCCGCTTCATTCGTCGCATCTTTTCTATTACGGCGACGATGCCGGAGAAGTGCTGGCGGATCTCCTGAAAAATTACGAAAAAGAGACAAAATGATTCACATTATCGAAAAGAATATCGTTCCTGCTGACGTTGCGTGCCTGGTCGATTTCGGCAAAGACGCTTTCGGACGGCTGGAGGTCGTTTTGAATGGTCGCGGCGGGGAAAACGTCGAACTGGCCATCGGAGAAGCCATCAAAGACGGACGACTGGACCGGGAACCTGGCGGCTATCGCTGTTTCAAATCGCAACGGCTGGTCCTGAAACCGGGCCGGCACAGCTATTTTTTCGACATCCCGCAGCACCGGGCTCCGAATGCTTCATTGCCCAAGTGTTTTCCGCCCGCTTCTGCCGGAGGAGAAATCGCTCCGTTTCGTTATGCCGAAATCGACGGTTACACGGGTGAATTTACCGCCCGGCGGTATAACGTTCATGCACCGTTCGACGACAGCGCCGCCGAATTCGAAAGTTCCGATCCCGTTCTAAATAGGATCTGGGAGTTCTGCAAGTATTCGATCAAGGCCACTACCCCTTTCGATAAATATGTGGACGGTGAACGGGAACGTCTGCCGTACGAGGGCGACGCCTATATCAATCAGCTCGGTCATTTCTGTTGCGACGTCAGTTTCGATATCGCCCGCAATACGATCGAACATTTTTTCGAACACCCCACCTGGCCGACTGAATGGCTTCTCCTGACCCCGCTGCTGGTGCGGGATTATTATCTGTATTCCGGCGACCGGGCCGGCGTCGAACGCTGGTATCCGCGCTTGAAGGAAAAACTTCTGTTGGATCTGGCCGGGTCGGATGGATTGATCCGGGGGAACACAACCGTCCGCGACATTGTGGATTGGCCGCTCTGTGAGCGCGACGGTTACGAATTCGGCGAAGTCAACCTGGTGCCGAACTGTTATCACCATCAGGCGCTGCTGACGATGCATGAGTTGAGCGGCGATGATTTTTACCGTGACCGTGCCGCTGTGGTTCGCGCCGCCATTCGCGACAAGATGTTGAAAAACGGCCGTTTTGTCGACAATCCCGATTCCGAACATGTTTCGCTGCATGGCATGATGTTTGCGGCATTGTTCGGTATTGCCGAACCGGCGGAGCTTCCGGCGTTGGCGGCGGCAATCCGCACCAAGGGTATGGCCTGCAGTGTATATGGCGCTCAGTTTCTGCTGGAGGCCTGTTACCATATCGGCATAGCTGATCATGCGCTGACCCTGATGACTGCCTCCGGGTTGCGAAGCTGGCTGAATATGCTGGAGAAGGGGGCTACCATTACTATGGAAGCCTGGGACGACTCGCTGAAACCCAACCAGGACTGGAATCATGCCTGGGGCGCGGCTCCCGCCAACATCATTCCACGTTGGCTTGCAGGGGTTCGGCCGCTCACGCCGGGTTTTGATTCATTTCTGATCGATCCGCGGCCGGGGGCGCTGGAATATTTCCGGCTCCGCCATCCTACCCGCCATGGTGCCATCGAACTGGAATACGAACCCGGCAATTTACAATTCACCGTTCCGGAAAACACTACCGCTGTCTATCAAGGCCGGATTTACCAGCCCGGCCGGCATCACTCTGATTGTATATAAGGTCATAAGCTCAGATTGTGTTGTTTCTGCCGGTAATAGAACTTGCCGTGGGTCGGGGTAAAGCGCAGTATGGTCAGCGTAGGATCGTTCGCATTGGCATATCCCATTTGCTTGAATGAGTCATCCCAGACGGCGCGGCGTGTCGCCGGATCTGTAACAATCTCGGCCTGGCCCATAAGCAACAGACCCTGGCCGCCGCTTTGATAATACATGGACATATTTTTGTTTTTCGCCAGGTGTTTCAGCTTTTCCGAATCCGTGCGTGTGACGGCGTAGGCGGTGAAATCATTGGCTCCGGCCAGTTTTGCCGCCGCGCGTTCCGGGAAACGGAGATTGGACATGACCCGGGTTTGCGGGAAACCCTCCGTATCGACGGTTCCCATCATGACCAGTGTTGTTTTGCTCTGTTGTGCGTGGGCCGCGGCGTAAAGTTCCGGCTCTGCCGCGGGACTTGCCCCGATCAGCCCAAACCACAGCGCCAGGCTGACCAACCATCCGGTTTTTCGTGTAATCATGTTCATGTTTCCTTATTTTAATTTGAAGAGTTTTTCGGCATTTTGATGGGCGATTTTTTCTTTATCCGTTTGACTGATCGGCGCGTTTTCCAGGAATGCCCTTGCGCCTTTATTCGGATAATAGGGATAATCAACCGAATATATGATCCGGTCCGGTCCTATTGTCTGAAGGGCGTTTTGGAGTTGCGGCAGGTTGAACATGCCGCTCGGCGTGATGTATACGTTGTTTTGCATATAATACTTGAAGTCATGCTTCATGGGTGAAGCCGACGCGGGAAAAAACGTGTTGATCCTGTCCATATAAAAAGGTATCAATTCTCCCCAATGCCCCATAATGACCTGAAGGTTCGGGTAACGGTCGAAAACTCCGGCAAAAATCAGGCGCATTACGTGGACCCCCACTTCAAAGTGCCAACCGATTCCCGCCGAAGCGAAACGGGCCGCGAAAGCCGGATTGGCATTGTCGTAGTAAGCGTCACGCACTTGTTTGTTGACAATCGAAGGGTGAAAATACAGGGGAACATCCAGTTCAGCCGCCATCGCAAAGAAGGGCTCAAAGTCCGGATGATCCATAAAGCGCCCGTGAGCCGTTCCGTTAATCATAGCGCCTTTGAAGCCCAGCTCCTGAACGCACCTTTTTAATTCTTTCGCTGCCGCTTCGGGATCGGACATGGGCAAAGTCGCGAATCCCATAAACCGGTCGGGATATGCCGCTATCGCCGCGGCAAGTTGGTCGTTTGCCTGTTTGGCCAAATCCACGGCGAGCGGGGAGGGAAGCAGTTCGGCGGCCGGCGCATTATACGAAAGTATCTGCATGTCGATGCCGTTCGCATCCATATCCGCGATTCTTCCCGCGCCGATGTCGAATAATTGTTCGATCCGCATCGTTTCTCTTGATCCGAAGTCGGCGACGAACGCCCGGGCGTGACTGGGCGCCATCTTTTCAACTTCATCACGGGTCGCGGCGGTCATGGTCGCATTGATGAAATGTTCCTCGATGGTAATGATTTTCATCTTTTGGGTCACTGCGTTGCTCTTTTTTTCATCGGTATTATAGATATGCGTATAGGTAGCTACGGGGCGGTAAAATCCCCGCGTGAGCTTGATGCTGGGCGTATGCCCCAGATCGGATGTCAGTTTTTCAGCATAAACGGGGTCGTTGTTCGCGTCGATAAAACCGTTGTAGGATTGCCATTGGCTTACATTCACAATTTGAAATGTGCTGCCGGGCAATACTGAACGGTATAGCGTAGCTCCCATGGCTGCGGGCATTTGCCCCATGATCTTGGAACGGACCTGCCAGTCCGCGACAAAAGGAGCGACATCTTCCGTGTTCATCTCCATCAGGTTGATGAAAACGAACGGCCGTTCGGGAGATTGTATTTCCGGGTTCTTTTGGGCCCGTTGCAAGGGTGTGCCTTGGTGGACATCGGAGTTGCTGCTTGTATTAGTGGACCATGCCGCAGGGCGATAAAAACCGCCTGCCGACTTCATGTTTGCGCCGTTGTTCGCGGCAGCCCAGGCGTTATGCGATTGCCATTGGGTGACATTGATGAGTTGGTAACGGGCGTCTGCCAGTAATGACCGGTAAAGCGTTGCGGTGATATAACCGGGCGCCTGTCCTACGGTTGCCGCGCGTTCGTTCCAGTTCGCAACAAATTTGTCTATACCTTGCACCGGTACCTCTATGAATTCCATGAAGACTACGGGCGCTTCGGAATTCGGTATATCGGATGCTTTTACCATCTGCGCGCCGATTAATAGCCCGATGGCGGCGAGTATAACAGATAAGTTCAGTAGTTTCATTTTGTTTACTCCTTAGTTTATAAACCAAATATGGCTTCGATCTCGATGTTGACTTCGGGTGAAAATAGCTTGCTTACTTCAACCAGCGAGCTGGCGGGAAATTGACCGTTGTATTGACTGTTCAGCACCTCCCTGAGTTCCTGTGCCTGGTTGAAATCGGTGATGAACATCGTAACTTTGATCAGGGAACTCAGGTCGGTACCTTCGGCTTGTGCTATGGTGCCGATTTTTGCCCATATTGCCTTCGCTTGTTCCGCCATGCTTTTTCCCTGCGCCTCGGTGCCGTAGGCCGTCATGCCGGAAATATACAGGACGTTTCCATGCTTGACCGCATGGGAAAACGGCCCGCCGACGGGGCCCAGCTTTGCGTAGTTTTTCCTTTCCAGCAGAGCGGTACAGCCCACGCCGCACAAAATAAGCAGGGTGGTAGCGATAGTCACAGCGAAAAATGTATGCATAATTTTTCCTCCTTTTACCACGGGACGATGCCGGAACGGTCCATGAATGTGCCCGTTGGTCCATCGGGCGGCAGTGTCGCCAATTTTACGATAGCGTCTGTTCCCTCGGTGACCGTCTGATGTCCCTGATGCGCGTTCAGGTCTGTGCACGTGCTGCCGGGGTCGGCTGCGTTAATGCGCATATTCGGAAAAGCGCGGGCGTATTGTACGGTCAGCATGGTCAAAGCGCTTTTGGACGCGCAGTAAAGCGGTGTCGGAATTTTCGATTCGGCGCGGCTCTGGTCATGGACCAGCGCGAAGGACCCCAGGCCGCTGGATACGTTGACAATTACCGGATGTGCCGATTTTTCCAGAAGCGGGATGAATGCGTGCATGACACGTACGGGACCGATGACGTTCGTGGCGAATACGGTCTGCGCATCCGCGGCCGTAAGGTCGGCGGCTTTTTTCATGGGGGCGGAAATTCCTGCGTTGTTGATCAGGATGTCCAGCCGTCCTTCGAGTTCGCTGAATTTGTTCGCCGCCGCCATAACGGAGGCATCGTCTGTGACATCAAGCGGAAGGTATGTTACGCCCAATGCCGCCGCCGCCTCCGTTCCCCGCTTGGGATCACGGACGCCGATATAGACTGTGTATCCCAATTCTTTCAGGCGCCTTGCCGTTTCATATCCCAATCCCTTGTTGCCGCCGGTAATCAGTACAGTTCGTTTTTCCATGCTTGCAGCTCCTTTTTTTGATATTTTTTGTTTGACATGATCGCCATTTATGGTTATATTAGCACGTGAGTACTAAAATAGCACGAATGTACTAAAATGTCAAATGCTTTTTATTGAATCAAGGAAAATTGATTATATGGCTATCAAAAATGTAAGGGATGAAATCATAAAAACAGCCCGCGAAATGTTTCAGGAAAGACCGTATGACGAAGTCGCCATGCGGGATATTGCGAATGCCCTGAAGATCAGCGTCGGCAACCTGACCTACCACTTCAAGAAAAAGGAGAGCCTGGCGGAAGCTGTTATCCTGGACATGTTCAGCCGGTATACACCCGCTCCTCCGTGCCGGACTTTGGAAGAGCTGGATACCTGGATCAGACTTATTGCGGAATCCGGAGCGGAAGACACTTTTTATTTCAAGGATTTTGAGCGGCTGGCGCAAATCAGTCAAACGGTCCGGGACATCCAGCGGAAGGTTTTTGAAATGAACATGTTGTTCTGGGGGGAAACACTGAAAGCACTCTGCAAGGCGGGCGTTATGCAGCCGGAAGGATTTGAAGGCCAGCACGATGCCTTTATCCATAATTTCTATCTGATCAAAGCCCGCTGGAATGAGCAGAGTCTGATCGAGGCACAGCTCGGCATCGGGGAAACGGGCTTTCGTTTCCGGGCCTGGGCCTCCATCTACCCGATGCTGACGGAGAAAGGCCGGCGGGATTTCAAGAATAGTATTAGTAAGGGGTAAGGCCAAGAATGATTCGCGATTCAACCAATGACCAGCACAACCATGCGGTTTGTTCGCCATTGCCGGCATCTCGCAACATCCACTTTTTCAAACTTGGTTTGTAAGTGAATATTTCGGAATACAGCTTTCCAGTGTTGACCTGTTCGAGAAAGTCAAGCATGTCATAAGCCCGCCGGTAATCTTCGGTTTTTACACAATAAAGCAAATCCCAACCGAGCATTTTACCATAGGTCTGATTGTTATGACCGCGAGTACTCCATTCGCACCCCATTTCCGGGGGACCATTCCACTTACAGGCCGATTCCATATTGAAATTCACCTCGCACGCCGTTATCGGAGGACCGTCCCAGTCGATTTGTGCTCTTTCATGCCACAGATCAATGGTGTTGGCCAATATCTGAGGGTCATAGTTGTTCCAGCCGGAAGGTATCGGCGCCAGGTTTAACCAGCTTAGTCCGGGAAAAACTTCCGGAGCTCTCCCGGTCGGCAAAAGCATTTCGCAGAAACACCTCTTTCCATTATGCTCAAAAGTCATGACTTCATGAATATTGGCTTCCAGAAATTTCAAGGTTTGACTCCATTGATTCGCGGTCGCATCATCGCCACGCCTTTGGGCCACCTCGATCATATTGGATAAAGCCGCGGCAACAAATGAATTGGATAAAAAATCATATGCGATCCACATGTTCCATTCCCGGGAATGCTCCAAATGCGTATTCAAGATTACCCCCGGTTCGCATCGCCATTTTGTACAGCTCCCCAGGAAACCAGCTGATACCGTACGATTCATCAACCGTACGATAAATTCATACGTATCATCCTCAAAACGAGTATTATTCCGTTCAAGAGCAAGCAAGGCCCAAGCGAGAATCAAATGGGCTTGTCCATCAATCTGGCAAATATCGTCATGAATATAAAAAGAACCGTTTTTCGCCTTGCCGATGACATGAGGGACATATTCCATACCGGCCTTTTTCATGGCGGCTATACAGCAGCCAATGCTTTTTTCAAGCAATTCCAGCTCTCCGGTGCAGATCAGCAAGCGAGTCAAGGCGCCGATTGTCCTCGGAAACATTCCCGGATATACGCCGTTCAAGGATTCAGGGAAAAAACCGTCCGTATGAAATCGTTCCATAATGCTTCGGTAATTATCCTGGAACATCAAGTGGAATTTTTCACTTTGGAACTTTTCTATTAATTTTTCTTTATCCATAACGTTTACTCCGGCAGGTATGCGCCATTTTCGCGCAGTTTATTTCGAAGAAGTTTTGTGTTTACATCACGGGGGCTGATATGTTCAGCCGCCGCCATAGCACCGGCAATACCGGCGGCTTCTCCCACTGCGAGGCAAACCGGCATAACCCTGATACTGGCATTGACCAGGCGATCCGTAGAGATTGCGCGCCCGGCGACCAGGACATTATGCAGTTTGAGCGGCACCAGACACCGGTAAGGGATACCATGCGATTCGCCGGGAGCATACTCATAGGATTTTTCCGGCTTCACATCACCCAGCGCTTTTTTATCCTCGGCAAGTGTTTCGTGGAGATCGAGATAATAGGCATTTCGACATATTTCATCTTCAAAGGTCTGTCTGTTTTTATAATCCTCGGCAGTAAGGATATAATCTCCAATAATTCGCCGGGTCTCACGTACCCCCATCAACGGTGCGGTATCCACCAGGTAGCTCTCTCCGAAAGCCTCTGTGGCATATTCCTGCAGCGCCGCATGAAATTGGCCGGCGATTTTCCGTCCTGTCATCATGGCCTGCGACATGGCACGAGGATCGGTTGCGTCCACATTGAAGATATGTCCGCTGTTAAAGCCGAGTATGCCGGGGCCGACAACCGAGCAGCAGCGGTGTGAGTCTGTAATCAGGGAATATTTATCGTCATTGACGATTTTTGCAATCAGGCTTCCTTCCGCGCAACTGCTGAGGTTGAGTTTCCTGAATGCCTGCATATTGACGTTTGCCAGCTTGAAGCAATGCGTCAACGGCTGAAGTTCTCCGGTAGATCCATCTCCTTTATGAAAATCCGCTCCGCCCCAGGCGGCCAGATCGGCATCGCCTGTGCAATCGATATATACCGAAGCCTTGTACTCCGTCAACCCGGATTTATTGGCTGCCCGGATACACTCTATCATACCGCCGGCGGTTCTGACTTCAGCCAGAAAAGTATGAAAAAGCACCTCCACACCATGCTCTGTAACCAAATCATCATAAATGATTTTCAATTTCTCGGTGTGGATTGGAACCCAGTTCAGTTGACTCTCCGGCACATGAGGCATAAACGTTTTGCTTTCTTTGAATACCCGTTCGGCAATTCCACCATAGATAATTCTTTTTTTATCGGAAAACGGGCACCATGCCGGGACAAGTCCGGAAGTTCCCATGCCGCCCAATGCCCCGGTTTGTTCAATCAGCAGTGTTCTTGCGCCCTCCCGTGCTGACGCAACAGCGGCGGCGCAACCGGCAGGTCCGCCGCCAACCACAATCACATCATAAGAATTTTTATCGCATACAATCATATTTATTGCTCCGATCTGACTGGTTCTTTCTCAAAACAATATAACACCGCACTCAGAGAAAAACTACTCAGGTATCCCATAATTAAAAAAGGTTTAAATGGACGGCCACGCCCGGAGGCAAGTTTACTTTTTTTATTGATTTTTTTATTATCCATGATAGATTATGGATGGAAACAGGAGGATTATGAAATGGTGAAACAGTTTATGTTATTGGCGGCCTTGCCGTTGTTGATGTTTGTGGCGGGTTGTAAACAGTCGGGGGCCGGGAGTGAATTCGGGAGCGGAGCCGGCAACGAAATCCGTTTACGTCCGGGCGAAAAATATGTCATCACTCTGGAAGAAAATCCCACTACCGGTTATAACTGGCAGATTTTTCTCTGCGATCTGCGCGTATTCAATATTTTGGAGAATAAATTCATTCCGCCGGAATCAAAAAATGGGATGGTCGGCGTACCCGGAATGCGGCGGGTGGTGATCGAAGGAACTGCCCCGGGAAAAGGGGAGTTGGAAATGATTTACGTCCGTCCCTGGGAAAAAGATGTTGAGCCGGTTCAGAGGGCAAACTATACGATTTATGTACTGCCGAACTGATATTGCGGATTTTTTTATTAAGAATTTGATTTTTCGTTTGATTTTTGAGGGTTCAGGAGGCAGTTTATAGAGTGAGCCAATTTCAAAAATATTTTGGGGCTCTTTTGGGCTTTAGCGGTAATTTTGAAAACCTTGAGCTGCTTTTAACGTAGCGCTGCTACGCTGAAGCATCTCAAAATCTTCAAAATTACTCGCTGAATCATCAAAAGAATCTCCCAAAAGTATTCTTGAAACTGGCTCAAGTCGATATTTTTAAAGTTTTTTCAGGATGGCTAAATGTTTATACCGATAACGGTAATTGTAATATTTATACTGGTGGTACTGGTAATGGCGATTTTGATGTCATTCCAGTACAACCGGGTATTCGGATTGTTGGATAAATTGCGCGAACTGATGCATCAGAAGGCGGAGGTCAGCAATTTTCTTAACCATTTCGCCCGCAGCTTGAAGCGGATCGGGGACATTGATGACTCAATGGCGATTACCGCCCGTTATATCGCGGACATGATCGAAGCGGAATCCACCTGTATTTACGGCTGGGTGGATGAGCGGTTGAAAGTGCTGGGGATTTCCGGGGCTTATCCGCTGGTTCACGGCGGGACCGGTTATATCATGACCAAGCCCAAATATATCATCGATCTGTTGCGCCGCGAGAGTATCAGGCTCAATGAAGGGCTGATCGGAGAAGCCGCCGCCCGGCATGAGCCGCTTTTGATCGAACGCGCTGAAAATGACCCGCGGCTGGAAGAATTCGGCTCAAATGCCGACTCCGTCAAATCCGTAATCATCGTGCCGCTGGTACGCGACGCGGTGCTGACCGGAGTAATCTGCGCGGTGAACTCAAAGAACGGCGAACCGTTTACGGCGGAACAGTTTAACCGGCTTCGCGGTATTTCGCCGCAGGTAATTTTGACTCAGAACGTAGTCAAGGCGTACAACAATCTGAGCGAACAGCAGCGTATCAACCAGGAGCTTCATTTCGCCCGGCGTCTCCAGGCCTCATTGATTCCCAGGGAATTCCCGGAATGGGGTAAGTTTCAGATCGAAGCGGCTTCGCGCCCGGCCAAAGAGGTCAGCGGTGATTTTTATGATTTCATCGCCATTGACGACGACCGGCTGCTGGTGGTGATTGCCGATGCTTGCGGAAAGGGCGTTCCCGCCTGTATGTTGATGGCGATGACCCGGAGTTTTATCCGGTCGATTGTCAACCATTTCACCACGCTTGAAGAGTTGATGCACGAGCTTAACCGGAACCTCTACCGGGATTCGGACGACGACCTTTTCGTGACCCTGGCCTGTTGTCTGATCGACAAACGCAATTCGCTGATCGAATATTGCCGGGCAGGACATACCGAAATGATCTCATTTGTCCGCAACCACCTCCGCTGTGTCAATCCGGACGGTACGGCACTGGGGATTTTGCCGTCGGAGTTTGCCAAGTTCGACTCCATATGCATGGAGTTTGAGCCGGGGACGACATTCCTGCTGTTTACCGACGGGATTACCGAGGCTCTGAGCCGGGAAGAAGAAGAATATGGAATCGACCGTCTGAAACGGGTTTTCAAGGAAGTTGAGCTGCAGAAAAAATCGCCTAAGGAAGTGTTGGAGGCCATCCTGGCTGACGTCGAGGCATTTGAGGCCGATCCGGAAAACCTCAGCGACGACCAGACCATGGTGATTATTTCCGCTCCTTATGAAAATACGGAAAACTGAGTTATGGATTATCTGAAAAAAATCAAGTTGAAGAATTTCAAGTCGATTCAGCAACTCGACCTGGTAATGACCAACTTGAACGTGATGATCGGAGCCAACGGCGCCGGCAAGTCCAATTTCGTCAATTTCTTCAAGATGCTGGAGGCCATCAGCGGCTGCCGGCTGCAGGAATATGCCGGACTGCAAGGGACTTTTCCGGGATTCTTCTTTTACGGCAACAACAATTACGGCATCGATTGTGAACTGCATCTGGAGCTCGGCGGCGAGAATATCCAGTATTCATTTATCCTGAAGCAGAACAGTGACGGCGGGTTGGTGTTTGTGGAAGAAAAAATTGTTCAGGATGGGAAAAACTATCAACTGGGGGCCGGACACTTAGAATCGCATCTGTATCACGATTCCGGCAACAAGCTGCGCAATAAATTATGCCGCCGAACCGGTGACCTGCTGAAAAACTGGCAGGTTTTTCAGTTCCACGAAACTTCGAAAATGCGGCCGCCTCATTATATCCACGACAATCTTTGCCTGTTGGGCGACGGCGCCAACCTCGCGCCATATCTGCTGGTAATCAAGGAACGTTCGCCGCAGAGTTACCGCCGGATTGTCCGGACGATTCAGTTGATCATGCCTTATTTCAAAGACTTTGAATTGGAGCCGCTCCGTTTGAACCAGGAGCAGAACCGTCTGGACTGGCATGAAGTGTCGTCGAATGCGCGTTTCAGCTCTACCTATTTCTCCGACGGTTCGCTGCGTTTCGCCGCTCTGGCGACTCTGCTGATGCAACCGGCGGAAATGCAACCGCGTCTGATCCTGGTCGACGAGCCGGAACTGGGATTGCATCCCGCCGCCGTCCGGATGTTGGGCGCCATGATCAAGGCGGCCTCCGCCAATTCACAGATCATCCTGGCGACTCAGTCCAAGACTCTGGTCGACGAGTTCACGCCGGAAGATGTGGTGGTACTGGAAAGGCTGGTCGACGACGAACAACATTTTTGCAGTGAATTTCACCGGCTGGACAGCAAGTCCCTCGAAAAATGGCTGGAAAATTATAAACTCGGCGATATCTGGGACAAGGATCTGTTCGGAGGGCGGCCATGAGTTTTGTGGAAGTTCAGGTCGTGGTCGAAGGTGAAACTGAACGGGATTTTGTCAAGCGGGTGCTCGGGCCGTATTTTTACCCGAAAGGGCTGCGTTTTCACTTCAATCTCCTGCACGGGGTGACCAAATGGGGATGGGAGCGCGTCCGTGATGAGATCGCCGGGTGTATTTACGACGATCCCACTTCTTACTGCACCACCATGCTGGATTTATACGGTCTGCCGGAGAATACCCCCGGCAAACACGGCGGAAAATACCCCGATCCGCTCAAGTGGGCCGAACATATCGAGCGTTCGATGAGCCAGTCGCTGCGCGGCATGAACGACCGCTTGGAAATATTTATCGATACCGGGCACTTTATTCCCTATCTGCAAGTTCATGAATTCGAAGCGTTGCTGTTCAGCGATCCCGCGATGATTTCTCCCAATGTCGACTCCCGGCCGCATCTGGAAGAGCTGGTGAAGATCCGCGAATCCTATCCGACTCCGGAATACATCAACAACAGCCCGGTTACCGCGCCGTCGCACCGGCTCCGCAGGCTTTTCGGCTCCGCCTACCAGAAACCCCTGTGCGGAGTGCTGATCGCCCAGGATATCGGGCTGACGAAAATTCGTCGCGAGTGCAAACATTTCAACGACTGGCTGACCACCCTCGAAGACCTGGCCGAAGTTTCGAAACTGAATCCTTGAGAGGGGAAAGAGGAAAGAGGAAAGAGGAAAGGGGGGAGAGGCGATAGGGCATCCCGATGTCTTGATTCCAATTTTTTTGTGGGAAAATAGCCTTTGGCCTGTTGACAAATAAATTTAATGGTTGTATAATAAGTAACCATGAGGATACTTAATGAAATGACGATCTATTCACAAGTTTCGGAAAAGCTGAAAAAGCAGATCAAGCTGAAGCAATTTGTCCCCGGGGATAAGCTGCCGAAGGAGGTTGATTTGTCGGAACAGTTGGGAGTTTCCCGCAAGACTTTGCGCAGTGCTCTGGATCAACTCGAGCAGGAAGGGCTGATTGTCCGGCGGAAACACAGCGGTACGGTGATTACCGAGAATGCCGCCGAACTGGTTAAGGTCAATCTGAAAATCGGAGTGGTGGTGAATTTATCCGGAGGCGTGGCCGGCGATCCGCTGCTGAATGCGTATGGCCTGGGGAATCAGACCAATGAATTTCAAATGCTGCTGCATCATTTCCTGCAGGACGGTATGAACGTGCAGTTGTTGAAAGAGGATGATGACGCATTTATGGATATGGATGGCGTCATGGTCATGAATTTGAATGATTCCAAAGACATTCTGATGAAAATTGCCGATGCCGGCAAGCCGCATATTACCATGGAGTCCCGTTTGGATTATCCCGGAGTCAATACCGTGATGGCCGACGACGAGCAGGCGGCGTACGACTGTACCAATGAATTGATCGAGGCCGGACATCGACGAATTGCGTTTATCGGCGGTAAGTTGAACCGGCCGAAGCTGGATACCGGGTTTCGCCGCCGTACCCGTGGATTTATGCGGGCGTGTCATGACAAGCGTATCGAAATGGAGCCGGCATGGATTTTTAATGTCGAGCATTATGAGGGAAGCGGAGTCGATATGGCGGAGTTGCTGGAGGATTATCCGGGCCGGACCCGGGACTGCAGCGCGGTGGTTTGCGCCATCGGCCATTCGGTTCTGGAGTTGGAAAAAATGCGGCGTATCTGTGGAGAAAAAATGTTTCCGCAAATCGAATTGCGTTGCGTGGACCTGCATCCTTTTGACGCTTCCCCCGGAGTCTTGAAAACGCTTGAGCATTACCGCGGATTTACAAAACCGCATCGCCAGGTGGCGGATATGGCGCACCGGAAGCTGCTGGAATGGATCGGAAACGATTCATTTCAGCCGGGATGCTTCAAAGTTCCTTACATAAAACATATACCCAATCAGGAGACAGAGTGATGTTGAGACGAACTAAATTTACACTTGTCGAGCTTCTAGTAGTCATTGCTATTATAGCGATACTCGCAGCGATGCTATTGCCGGCCTTGAGTCGTGCCAGAGGCAAAGCCAGGCAAACCGCCTGTCAGGGAAAAGTCCGTGAAATCGCCCGCGGAGTTCAAGCTTATGGCGAAGATTATCAATCGTATGGACCGGAGGGAACCAATGTCAGCAATAACCTTTATACCGCATCGGATAAAGGAGGGATTGCCGACTATGTGGGGGTATCAAAATCCTATTTAGACAACAAGATTACGCCGCCGATTTCATTATGCACGGAGGGCGGAGGCTATGGAAACAGGATTGCCGTGTGGGGGACCGGGACGCCAAATGCAAACCCGAACTCCAGCTACGGAATCAATGCCAATCTATGCAGGGGGAATGCCGAGAACATGAAAGATGTCCGTAATCCTTCAGGCCGTATGATGATTACTCCAGCCGGTATTGACGGATGGCATAATACCACTACACGGCGCGGCGGTTATTGCGATGGTTGGACTACTATGGCATTTCGGCATTTCCGAACTGCCAATCAGGCGTTTGTCGATGGACATGTTGAAGTCAGAGGGCGCGATGAGGTTCCCAAGTATAGCACTCTGGCCGCAGACGGTAATACAATGTATTGGAAACAAGACTATTAATATGAAGGAATAAGAGAAATGATGCGAACGATGATTTTGCTTTTATGTCTATGTGTTCAGGGGAGTGCCGTGGAATATTTTATGGCTCCGCAGGGTAAGGATGCGAATCCGGGAACCAGGGAGGCTCCATTCAAGACGATCGGCGGCGCGGCCAAGGTTCTGAAGGGCGGTGACACCTTGACTTTGCTGATGGGCGAGTATCCGCCGGAAAAGGAAAAGATTTCATTGCAGGGACCGGTGACAATTCAGGGAGAACACCGGAATCTGTCGGTTATCACCGCATGGGGTGATGTGGGGAAATTAGAATGGCGTCCGGTTTCCGGCCAACGTTTTGTGTATGAAACTGATTGTGGGCGGGAAATCATCGGCATAATCGAACTGAATACCCGGCGGATTCTGCAAAAGGCCCCGAGTGTCGACGATATGGAAAAGTTCCGGGGGACATATCTTTACGATTCGAAAAATAAAAAAATTTACATTCATACTTCCGACGGGCAGGCTCCGGAAAATCATCAGCTCAAATTCACGATCCATTCCGGTCATTTGTGGGTGTTTGACGGGGCTGATCAATTGACGGTGCGGAACCTGACTTTTTGCGGTTCGGCGCACCGGACTCCGCGTTTGTCGGCGCTGGCGGCGGCCATCCGGACATTTCGCACGAACAAACTGGTGATCGAGAACTGTAATTTTGAGTTCAATTCCGGCGGAGTCAATATTACCAACGAATGTCGTGACACGATTGTGCGAAATTCATATTTCAGCCGGAATATATCCGAGGGCTACAGTGAAATGGCGCAACTGTTTTTCGGCAGCAAGTGCCGGAACAGCCTGGCGGAGAATAATCTGATCGTGGATGGCGCGACTCATGGTTTGAGATTCTACTCCAGAGCTGAAAATGTCAGCGCGGTGGGAAATGTCATCGTCGGAGAAAGGATAGGGCTTTATTACAAGGCCTCCAGCGGTAAACGTCTGGCGGAGCGGAATGTGGTTATAGGATGCGATAGTTTCAATTATAGCGATATGGGGCTGCCGGTTACCAACTCATTCAATACATTTGAGAAGCCGAGTCATATAGCCAACCCGAATGAATCCAATCTGATTTTCAAGCGTCCGAAGGAAGATCCGAAATTCTGCGCTCCGGAAATTTATGATTTCCGTTTGCGCCTGGACAGCCCGTTTTTGGGGAAGGGGGCCTATCCTGAGGCCGCTCCGGTAGTGTTTGCCAGTCCGGGAAAACTGCTGGAAGCTGCCGGACAGTTGAAGCCGGGAATGACTTTGTATTTGAACCCGGGAGTTTATGAAGAAAAACTGATCTTGAAGATCCAGGGGCCGATAACCGTCAGCGGTACGACGCCGCAATTGCCGGTGGAGTTGAAGGGCGGAATTGAGTTGACCGGGTGTGAAGATATAACTGTCCAATACCTGAAAACGGCGGATTTGAAGATATCTTCAAGCAAGAATATCAACCTCAAGCGCGTATTGGTACAAGGGGACTTTGCGGCTGAAAAAACCGGTAATATCAAAATATGGCGTTGTACGTTCGACGGCAAAACGAATTGGAGCGAAGTTTCGGGAAGAGAAATCGTCTTGTGCCGGGGAATCGAAAATGATTTCAGTTTGGAAAATCAACCGGTAGCAGTTGGGGCCTTGGATCATCCGGTCAAACAGCCGGAAGCCTTGGTTGACTCGATCAAGATAGAAGCATTGTACCCGACCCTGGCGACGATCCGCTGGACGACTCCGAACCAGCAAAGCAATGAGTGGCGACTCAAGGACGCTTTGTGGGCGGTGCGTCCGATGATGGCGGTACTGGAATATGGGGAAACACCGGAATGCAAGCAGAAATATTATTCTTTGGGGGAAATATTCCATAGCGTCAACCTGCTTGATTTGAAACCCGGAACCGAATATTATTACCGGATACGAATTCCGAAAGACGCCATGGTTGTGGGAATTGCCGGGCTGGTTGCCAAAGCCGGGAAGCCCGGTTATGCACAGGAATTGGTGACGGATATTCAGCGTTTCACCACTCCGGCAGAGCTGAAATTGAGTCCAAAAACTCATCGTGTCAGCAGTATTGCGGAAGCTGGCCGGATTGCCCGGCCCGGTGACACGGTTATTATCGCTCCCGGCATTTACCAGGACACGTTGTGCCCGCAGGTATCCGGTCTACCCGGACATCCGATCACTTTTCGCGCGGAGAAGCCGGGAAGTGTGGTTCTTGACGGTTCGGAATATTTGCGTCCGGGCGGGGTGTATATTGAAGGCTGTGAATATATCAATGTCGAGGGGCTGGTGTTTCAGAATTTCGGCAATAAATTGTTCAGCAACCGCGCCGGTATGGAATATGGGCAAGCGCAGTTGGTCAATTCGAAACATATTTCTTTGAAAGACAATGTGTTCAGCGGATACGGCACTTACCAATATCTGGTGGCCTTGAAAAATGTCAGCGATATAACCATTCATAACAATCTTTTCTGTGATGGCGTGGCCGGTATTGCCGGAGGTCATATCGGCAATCTCCAGGTTACCAACAATACTTTTTACGCGCCGAACATTCGGAATTTTCAAATATCATCGATCCGGCAAGGCAGCACGATTTCCGTATATGACAATCTGTTCATCGGCCAGATTCGCATGAAAGCTCTTGCCAAAGCGTCTCGAGGCGAACTTGATATTATGCCCAAGGAAACCGCGACTGTTAACTTCGACCGGAACGTCTGGTTCTTTTCGCCGGAAGATACGTTCCGTTTCTGCGGTTTCGAAAAGGCTTCTCCCGCACCGGAAGGCGTCAAGTTCCCTGCCGGATTGGAGCGTTTGCGGAAAGTTCGCGGCTTTGAGAAAAACGGACGTGAAATCAGTTCATTAAAATTGAAAAATTGGGAAATGGTTGACCCGATCGATCCGGACTATTACAAGAAAGTGATCGAACCGGTGAACTCCGGCAAGTTCAAGTTCTTGCTGGATACATTTGATCCGGTTGAGGGTTCGGAAGCCGGCGGCGCCGGGGCGAGAGGTAAATGATGTTTCAAGTTGCGCTAATTGGTGTTTCCGGATATGGGGATGTTCATTTCCGGAATTTGATGCGGTGGCATCGGCGGGGGGAATTGAAGTTTTCTGCCGCGACGGTGATCAATCAGAAGGAAGAAGCGGAAAAATGCGTCGAGCTGCGGGCGATCGGCGCGGTGATCTACGACGATTACCGGAAAATGCTGGAGTGCGAGGCCGGAAAGATGGATTTGTGTTGTATTCCGACCGGTATCGCCATGCATGCGCCGATGGCGGTCGCCGCCATGAAGGCCGGGGCCAATGTCCTGCTGGAAAAACCGGCCGCCGCTACCATTCAGGAAATCGAAGAAATGCAGCGGGTCGAGCGGGAAACCGGAAAATTTGTCGCCGTGGCTTATCAGGATTTGTACCGGCCGGAGTTTCAGGAATTGAAACGCCTGTTGATCGGTAAAATCATCGGCGATATCCGAAAGGTTCAGATTAAGGCCGTGGCCCCCGCGAATGCGAGTTATTACAGCCGCACGAGCTGGGCGGGGCGCTTGCGGCATGACGGGCGCTGGGTGCTGGATTCGCCGTTCAACAACTCGAACGCGCACCAAATCAATCTGGCGTTATTTCTGGCCGGAGCGACGACAAAGGAATCCTGCCGCTTGACCGCGGTGACGGCGGAGCTTTACCAGGCCAGCCCCATCGAGTCCGCCGACACTGGAAATATCGTGTTGGAAACAGAATTTTTTCCGGTGTTTATCGCCATGAGCCGGGCAGATAATTGCAAGGAGCCTCCGCTGATCCGGATTGAGGGAACGGCGGGAGAAGTCAACATCAGTCTGGAACAGATTGTTATTTCAGACGGCACAGTCATTCCCATCAACCGTGATTGTGAATTGATACGGGACCATCTGCTGACCGCAGTGATTAATAAATGCCGTGGAGGCAGTGATCTGGTGGCTTCGCTGGAAATGGTCAAAGCGCATACTCTATGTGTAAACGGCGCCCACGAATCGTCTCCGATCATACCGGTAAATCCCGCCTGGCTGAGCAACGAAGGATGCCAGACTGTGATCCGTGATATCCGCAATACGTTGGAACAGGTACTTTCAACCGGACAAATGCTCAGCGAGATCAATCCGGAAGCATTTCATGGCCGGGGCAAACGAATCTGCATGAGACACTACCACGAATTCAATTTGGTAGAGAGAAAAGAGTAAAGATAAAAGAGGAAAGAGAGGGGAGGCGATAGGGCCTCCCGGTGTCCTCAAGGGATATGTAAAGCCTGGTCGCTCAGATCAGGTTTTCTGCTGCGTAGTTTACGGCGTTGCGGAAAATGATTACGCCTTCGCCTTCTTCTGCGAGTTTGCCCTCGATTTTGTCGGTGGTCCAGCTCGGAGAGTTGAAGGGAGAGAGGAAGGCTTCCGGGTGCGGCATCAGGCCGAAAATACGTCCGGTGGTGTCGCAGATTCCGGCGATGGAGTTCAAAGAACCGTTGGGATTGGCCGGGAATTCAGTGGCGACGCTGCCGTCGGGATTGATGTAGCGGAAAACTACCTGATTGTTGGCTTCAACTGTATTCAAGGTTTGTTCGTCGGCGACGAATTTGCCTTCGCCGTGGCGGAGGGGCAGCCGGATTTCATCGATGCCTTTGGTAAAGACGCACGGGGAGGCCGGATTGGCTTTCAGGCGGCACCAGTCGTCGCGGAAGACGCCGGAATCGTTGTGGGCCAGGGCGACCTGCTGGGTGAAATATTGATTTTCAAGGGCAGGGACCATGCCGAGGCGGGTCAGGGTCTGGAAGCCGTTGCAGATGCCGATGACCAGTTTGCCGTCGGCGATGAATTTTTCCAGTTGATCGCGCAGATTGTATTTGACGCGGTTGGCGAAAACGGAGCCGGAGCCCAGGTGGTCGCCGAAAGAAAATCCGCCGATAAAGGCCAGAATATGAAATTCGGCCAGATTGCGGTTGCCGTTCAGAAGGTCGTTCAGGTGAACTTTTTCCGCGGTGGCTCCGCAATAATTGAAGGCCGCGGCGGTTTCTTTTTCGCAATTCAAACCGAATCCGGTGATTCCCAATACCTTTACTTTAGATTTGGCCATGATTTGTCTATGTTTTGTTTGATTAAAAATTATTGTTGATAAGTTACTCCCGAAAGTGGCTTAAATCAATGTTGAATTCAAAATTTTTTTCTCTGTTTCGAGGTTTTAACTTTGTCCGAACGTGCTATATTACCAGTGGCATATTTAAACTTGACAAAATAAGGACTGGCACTCATGGGCGGTTTTTTTGGCGTAGTATCAAAGAGCGACTGTGTACGGGATCTCTTTTTCGGCACTGACTATCATTCTCATCTTGGAACTCGGCGCGGCGGACTGGCGGTTATGGACAGCACTTACCGGATCACCAGAACCATTCATGACATTACCAATTCCCAATTCCGCTCCAAATTCGACAGCGATCTGGCGCAATTCAGCGGCAATATCGGTATCGGAGTCATCAGCGATTATGAGGATCAACCGTTGATCATAACCTCACACCTCGGGACTTTCGGTATTGTTACCGTGGGCAAGATCGTCAATTCCAACGCTTTGATGAAAGAGCTTTTCCGGAGCGGGGTAGCGCAATTTTCCGAAATGAGCCGCGGCGAGATCAATCCCACCGAGCTGGTGGCGGCGTTGATCAACAGCAAGGATTCGATCGTCGAAGGAATTGAATTCGCCCAGGAAAAAATCGACGGTTCGTGTTCGATGCTGCTGTTGGTGGAAAACGGTATTTACGCCGCCCGCGACCGTTATGGGCGCACGCCGATCAGTATTGGCTCCAAAGAGGGCGCTTTTGCGATGACAATGGAGACTTCGGCGTTTCCGAATCTCGATTACGAGGAGTATTGCGACCTTGGTCCCGGTGAAATCGTCTTCATCGACAGCGACAAGGTAACGCAGAAAAAAGCTCCGAACAAGGTCAATCAGATCTGCTCGTTTTTCTGGGTTTACTTCGGTTATCCTTCCTCGAGCTTCGAGGGACGCAATACCGAGGCGATGCGTTATCGCAACGGCGAACTGCTGGCCGAGGGGGAACATCTGGATATCGATTCCGTTTGCGGGGTGCCGGACTCCGGGGTGGCTCATGCGCTGGGCTATGCCCATGCTTCCGGGGTGAAATACTGCCGGGCGTTTGTCAAATATACTCCGACCTGGGCCCGCAGCTTTATGCCGCAGAACCAGCAGATCCGCGAGATGGTTTCGAACATGAAACTGATCCCGGTCAAAGAATTGATTAAAGATAAAAAACTGCTGTTCTGCGACGATTCGGTGGTACGCGGAACCCAGATGCGCAATACGGTAACCCGTTTATACAAAGCCGGCGCTAAAGTGGTGCATGTCCGTGCAGCTTGCCCGCCATTGCTTTTCAGTTGCAAATACCTGAATTTCAGCCGTTCGAAGTCGGAACTCGACTTGGCGGCGCGGCGCGCCATCCGCAAGCTTGAGGGCGACAACAGCAAAATCGATCTGAAAGAATACATCGACGCCACCAATCCCAAGCATCAGGCCATGGTTGAGGAAATCCGCCGTGAGCTGAATCTCAGCTCGCTGGGATTTCAGACGCTGGAAAAAATGGTCGAAGCCATTGGAATGCCGAAATGCCGCCTCTGCACATATTGTTGGGACGGCGTTACCGAGCAGGATGTCGAAAAAGAATTGAATCGGGAATAATGGGCATAACGCTTAAAGATATCGCGGAGCGCGCGGGGGTCAGTCAAATGACGGTCTCGCGGGTTTTGAGCGAGAAAGCGACAGGGCAAGTTTCAAAGCAACTTCAGGACAGAATTCTTGAAATTGCCCGGGATTTCAACTATTCTCCCCGGGGAACCAGTCAGAAATTAGCCAAAATACTCGATAAACCGTCTAAGTCCGGGCGGCGTCCTCCGATTGTCATGCTGATTCCCTGTCCCGGTTTCCTCGATAACCCCCTCCAGTGGAATTTACACAATCAGATCGTTTTCGGCGGGATAATGGAAGCCGTTACCGCGGCCGAAGGGTCGATCGAGGTCATTCCGGTGTCGGCCAGCAATGAGCCGATGACGATCCGCTGGCCGTGGCTTGAAGGAATCGGCGCCGGGGCCAGGGTGATTGCCACCGGGCCGTGGTTCATAATTCCGCTTCTGGAACTTTCGGAGCGCCACTGCCGGATCGCCATGATTCAGAACGACGGATTCTGGCGCAGCCGGTTTGCCCAAATGACGAAATCATGGGCGCTGTTCACCTATCAAAACCGGCAGGGAACGGAATTGCAGACCAAACAGTTGATCGATGCCGGGCATCGCCGGATCGCGTTGCTGATGCCGGAAAACGCGGTCGGGGAACCGGAAAACGCATTGTCGCACGGTTACGAAGCGGCGCTTCAGGAGGCGGGAATATCCTACCGGCAAGTGATTGCGGCGCCATCCGGCAAGGAACGGGAAAGCGTGGCCAAAGCGTATGCGGAAAAGCGTTTCGATGCATTGATCGCGCATATCCGGGGCGACTCCAGTTCTGCCGGCGAGTGGAATTATCCGCAGTCGTTTCAGCTCAACTGCGGTATTCCGGAGTCGGTTGACGTGGTGCTGGCTTACGAGTGGTGCAATTCCCGGCTTTTTGACCCCGATCTGCCGGCGATGTCTTATCCCTTGCGGGAAATGGCGGTGGATGCCGTCAACGCATTGCTGGCCGACGAATTTCAGCCGGGAGAGCGTCTCTATCCCGGCCGTTTCTCCGGTTAAATAAGATCAAAATAACCGGCGTCGCGGAGACTTGATTTCCGGCGCGAATAGTCGTGCCATTCGCGTTTTGCCGGGAGGCTCCAGGCGGTTTCAGCAAAGGCGAAGAGACGATCTTTCAGCTTGGGCATAACCCGCCATTCGGGGATGATTTCCGTCCACAGGCAGGCTTCCGGGCCAAGCAGTTTCGAGCCCACCAGTTGTTCCTGATGGAAATACGGTTCGGCCAGATATATCGTTTCCTCCGGCAGCGCGGGCATCCAGTTATGCATGGAATCGGCACCGTTAGCCGGATAATCGAGATAATAATTGTAATGGACTGAATTGACGATCCGGTTACCGTGTTGATGGATCGAACCAAGCTCGTGAATCGAATTCCAGATCTGTACGATAACTTCCGGTTGCATTACGGAGTGAGTCGACCAAACCATTGGCGTCCGGCCATGTTCCAGGACAAAACGGCACATATCTTTCATGAAATGACTTTCCAGCTCCCGCATATTCGCCAGGGAGAGTTCTTGCAGCGCGGTTTGACAGCGTGGACAGGTCTCCCAGGCGGCAGATGAGGCTTCGTCACCGCCTAAATGAATGATCGGCGAATCCGGGAATATTTCCATGATTTCCAGCAGCAACTCCTGTAGGAATCGCCGGACTTCGGGAGAACTGAGGCAAATCTCCCGCCCGGGTTGGGAAGGATTGCACGCCAATTCGGGGCGCAGAGCGAGAATGCCTTTTGAATGTCCCGGCATTTCGAGCTCGGGAATGATGGTGATGAAGTGTTCCGCGGCATAAGCCGCTATTTCGCGTAATTCATCTTTGCGGTAAAATCCCGGCGAGACGCCGGCCAGTTCCGGGGCCAGTTCCGGCTGATAACGCCATCCCTGATTGTCCACCAGGTGCCAATGAAAATGATTGAGCCGCATTTCCGCTATCAAACGGATGACCTCTTTGACCCGGCTGACCGGCTGAAAATGCCGGGCGCTGTCGAGCAGGAAACCACGGTAAGAAAAACGCGGGGCGTCGGAGATTGTGCCGCAGGGAATTTGCGCTGCTTCCGCACCTTTAATGCAAGCAAGCGTCAGCAACTGTTTGAGTGCCGTTGTGCCATAAAACAGTCCGGCCCGGTCGCCGCCGGATAAGGTGATTTGTTGGGAGTCGATTATCATTTCCCAGGCTTCGGCTCCAAGTCTCGGGGCAAGTTCCAGTTCGATATTCGGAACCAGCCCGAAAGTTCGGAAAATATCCTCAACCCGGGAAACCATGAAGTCGGTGCCGGAGCCTGCCTGGAGTTTATTCGTTTTGTTCAGATCGAGAGCTCCTTCGGCAACAATCACCGAAGCCGGCGCCGGTAGTAAATCAGTTAAAATCATTATCCTATTCCTTAGATCAGAGGTTCCAATATTTTCCGGGGAACCATTTGTTTATGATTGTTCAAAACAGTCAGAATGTATTCGCAGTTGATGATTTTCTCCAGAAGGCTGTTCAGATTGTAGTAATAATGATTACTGGCCTCGAAACCGATTCGGGAATCGCGGCGGATCAAATCATACAATTTATGCGCCAGCTCCAGTTCTTCGGCAATGGCAAGGCGCATGTTTTCGCAATCTCCGGCATTGCGGGCGCGGACAAAACGTATTTGCAGGTAAGTGCTGCGGAAATGGCAATAGGACGTCAGGGCCATGCTGTATTGTTCCTGCCATGCCTCTCGTTCGCTTACGGTCAGTTCGTCGCCTATCGATTCCAGGATGTCGAGCCCGGATTTCCAACCTTCGGTGAGCTTCCGGAACTGTTCTTCAAAAACGTCTTCCGGATATACTGAGCGCCAGCCCGTCAGGTCGTCATACGGGAAACCGATCATTGTGGCCTTGTAATTGGTCGGTTTCAAATGCAGAAGATTCATGGGACCGTAATTCATCGGAGCCTGGTAAATAACAAAAATTCCAAAAGGAAAATTGCGGAAAGCTTCGCTGAACATTTTCCATGCAGAACAAACCTCCCGGGAATTTTCAGGAGAAAAATACTCGGCGGCAATTTCCTCCACATTTTTATTCAATAATTCCAGATATCCTCCGGGATAACCGCCGAGCGTCCAACCCAGCATTAAATCCTTGATTCCGCAGCGAGAAAGTTTTTCCAGATGTTCCTGCATCAGATATGGTACGGGGATGAACGGTACGGCGGAGAGTTCCCAGGAATTGTTCATCTGGATTTTTGCCATAACTTTCAGGCCTCGTTTACGGGCATAATCCCAGGCCGCAGTCACTTCCTCGCTCGGTCCCACCTGCGAAATGGAGTAATCCATAACATAATGTTTGACTCCGCCGATATCGGTTTTCATGTTCCATTCGCTTACGCTCAGTAAACAGACATTTTCCGGAAGCCGATCGATCACCTTTTTCTTAAAATCCAGAAAAACTTTATCATTCCGGTTTGCGCGCCAAGCCCAGTCATTGGCGATTACCATCGCCTCAGGCGCCGCCCGGTGAATTCCCGACTCCACGGCGGTAATGATTTCCGCGATGATATCCGCGCCGTCACGGAAAGCGCAACGTGGACACTGGTGCTTATTGAAAGCATAGTTGCAATGGGTCGGATTTTCCGACATGTTGATCAGGAATACCCCGGCAAGTTCGGGAATCCGGTTGAAAACCGCATAACAGGCTTCTTCAAGCCATTTCAGCGGTTTTTCGAAGGAAGTGCAAGTGGTTTTTGTTTTCCGGGTAGGAATGTCGATACCTTCCCACTCCGGGTGTTTGAGATAAAATTGAGCGGGCATACCCCGGGGTTCATTCAGGTACAAAAATATTTTTATGCCGTATCCGGCGCAACGTCCGGTAAGTTTTTCCAGATTGACCAAACGTTGTTCATAGCCCGCGGAATATTCCTCGGCGCCTTCGATCGGATGCAGCAGATACAGCAGGGCATGAACCCAGATTCCTTTGATGCCGTGCGAAGCGTATTGACGCAGCAAGTCCTCCGGTATCGGGTCATAGTTCTCTATATCGTAAAACAAGTCTCCACAGCTTGCCGCATAAGAATGAATAAAATTGAGCTTGAACTTACCTTTGCCCGCGCTATCTTTCGGAGGCCGGTAGTGAGCGGCAAAGGTAAACGGCTGTTCAACATAATCCATATCCTGTTTGGCCACATGCTTATGTAAACGTATCCGCAGCAATACCGTCGCCAGCCGCTGTTCTCTCGTCAGCGGCTTGTAAGCCAACCTGCCGCAGAGCGGTTTCAGGCGCCCCATCTTGGACCACAAAAAGTCTTCTTCGCATAACGTATGATTGAGTTTTTCCGGCGTCCAGTCCAATAATTGTAATAGCTGCTCATAGTCCAATAAATGCCAATTATCACGAATGATACTCAGATAACCGATCTTGAGCCAATTGGGATTGTGGTGCAAATCCTCCGGCAATCCGAGCTCTTGCAAGGCAAGGCGCACCGTATCAATGGAGCATTCCAACACCTCAGCCAACTTCGCATGCGGGAAATAACGGCAATTTCTCCACAGAAAAGCCTGCCACCGGGTGGGGAAATGGGGAAATTCGAGTGCGGCGGGTTGAGAACCTGTCGGCAAAATCGACAAGTCGTGGGGCTTTACGGCGCTAGCGCCAAGATCGTACATTTTCTTGATAACTCCCTAAAATTCGAGTAATTTTTTTTTATTGAAGTTTTCGGATGGTTCTATTCTTGAATTTGGAAATCCAAGGTTCCGATATTGAATCCGCCGATGAATATAAGTGTCAGGAGATGTTTTCCGGCAGGCAATGAAATATTTTCCAAGGAGGTTTTTGATATAACTCCCCAATGGTCGAATCCATGCGGAAAAAGCTGAAATGTCCCAAGCAATTTGTGATCCAGAAGCATCATTACTTTGTGATCTCCGCTCTGTGGCGTTCCAAAGTTCAGGATCGCTTTATAATTTCCTGTTTGCTTGATGTCAACGGTGATATTGAGCCATTCACCGGTATTTATGGCCCCGATGACTCCATTTCCACTGGTATCGACACCTTCACCGGGCCGAAACGTTTTGCTGAAGACATTGATATTGTCATCCGCGTATGCGACACCATTGCCGCCTTCGTCATAAAAGGACGGATTGACTGTTCCCGGAATCACTTGAGGCTTTTCCCGGTAAGGAGTCGATTTTTTTACCGGAATGGGATATTTCAGTACAACAGGGGTATTGGCGGTATTCCCCTCCGCGTCACGAACCAGAATCGAATATGCATGAAGGCCATAGATGGGGGATTTCGCTCCCGTGCGCCCGGCACGAACATAACTTGTTGACCGATAATATCCATCATCAATGGAAACATTGAAACGATAGGGTGGTGAACTCTTATAATCAATAATATTTCCACTGTCAAAAAGGTATGCTCCGATGATGGGAGCCTTACTTTTAGCTGATGGCGAGGCAACGGCTTCCAGTGTGAATTTTTCACCGGGGGTGACCGCGAATAGGCTCTGGTCGGCGATCAGTTCCACTTGCGGGTTATCGTCCGTCGGATATGCGTAAATTTTGACGTAATCCGCCATGAATGTTTCGGGAATTACCTGAACCGTCTTTTTCCCAGTCCAGTAATGATTCATGATATTGGCCCCGATTCTTAAGTCCAGTGGAGCGATTCCGTTGGCATGATTCAGCGCGTCGAACGTTACCGAGGGGTGCGGACTATGGTTGGCGGACGAGCGTATCAGATTACCATTCAAATAGTAAGAAATTTCAAACGGAGACCATTTACAGCCGATGGTGTAGAATTCATCCACAGACCCCGGCAGGGGTGCATGATAATTCCAACTTTTCAGAATTCCCCCCACAAAGCAGTGAAGATTGTGGTCCAGGATATTTTTCTCATCTTTATTGTCGCGTTTGTTACCGATATAGTAATCTTCGTAAACATCTATTTCCATTCCGTCGATCATTGGATTGCCAACGCTGTTCCCATAGAGGAAAACAAAGGACCACCAGCCCGGCTCCTTTGTGAACCTTACCCTGGCCTCAAAATATCCATATTTAAACATTTCTCTTGTGCATAGCGATCCGGCACTCAATCCCCCTTTTTCATTTAAGGAAGATTTTACCAGAAGATGTCCCTTGCCATCCAGTGAAATATTCTTTTTTCTCTCTTCATTGCATTTCCATAAATTCCAATCGATCTCATTGCCCTCGAAATCATCGGAAAACACCAGCTTCCACCCGGCCTTGACCGGATCAAAAGCCTGTTGAATTTTGATATCCAGCGGGATCATATTTGAAATATTTTCACTGATTGCTGTACCCGCCATATAATTATCGACAACAATTTCCGCCGGTTTCTGTTCCAATGATTCCAGCAGGCAAGATGATTGGAAAGTTGTATCCCGCAAATTTTGAAAAAATTCAGATTTTCCGGAAAAACTGCGGAAGCTGCTGTCGGCTAAAGAATTGATTTGAAGAGTACATTCACCGTTTTCGTTTGCGGCAAATAGGAAATCCGCCGGCAGTGCAGTATAGGGAAATGAAAATTTCCGGATCGTTTTTCCGTTATCCAGGAAATATCCGGCAATCTCTTTGCTTGAGTTCCGATGCTCTAAGACCAAAGCAAATGAAGGCTCCAGATTTTTCTGTTGAAAAAGAAAAGAGAATTTGGCATCGGTTGGGGGAAAAGCTTGTCCGAACGACTGTATTCGGATTCCAGTGGCGAAATATTGGTTGGACGCGGCTTTCGGGAGCAGATATTGATCGACCGGAAGCTGGAAGGAAACCTTGGGGCTTGCCGTATAAACGCCTTGTCCGGTAAGTGTCAGCAGACCGGGTGTTGGATTACCCTGAATCATGAGAGGATTTCCCGGCCGTTTGACCTGGATATTATCATAGGTGTCTTCCGCGAAAAGTTCCGAATATTTCAGTTTTTTATTGAAATCCTGAAGTTCCAACGGCCCTCCAAAAGTAATTTTAGCATCGTTTTTTCCGGTCAGATACTTTACAGCCATAATATTTTCGCCTTTATTCAATTTGACCGTAAAAGAGTGATCCTTCATAGACGGCGGGTGCTTGATATTGCCATTTTTCATGGTATTGAACACGGTTTTTCCATTAACGAAAACCTCCATCCACCAGTCCGCGCCGGCGCCAATGGTGTAGTCGCATTCTTCAGGAACATTGATTGGGGCAAAGAGCCATGCGCAATTTCCCGGCTGCCGCTTTTCGAAACCGGCCGTCAAGTCGAACTCACTTCCATTGTAAAGCATGGGGCGCCCTTTCACCCCGGCCAATTCCAGAGGAATCTGTTGAAGCATTTTGACATCGGGTTGAAAATCCTTGGCGACCGGGAGAAACACGGTCCAATGGCGTGGGATCGGAACTGACGCGGAGGCATTCTTTTCCTTTTGGGGCTTGACGCGAAGCTCCTGCAGAGACAATTCACTGCCATTTGAAGCGCCAAACGTAAACATGACTTTATTGGTCGAATGAACCGCGGAAACGTCTGAAACAGGAAGTTCCAACTGAATAGACGTCCAGTCATTAGTCAATTGATACTTTACCGGTTTCAATACCGCAAGCCATTTTTTATCGGAAAATGCCTGCAAGGCGAACCAACCTTCTCCTTTTCCTTTGACTTTGGCGGACACCAGAATTTTATCTCCATCCACGGCATCAAGGTGTTTGTCATAGCATAAACCGAAACCGGATTTTCCGGTGATTTCCGAGAATGTTATAATTCTTCCTTCGGGAGGATTTTCCGTATAAGTGATTTTTGGGGAGGGTTGATAGCTTTGATATCCATTAAGATACCAACCGTGAGGAACTCCGTTTCCGGGGTCGGAACGTTCAAAACCGAACTTCAGCTCTGTCCCCGGGAGCATGGTTGCAATGGTTGCAAGCGTAAATAAAAAGAAAATCTTCAGCATCAAAATACCTCCTTATTGAAAGTCATAGTTTGGAATTTTATCCATATAAAAACTGTTATAGTAAAGATAAATAAAACTTGAACCGTTATTCTTCAAAAGCTTCTTCGCTTGAGTCGCATGTCCATCCGCACAGAGTATGTTGGCTCTATTCAAATGGTGAAATGATAAAGTCCACGGCTGTCCGGAATTCTGGTAATATCCTCCGCAAAACGCGCCGTTGTAATTGACGGTATCGTCGGTCGGTGTTCCGGCAATGGAGTCGCCGAACAAAATCTTTCTGGAGGGGTAAATGATCCCGCTGTTTTTGCGATTGGAAAGATCCGCATAAAAAGATTGGAGAATGATTGCCTGATTGGCTCCTACTCCGAGACGGGAGAATGTAAAATAGTCATCCACCGTTGTTCTGCCTGCTATCGGCTGAGTTTTGCGGCGGCAATCCACGAAAATAGCACGGTTGTCGTTGGTATAAGGAAGAATCAAATCATACCACTGCGGAGAAATCCAGCCGACTGCTTGCGCGACTGGAATTTGGTCGTTATTGGTATCGATATAAAGAGCATAAGCGTTTCCCAGTTGTTTCATATTCGATGTACAGGAAATCTGGTAGGCAAGCTGCCGCGCATTGTTCAGGGCCGGCAGCAGCATGGATGCCAGTATTGCGATAATTGCAATTACTACAAGAAGTTCAATTAATGTAAAAATATCTTTACTTTTGAAAATCATTTTATTCCTCCTTTTCGAGTTGCTGATTTTCTGACAACCAACCGATGCGGATGATACTCGACATACGGTACGTCGTTGTTGTGCCCGATCCGCTCCTTCAAAAGTTTCGCCGCTCTTTCGCCGATATCGGATAATCCTTCATCAAGAGAGGTTATTTCCGGACTGCAACTCTCGCAGAAATCAAGATTGCCGCGTCCGATTACCGATACATCGTCCGGAACCCGGATGCCCTGTTGCTGCAGAGCGGTAATCACCTTCAGCGTGACAAAGTCATTGCCGCAAAAGAGGCCGGTAGGGCGATGTTTTTGGAAATATTCGTAAAAAGCGCCAAACTCAAAAGTATCATGGAACTGGTAAAAGCGTTGGTCGCCGATATCAATTCCCGCCTCACCGGCCGCCTCGGCAAATCCTGCCTGCAGTCCCTGGTTGTAATCGGTCCATTGCCAATTGGTCGGCAGGGCAAACTTCCGGTGCCCCAGGCCATATAAATACTCAAATGCCAGCCTGCCGCCCTGACGGCAATCGGAAACAATCCGGGTTCCGTTTCGGACATTGGAGTTGCCGCCCGCAATAACCAAAGGGATTGAGCGCGCCGCCAAAAGTCTATGAGCCTCGGCCAGAAATTCCGGCTCGGCAATATCATACATGATCACGCCGCTCATGCATTGTCCGACGCATTGACGGACCAGCGATTCCGCGTCCCGATTATGATCCAGCGAAATCACCTTGATGAAATAATCCGTTTCCATCACATCAAGGACTCCCGCCAGCATCCGGCCTACAAAACTTTTCATCCGCTGGGTAACAAAACCAATCACATTATTTTTTCCTGTACGGATGGCCCGGGCAAGCTCATTGTGCTGGTAACCCAACTCTCCCGCGGCCTGCAATACTTTCTCCCGCATCTCCGGCCGGAACTTCTCCGAACGGGCCCCCCCGCCCAGAATTGCCGACACCGCAGTCCTGCTGATTCCTAATTTCAAGGCAATATCTTTTTGCGCAATCATCCGTATCGAATACCTTGTTTTGTTAATTGTCACGATATAATTATAATCATTTTTCTCCGTTTGTCAATACCGAAAAATGAAAATTTATGAGAAATAATTTCCGTTTTCAAGCTGAAAATACAGATTGAAGTGGAAAATTAATCTACTTTTCTTTACGGTATTGTATCGTGACAATTGAAAATAAGCTACAGGATAAATCTCAGGATAATGTCATTTTGAGTTCCACTGAATTCTCCGCTCCGGCAATTGAGGCGTCGAAGTAGGCGCGCCGTGTCGACTGGCAGCCGAACCAGGAGAATTTGATGTTGTTTTCAAGCAGGTATTCCGGTTCGGAAACTTTACCGGTGAGCTTGAGGATTTCCGCCGGAACGTATTTTCGGCCCTGCTGTATGATCTCTATCCAGGCGATACCGGCCCCGCCCATGCCCGTCGCGGTCAGCCGAACGGCGGAAATGTCACCGTCATATTGCAGGGGAATGAAGTGCTCGGAAAGCGCCTCGTCGGTTCGCTCGGGTTTGAAAGAACCGCGCGTTACCTCAAGCCATTGGCCATCCACGCAGACCTCGATCAGGAGTTGTTCGACGACATAACCGTCCGGCTGGCAGATTCTCAGGTTGACGAAATCACCTTTAGTCAAGGCGGTTCGGTGTTCATTCAAGGCGGCCAGAATTTTGGGTTTGGCGGCGGTGAAAACGCAGGGCGTGATGCCGGGCCGCCATTCCTGCCAGGAGAGTTGACGGGCTTCGAACCATTTTTCCGTATCTTTGGTCAAAGTCGCGATCTCGGCAAGAGCGTTCTCTTGGTTCCGCTGGTCCAGGATTTGGTGATACGCTTTTTTCAGGCGGTCGCCCAGAATTTTTTCTTCCAGCGCGGCCAGGATATCGTGGCAGACTCTCCGTCCGATTTCTTTGGTAACCATTCCTTGAAGCGCCTCGATCTGATTGTAGAGCCCCTGAGCTGTGTCCATGGCCGGGTAGGGAAGCCCGAAGAAAGAGCGCTTGAACAGCCAATTGGTCGAAAATGATTCAAAATGCCGACGGAAGCCATGAGCAACAGCCATGCGGACCGCTGCGGAAAATACCGGGTCGGTGACTCCGAATAGTTGCCGCATCATGGCTTCGAAGGCGTCTCCGTCGCTCATGCCGGACATCCTGTAGCCGCTGAAAATAAATACCGGCAGTGTGCGGTGCAAAAAGGTGTCCGACTTTTCCCAACTGGTGATGATGCAACCCAGGGAATTTTTTCCTTCGGCGTATTCGATGAAAGAATTCGGCGTGGAAAGTCTCATGTCGTTTGGGGCGATGATCGTATCGAAACCGTATTTTTTATTCGAGGCGAAACGGTCTTCCACGCAGCCGTCGAAAAGGTGATGCAGATAAGTCCTGACGTCCGTCTGGTACTGCCAATCCATCATGATGACATCACTCGGCACCCGCGGTACGATAGAGCTATAAATTTCAAACATATCCGACCACATGGCGCAACGCTTGCCGGCGGTTGAGAGAATTTGGCGGACCTTCAAAATATGCCCCAGGAAGTGTTCTTCTTCCGCGGCGACGGTGGGCATTTTTTTACTGCATTCATCGCAGAGGGCGAATTCCCAGAATTCATCCAGCCCGATATGAAAATACGAAGACGGAAAAAGCGCCGCGACTTCCAACAGATATTCGCCGAGGAAATCATAGAAACCCGGCGCCGAAATACAAAACGTATTCAGGTTGTGCTTGCCGAAGCGTCCCTTGCGTCCGCCCCGTAATTCGGAAAATTTTTCCAATTCCGGATGTCGTAGAAAACGCTCCGCGTGTCCCAACGTGGCGACACAGGGAATGAGCTCCATGTTTTTATCCTCGGCGAACTTGACCAACTCGCGGATTTCCGCTTCCGAATAAGAATCCGAGTCCGGGGAGAGCTGATAGGACTTGGTTTTTATACGGTCCTCCAGATACAGCATCAAGCCGTTATACCCGGCCTCGGCGAGCATGGAGATGAATTCTTTGATAAACGGCAGCGATTCTTTCTGCCGGGCGACGTCAAGTTGAGCAAGCCTCAATGAAAACATAAGATTTTTCCTTGTTACCGTTATTTGTGATATTTGTAACGTTAAATATAACATATCGCCGTTGGAATCATTTTCAAGCTTCGGTGAGTTGTAAAAAATGCGAAAATTTTGGAATGTTCTTGGCAAAATTCCACTATGGTGTTATACTCAATTAGAACATAACCAGGAGTAAAGAGATAATGAACTTTTTATTGCAGGAAAGCTGTTGGAATATTGCCAGGACCGGGGAACGGAATCTTGAAGCTCTGGATCAAATTCTTGACACCCCGTTGGTGAGTGTTACCGATAAAGCGGAAATTCCGCCCAGTTGCGACAAGCGCGATTACTTGAGTATCGCCACTTACTTCTGGCCCGATCCGAAGAATCCCGATGGACCGTGGCTCCGGCGTGACGGCGAAGCCAGTCCTTATATCGACCACTATGACCGCCGCCGTTTTGAAACCATGGTTTTTCAGGCGAAATCACTGATCATCGGACTCCATGCCACGAATAATCCCATTTATGCGCGGCAGGCCGGAAAAATTCTCCGGCACTGGTTTCTCGATCCGGTTACCCGGATGAATCCCAACTTGAAATACGCTCAGTTTATTCCAGGGGTTTGCGAGGGGCGCGGTATTGGTATTATCGATACCACGCCGTTGATTTTCCTGCTGGATGCGATCGCTCACTTGCCATTCAATCCCGAGTGGACGGAGAACGATCAGCGGCAGCTCCGCCAGTGGTTTTCCGAATATCTCGACTGGTTGTTGACCAGCGAAAACGGCATCAAAGAGTGCGGTGAGCACAACAACCACGGCAGTTGGTATGACGCGCAAGTAGTTGCTTTCGCCTGCTTTGTCGGGCGTCCGGAGCTTGCCGAAGCGCAGATCCAAAATTACAGCTTGGCTCGGATCGAAGCTCATATTGCCCCCGACGGCAGCCAGCCGCATGAACTGGCGCGTACTCTGTCGCTGGATTACTCGGTTTTCAATTTGCTGGCATTCCTGGTGATTGCCCGTTTTGCCGAAAAATTGAAAATGGAATTCGGCGAGCCGAAGAAAAAGCTTGAAGCCGCCTATTCGTTCCTGAAACCTTATCTGGACAATCCTTCCACCTGGCCGTATCCGCAAATCAAGCCCTTTAAGAAGGACAAGACAATGACACTGGAGCAAATGATAAACGGAACACCGTTTTCCGTGGAAGTTTCGCCCTCCAGCGCCAGCCCCGCGGCCCTCCCGATGTAGAAAAAACAGCCGCTTGAAAGAAAATGACGCAAAGGACAGTTGAATTGCTGTCCTTTGATTTTTGTGAGCGTCCCCGATTGTCGAAACGAAATGTTTTTCGAAAAATGTTTCGGTGCGGGTATTGACAAAACTCCGATATGACGGTATAATTAGGATAATGGATAATCGCGAAAGGTTTTCGAAATGGGAATAACGTTGAAAGATATCGCCCGGCACGCCAACGTCAGCCAGGCCACTGTTTCCAAAGTAATCAATAATAAAGCGGAAGGCCAGATTTCGGCGGAGATCGTCGAGCGGGTCAAGTCGGTAATCGGTGAATTGAAATACAGCCCGCAGCGGACGGATCAGAAGTTGCAGAGCTGGATGACCGCTCAGAATGAAGAAGTTCTGCGGAAGATTACCATATTGAAGCCGACGCCGGGTTTCAGCGAAAAGCCTGGAAGCGGGATCGGGACCCGCCAGCTCAACGGTATCATGAAGGAAATTGAAGCACATGGCGCGATGCTGGAAATAATACCGGTTTCCCGGAAAAATGACAGCCACACCTTTGAATGGAAATGGCTGAAAAAATTTCAGGCCGGCGATTGCATTCTGTCGACGCCCTGGTATATCGTGCCGCTGTTGGAACTGCAGCGGCGGGGATGCCGGATTGCAATCATGCAAGGGGAAGAATTCTGGCGCGATTTGTATTCACGCTATACCCGCGAATGGGCGGTATTCACTTACCGGAACCGGCAGGGGTTTGCCGCGATTACTGAATACCTGATAGAGCAGGGATATTCCAGGATCGCGGTGGCGGTCAGCAAGGAGTACATGGATGAGCCCGATTATCTGCCGTTGAGCGGGTATGAACAGGCCATGTCCAGGCGCCATCAGTCTTACCGTCACGCGGTGGTTCTTTCGCTGAATGGCGATCACCGTCCGGCAATGGCTCAGGCTTATGAAAAAAATCCTTTCGACGCGCTGATTTACAATCCGGCGTGGTCGAAGAACTGGAATTATAATTTATCATTACAAGCCAATTTGATGTTGCCGGAACAGGTCAGGATCATCAATCCCTATTCCGGTATGCCTTCGATTCTTTTTCAGCCGAATCTTACGGAAATGCATTATCCGATCGAGGAAATGGCCGCGGATGCGGTCAAGGCTTTACTGGCGGATAACTTCGAGCCGGGCGAAAGGTTTTACGACGGTCGTTTAATCGAACATATATAGACAAATGGAGAGATTATTGATGAAGAAAAAATTCACACTTATCGAACTCCTGGTTGTAGTAGCTATTATTGCGATTCTTGCCGCGCTATTGCTGCCGACCTTGAGCCGGGCTCGGGCCATGGCCAAGCGTATCGCCTGTACCAATAACATCAGACAAGTCGGGGGCGGGGTGATCAGTTACGGTATGGATAACAACGATATCATTGTTCCGGTCATGGTTTCGGCAGATTCCATCGAAAATGGCGGCAGCACCAGCAAGACCAATCGTGGAATCGATGGGCCGGTCGGAGCCTGGTGGCTGTATCTGATACGGGATTATGTCGGGATCACCGAGCCGGTTGCCATTCCTTCCGACAATAACTTTTTCTATGCCTCGATCGATTCGCGTCATGTCAAGGGGATTCTCCACTGCCCGGCCGCCGCGAAATATTATTACATTGTTACTCCAGCCGGAGTTGTCTCGCCCAAGGTTTATATGGGACAGATATGTTATTATGGTATGTTGCGGTTTTATATTGGCGGTAACGACTTTGGGGGCAATATCAATAATTTCCCGTGGACTTTCAGCAAGTTGAAATTTCCCTCCGAAAAAGGGATGTTGGTAGATTCCGCCAGGTCGGCGCCGGCGGATTTTGACAATACAGCGCCGGATGCGGCGGGGAATCTGGAGGTTTACAACGACGGGGTACATGTTTCACGCCGGCGTCACAATCAAAGCATGAATTTCGTTTTTGCGGATGGTCATGTGGAGAATATGTCGGAAAGCGTATACAATTATCATAAAGCACAGCCGAAAGCGACCGGAAGACTGCTTTGGGCCGGACAATAAATTCAAGGAGAAATTTGCATGAAGAAAAAATTATTGTGGATGCTCGTTATGGCGATATCCTGTATTCTGAGGGCTGAAGTTGATCTGGGCGGTACATGGTCATTGAATCAGTGGTCGGGTTTTAAACCATTGCCGAAAGTTGAAGAAAAGAACGGGGAATTTCATATTTCGGAAGTGAATGGGAAATACGGTTTCAGTATGAAATCGAATAAAAAGCTGGCGGCCAAATCCGGTGATGTGGTCAAATTTACCGCCAGGGTCAAGGGACAGGGGGAGATGTTTTTTCAGTTGCAGAATTACGATGAGAACGGTAAATGGACTGGAGTCGCTTTAGCTATCGCCCGGGTTGGTATTCCGGCCGATTGGCAGGAAATAACGCTGGCGGTGAAGGTCGAAAACAGCAAGCAGGGGATGACCGCTGCAGTGATTTCTACTTTTGGCGCCAAAACCGGCAGCGTGATATCCATCCGGGAAATGCGGGTCGCGGTCGAAACCGGCGAGTTTATCGGCGATTGCTCTTTCCCGCGTCAGTGGAAGGTGTTTGCCCCGGTTTCCGGTGACCTGGCGGCTCCGCTTGATGTGGTCCCGGAATCGCTGGGCGGTGTATCTGGAGAGAGCATGGCGCTGGATAACAGTATTATCCGTTTCAATACTCTGTTCAAAGAGCGGAAACCTAAAAACTGCGCATGGCTTTATGGCGAAATCGAGGCTAACACGGCCTGTGATTATACCATTGGGGCCGGAGCCGATTATTATATGGCAATGTACGTGAACGGGGAAAAAGTCATCGACACTTTGGCGGAGGGTGATGGGCACGACACGCCGCATTTCAGTAATCATGTGGCTAAGGTCAAGCTGAAGACTGGAAAAAATATGATCGCGATTAAGTTTCTGTCCGGCAGCGGGGTGGATCCTCGAATTTCCCTTGGCGGGGCGGAGGAATTGCGCAACCTTTCTTCCGTGGTTACCGTTACCGAAACTTTCAAACGCGATGATTACGAAACTCCCGGCGAACGTTCCGGCTCTCCCCGGCTGATTCAGGGAATTCTTACCGACGGTATTGAGTCTCGTACCGGTCAAGGGGTTTATGCATCCGGCTCGGTGATTTCTTTTCCCAACGAGATCTGCAAATTGCCTGCCGGGAGCGGCGGTAAGTTGTTTGCTACCGGCATTCGCATTCACAAGTTCGACGAGAACGGCTCGGTCCGGATCATGATCGGCAAATCGCTGGCGCTTGCCATCTCCCGGACAGGTAATCAATCCGAGTTGAAATTGACGGTCGAGCAGGATTCAAAGGCGCTGAAATCAACGACAATGCCGCTCGCGGCGCTGCCTGCCGATTTTGTTTTCGCGGTCAGCGCGGGGGATTATTATGCAAACGCCGCCAGTCTGCAGGATAGTAAACTCCGGGCCTTGAACGGCAAAATCGACTTGACCAAGCTGGGTGCTTTCGAAACCGGCATCGCGATCAACGGGCCGGAAGTAACGGTGGACGAATATTTCACCGGGCTTGCTGTACGCGAAGTCAAAAGCAATACTGTACCTTTCAAAGTCGAGCTCAATGATACGTTTGATCCGGTGAAAGCCGGCTGGAAAATGATCTGGAACGACGAGTTCAACGGCGACAGCGTCGATTGGGAAAAGACCTGGATGAATTCGCCGTGGAATCCGGTTCCGAAAAACCGCGACCTGGCGTATTGCCGGGACGGCATGCTGCATATCCGTTGCGACTTCAAAAAAACATCCGATGAGAAGAAGCCGTTCGCCAGCAGAGCGGTCGGGTTATTTTCTCAGAAACGCTTCAGCTACGGGTATTATGAAGCCCGGGTGCGCTTTACGAAGAAACCGGGTTGGTTCGCCGCGTTCTGGATGCTGGATGAAGGACGCAACGCTTTCGTTGGCGGCGGTTATGAACTGGATATTTTTGAAGATTATTCGACTCGCAGCGGCAAGAATGTTATTGCCAATAATTTTCACATCACGAATGGCCCGAGCTTAAAAAGCTACGGTTATCACTTCGAACTGCCCGGTTCTCTCGACGATTTTTACGTCATCGGCTGTAAGTGGACTCCGTTCGAAGTTTCCCATTACCTCAATGGAAAACTGATCAAGTCCAGCTCGCGGCACAGCCCGTACCAGTCGGCCACCTATGATGCGATCAACCATGGGTTCGGCACCTCTACCCTCTATATCTGCCTGAGCAGCGGGACCGGCAGTTCAGGAGGCTTGGCTACCGAAGAATTCACCGAGGAGTTCCTGGTCGATTATGTCCGTGCCTATGAATATCCGCGCGATGACGACCCGCAAGTCAAATTCACCGCCGTACCGGAAAAATCGACGGTCAAAACCGGCGAAAAATTCACCTTCACGGTTGACGCGAAACCATCACCGAAGTCCGGTTCCCCGGTCGAGACGGTCTATCTCTTCGACAATGGCTATCTTTTGAGCTACAAGACTCAGCCGCCGTATCATTTCGAACTGGCAATCGACCGTGAACATTACGCCAATACGGCGTGGGATGCCGCCGACCGTTCCGGTAAAAAGCAGATAATGGATGGTTATACTCATTTCTTTCGGGTCGTAGTTCAGGATGCCGCCGGCAAAGTCGCCTATACCGAACCATTCCCGATGATTGCCGACATGACCGGAGGGCAGCCGTATCAGGCGGAAATTCCAACGGTTCCGGGTAAAATCACTCCCGGTCATTTCAATACCGGCGGTCAGAATATCGGCAGTTATAAAGTGATTCGGAAGCCGCTTGCGGTGACTGGCACGGACAAACTTTTGAGTCGTAAAAAACTTGGACTTCGTGAAGCCGGTGAATGGGTGAATTACATTGTCGAAGCCAAAGAAAGCGGTACCTGCAAGATCGTCTTGAACCGCCAGGAGTACCGACGGGAATGGCCAATGACCGCCATGCTCCTGATTGACGGCAAATACGTCGGCAACTTGAATGCCGCTCCTGCTGAGTCTGCCGCAACTTTGGACCGGGTTCAGTTGAGTTCGGGCAAGCATTTGGTTACCCTGATTGGCGCATGTACCTACGGCATTTGGCCGGATAGCATCGAATTCATTAAATAATTTATTGGAGGTGAAAAATGAAAATCTATATTTTTGCGGATCAGGAAGGAATCAGCGGAGTCAGCGGCAAGGCCTATATCAACAAAGCGGTGGAAAAACCGCATCTGATGGAAGAAGCGCGCCGGTTGCTGCTGCATGACGTCAATGCTTGTATCGAAGGTTGCTGCCGCGGTGGAGCTACCGAAATAATTGTTCGCGACGGCCATGGCGGCGGCGGAAGCCTTAAGCGTTCGGAAGTCGATCCGCGGGCGGACTTGATCGATGGTGATACTCCGCGGATACGTTTTGCCGATATCGAAGGTTCAGCCGGGCTGATCCTGCTGGGATACCACGCCATGGCGGGGACGAAAGGCGCGATTCTCGAGCATACTTATTCCTCCGCCGGTTACCAGAAAATGTGGCTGAACGGACGCGAGGCCGGCGAGCTCGGCATTGACGCCGCGATCGCTGCCGAATACGGGGTCCCGGTGATCATGATTTCCGGCGACGACAAAGTTTGCTGCGAAGCGAAAGCATGGCTTCCGGAGGAAGTCGTGACCTGTGAAGTGAAAAAAGGGTTTTCCTGCAATGGCGCGAGGATGCCGTCGTTGGAGAAAACCCGTAAGCTGATCGTCGAAAAATCAGCGGAAGCGGTTGCGAAAGCCGGCAAGATGCCGATGCTCAAAGTCGCCTATCCGGTTACCTACCGCGTGGAATTGGTCTCGCGCGGCAGATGTCCGGACAATCCGGCCTACCGGATTATCGACGCCCGGACCTATGAGCTGGACAGTGATTCCGTTGAAAAAGCCCTGTTCTTCAACTACTGAGCTGTCTTCATAGAGCTGTTGTATTTGTTGTTGATGTAGATTGGTACATGTTTTCGCCGACTTTGCGGGTGGCTTGACAAGGGGATGTCCGCTACATCTACGAAACCGATCTGGTAGTCTTATTGGCGATACTGTTTAAACATGGGGGAAATTAAATGTTGGCGTTGCACCAGAAATTTCCTTCTTTGGCGTCCAGGCGGTTGAAGGGGATGGCATTGAATGTGCGTGTCTCGCAATGTCCGTCGACGAAGACGAAGTTTGCTCCGCTGTTGCCTTGATGACGCCATCTTTTGGCTTCAAAATTGGTATTGTCGGTGATTTCCGTGCGGTTTTGGGCCGCAACCGCTTTGGCGGCGGAACTGGTGTTGTACAGCTTGCAGTCAAACAGCATGGCGCGACCGGATGGATTTTTGACTTTGCCCAGCGAATTGCTGCCGAGATTGTCAGTCGCCTTGGAGGTCAGGCGGTAGTTAATGGCATAATGATTGCGAAAAGCCGGAGTTTCCGAAGTCGTCATGCTGGACGGGCAGGCAAAAGGATCGCGCGGCTTGGTTTTATTGGTTGCCAGATAGCAACCTTTGGCCGGGGTGACGTTGGTGGTGTTCGCCAGATAGAGCATATCCTGCCAGAAAGTATCCGTGGCGCCCAGATTGTTGCGCTCGTCCGGAAAGAGTTCCCGGTTCTGCTCCACATAAAGCTGCATGAAAGTACCGAGCTGCCTGAGGTTGCCGGTGCACTTGATGTCGCGTGCCTTGCCGCGGGCGCTGTTCAGGGCCGGCAGCAGCATGGAGGCGAGGATGGCGATGATTGCGATCACGACCAGGAGTTCGATTAGCGTGAATTTTCTGTTGGTTCTCATTGTGGTTCTCCGTTTTTATATATTAAATTTTTTTTTGATTGGAATCAGTTGACGCCGAGCCAGAAGCGTCCGCCTTTGGCGCCCCAGTTCACCGGAATATCCAGGCGCAGGCGGGATTCGACATGACCATCGATGAAAACCATGTTTGCCGCCCGGTTGGTGCCGTGCCGCAATGCCCGGCCGGCTGCCGCATCGAATCCGACTTCATAGCCGCCGCTGACATTGGCACTCATCATATCCCGCTGATGGGCGGATACGGCACACCATGAGCCGTTTTTGTCGATGTCGAAAAGCATCGCCTGGGAGGAGGGATACTTGCGTTTTTCAAGTTTTCGGGTGGTGTAGGCGGCGCGGTTGGCGTCACTCCAGGTATCCTGAGAGATGTATGAATTTATGCCGTAATGACGGGAGCCGTAATACTGTTTCGCACCGGTATAAGGACTGGAGGGGCACTCGAAAATTCCGAACGGGCGATTTTTGCTGGTGGCTCCGCCGCGGTCGTCGTAGTGAATCCAGTCGCGGTCACTGGTGATATTATAACGGGTTCGATTGACGTATGCATAAAGCCCGTCCTGCCACTTTCCTTTGCCGGCGTAGATATTACCGTTAGCGAGCGGAAAAGAGCTTTCGTTGTCATCGCAATACATAAACATGTTGGTGCCCATCTGCTTAAAATTCGACAGACATTTGGAATCTTTGGCTCTGCTTCTGGCATTATTCAAAGCCGGCAGCAGCAACGCGGCGAGGATAGCGATGATCCCGATCACGACCAGGAGTTCAATGAGGGTGAAATTTTTGCTCTTTGTGTTCATGGTTATTTTTCTCTATTGATTTCAGTATGAGTTGATTCTTCCGTACGGAAAAGGGGCACTCTGTTACTGAGCGCCCTTCATGGAGTTGCTGAATTTTCCGTTGAGGCGGTATTGGTACATGTTTTCGCCGACTTCGCGGGCGGCTTGGCAGAGTTCGGGGTAGGGGGTGTCCGCCACGTCCACGAACCCGATCTGGTAGCCTTCGCCGTCCCAGCGGCCGGTCAGCGGTTGGTCGCGGAACTGGAACCAGTGTACTCCCACGAGGTTCGGCAGATTCAGCGCGCCCTGCACATAGCGGGTGAAGGCGACGGCTCTTTCCTGTTGATTGGCGGTCGGAGCCAGGCCGGGCATGAACATGCCGCGGTCGATGACGCCAAAGTGGAATTCGCCCACGATTACCGGCTTATCCTGGAAATTCTTCGCGATAATATTGGCAATGCTGTTCGTGTAGGTGTTGACGCTGATCACATCGCAGTACTTCGCCGCGGCTTTCCAGATGCTGTCGCCCTGGCGGAAGCCAACGAAGCGGCAACCGAGGTAAAGGCGGTTCGGCGCAATGCTTTTGACGCCCTGGCGGCACATTTCAAAATAGCGGTCGTAGAATTTCGCTTCGAACGCCCGGGCATCCTTGAGGTATGGTTTGGATTTGGGTTCTTCCCGGTTCGCGGCCAGCGCCTCCCAGTCGGCGAATGAAGTATCCCAGGACTTATTGAGTTCGTCGATCGAACTGTATTTTTCCTTGAGGCTTCTGAGAAATTCCATCTTGGCCGGCTGGTCGGGATCGGACTTGACGGTGGCCGCGATGATGCTGCCGAACTTGAGTTCGTTATCGATGAAGTAGCCGATGCACATCGGGTCGGTCAGGGATTTTTTCGCCAGCGGATTGGTTTGGGCCAGATCGCGGAGGATATTGCCCATTTTTTCTTCGAAATCAGGGGCGTATACATCGTAAAACTTGACTTTGGGGTCTTTGAAGCGCGGGAATCCTTTCGGCATTTCGCCCAGCGACATGGTATAGGGTTTGTTGCCGCGGAGCATGAAATCCATGCGGCCCCAGTTACCGATGGTATTGATGCCCCAGGCGGACATGCGCCGTTCGAGGGTTGAATAGAAGTCGGCGGCATAATTTTTTTTGCCGTATTTCTTCTGCAGGTTCCACTCTGTGAACGGCAGGTTGTGTTGGTTCGGTACATCCTCGGCAAACCATTCCGGATGATTCCGGGTGGTGGCGTCGGTATGCGGCTGCATCACATCGATGCCAAGCGACCAGAACAACCGGCCTTCCGGATCCACGAAAAACCATTTGCCCTCGTATTTTTCCACCCGGAAACTGCCGGTGGCTTCGAGTTGGGGGCCGGCGGCCCAGCCGCCGTATTTATCCCAGGCCGCGGGAGCGGGAGTCTTGTCGAGTTCAGCGAGTTCGCGCTTGTGCTCAGCTACCAGGTCTTCGTCCTTGTGGATTTTTTCCGGCCAGTTCGTGTGCATGTATTGCCCGTAACGGTCGATGAAGGGGAAATAATTGTCGGAACCGGCGATTTTCTTGTCGTATTCGGGTTCGCCTTCCAGACGGAAGTTGGAAATTTTGCAGTCCACCAGATACTTTTGGGGGGCTTCAAATGCCCACTGGAGCTGGAAGTCGATGGAATTGATTTTGGCGGTATCGAGGACCCGCAGGTTTTTACCGTTGCCGGGGGCGCGGAACAGTTCGGCGTGGGGCAGGTAAATCCGCATGGTGCGTTTTTCGCCCGGATTCAGGCCGAGACCGGTATTGGCTTCGCGGTGCGGCAGGTCCACATGGCTGGAACTGTTGTTGCCACGCTCGCCGCTGGAAATGTGCATGGTCAACCGCATCTGGCGGTCTTTGGAGAGGTTTTCGACATCACAGGCCAGGTAGCGCGCCTTGGAAAAATCGAACTTCTGTCCTTCCGGCGGATTGATTTTTACGCCGCCGGCCCATTCGGGATTGTGGATTTTCAGGGTCAATACATCGTCTTTCCATTCCACAAAAGCTTTGTATTTCGCCTCGAATTGCTTGGCGTCGAGTTGCAGCTTCTCATCTGCGGCGAATCCGTAGAATGCCGCTCCGGCGAGACACACAGAAACTATCTTTTTCCAGTTGAACATATCTGGTTACTCCTGAGAATATTTGGTTGACAGGCCCAGGTGAGCCATGATTTTTTTACAAAAACGGCGCTTTCCGGTAAGGCAGCGCCGTCAGCAATTTTTTAGGGTTATTTAGTAGTGGATGAACTTCTTTCCTGATAAGGCTGAGAGGAATTAAACGCGGTATAATTTCCCTTATTGTTTGCCTTGTCCATCCAATACGCTTGCTTTGTCAGCGCGGCATGGCCGTCCCCAAAGAGAGCTGATGCGTCCCTGCCATCGTGCGGTCCGTGGCGATCAGCCCTGAAACTGGTTGTAATATCATTAGCCTGTGGACGAAAAAGGTACTTGTCATTCTGGTTGCCATTGGCCACGATCAAATTGTCGATCAACAGGATTTTCCTGGAGGCATCCTTGATGGCTCCGATTTTGCGGCTGCCGCTCAGGGTGGGGGTCAGGAACAGGAAACCGTTGAACCATTTTCCGCAATAGAATTTCGTTGCCCAAACGTCAACATTTTTCAGCCACGGACATTCCCACAGTTTGTTGGTCTTCTCCCATTTGGTATCGCTTTCCGTGCCGATATAAGGGGCGACAACCGAAGGAATCGTACCGCCGGAGAAACCGAGGTTTGCGCCCGATCCATCGGTGGCGAGACCCTCTCTGATAAAAGGCAGATAGTCTTCATAATCCTGGCTGTACATTGTAATACCGATGCCGAGTTGTTTGGTACGGCTGACGCATTCTGAACTTTTGGCTCTGCCCCGTGCCTTGTTGAGGGCTGGCAGCAGCAGCGCGGCGAGGATTGCGATGATCGCGATCACGACGAGGAGTTCAATGAGGGTGAAATTTTTACTCTTGGTTTTCATGGTTATTTTCCTCCATGGTTTATTCTATTGAGTTCAGTTATATTGGCAACAGAATTTCTTTCAATCAGCTTGACCGGAACTTCGATTTTCTGAAGCTCGGTAAGATCGTCATTCAAAACGATTTCGACCGCTTTTTCCGCCATTTCCCGCAATGGAATGGCCAACGTACTGAGCGCGGGGCGTTGAAACTCGGAAATACCGGGGTTTTCCGAACCGAGCAGAGAGATTCCTTCCGGTATCTTTTTGCCGACGAGTTCCTGGATCAGCCAGTTTACTTTGAGAACGCGCATATCTTCGCCGGGCACCCAGACCGCGGTACAGCCCGCGTCGATCAGCTGTTTGACCGCCAGGTGGAGTGAACCGGCGCTGGAAAGGTCGAGCAGGGCTCCGACCGGATTGATTCCGAAATTGGTCATGGCTTGTTTCATGCCGTTCAAACGGCAATTTCCGGTATAATCCATATCGTGAATAACCGCGATTTTCTGGTGTCCCTTGCTCAACAGATATTCACCGGCCAGCAGTCCGGTGGCGTGGGCATCCGGGTAAACCGTGTGGCACCATGAAGATTGGTTGTCGCTGAACCATACCGTCGGTAAATTGAGTTTTTTCAGCAGGTCGATGGTTTCGTGCTGCCAGGCGATTCCGATGATGCCGTCGAACCAACTGTCGGTCAGATTGGTCATCTGGTCTTCGGTAATCATGGAGATGCCGGTTTTGTTCCGGGAGAGCGCGTAGCAGATATATTGCGTCAGGGTGTTGACATAGCCGCCCATTACCGTGTTTTGCGGAGGCTCGGTCACCAGGGCAATCTGTTTGCTGCGGACTCCGACCCGCGGCCTGAAACCGAGTTCCCGCGCCGCGGAAAGTACCCGCGTCCGGGTTTTGGCTGGAATCAAGGCGCTGTTGTTGAACACCCGGCTTACGGTTCCGGTGGAGACTTGGGCCCGGGTCGCAACCTGTGCCAGAACTCCTGTCGGACTGTTGTTACTTTTTGATCTCAATGCTGTTGTCATGATATCAATCCGCCGTTGTTATTTGTTTTGTTACTATATATTATAACAAATTCTTGCAAAAAGTCAATAGGATAATGATGAGAATTTCAAGATTTATGAAAAAATTGCATAAAATAAACAAAGATTGTTATGATGGGCGGGAAGCTTGCATATAGAGAGCTGTTTAGGAAAGAAGAAAAAAGACGACGTCAAGCTGACCCGCCGGATTCAAAGCAGTCGGACCTGTCGGACAAGTCGGAGTTTTTTTTGATGGTTCGTCGAAAGACTGTGTCGGTGGTTATTTTTTCCGGCAGGCCCAGACCGTCAAGCCCAGTGCCGCCAAGCCTGAGATAATATAGGCCACGATCAGGGGGAGTCCGAAGCCGACCGGGCCGCCGCGATCCGGCGATATCCAGAGGATGTAGGAGACCACGATAAAAATCATGAACGCCCCGGGGATCGCCGCGATATAGAAGTTCTTTTTCAATTTACGGAGCCAGACCGCCCCCGCCAATAGTGTCGAGGCCGCCAGCACCTGGTTGCCCCAGGCAAAATAATTCCACAACTGTTTGAAAGAAGCGGCGCTTTGGTTGGACCACCAGAGCAAGGCAATCACGATGGCGATGATCGGCAAACAGAGCAGCAGCCGGTTTTTGAAATCCTTCTGGGGAACCTTGCGCATTTCGGCAATACTCAACCGCAGGCTCCGCATCGCGGTATCGCCGGAGGTTACCGCCAGGACAATCACACTGATTACAGTCAATCCCCCGATCCATTCGCCCAGGAAGTGGCCCGTGATCTTGCCCAAGACCGTATTGGGATTTACCGACATCAGTTCGGGATACAGGTTATAGATGGCCATACCGGCTGCGGCCCAGACCATGGCGATCAGCCCTTCGATGATCATCATGCCGTAAAAAGCCTGGCGCCCGTGCTGTTCCGCGGCCATGGTCCGGGCGATAATCGGCGACTGAGTGGCATGAAATCCGGAAATGATTCCGCAAGCGATGGTTACAAACAGCGTCGGGATGATCGGTGATTTGATCCGGTTGGCCAAAAATTCTTCGCTGGGGGTCAGTAAATCCGGATTTTTGAAGCACGAGCACATCAGGGCTACGAAAATCGCCAGGGTGCCGAACAGCAGCAATGCGCCGAAGAGCGGATAAATTCTTCCGATGATCTTATCCACCGGGAACAAGGTCGCGACTATATAATATAGGAAAATTAGAGACACACCCAGCCAGAAAAAATTATATTGCGGAATCAGCAGATCGAACAGCGAGGCCGGGATGTTGATGAATACCGCCACCACCAGCAGCAGCAGAAAAACCATGAAGATGGAGAAAAAGTGATAATAATTTCTGCCGAGAGTCAGGCGGATCAAGGAAGGGAGATTGGCGCCGTCGTGGCGGATCGACATCATACCGGCGACAAAATCGTGCACCGCCCCGGCAATGACGTTGCCGATGGGAATGATCAGAAACGCGATTGCGCCGAATTTAATCCCGATAATCACCCCGATAACCGGTCCCACCCCGGCGATGTTCAGAAGCTGTATCAGCATGTTGCGCCAGTGCGGCATAACGACATAATCCACCCCGTCATGAAGCCGCTTGGCCGGAGTTTCGCAATCCCGCGGTTCCAGAACCCGGTCCACGTAACGGCCATAAGTGAAATAGCCGACAATCAGAATCGCCAACCCGATCAGGAAAAGAATCATAATAACGCCTCTTTATAATATAGATGTAAAACGTGTTAATATAACTTTTTATGGATAATATTCAAGTTTCCCGTCCAATAAAAAACTTGAATTTGGATGGTGTGTGTTTATATTACCGGATTACTCGGAGAATATTCATGCAGATTGAAATAATACCGGCTTATCAGGAGATTGAACGAATCAGAACCCTGTTCAGGGAATATACCGATTTTCTCGGCGTAAACCTTGATTTTCAGAACTATGCGGAGGAATATGCGAATCTTCCAGGCAAGTATGCTCCGCCTCGAGGACGCTTGTATCTGGCGCTCTGCGACGGAAAACCGGCCGGATGTGTTGCCCTGCGCCCATTCGACGAAAACCGCTGCGAAGTCAAGCGCCTCTACGTAAAGCCGGAGTTCCAGGGGCTGAAAATTGGTCGTGCCTTGATGGAAAAACTGATCGCGGACGCCCATGAAATGAATTACAAGTCAATGATTCTGGACACCCATCCCCGACTGGTCAATGGCTTGTCGCTTTACCGCAAGCTTGGTTTCAAGAAAATCGAAAAATACTACCCGAACCCCTATCCGGAAACCATATATTTGGGCTTGGATTTATAGTCCGAGGCAGGCGATCGCCAGGCCACAGCACATGACGGTAACTCCGGCGACTTCGGAGGCGTACCGTTCCAGCCAGTGCAAGCGCAACAACTTCAATCCGAAGAGGCCGGCGGTGACCGCTACTTGCATCGTCAAGATGGTGACGACGCTGAAAACAATCGCCACCAGGATTACGCTTCCTGTCCCCAGCACTGCCGAGGCGGTCAGGAGTGGGAACAGCGCTTCGCAGGGACCAAGAACAAAAATGATAAAGATGACCCAGTAGGAGAGGCTTTTGGCGTTTCCGTGGGGATGCCCGTGTTGTATGTCGTGGGCGTGGGTATGCTCATGAGAAGTGCCGTTGGCATGGACATGAGAGTGATGGTGCGGTCGGTTTTTCCAGCGTTTGCGCAGGGAATAGACCAGCATAGCCAAGCCCATGCCGATCAGCGCATAGGCCGCGATTTCGCCGCGCCACTCCTCCAGCCAGCCTAACTGAGCTTCCGAGAGAATTTCGGCGAAGAGCAGGAACGCCGCCGCCAACAAAAGGGCGCTGCCGACATGTCCGATGCCGCAGAGCAATGTCCACAAACTGGTTTTTACCCAGCCGTAGCCTCGGCTTTTGGCGATGGCGATAAACGGCAGGTAGTGGTCCGGCCCGGCGATCGTATGGATCATGCCGGTCAGGACCGCTGTCAACAAAAGGGCTCCCAGGGTTATTTCATCCGCGCTCATAGAAACGGCCTTACATTAATTGAGTATAAAAGTATAGCCATTTAAGATATCATACCGCGGTGATTTTGCAAATGCCGTCAGGTGTTTTCTTCCGCATTTCAGTTCAGTGTCAATTGAAAAAGTAAACGCACCATCGTTTTTTTCTGATGTGCGTTTAGTATTATAAAAAGCACTATGTGCATTTAGTGTTACAAAGAACTCTGTGTGCGTTTAGTATTACAAAGGGCGCTATGTGCGTTTAGTATTACTGGAACTAATATTGAGGAAATTGTTACGACTGGACTGAGGCCCCCTAGGGGGCCGTGCGTTTAGTGTTACAAAGCAAAGATGAATGGAACCAATGTTGAGGGTATTGTTAGGATTAGACTGGGCCCCCTAGGGGGCCGTGCGTTTAGTGTTACAAATTTACACCACGGAGGAACCAATGTCCCACCTGAAGCAGCAGGATCGCTGTAAAATCGAAAATCTTCTGAATGCGGAAGAATCACCACGGAAGATAGCCCTATTGCTAGGCAAGAATCATTCAACGATCTCGCGAGAAATCCAAAAACACCGGCAGGAAGATGAGGAGAACAGGAAGCGTATCAAGAACTTTTGTTCTCAGAAAAAACAATGCGTCAAGAAAGGACTTTGCAAAGCTCCTCCCTCAAATTGCCAGGCAAGGTGCAGTGTCTGTAGAAATTTTTCATGCAATAAACTGTGCTTGAATTTCACGGAAGACATCTGCCGGAAGCTTGAACAGTCTCCTTATGTCTGCAATGGATGTAAGGATTTGAAAATCTGTCGGAAACGAAAGTTTTTTTATTGCGCCGTAACAGCTATGGGAGAATATAAGGCTACCTTGGTTGAATCACGCCAGGGAATCGATGTTTCTCCGGCCGAAATGCAGTCTTATAACGACTTGATCAAGGTTGGGGCCAGAAATGGCCAGGGAATCCATCACATAATGCATGCGCACCCTGACGTCTTTCAGAAATGCGAAAAAACGATTTACAATTACTTCAATGATGGAAAATTTTTCCTTCCGCGTGGAGATATGCCGAGAATGTGCATGAGAAAGCCTCGAACTTGTCCAAAGATCAGACACAAAATAGACTCAAAATGCCGGCAGGGCAGAACGTTGGATGATTACAAACAATTTATCGAACACAATCCGGAAGTTGCTGTCGTACAAATGGATTCCGTCATCGGCAAAATTGGCGGAAAGGTTCTGTTGACTCTGCAATTCGAACTCGGATTGATGCTGGCTTGTTTACGGGACACCAACAATTCGCAATCGGTTATTGATTATTTCGACATGCTGGAGAAAACGTTTGGATTGAACACATTTCAGAGCATGTTCCCCGTCATTTTAACCGACAACGGTTCAGAGTTTTCCAATCCTTCCGCGCTTGAAACGAGCCCGTTTACGGGAGTGCGGCGAACAAGAGTGTTTTACTGTGACCCGAACGCCTCATGGCAAAAAGGCAGCATTGAGAACAATCATACCAATCTTCGCCGAATTCTGGAGAAAAAAAACAGCTTCGATCTTTTAACTCAACTGGATATTGATCTTGTTCTCTCACACTTAAATAGTTATATCCGAAAAAGCTATCAGGATATTCCGGCCATAACCCAATTCAACAGCATATTCGGAGGCAAAATTCTTGAGCAACTCAACATTCATCTGATTCCGCCCGATAATGTGATATTGGACCCCAAGCTGTTAAAAGGAAAAATATGAAGTAAAAAACACCTGAATAATGGTGCATTTTCTCTTACAAAAATAGCTTGAGAAAATGTCAAAAATCGAGTGTGCGTTTTCTTTTACAAATTTATTTCGAGATCATGCACGCCCTGCGGGAGCTTTGTCTTGAGCTCAAAGCCCTGTAAGAGTAAACGCACCGCCTGTAATACTAAACGCAACTTTTGCAAGAGTAAATGCACCATTTGTAACTCTAAATGCACAATGATACTTCCACGTTCTACCCCTTTTTTTCGCTTGTAAGAGTAAACGCACAACACCCCTGTTCAAAAGTGACCTGTTGTGCGTTTACCTTTTCAATTCACC
>JAVBRM010000240.1:0-10924 GCA_031548025.1 Victivallaceae bacterium | reverse complement strand
CTGAGTCCGGTAATACGGTGCCGGCGTCGTCACGACCACGGTCTGCGGATAGTAAACCGGAACGGGCTGAGTCACTATCACAGGAGCGGGCTGAGTCACTATCACAGGGACCGGCTGAGCGACCACTACCGGAGCGGCTTGAGCCACTACCACCGGCGGGCGGACCACGCTGAGCACCAGGTCAACGATCCTGGCCGCGGTATCCACACCGTCGCTGTGGTGATGCGAGGGGCCTCCTCCACGGGGCGGCCCGGCTTGTAACGAATTCCCGGCCAGGAATAAGCACCCGGCCGCCAGTATTAAGATTGTTCCATATTTAGCATTCATGATCGTATCCTCTCATTTAACATTTTTAATTTTTTGTTTCAGGTGACAGAGATCTCTGCTAAATATAACGCCATACTTTTGAATTTATTTTGGTAATCCGAAATATTTTCTCGTTTTTTTATCAAAACAAAAAAATTACGCCGGGAAGAATATCCACCCGGCGTAAACAGGTTTTATGAAAACTGAATCTTATTTGAACAGTTCGTCGATCATGACCAGACGGTTTTCGCGACGGGAAATTTCGGCCGCCTGCCCTACCGCGGTAGAGAGCATGCCGTGAATGGCCGTCGACTTGTTTTCTTCCTTGCCGGCGATAACGTTCAGGAAGCAGTCGATCAGCTTGGGATCGGCGCCGCCGTGTCCGCCTTTTTCCTCAGGAATCTCATAAGTGACGACTTCCTGGCTCCAGCGCGGGCGAACGACGATTTTGCGATTATGTAAACTGACTTCCGCCTGTCCTTTGGTACCCACTACGGTATAAAGACGGTCGCTGATCGGAGTAATGAAGCATTCCAGATGACTGGCGCGGGCTCCGTTATCATACTCAACCATCGCGATACCATTGTCATGGGTGTCTTTGTCCGAGGTGTACATACAGAGGTCTTTGGAATAACCGTCGACCTTGGCCGCGGTATCGCTCCAGGGCGAATTCTCGATATCCGCGATCTTATAGCCATCGGGACAGATATCCTTGTAGGTACAAGCATGACAGGTGGGGCCGACTTCCGTTCCCGGTTGGACTTCAAAAGGTATATTCTGCGGATTCAGCACGTTGACCCCGGCGAACGAAGTGACTTTGACCGGCTTCGGGAAGCCCAACAGCCACTGGAACACGTCAAAGTCATGGCTGCCCTTGTGAATCCACAGGCCGCCGCTCTTGGCGTACAAACGGTTCCAACGCGCCATATAAGTACGGCCGCCGTCATAGAATTCCCGGTTTTCAATCAGGAAAACCCGTCCGAGATCGCCTTTGTCGACAATGCTCTTGAGCTTTTTCAGCACCGCGTTATGGCGGAGATTGAAACCGATCATAATGACTTTGCCGGCCTTTTCGGCGGCGCTGACGATATTCTGGCAACCGGCCACGGTAGTAGCCAGCGGTTTGTCGATCAGGACATTGACTCCGGCATTCAGGGCTTCGACCGCATTGCCTTCATGACAGAAATCCGGGCTGGTGATGACCACCGCATCCAGCTTTTCCTGCTTGATCATTTCAGTGACGCTGCTGTAGAAATTCGGCTTGAATCCCAGCTCCGCAGCGGATTCTTCCATGCGAACCGGATTGGGATCGCACAAAGCCACGACTTCCGCGTCAGCACGATTCTTGAGGTTATTGCCGAATGCCAGGATCCCGCGACTCCCAGCTCCGATAATGCCGAATTTGAATTTTTTCATCTTTGGTTATCCTTACCTTTAGGTTGATTTACGTATTATTAACTTCATCGGGACTTTTACAGCCTCGATCGTTTGTTCTTTATTGATATCCAGCTTGCGCAGCAACAACTCCGCGGCATATTTGCCGGCTATAATTCCCGGTTGCTCCAAAGTCGTCAGCGGCGGAGTAATAAACTCCGACAATTCGCGATTGTCAAAACCGACCACCGCGACATCCTGCGGCACCTTGCGCCCCGCCTCGACCATGCCGGCCACAATCCCGGCAGCCAGATAATCGGAATACGCCTGGACTGCATCCACCTCCGGGATCCGCTTCAATATTTCACGAGCCGTGGCACGGCCGAGATCATAAATACCGCTGACATTGTTGAAAGCGTGTTTGACCTCGAAAACATTCTCCTTCAAGCCCAGCTTGGCAACGGTGCGCCGGTAACCGCCAAGCCGGTTCGGGCATTTGAGGTTTCCGGCGTAAACAATATGGCGTCTCCCCTGGCGATACAGATATGCCACCGAGTCGGCCACTCCCTGAGCACGGTCGATATAAACACAATTATAATTATCCAAGGCCGAATATGAAATCACCACCACCGGTAAGTGGTGCAAACAACATTCATCGGCCATAGCCATCTGCTCGCGGCTGTCCCCGACGATAATGATTCCGGCTGGTTTCTGCCGCACCAACTCATCGATATTCGGCTGGCTATATACGAACTGGAGGTTCAACCCGTAACCCGAATCCGCCAAAGCTTCCCGAATACCGATCAACTTGTCCATGATCAACGGGTCGCCTTTGCTTTCACTCCGGGTCAGATAAACCAGCACCAACACCTCGAAATTGACGTTGAAACGCAAACTGCGGGCCGCACGATTGGGCATATATCCAAGCTCATCCGCGGCTTGCTGGATCCGCTGCCTGGCATCCGCCGAAACGTACCCCATGCCGCGAAGCGCCCTGCTGACCGTATTGGTCGAAAGCCCGGTCGATGCCGCTATATCCTTTAAACTGGCCATTATTTCATTTCCAAATAAAATATCTCAACGTTAACATATAAGATAACCCCCTCATCCTAACCTGTCAAGCCAGTTCAAAGAAATTAATTGCAAAATTCTTTTTCTGGAAAGATTTCCAGTATGGCCCCTTGACAAATGCAAATAAATTACTATAATAGTAATATAATGGAATTATTTCAAACAATATGGAGCATAGCTGAATATGAAAACAATCGATCATCAAGTTGAATTCTGTGTTATCGGCGGTGGCCTGTCCGGTATGTGCGCCGCGCTGGCGGCGGCGCGCCACGGCGTTAAAACCCTGCTTATGCACGAGCGTCCAGTACTCGGCGGCAACGCCTCCAGCGAAATCAGGATGTGGATTTGCGGAGCCAATGGCAACCTCGAAACCGGTCTGGTCGAGGAATTCCGGCTGGAAAATCTTTATCGCAATACGTATCCGAGTTATTCCATCTGGGACAGCGTCCTGTACGAAAAAGTCCGTTTCCAGGAAAACCTGACCCTGATTCTGAACTGTTCCTGTCAGGAAGCCGAAATGGACGGTTCGAAAATCAAGAGCGTCCGGGGATATCAGCAAACTACCCAGACTTTTCACCGGGTGAACGCGAATATTTTCGCCGACTGTTCCGGCGACAGCATTCTGGCTCCGCTGACCGGCGCCGAGTTCCGGGTGGGGCGCGAAGCTCGCGCGGAATTCAATGAGTCCATCGCCCCGGAAACTGCCGACCGCAAAACCATGGGGATGAGCTGTCTGATTCAAGCTCGCGAAACCAATACCCCGCAGCCCTTCATCCCGCCAGCCTGGGCCAATAAATATACCAAAGCCGAAGACCTTCCACATCGTCTGAGTCCGTTTTTTGAACGGGCGAATTTCTGGTGGATCGAGCTTGGCGGCGAGCAGGACTCCATCGCCGATTCCGAAGAACTCCGCGATGAGCTGTTGAAAGCCGCGTTCGGCGTCTGGGACTACATGAAAAACTATTGTCCGGAAAAGACCGCCGAAAACTGGGTTCTCGACTGGGTCGGTTTCCTCCCCGGCAAGCGTGAAAGCCGCCGCTACGTCGGTGACTATATCGTCACCGAAAACGACGTCACCGCCGAAGGCAAATTCGACGATATCATCGCTTACGGCGGCTGGTCCATGGATGACCATCATCCGGGCGGGCTGCGAAGCAAGGAAAAGCCGACGATTTTCCATCCGGCCCCCTCCCCCTACGGCCTGCCGTACCGCGCGCTTTACTCGAAAAACGTCGATAATTTGATGTTCGCCGGACGCAATATCAGCGTCACCCATTCAGCCATGAGCTCAACCCGGGTCATGGCCACTTGCGCCCTGCTCGGCCAGGCCGCCGGTACCGGCGCTATGCTGGCAATCAAAAACCAGCTTTCGCCGCGCGGCGTTTATCAGCAGAAAGTTCAGGAATTGCAGAACATCCTGATGGATGACGACTGCTGGCTGCCCGGCCTCCGGCGCCCGATCGCTGAACTCTCGGCCAAGGCCTCCCTGACCGCTTCCGGCAGTAATCCCGAAGCCCTTCGCAACGGTTACGACCGCCCGCTCGGCGACAGCTCCAACGCCTGGGAATGCAATTCCGGCGACTGGGCCGAATATCAATTCGCCGCCGCTACCGATATCCGTGAAATACGGTTGGCCTTCGACAGCGATCTCTCCCGCCCAAAATGGAATATGATTTCCAATTATTCGCTGAATCAGGCCCCCTTTACCCCGCCGGAAACGCTGGTGCAGGAATTCCATATTGAGATTCAGAATGAGAAAGGAGAAGTCAAAGAACTTTTCCGCGACAGCAACAACTATCAGCGTCTGGTCAGGATCAATATCCCGGCCCGCGCCTCGAAAGTGCGTCTGGTCATCGACAAACTGCGCGGCGAAGGCCCCAAAAAAGTATTTGCGTTCGAAGTGAAATAACAAGTTGTATCTGAATCCCGGATTACTCTCCGGGATTCAGATGTATTTTTTTCAGCGGCGGTATAACTTGCTCCAAACGGCGCTCATCTGGTTCTCAGGAATCATGCGGAGGATCTTCAACGGGGTGTTGCCGTCGCACCATTCCAGCTCGATACCGTTTTCCCGCAATTCCTTGCCGGTATAGATGCCGTATTTGTACTCGCTCAAGGGATCGTCGACAAACCAGTTGCCGTCCGGTACACTCTGGATTTTTTGGCGGTACTTGCCGGCTTTGAGCTGGTAAAGCAAAGCGTAGTGACGCTTGAGTGATTCACTTTTCCCTTCGGTGATCAACGCCACCGGACTATCCTGGCGGGGATTGTCGACTCCGGCCCAGGCGGCGGCATTTTTCATCATACCGGCCAACTGTTCATTGCTCATGTCCGGAGTTCCCCAGAAGACAATTACTTCCCCCTTCCCTACCCGGTGCAGCGACATCGCCGCGCCGCCGTCCGGAAAAGTCGCCAGCACTTTGCCCCCGGTTATCTGGTGCCCCGGATAATAACCGAAATAATCCGTTTCCGGAATCCAGCGGTAGGCAAATCCCAGGAATTTTTTCCGGACCTCTTCGCTCTGCAATTGTTCATGCAGCCGTTCGCCGGTCTGAAATACCAGTTTTCGGCCTGCGGTAAACAGCGGATTGTCCGTACCGACGGTCGCTTCGACCTGCTTGCCGCGCATTTGCCAGTCGGTCGCCGGTGCTTGAATACCGAGTTTCTTCAAGAGTTGGAACGGCTCGCTTCCCAATTCCGGTACGTACTTGCCGGTGTTGGCCCCAATCAAAAGCCTGGCCCCGCCGCGAACCGCGGAATCAAGGGTATTCAAGCTGTCGAGACTGATCACTTCGTCAATCAGGTTCGGGACATAGAGCTTGTAATTGTCTTTGTTTTCTTCCTGGAATTTTTCGGTGGGGACCGCGTCGTTGCGCACCAGTTCGAGCCAGCGCCCCAGGTCATACAGACGATGAACGTAGATGGCGCGATGCTTGGCATACAGCGTATAGGGGTCATGGAGTGTGGCGACCTGAGTCGGCGGGTTGACCAGTTCCAATGTACGCAGTTCCTCCAGGATCGGCCGAAAACGCTGGAAACGGTCATAGGCATAAGTGTTACCATAATGTTTATCCAGTTCCATGGCCGGATTCGGGTAATAATAAACATGCAGATTGGCTCCGCCGCCGCCGGCCTGCGCCAGCATGATCCAAACCGAAAAATCCAGTACCCAGCCGCGTACCGAGTGATCTCCGTTATCGGCGGCCCAGCGGTGTGGATGGTGCGGTTCGGTAATCCAGCCGATCTGATGCTTCTGCCAGGCCTGAGTAAAAGCGCCCAGATTTTCAATTGAATGATTGCCGCCGTTGTGGCAATAATCGAGTTTGCCGCTCAAGTGGGTGAAAGTCCGCGGATGACCGTAGACGATGGTCACGCGGTCGTTGTCATACTGGCGAATCGAATCGATGGCCTTGGGAAACCAGTAATGGCTGCCCAACAACGATTTTACGCGGCAGAAATCGATCCATTGCATCCGCAAATCGGGCTTGGCGCCGTTGCGGAGCGTCGGCTGGGGTGCTTCCACTTCGTCGAAACTTTTGTAGTTTGTTCCCCAGCGGCGGTTCAAATCATCCAGTGAGTATTTCAGATTATCGCGCAAAAACTCGCGGAATCCGGCGGCCAATACCGGTGAATATCCGGCAATCTGTCCCGCCCACGGACGATCCAATACGGTATACTCGCCGGCCGGAAGCATGATGTAGTAGCCCTGAAATGCCACATGGTTCCGATAGCGGTTGAATAACGTGCGATACGCATTCAGCCAGAGTTCATTCAAGGCCGGATCGCTGACGGCGTAGCCGCCATAATGACGGGTTAAAATCACCGTCTGATCGTAGTTGTACTGCCGCGAAGCCTTGGGCCAGCGGTAAAGCTGATTTTCATCGGCCTGGGACAGGCGGACGGTAAGCTTGCAGCCGTAGTCGGCGGCACATTCCATCATCATATCGAGGTCGGTGAAATCATAAACCCCGGGCAATACTTCAAAGTCGGGCAGTGAAATCAGCACGGTAATATCCGTCGCCATCTGGCGCGATTGATCCAGGTAAGCGATAAAGTCATTTCGGGCGTCCTCTTCGCTGACAAGTTTCCGGTGGCGCGGGGTCAGGTATGTGGTCCGGTTGTAAGAGTGTTTCTTCAATTCGTGCCGGTTGAAAACCCGTCCGGCGCGTTCAAGCCGCTGCGCCGAATCGGAAACAAAACCGCAGAGATAACTGCGTTTTTCGAGCACCTTGCCGCCGCTGCTGATCTCTACCTCAAACCGGTAACTGTCGCGATCGGCGCTGGTTTTCGGAGCAATAAATATGTCCTGAACCGCGGCATCCGGGCAGTCGACGGTCTGACTCCCCTGATCCAACAAATCGCCATAGAGATAAGCACGGAGTTTCCAGTCAATTTTGAGCGCTCCTGCTGCTTGCGGGAAAAGCCGGGCATTCAGTTTCAGCGGCTCGGAGCGGCGGTAAACGCCGCGTCCCGGGTGATCTTCATTCAACCGCAGAATTCCGGCGGGCGGAGGAAGCTTGGCATTGATCGGCGTGAGCGGGGTTTTATCGGTATTGAACAACACCTGATGTTGAATTTCGCCTCCGTCCACGGCCTGCCCGGAATGATCGTTGATCTTGTATTCAATCCAGTAATGATCGTCCGGGCCGAGCGGAAAAATCAATTTCTGTTTAGCGGAATCGGCTTTAGCGGGATCGAACTGGATGTCCTGTTTGAACTCGCGGACCGGCGTGCCTTGGAATTCATTGCGGATTTGAGCAGTCAAACAGTAATTACCGGCTTTTTTGAAGATATTGTCGGCGTAGAGAAATGGGTCCTGATAAGCCAGTTTCCGCCCGGCGGTACGAATTTCACCGATCATCACCGTTCCCTTGCGAGGTTGCGGCGCTGTACTGCTTTCCATTCCCGCCCGCAGTTCCTGGCGAACGGTAACTCGAAAGCCGAGAAATTCCAGTTGCCCGTCCGGCCGGTTGTTCCCGGAACCATCGGTATAATAAGTGTCTTGTGAAGCACCACCGGCCTCACCGGCATAGAAATTCGAAGTGATCCAGCAACCCCATTTACTGGAACCGGAACGCAAATGCGGATAATCGGTGGGCTGGTAATAAAGAAGCTCGCCTTCGGCGTCGCGCAGAATGGCTTCCAACAATACCTGGAGCGAACCCTTGAGCACCAGCCCCGAGGCTTCATAAAAAATCCGTTCCGTTTCTTCCGTCAACTTGACCGGATTTTTCAGCAACAGATCGATCCGGCTGACCCGGTAACTGATTTGCGCGTTGCGAGTCATCTGCTGAGGGGTAGTCTGATAATCCAGGACCAGCGCCGAGCCGTTGTTTTTCAATTCAACTTGGGCCTCCGACACCGGTTTAACCTGCCAATTTTCGAGCGGCAATGCCGGAATTTCAAGGGCACTTGCTCCGACAGCCAATGCCGCCAGAGAGCATAGAAGATGTTTTTTCATACGGTCAGTATCCTTATTGTTTTTCGAGGCGGAAAACCGCCAGTTGGTTAGGTTCGAGCGTAACCGCCAGGCCTTCGCTCTTCAACTGCTCCGCACTACGGACAACCGGAGCGCTCTTGCTGATCAATTCGATAACTTTGTATTCTCCGGCAGGCAGGGTCAACAAACGGACCTTGCTGCTCAGCGGCTCTTTGGCATTGGGTCTCGAAGCCCTCACCAGAACATACCAGGTATTTGGCGCTTTCTTTTCCAGCAGATTGACCCAGAAATTACGGCTGTCGCTTTCAAAGGCAAGCTTTACTCCCGCCCATTCGGCCAGCGAACGCAGCAGCGGATACCCTGACGGGTCGTTTTCACCGGGCGGAATAATCGCCTGGCTCCACAGCACCGCCACTTTGCCTTTGCCATATTCCTTAAGGGTTACGGCGGGCCAGTCGCCCATCGCCGCGGCCTTGACTCCCGGCTGTGACCCTGCTTCATAAAGATCGCGGAAACGCCCGATTTTCGCCGCCTCCGGAAAGATCGAACCGGCAACCGGCGTCACATCGCGCTGCATGCCGTTGCGCCGGTCTTTGGCGGGGGGATTGAAGCCGAAACGGCGCAGCAACACCCAGTCCTCATCCGGATTTTCCAACTCCAACCGACCCATTCCCGGATTCATAACCACGGTACCGCCATTGCGGACGTAAGCTTCCAATTCATCCATCCGCTGACGCGGCAGACACACCATCGAACGATGCAACAACAGAACCAGCTTGGCCTGCTCCCAACCCGGCATCGGAGCGACCGCGAATCCCAACTGCGCATCGAACAGATTGCGTATCATCCAGGTATCCGGCGCGGTGGTGGCAAAATTGGTCTTGGTCTCGACCAGCCGCCCGGTATTTTCCATGTAGAACCGGATATCGTCGCCGGTACGGGTGCTCCCGCGCAGTTCGCGCCAGAGCGGCATGAAGAGCTCATAACGATCCAAGGATTTCGGCGGACGGCGCAAGGAATCAAAGCTTTTCTTCGGGTCGTTCATCACGGTATCCATCGAAATGAACATTTTGCAACTGGTGTTGCTCCCGCCCCCCATCAACATGGAGAAAAAGCTGGAATCCAACTGATACGGATAAGCCGCCCAACTGGTCACGGTAACTTCCTCGGCCCGCTGCGGCAAACCGGCCATCGCCACCCGGATCAATCCGGGCGAGCTGTGCTCGGGAACATGACAGCCGCCGTTGGCGGTCATGACATTGAGCTTGGCAAAATCCTCCTGGCGGTCCAGGCCGACACCGTCGCCGTACAGCATGAGCAAACGCACCGGGTCGGTTTCACGCATGACCTGAATGCCTTTCAGCAGGAAAGAGCGGATCGCCTCGAGCCGGAAACGCAACCAGTCCACCCGGAACATCGGTACGACTTCATCCTGAAAACGCGGCGGCATGATCGTTTCAAACGAAGCGAATTTCGTCCGCCAGGCCGCATTGGCCTTGCCGATATCCTGATATTTCTCCCGGGCGAACTCGCGGAAAGCGGCGATGGTAAAAGGATCGAATCCCTCATACCACTCGATATAAGGAATTTCACCGGGGTGTTCCTGTAAAATATAATATCCCTGAACCGCCGGATTGGAACGGGCATGCAGTACCAGTTGGCGGAGCATCCGGTGCGCGGCGTCGCGAATCGAAGGATCGAAAAACAGATTCAACCGCGCCCCGTGGAACAAATATGAATTGCCGCCGAAAATCTCCCCTTCGTCATTCTGCGTATAGCTGGAAGGAACCCATTCCGGGAAATCGAAGGCCGGCCACAAAAGCACCGTAAATCCCTGTTTTTGAGCTTCGGCCAATACCGCGTCCAGCCTACTGAAATCATAAATACCCGGCAACGGTTCGATTTCGCTCCACGGAAATTGATATTCCATTTGTTTGGAGATCGGCGGAGTAACCCGCATGTACTCCATGGTACGCTGAAATTTCAGTTTCTTGTTACCGGTCTGCGGCATCAGTTGAAATAACGGTTCAGGACTGTCGATGATTTCGCGAGCGGTCAGTGTTCCGGGCGGCACTCCGGCGGCCTTGTCCGCGGCTTCCGGTTCGCGCCCGACCATCCGGACAACCTGGTCCAATAATTTGCCGCCGTTATATTCACTGGCCTCAACCATGTACAAATCATCTGAAAGCGATGATAAATCAAATTCAACGGCGGCGCCGTCATTCTTCAGGGCAACTTCCTTTTTCAGTAATTCCTTGCCGGCGCTGTCCAATGCGCGAAGCACACCTTTTGTAGATTCACGAGCGGGAAAACTCACCGGAATATCCCATTTTTCGCCGCGTTTCCAGATCAGTTCCTTGCGGTCTCCGCCGATACGGATATTGCCCGCGCCGCTCTCTGCCGCGGCCGGCAAAGAAATTCCGTCGCCGGAAATAACATAAAGCCGGTAATCGCGCTCGGTAATTTTTTCAATCCTCCCGTCAGGATGATTGCTCCAACGCAGTTTGACCCGAATCCAGTAAGTTCCGGGACCGGGCTGCGGCAGCTCGATGGTTTGATTCAGTTCCAGAGCTTTCGATTTTCCCGGATCGGCGGTGTAAATTTTTCCGCCGGTCAATATCGTAATCCCCGCATAACTTTTCCGCAATTCCCAATCGACGATGAACTTCCGGCCATGTTGAAGATTCAAATCGGCCAGCGACAGAGTCGGCGGCCCGTCCAGCTCGACGAAAC
>JAVBRM010000178.1:0-7373 GCA_031548025.1 Victivallaceae bacterium | reverse complement strand
TGATCCAGATTTTCAATCATATTTTCGGTTAGGTCCGTCCGCAATTCCACCGTTCCGCGATATTGCAGAAACGGCGGAACGCAGTTTTCAAACCGGTTGCCGCAAATTTCAATGTTACGATGCACTACGGCGTTCTCTCCGACTTCCGGATGTATGCGGATCGCGGGCCCGGAGGAATGACAGATACGATTTCTCTTGATTTTCACATCGCGGACTCCGCCGGATTCGTACCAGCTCCCGGCATCGCCGGCAATCAGGACCGCCGCGGACCGCGTGGTTTGAAAAATCTCATTGTCATAGATCCGGCATTTACCGGCTGAACTCATCAAAATGCCGCGCGGGTAGTGGCATTGAAATACACAACCCCGGATCAATACATCCGGATAGGCACTCAAGTTTTCAACCACATATTCCGATGGAATGATTTTCCGTTCAAGCGGTGTATCCAGCTCCAGCACCACGGTTTGCATGTCCGTGAGTTCCGCCTTCTTCACGGTCCGGCTCTCCATGCGCTTCAGGTCGCGGCTCCGGACAAAGCAGATTTCATCGCCAACCTCAAAAGGCAGGAAGCCCCATGTTTCCAGCTGACGGACTTTGAGGGTAATCTCGTTACCGCGAATCTCTTCCAATCCCAGGTAGGTGCCGTGGATGTTGATCGGATCGTCATGCGTGCCGCAGAAAAAGGAATCGGTGATTTCCACCCGGCCGCGGCATGAAGAAACCTGGATGCAATCGGCGAAGGCGGAGCAGACGCGTCCGCTTTCCGGCGCCGGGGCGTGGCGGTGATGCCGGATCGTCAGATCACGGCACATCTGGGCGACAATCCCAAGTCCTGGTGTAAAAAAGAGAGAAAGTTTTTCGAATGTTACTCCGCTGCAATGATCCAGGGCGATGCCGACCTCGTTGCGGAGCGGGTCCCGGAACTGATAAATTTCGCCCACGCGAAAATCCGTTTTTTGCGGATAATGAAAACGAACCGTACCCGGCTCGAGAAGTTCAAAACGCACTGCGGTCCGTATCGGATCGCAGGGGGAATGAATATTCGCGAGACGGTCCGGTGATGCGTGCATTACAATCTGCCATCCTTCTTCCTGAACCCCGTCGGCATTTACCCAGCAGAAAGCGCCGTTACGATCCGTTGTCCAAGTAGAGTCCGGGTGAATCGCAAAATCCGCGAAACAACCATCCTGCCGCAGCACCGTCATTTCGGAAACGCGCGGGCGGATATAATCCACAGACAGATTTTCCAGCCGGAGATTGCGGCAGTTACGCGAAACAATCGCGGTCATGTCGCCGTCAAACAGCAATTGCGCCCCATTTCCCTCGATGACAAGATCATCGATTCCATCCAGGAGAATCCCGACATGCCGCCACGGAGGAGGCCCAAAAGTCAGGGTATTGGACAGCGGCAGCAACATGCGTTGTGAGTTTTTCTTGCGGAAAATATATTTACCCGGACGCAGAATCAGATGTTTTGCCCCCTGATGGGCGGAAAGCCGCGACAGTGCATCGCGGAATTCTCCGCCGGTTTCCCGCGTCAAGGTTATTTCAAGACTATTCATGCTATTCATCTCCGCATATTATAAATTCGCGGCAGGCGCTGAAAACGATCTTGTCAATAGTCGGCGGAACCGGGTTCCGCCGGCGATGTCCGGATGTTGGTTATTTTTCATAAATTCTGAACCACCTGGTATCTCCGGCGGGGATTTCCACACTGATCCGCCCGCCGTCGGAATTCAATATTTTACCGCTTTCCACGGAAACAACCCTGCCGTTTTTCGGCAGTTTCAACTCATAAGCGCCGCCCTTGAGCGCATGGAGACTGATGAAATTGCCCCGGACCGATGAAACCACACCCGGCGAGGTCAGCACATACGCACCGGCGTCGACGGCGATGTTGTTCAGGAGTTGCGAGGTCAGCCCGGACGGATTGGCTACGTAGATGCTTTTCCAGCCGTTCATGGCCTTGACGCCGACCGCGGCTTTGCCGTCGGCGGTATAGGTTGCCAACGGTTCAAAATCGTTTCCTTCCAGCGTAAAACGCTGCATGTCGAATTTTTTCCCGTAACCGCTGCCCGGATAATCGGCGTTGCAGCGCATCATTTCAGTCAATCCCAGGACCGGTTCCAGATTCCGCGTCAGCGGGTTTGCACTCTTGATCGGTCCTATCTGCTGGCGAACCGACGCGGGATCGGTCGCCACCTGGAACCCGGTGAGTTTGGCGATCGAATCGGTCGACAGCCCCTGTTGCGTAACATAACCGGGTGCGTACATCCAAACCAGCGTGCGGTTGTTGTTTTTCAACGCGTCTATCGCTTTGGAACGGGTTTCGTCGATCCAGGCATTGTTCAGGAACACGATCACTTTGTAGGGTTTGATCTTTTCCGGACGATCCAGCAGATCCTCAAAGAACAGAATGTCATAGGGAACCCCAGAGCTGAGCGTATACCATTGCATCAGGTTGGCGCTGTAAAATGTTGCCATCGGATAGGGGCGGTACTGGTTGAAAAATACCGATTTTTCATCGAAAACCAGTGCCACATCCGGACGGAAAGTATCTTTCTCCTGTTGGACTTCGGTGATGACCTCGGCGGTCGCGGCGATTTCTTTCAACAGCGGCTCGTCGTAGAAATAACTTCCCGCCATATCATAATACCACATTCCATGCCCTTTGGCGATCTGCATCCCGGCGAGTTTGCGGTTGATCCGGCGGAAATGTTCCGGATTATCGGCCCAGCCGATGAAGTCATGCCTGGAATCGGAGGGAATTGAATGGCAGATATAAGTACGCAAGTCGAGTTCCAGGATATTGAATTTGCCATGGTAACGCAACGAATCCAGTACCGAGGAGTTGAACGGAATGTAACCGTCGCGTCGCAACGGGTATTTGGGTTGCGGCGAGATGCCGTTGAATACTTTTTCGCGGGCCAGCCGCGCCATGCTATAGGTGTCGATCATGCTGGCGTTCAGGTCGTCGCAGATGGAAATGAAGCCGGGAAAGGACTCCGGCAGGTGCTTGCGGATGTTGGATCCGAAAATATTCAGCGTATCCAGAATTCCGTGCGAACGGAATTCCTGAAAGTCGGCGTATTTCATTTCCGTCTTCGGATCGAGAAAGGTGCGTTTGCCCTGATCTTTCGGCCAATCCGGCAGGTCCGAAGGCGAAGTGAAAGCGAAATCGGCCTTTGGATCGTTCCAGGCCTTTTGCAGGGCTTCGCGGGTTTGATATTTGTTTTTCAGCCAGTCGGCGAAAGCCCGGCGGACAGTCGGGGAGTAATCGATCACCGAATTCATGAACTGCCCGTCAAAACCGCCGGTGACAAAGAATCCGGCCACTGTTTTGAATAACCCGTTTTTCTTCATTTCTTCCAGAAAAGCGCCGGTGGCTTTGCGGCATTCGTCGCGCCATTCATAGGCATAGAAGGAGGGATAAAACAAATCCCGCGGCAATTTTTCCTGCGGATTCTTGAGATATTTATCGACATACAACAGGTTTCCGGAGACGCCATATTCGCCCTTGCGGTTCTGAAATACTTCATCGTAGCCGTCCGTGGTCCAGTCGGGAAACGGGCCGTAATTAAAATTCAGCAGCACGTAAGCATCCGGAGCCGCTTTCAAAAGCCGCCGCCAATCGGCGATAGCCTGCGCGAAATCGTATTGACCTTTGGAGCGAATGATGCTGATGCTGGATTTGCCGCCGGCGATACCGCCGACGAAAATCGTCAGTGTATGGATCTTGACGCCTGCGCGCTGGAGTTCGCCGAAGCGTCCCACTTCAGGATAACCGGGAGGGGAACGGTGGAACAACGGCGGTTGAAATTTACCGTCCAGGAACATCCGGTTGTTTCCGGCGTCGGACTCGATCCGGATCTCGGGATTTTTGCGTTTAGCGAGGTGCGCGTCGAGTTCGGCGTCGGAAATCAGCGATTCAGGAGGTTTGCGTGGCAATACATTGATCGTATCCACTGCACTTGAGTCCGTAGTGGGGGCTATGACTATATCGCGCAATTTTACCGAAGCGTCGCCGCCGCGCAATACGTAGCATAGATAATATTCAGCGTTTTCCTGCATGGGCTCGTAAAAATAAATCGCACGATCCCACGTGCCGGGAGCCTGATTGACCAGTTTCCCAAAAGTGTTATACACATGACCGCGATTAAAGCGGTCATTGTAATGCAAACCACCGTCTTTGCCCTGCTGAATCCGGAAAAATCCGATATTATCCGGCTTCATATTGTCGGCATGATACCAACCGAACACCCGGTAATTGGTTTTCAATTTCAGCGGCAGCGGTTCGCGGCGGCGCAGTACCAGCGCCCCGTCTGCATTTTCACGGGTCAGGCACACGGCATTGCCGCCGCCTTCATTCTCCACAAATTGCACCGAACCCTTCGCTCCGTCCATTTTCAGAAGTTCCCATTCGCGCTCGAATTGTTCTTTCGACGGGAATTTCTCAGTGAGAATATTTTTTACCGTGATACCCTCAAGCGCTTCGTCGGAGAGCTTGAATTCGTCAATGACTCCCTGAAAGTTACAGCCGTCGTAGGAACCGCCGATCATCAGGATTTCAAACGGATCAAGCTTACCGGCGGCCTTGACACTATTGACGAGTTTATCGTCGATCAACACCGCTTTGGTCGTTTCGTTCCAACTCAGGGCAATCTTGTGCCATTCACCCGGTTTCCAGTCTTTGAGCGATACATTGACGGTAACGGGTTTGCCATCGTCTACCTGCCAGAGCGCGGTAAGAATCCTGCCTAAGATGTATACCCTCAAGGGTGATTTTGCCGGAGTTTTTTGCATCCGGGTTACAACACAGCTATAGTTCGTGAATCCGGTGCTGGCTTCTTTCGGATACGGCGAGATCTGGTTGAAATACGGCTTGACCATGAATTCCATTGTCCCTTGGGGCAAGGAAAAAGGCGTGGTGACATGATAAGTCAGGTTATACAGCGGTTTTTCCAGATTCGGCGACACATCGGCGAACGCGGACAGGTTCTCGCGGGCGAATACCGCGCCCTTGCCCTTGAATCCGCCATTATCCACGCTGAGAAATTGCGATCCGCCGGGCGGCACCGGTCGCTTGTATGTCCCATCCTGGAGTTGAGCCTCCACGTCGTTGTCAAAATCCAGCTTGAATACATCCGCGGCGAAGACACCGGCGCACAGCAGAGCGACAAGCGCTCCCGTCCAGATTTTCTGTTTTGTCCTCATTCTCAGTTCCTTCCTGTTTATTGTTGATAACTCATTATTTCAATCTCTGTCCCATTTATTGTCATAATTTGGGGTATTATCGCTGTTCTTGTATGGTTTCAGATCACCGACATAACGCCCCGCCTTGACGGCGCTTGCCGCCTTGTACGTACTGACACGCCCGTCGATCCAGGCGACAGCTCCACCCATATTATGTCGGATTCCCGGTGCATAAGTGCCGGCAGCCCAAGGATCGACCAAATAATAGCCGCGCCCGGTACCATCGTAGAGATCGCTGTCCAGCAGCAGAATCGTTTCGGATGGTTTTTTGATTTGGGATTCCTTGGCAGGAATATTGAGGCCCCAGGCGGAGCCTCCGGTATGACTGATAAAAAAGGCGCCGATAGTGGTATAGTTGTAACCATATACGGAAAAATAGAGATCGCTGACGACCGATCCGGTTTCCGAGGGACAGCGGGCCACGTGCTTATAGGTCGGTTTATCAACTCTCGGAATATAATTATTCATTGCCAAATTATTGGCATAACTCTTGTAGCCATTTCCATTATACGGCGGATAAATGCTCCCATAATCTTCCAGATACATTTTGAACGCCAATCCCATTTCCTTCTGATTGCCCATGCATTGGGACAACTTCGCTTTTTCCCGTGCCGCGCTCAGCGCCGGCAGCAGCATTGCAGCAAGAATCGCAATGATCGCGATCACGACCAGCAATTCAATGAGTGTAAAATTCTTTCTTTGCATGGCGATCCTCATAGGTTTGAAAGTTAACTATATTATAGATACTACATTCTTAAAGGAAAAAAGCAATACTCTTTCGATTGAATAATATTCCTTTTTCATTGATGAATATAATCAGAGACGACTTTTTGCGGAAGACCGGTTTCGGCGGAGCGAATGGCGGCCTCGGCGAAAGCAACCGTCCCGGTCCCTTCATAAACATCACTCGGAAAAGCAGTTCCGTTCTTCAGGTGATCGACAAAGGCTTCCAGCTCAAACTTGATGTGGTGCGCTACGCCGAGGCTCGGAATCTTCGTATATTGCAATTCCCTGGTGGTATTGTAGACGCTTTCTTCCGCGATCTCCACATATGCTTCATCCCGGTAGCGGAGCGTCCCTTTGGTCCCATAGACGATCGTCCCCATGGTATAGGGTGCCTTGATGCCGATGGAAACAAAAATCCGGGCAATGACATCATTGGGGAACCGGGCAATGGCGACCCCGGTATCCGGCTTCGCCCAGTCTTTCAAAAATTTCTGGTTCATGTAGCAACTGACTTCCAACGGATTGCCGGCAAGATACCGGAGCAGGTCCAGGGAATGGCAGCCCCCGCCCATAAAACCGTAGCGCCCGATTTCTTTGCGCCGGCGCCAATCCTCCCAGCCGGGGGCGGCGGCATAATCATGAGCATAGGAACTTTCCAATGCCACGATTTCACCGATACGCCCCGCGTCAATCAGTTGTTTCATCAGCTTGAAACAAGGAGCGTAACGGCAGACCTGGCCGGTCATAAACTTCTTTCCGCTCTTCCGAACAGCCCCGATAATTTTCCGGCAGTCTGCGACCGTGGGGGCCAGCGGCTTTTCACAGGCGACATGCTTTCCCGCCATCAGAGCGCGGACACTCTGGTCTACATGGAAATGATCCGGCGAAGCCACCACCACGATATCCGCATCGGAAGAATAGATATCGTCCTCCGTTGCCGCCAGCGGAATTTTTTTGTTTGTATAATATTCCGCATCGATCCGGGAATATTTTCCGAAAGCGGGATCATAGATCATGCAAAGTTCCGTATCGGCAAGCTCAACTGCCGCCTTTGCCCATTCGCCTCCCATTCCAAGCCCCATAACTGCCACACGATATTTACTCATTTTATTCCTTTGATTTTTCGGCATTGCTTTTTGGTTTATATTCTATATATAACTCCGAAGAACAAAAAAAACAACCATGAAACAATTGTATTATATTCCTGTTTTATTGCCAAATATGTAATCAACCACGGAAAGGGAACGAGGAGTTGCGCACTCCTCGCGCTCCAGCGACGGATACGATTCGCTACGAAGATTTTGTTCAACAATATTGACCGGGGGAAAACCTGTTCAGCACAGGTTTTCCCCTCGACCCCTTTTCCAGGCTTTGCCGCTTTGACTATGTTCTAC
>JAVBRM010000061.1:0-54678 GCA_031548025.1 Victivallaceae bacterium | reverse complement strand
CGCTTGAAACGTTCCGGCAATAAACCGTTAATCTCGGAAAAAAATGATGTGATAACTTCAGTCTCCATATATAACCTCCAAGCTATAGAGGCAATATAGCATACCTTATGAAAAGTTCCAGTTATTTATTTACATTTCCTAATGATGAAACTGTATATATCGAATAGATAATTTTTACGAACATATATATCACAGAAAAATTGCAAATAACTGATTATATAGAAATTATATTCTTTCTATTTAAGGAACATATTAAGTATCATCAAGCCAATAAATATCAAAGGGGAAGATAAAATGAAGTTTAGTCGTTGTCTTAAAATACTATTCGTATTTTCCATTATCTTGTCATTATCACAATCAGCCTATTGTAAGAGTTTTAAGAAACTGGGGCGATATAAAAACGTTGAAATCGATAAGATATCCTATAGGGGTATCCATATTATTCATGATTCAGGATTAGCAACTTTGACTGGAGATGGATTTTCTAGTGAAGAAAAGAAACTTCTGGAAAAAGAATTGAAAAAATATCAAGAACTAAAAGAACAATATGCAATAAAGCAAGAACTCGATGAAATCAAAAGTCAGGCAGAGATAAAGGAGCATACTCAGGCTGTATCAGATGCATTGGAAAAGACATCGCAAATTGAATCATTGGTCGAGGCTCTGTATATATTGCGGTCAGTGGAGCGTCAATGCCCGAAAGCAACAAATATAAATCAGCTTCGTACTCAGATTGGTAAATTGGAAGGAGAAAAAGCTCACAGAGATCGGGCACAAAGTGAGCAGAATCGAAAGGAACTATTTGCAAAAGTCGGAACGACTCAAAGGGATGATTCACTTTCAAGGTCCTTTAGCTCCCGTAGTTCAAGGTTGAAGCTCATGCCGCCCGAGTCGGTCATCCGGGCATCTGCGATCACGGACAAGGCACTGTTTTACATGAAATCGCTGAAAGGCAAACTCCTTGCCCTTGAAGAGGCCGCAGGAGTCAAAGACACATACGCCATCCGCACCCTCATCTCCGAAGGCTATCTCACCCAAGAAACAGTATCAGGCGGCCACGGTCAAACCCTGCATGTTGAAGGCGGCTGTTCCATCTTCCAGACGACCACCAACCCGGAGATCAACCCGGAAACCAAGTCCCGCTTCTTCGTCCTCGGCGTCGATGAAAGCCGTGAGCAAACCCGCCGCATATTGGAATTGCAACGCAAAGCCCACACCCTTGCCGGATTGAAGACTAATTCGGAAATAGACGGCATAATCGGCAAACACCAGACCTTTCAGCGACTCCTCGAACCATACGCCATAGTCAACCCCTACGCCGACGAGCTTTTTTACGAAGACGACCGCTTACAGGCCCGCCGTGACCAACCGAAATTCTTGCAACTGATCAACACCATCGCCTTCCTGAACCAGATGAAAAAGAAGATCAAACGCTACGAAGGTATCGAATACATCGAGGTCGATCGTACCGACATCAACATGGCCGCAAAACTCGCTTCCGAGCTCCTCGGCATCTCACTGGACGATCTCTCCCTTCCAGCTCGTGACCTCCTTCATCAACTACAGGCGATGAACCGTAAAATCTTCACCAGAAGCGAAGCAATGGCCTATACCGGCTGGACAAAAACCCGTCTCCATACCCACCTCACCGAATTGATGGACATGGAACTGGTCATCAAACTCACCGGCAAACAGAACTGCTTGCAAACATATAAACTCTTATACAACGGCGAAGGCCAAGACGGAAGAAAATTCTGCATCGGTTTCAACCCTGTTCAGTAGGTGTTCGTCCCCTGTTCAGCTCCATGAAAATTCGGTATTCTAACAGCATTTCCCTTAATTAAATACAAACCCAAACCTAGACGCATACAGGTTCATTCTCATTTTTCCTAATTCTACTAGCGTGTTCTAATACAGTGTTCGTAGAATTGAAAAATCTTTGAGATATGAAAGTAATTCATCAATATCGACAGTTAAAAAAGAATTGTTTGTAGTAATAATAAGTTTATTTAGACGCCCATCCTCACAAAGCTCAACATGTGGAGACATTGGGCTTATGCAACTTTTAGGATATTCACGTCTCTTACATAAAACTGACATAAACGTAAAATCACGAATGCTTGTCGACTCGAACTCATCTAAGATAGCATCCATGTATTTTATAAAAGGAATTACACTTTTTATTTTCGGGTTAAAATCACTGGCATTATATGATTTCATGTCACATAAAATCCCAATATTACCAAAGTTTGGATGGCGGAAGAATAGAATACAATCCAATCGTTTGTGCACTGTATAGCCATTTACACAAAATATCTTGCATATAGGAGAATAATCTTCTGAATCCATCTTAAACGCAACATAATTTGATGGAATATTAGTAAACCTTAGCTTGGTTAATGTACAATTTTTTCCCGTTTCACATATCTCAATTCTTTTTTTGTTATTTTTCTTTTTCGCAATAAGTGTATAATCATTCGATAGCAGTCTTTTAATATGTCCAAAAGGCATAACTCCCCCTACTCCGATTCAACCATAAATAATTTTATCATTTAAACTGTCTTGAGCCAAGATAACTCCATCAAAAGAATCTAATTTTATTCCTTTTGGAGATACCTCTACCTGCATCAATTTATCGCCATCAATCTTGCATACGTTAACATGCTCATGATTAAGAGTTTCAAAAATATTGAACTCGTTCATTATTTTTTTTCTATTTTTATGCTTGTTTAGCAAAATTAAGCTATTCATCTCTCGAATGATATAGTCGCTATGAGTGGTAATGAAAAGAATTAGGTCATCCATCATACTTAATTCAACCAAAAAGCGAGCCATATCCTTTTGCTTTTCTGGATGAAGTCCTAATTCTGGTTCATCAATAAAAACTATCATGTTCTCACTTAAATGATGAAGAAAAACTAATTCGAAAGCAAATAAAGATTTTATTGTTGATGAACAAAGATAGATTGGAACCTTTATATTGGGTTGCCTTTCATCAATAAAGACTGGTATATTATCACTTACATCAAAATTACCGCCTAATAACTTACCCCACGATGTTTTTTTCAAAATTCTATCTCTTATATAACTTTTACGCTTTAATCCATTTTCAAAATCACGTACATAGTTAATATTATCTGAAATTGCATCTGGATATCTCGATGTTTTATCAAATAAAAATTTCAGTAAACTTTTTGGGTCATCCTTATCGCTACTCTTATTTGCAATATAATCAACAACTCTATTTTTGCTAAAATCAAGCTCTTTATAAAAAAGTTGTATACCTGTTCGCTCGGCAGTAATAGCAAAAGGTTTCGGAAAACAATGAGAAATAGATTCTTTGATATGATCAGATAGTACACTTGGCAATACACTTCTATAGATACTAAAATCAATATCTTTCAAATTTTTATCAGTTTTAAATACTAAATTTTTTTCACCATCAATGTAGCCCTCTAGCTCAAATTCATTTTCCCCCATAACACGAATTGAAATTTTTTTCATTGATGATTTCGGAGATATGTTTTTTTCTTCGATCGCTAAGGAAAAATTTTTAAAGAAGTCTTCCGAAGTCGCAAAATGAGTATGTATATCTTCTGAAAAATCTTTTGATAATTTTTTCAATATTTTTTGATAAATTTCGCCGGTGCTAATATTGGCGAGTGGTATTAAGTTCTCTCCTATATGCTTTTGAGGTGGCAGTAAGCGTTTTATATCAAAATTAGTATGGAATTTTTCCAAAAGACTGTATAAAGCATAGGTTAGATAGGTTTTTCCTGTATTATTTTTCCCACAAATAATATTCAATTTTCTTAACGATACATTTGCTTCTTTGATTGGCCCCAGATTTTTAAAAAGAAAATCCATAAATAAAAACTCCATAATATATATTATCAATCATAATCTAATATCAAATTACTAAATATACAAACCTCTGAAACTTATCATTTCAACATTTATTATGCAAACAATTAATATAAAAGAGTCAACCTACATCCTGTATATACATCTATAATTATACTGCAAGTCATTTAATCAAAAATGATTACAATGATAATCTAGTGCCAGCTTACTAAAAATCTCAGCATAATCAATCTGAATCTAATTGCGTTTCATCAAGATTCAAGATTTTAGCGATCTTTTTCAGGGTTTCGGCATGGTTGCTTTCGGATTTTTCGATCTGACTGAATGCTCCTTGGGTGATGCCCATCGCTCCGGCCATTTCTCTCTGGGTCTTGCCCTTGTAAATTCGCCATGCCTTAATCAGGCTGTAGCCCTTTAGGGTGTGCATTTCGGCCACATCAAGGGGAAACGATGCTTTCTTCTCTTTTTCTTCCACGATAGCAAGTTTGCGCTGTATCTGCTCGAACTCGGAGTAAGGGATTACGGCGAAGGCCGGTTTATTATTTTCTTTAATGATCTGTACGTTCATGTTCATGATGCAAGCTCCTTCAATATGTCCTGTTATCTCTTTTTTTGACTTCTTCGATCATGATGTCGTTAATCTCAATGGTTTTATCGTCAGTGGCATCAAATAAGACCCGGTAGTCTCCGACCCGAAGCCGATAGTCATATTGATGGTTCACCAAACGTTTGACATCGCCCCATGTCTCCGAATCCTGCAAGCCCCGAATTCCTTTGTATATCCGTTCCTGATGCATCATCGGAATCTGTTTGAGTTGTTTCAGGGCTTTTTTGGCAACCTCTATATTATATTTCATCTTCAAAATCCTGTTCTTGCTCTCAATAATACATACTATATCACGATATTAGAATAAAACAACAATGCGATGATGATTAAATTAGAATATTTCAGTAATTGTCTAATTATTTTCAACAATGTCATGCTGGTTAACTAATACTTAAGTCACTCCGCTACCATAATTCTGTGATTTACCTTGAATTGATCCTCTTATGGATACTATTGCTCTTTTTCTATGCCCCGAAACGGGAACACTGGCGGGGGGATTTAACTGGGTGAATTTAACTGTTCATTTTTTCAAAGACAGGGCTTGAAATCGTTCACTTTTTAGGTTATAGTTTTATTATTGTTAGTAGCGGGTAAAATTGAGCTCGGTTGTCACTAAGTTGTCACTTTTTTGCCACCGGAGATACAAGTTTGTTCGCTGAAGTAAGTTGTTTATAATTAGCAGAATGCTGGTTGTCAGCAGTTAAGAAGTGATGTACCTCCGGGTGTCCAGTACCCGCTACCACTTACAATTTCAGCCGTCAATACGACGGCTTTTTTTCTGCCTTTTAGGCTTTCTTTTTTCTCTTGTCCCTGCTATATTTTTGTAACCGATATTTTTGATACAATGAGGTGCTGAATGACAAAGGGAAATAAACTGACGGTTGAGCATCTGTTGAAAGTGTCTTTTTTACTTGCGGCGTGGCTGTTTTTACCAATTGTGGTTTCAGGGGCTGAGCAAGTACGTGATATATGGTTTTTTCAGGGCGACAGTATTCCCGTATCTCCGCAACAGAATCAATTCTGGCAGCCTCCCGAAAGTGATATTCCCGCTGAATATATCGACACGGCTGCGACTGCGTTTAAGCATGGATTGGCCGATCCTCGCAACTGCGAATACCTGGAAGTGGTGGTTCCTGTCGGCAATGACGCCTATGGTGGATTTTATCGCTTGAAAACGCACGGATGGTTGCTTCCGCGGGATGATAAGTATTCGCAGCGGTTCGCCATACTGTGGAATGGCTTGGTCTATCCGGTGATCTCCATTGGTTCCGTTGCGTCAGTTCAAGACGACATTCAACAGCTTATTGCGTATGCTATTCAAAAAAAATCGGCAATGCCGGAGCAAGAACGAGTGAAGTTTCCTGAAATATTTTCATTGGGAACGTTTCATTATGGGACAGTATGTGCATTGTTGTTGCGTCTTGGGGAAACGGAGCTTGCGGAAAGAATATACCATGCGGCCGTAAGAAAAAGCATAAGGTTCTGGAATGACGATGTTCAAAAATTTACATTGTGGGCATTGTTCAGCCGGGCCTTGGCCGCGCATATGTACGGTGACGACAAATTGGCGTTGTGTTATGCGAAGCAATATGAGCCATTGATCGGAGATGAGAAAGTGGAATTTGTATCAACCGCCAGAGAATTACTTGCGGAGCAACACCGGCGCGCTCGGGAGAAAACTGTTGCAAAAAGCGAAATTGACGCTTTGATTTTGGGTTTGGAAAATGTAGATGAGCGGCAATACGGTCAGCCGGGCGGAGTGATACTGGGGAATGATAAACGCGTAAAAGCCTTGATCGAAGTCGGTGATGCGGCGGTTGAACCTTTGTTGGAGTGTCTGGAAAATGACCGGCGTTTAACGCGTTCGGTAAGCTTTCACCGGGATTTTTTCCCTCAGCGCACCATAATTACCGTTGCCGATGCCGCTTACGTGGCCTTGAGTGGAATTTTGCAGCAATCATTTTTCGAGGCCCGATCAACATCGGACAATATGTCCAACCGCGATATTGAGTATCGGAAAAAAATCGCGCAGCAAATCCGCGAGCATTATAACCGATATAAAAATATGAGTTATGAGGATAAGTGGTATCATATTCTTCTGAATAACAATGAACCGGTAGAAGCGCAACTTCAGGCCGCCGCGAACATTTGTCGAAAGAGCAATGTCAAGGTGATTCCCCAATCCTCTGCCGGCTTCGCAGCTATGACGGACCCCAAAGCCACATCCGTACAGCTTACCGGGGAAGCCTTGCGCTCGAAAACCAATCCATCGGTATCTGAATTGCTTAACCGGCGCGCCGTGGAATACTTGCCCGACGATAAAGCGGCGGCCTCGTCGTGGACTTTTCACAACGCTCAAAAAATGGCGTTGTTTTCTTCCGAATGGGATTTGCCGAACAGCCTGACTGCGCTGCAGGAGATCAGCAACGCTATTTACCGTGAATTGCCGAAAAGTGAATACTTTAAAGAGGACCGGCTCGAATTGCTGGTGCCGTTGACAATCTGGCGGGTCAAAGCCGGAGATGAAGCCGCGTTGCGACAATACTGCGAAGTACTGCTGGCAAACCCTGAACCTGTTTTGGGGAAAAACGGCGGCCATGCCTGGGAAGGGTACTTGGAGCCATTGTATACATTTTCGGAAGATGCAACCGTTATCACGACTGCTGAGAAAATATTCAATACTTCCGATAATGACTGGAGTAAATATTTCGGAGAGTTCAAGGATGCGCGCAGGATAGAAGGCAGGCTGTTTGCAAAGTTTATGCGTCTGGCTCCCTATCGAAAACATGTCCAGAAAGGACTTAATGACAAAACTGAAATCCTGAAATGGCAGACCACTGTTGCCGGCGACAGGGTTAATTCCAGATTCGAGTTCCTTGATGGCGGCGGCAATGGAAGTAATTCATTTTCTCTCGACGACGTGAAAAATGATCCTTTGCTTTCCGGGAGCCAATCCACTCAAATTCTGCGCGTATGCGATGTTTTCGCCAAAGCTCTTTCCGCATTGAAAGATAGCGGATATCCGGTATTTCGATACTATTGGGATGAAAAAGCCCGTGACCGGGCCATTGAGAAAATCGCTTTCAGGTTGTCGGAGTAAAAAGTTAAGTTTTTGCATCAAATCGTGCATCTTAAATTATATTTCTTTGAATTTTGAGCGTAACAAGAAAAATAAAATTGCCAATCTCGACATCAAATTGCAAAGTTTTCGAAATTTTCCGGTAAATGAAAAATATACTTCTTTTAATTTTATTATTGGTTTTAAATTAACGATTTGCGATTTTTGTATTGACAATTTTCTTATTGTTGGTGGGAGTTTTTTATAAAGTGAAATTCCCGGTTTCCCAAACAATTAAAAAAGGAAATTGTATGTCAACATCAACTCAACCAAACAATCCGATTCTGAACACGGCATTGGCCTCGTCCAATCAGGAACCGTGGGTCTTGCGGGCTCACTTGTCCATTGACGGAATGACTGAGAGTCGCCGCCAGGAAGATCAACCCAATGCTTACGGCGGGATTTATGGGCACCCGATCGGCAAATGCGGTGAGACCATTCAACTGATCGTCTCAACCTATCCTCCCAATGCCAAATGGAAGCTCGAATTTGAAAATTATTCGAATCCGGCTCTCGAGGGAACCGTTTATACCGGAGCGGCAACTGTAAATCTGCCGGTTCCGGACCGGTTCGGCCCTGAATACCGTCTGCACCGGGTGTTTGTCAAGCCGGCGGCGGCAGCGGCGGTAATGGACTCCGAAGTCGTGGTATCTTTCTGGTCACGCAAAGAGGCGCTGGAAAAGAGCTGGATGCCGACGTATCACTGGCAGTTCGACAATGAAAACCTGATCGATGTACAGCAATTGATCACTCTGGCACCGGACGAGTCTGCCAAGGTCTCCTATCGCCGGGAGAATACGATTCGCGGCAAAGCGGCCAAGTGTGAAGCTGGAGGAACTTTTTTCTGCAACGATATTCCGTTCGGCGGAGCCTCCGGCGCGACGATTATTGCATATGTCCGAGGTAATGGCGCAAACTCAAAGTTCGGTTTCGAAGATATCGAACAGTCCGGCGCGGATAAGAACTCGTTTCTGTTGGAATGGAATAACCGGCAGCCGGTTTTCCACATGCCGAAGAGCGGTTATACCCTGGCTCCCGGACTCACAGCGGCTGTGGCTTGGGAAGATACGGAATCCTGGCATCAACTGGCCATGATCATTACTCCGATCGGAAACCTGGCGACATTCAAAGGTGTTTCTTATGATCAGAGCACTGATCGCTACACCTGGATTTCGCCCCGCTTCGGCAGTGCGGCGAGTAAATCATGGGCGGCGCAGTCCAGCAGTGAGGACACGGACAGTGTGGCCGATAATAATTTCTATATGGCGTGCGCATACGTGGACGGCATGCCGGTCCAGGAAATGATTTTTACCGAATTGAAATCCCGGTTGAACTCCGAAAACCATTGTCTGAGGACATTGGGGAACGGTCATCTGGTGCTTGCATTGAATGACACCACGGATCATGTCGATGAATTGGTACTGGTGAATGCCGCACTGACCGAAGTTCAGCTTCGGGATGAATGCGCATGTGCCGGGATCACGGTTACCAAGCCGATGCTGCATTGGAATTTCGAGAATGAATCCTTGATTGATTCGGCCCAGGGAGTTGAACTGTTGCCGGTGGATACTGCTGTTGCCGCCTATAGCGGCTCTGGCGGAATTGACGGAAAATACTTGACTTGTGGCGTTCTTGGATGTTTCGAAAGAGCAAATACCGCATTTGATGCCAGCAACGGCGCTACCTTTATGGGGTTTGTCCGGGGCTCCGGCTTGCAGTCGAAGTTTGGTTTTTACGAGAAAGGTAAGAGCAATACCGACGGCAATTCATTGGTTATGGAGTGGTCATACCGCCAGCCTTCTTTCTGGTGTCCCAAAGCCGGATATCAAATGTCTCCGGGGACAACAACCGCACTCCGCTGGGCCAACACTACAGTCTGGAATCATCTGGCGATGACCATAACTCCCATCGATGATTTTCTCGCGCTTGAAGGGGTAACCTACAATGCAAGTTCAAACAGTTACAGCTGGACTTCGACCCGGGTCAACAGCAGCGTCAGAAGCTGGAAAGCCTCCGGGGTGAATGGCAGTGTCGATGTTTCCGATTTTTATCTTGTTCAATCTTATTTGAATGGGGTACTTCTGCAGGAAATGGTATTCAGTGAACTCAAGTCATTGCGTAATTCTCCGACCCATGCTCTGCGTAGTCTGGGGCTCGGTAATTTTTGTATTGACCTTAAGGTTGCCGGTGATTGTGTTGATGGAATCATGCTGACGGATTATCCGTTGACTGAAGCTCAAATTAAGAGTGAATGTCTGAAGGGCAATATTGCGACATCAGTTCCGGAAAGAGCTCCGGTTGCTGACATGGCTCCGCTCTATCGCTGGGATTTTGCCAATAACAACGTGACGGATTCCCTGTCAGGGCTTACTCTGGCGCCGATGGACGACGTCACGGTTATTTACGACGAAAACGAGTCATTGAGCGGAACTTGCATCAAAGTTAATACGGTTGGTGAGTTCGGTAAAGAGAATATGGCGTTTGACGCTACTGGTGGCGCTACGCTGATTGCCAATGTCCGCGGAAGCGGTTCTCAGTCCATGTTCGGTTTTTATGAGAGGGGTAAAAACGGAACTACCGGTAATTCTCTGGCTATGGAATGGGTGACTACTCAGCCGCATTTCTGGTGTCCGAAGGCCGGCAGTTCAATGAATCCTGGGACCACTACGGCCAATCGCTGGGAAAAGACCACATGGCACCAAATGGCGATAACTCTGGCTCCCATTAATGATCTGACCGTCTTTGAGGGGGTAAGCTACAATGAGACACAGGATCGTTATATCTGGCGCTCGACCAAGACCGGCAAGGTCGTTACTAAAAACTGGAATGCCAAGTATGCGTCATCGAAAGCCGATGGTGTCGACGGTAATGATTTTTATATTGTCAGGGGTTATGTGGACGGAATTCTGTTGCAGGAAATGATCATACAGGAACTCAAGTCTAAAGCCAATTCCCCGGATCATTGCCTGAGGAATCTTGGCGCCGGCTACTTACGCCTGGCACTGAAAGCCAGCGGCGACAGCGTTAATGATTTGTTTATTGCCGATTATGCCTTGACGGAAGAACAGATCGTTAAGGAATGCGAGAAAAGCGGCATACCGCTGGGAGAGCGAAGTATTATCTGGGCTACAGCCAAGCCGGTGACGAATCTTTCGCGGCCCAATAAACCGGCCGATATCTCCGCCGTGCAACCGACCGCCTATCTGAAAGCCTGGGCCATTGATGCCAAAACAATTGCCGTGGCCGGCGATTATATGGAATGGTTCAGAGATCGCATGCTGCTTGAATTCGGCGATGACCTGTCCAATAGCGAGTGGAATTATCGCCATGCTGGGGACGATAGCAGTTTACGCGATAAATATCACTACCATGCTTTATGGAGTTTGTATGATGATTATCAGCCGGTGCTTCGGGATAAATACGATACCCAGGGATTTATTTCGGTAGCGGGAAAATCTGTCACTTTGGCCGGGCGTTGGCATAACTCCAATCGCGAAGTGAATCTTCCGGATTTTCTTGATGGTACGACTATGCTTCGTAATTTGAAGAGCGCCAATATAATTCATGTGGCGTATCTTTCCCTGGATACACCGATGGAAGAAGGCGTAACCTACAATATTTACGATGCGGACGGCAATGCCACTACTTTGACCTACGGTTTGGAATCACCTTCGGCTGCCATCAAAGTCAATCAGTCCGGGTATTCACCGGATTCCACCAAACGCTATGCTTACCTGGGATTCTGGCTGGGGACCGGAGGAGCCTATATGCCCGACCCGATGCCGACCAGTTTCCAATTGGTTCCCGCGGACGGTGGCACACCGGTATTCACCGGAACGCTTGCCATAAGAAAAGCGGTTGAGGACGACTTCTATGATGTCACGGAAGTCGTGTCTGATGTTCCTTATTTGAGGACCTTCCCGTTGACCGGCGAAAATATCTGGGAACTTGATATCAGTAGTTTCTCGACCGAGGGTACTTACCGGATTTACATTCCCGGTATCGGCTACAGCTATCCGTTTGATATCGGAGTGGTCGCTCTGGGACGCCAGTTCTATTATTCCATGTGGGGAATGTTCCACCAGCGTAGCGGTATCGCCAAAACGGAACCTTATACCAAATGGGAATCACCGGAACCGGCCCATGTATGGACATTCGGCAATAAATTCGCCTCGGAGAATCCGTATAATCCGGGAAAGGACCTGGGAGCCTACGATCTGGAAACCGTCACGGTACAAGAAGATGCGACAGGAACAAGCACCAAAATGTATAAAGAAATATATGATAGCAATCCTAATTTCCAGATGATCAGAAACAACCGTGACAACCGGATTTTCCGGCATATTCGCGGTGGCTGGATGGATGCGGCGGACTTTGACAGAAGGGCTCATCACTTGCAGGCGGTCGATCATATGACATTGGCCTATCTGTATTTCCCGGAGAACTTCACCGATCAGCAGCTCCATATCCCGGAAAGCGGCGATGGAATTCCGGATATTCTCTCCGAAGTGGAATGGGGGCTGGATTATCAGCGCCGGGGCCAGACCGATGCCGGCGGCATCGGCGCATGGATTGAGGCTCCGCAGCATGAGGCAATTATTCCATGGACATCGGCTATCGAATACTGCATATCTGAGCCTTCATGCCGCGACAGTCTGCGCTATGCGTTTTCCGCTGTCCGTTTCGCCAGGGCATTGAAGATGGTCGGAACTCCGCTGGCATTGGCCAAGGCCGCGATTTATGAAGAGTCGGCAATCAGGGCTTTTGCATTCGGAGCGAATCCGGACAATGTTACGCATTTCGATTTCTGGCAGGACGGCAGGCATTGGGTTCATACCGAAAGATATGAATCTGGCGCCATCATCCATATATTCAGGGCGGCGGCGGCATTGTATGCGGTTACCGGAGATACGTACTATACCAGCTTCATGACTACGGCGAATTTCAACATCATGGAAGATCCGGTCATCAGGAATAACCAGGCCCTTTTCTATTGGAGTCCCGAGTTGCTCTTTGATCTGGCCGAGGAATTCCCGACTTTCCATGCCACGCACCGCAGCAGAATGCTGTGGACAGCCCAGAGATGGCTGGACAGACAGCAGTATCACGCCTACAGATGGCTGTTCTGGGATACCGCGAATGCCGGTTATATGAAGGACTATGCCTGGGGCCTCGGGCATCCCGGTAACCGGGGATGGCTGTTGTTGAGCGCCTACAAATTGACGGAAGGTCAAGGGGCTCACGTTGAGTATGACCCGGTGAAAAGATCGTACATGATGAATGCGGCGGTTGACTTCAAGGCCGGAGCACATCTGGCATTGGATTGGGCCATGGGTTGCAATTCCTTGGGACGTTCCATGACCATCGGAGTCGGGCATAACTATCCGGTCTGGCATTTGTGCAGTTGGCTGCCGAGCATTCAACTGGACACCAAGGATTCCGAAGGCAGGGTTATCGAAGAAAATATTCCTGGAATTACTCCGTACCAGCTTGGCAATGGTGACGGCGTCAAAGGCTTGGAATATCTTTATTACTGGAACAGAAGTGCCGATTCAGCCTATAATTACGCGGGAATCAACACTTCCTTCTATCCGGATGGAGTTGATGCCTCCCATGTTAACTCCAGTTCAACCGCCGGTTTATTCTTCCGGCAGCAGGTACCTGTCCAGAGAAGGTATAACGAGGTCGGCGGCTATACGGTCTCAAACAGTGAATATACCATATGGGAAATAATGGCTCCGTTGGCGGCCCTGGCCGGCTGCCTGATGGGGACCGGGTTCCAGCCCGATGCCTCATGGAAATTGCGTGAACCCAAGCGCAATCGCTATGAACTCGACGGCTATATCTTCCTTCCGTAATCACTGAAAACATCCAACCAACCCTGGCCCGGAGGCTTCACCCGAAGTTTCCGGGCCTTTTTGCTTGGTTTTGAACGGAAAATTCTCAATTTACGATTTTTGTGTTGACATTTATTCTATATATGAACAAGCTTTATCAAGGAAGGTGAAAGTATGAAAAACAGGAATCAGGACTTTATTGAGGCAGTCGCCAATGACCGGGAGTTGCACGAATTTTTGAGTACTCCGGCCATCGGCAAAGAAGCGGCGCAACTGGAAACCTTGGCCTGCCTGGGGGATTATGTCGATATCGGCGGATATGATTATCCGGCTCATACTTTGGGAACTTATGCCACGCTTGCCGCTCTCGAGCATCCGTTTGCAAAGCCCGGCGGCAAGCATAACGGCTTCGATATCATTATTGCGCTTTATCTGCTGCTGGAACGGGAAAAATCCATCCCGTTGTTTCGCCGGTATCTGAAACGGATCATTACAAAAGACCAGTTGATGGAAAAAATATTTTCTGTTCCGTACTTTGCCGCCATTGATATTGCTGAAGCGGAAAACGATTTATTTGAAATTTTGAACTATTCCGGCGGATTCGCCATGATTCCGCAGAATGGCGCCAAGGGAACTTCCGGAGCGGGGGGCACGTTCGATGTGGAATACATCAGTTCAATTGCCGCGTTTGTGATGAATACTTATCCGTCATTGACTCTGTTTGAACTGACCTGGCGGATTCCTTATCCCATGCTGGGATACCTGGTCCTGCAGGTAATGCGGCGCAACGGAGTTAAAGGCCTGGGGACGGGCGTCAAGGAAGACGAAGCATGGCGGCGGTTCAAAGCTCTGACTGAACAATACGGACACGGTAAGTAAAATATGAAAACAATCTACCATGATACAGCCTTGCTTGAAGAGCAAAACTTCAGCTATCCGCAAATCTATTTCGATGAGCCGGAGTGTGATTCGAGCGGAAAAATGGCAACGGCCGGGTTCAATACGTCGCCGGCGGATATTCTGCTGGCATTGGATAAACTTCTCTCCATGCTGGACAGCCGGCGCGACTGGAAGGTGGTGAGCCTGCGGGCCAAAGGCCTCAGCTATCCGCTGATTTCCCAGCAATTGGGGATAGGAGTCGCCACCATTGTCCGCCTGATGCGGCGCATCGAAGATTGCAATCCGGAACTGGGATATTTGCTTACCCACGTCGAAGTTTTACATAAAAAAGAAGAAAACACCAACTAAGGAGTCGTTAAAAAATAACCTTTACATCTTTGTGTTCACGACGGCGCTTTTCGTCAAAGCCTGTTCGTCACATAACTCGTTATGTTCCTCACAGTTTCGACAAAAATCACTCGCCGGGAGCCGCAAAGATTTTTGTCAAGTTTATTTATCAACGGCTCCTAAGGAAAAAAATATGCATACGACACTGAATCAAATCGTAACCTTGTCATGAAATTTTATGGAATTCGTGAAAAGGGGGTGTTGACAAATGTTGTTATAGGTGTTATTATATATAACATAATGTGAAACAGTGTTTGGATAAAGACCATGTTTGAAGTGAAATATACGGATGTTTTGGAGCGTTTGCGGTTTGATATTCGGAACGGGCGTTTTGGCGGTACGAATTTCAGGTTGCCGTCGTTCCGGGAGCTGGCGCGTGAGTATAATGTTTCCCTGGTTACCATGTCCAAGTCGATGAATTGTCTGCATCAGGAGAATATCATTGACATTTGCGGAACGCGCGGGGCGTTTATCAGGGAGAATATCGAGGCGCGTTCCAAGTCCAATGATATTGCGGTGATTCATGAATTCATCGGCGACCCGAGCGGGGCTTTTGCCATTGAAATGATCGAGAAGCAGGCCCGGGAGCACCGGATGGGAACTCTGGCGCTGAAAGCGGCCGGCGGTTCGCAGTATTTGCCGAAACTTTATACGAATCTGAACGCGGACGGTTTTATTTTCATTCACAGTACCCTGACCTTGGATGCGGCGGAGGCTTTGCACAACGCGAAGATCCCGTTTGTTTCCCTGAATCGCCTGGATTCTCAGATTGTTTCCTGGGTCGATTTCGACAATGAAGGGGGGACCGCGGAGGCTTTGGATTTCCTGTTGGGGATCGGCTGCCGGAGGATTGCCGACGTCAATTTCAAAATCGAATTCGGCGACTATCAGGAACGTATCTGCCAGGTCTACCGGGAAAAACTGATCGCCGCCGGTTGTTATGATGAGAAGTTGTTTATCGCCCGTGATTCGCGTAACGAGTTCCGGGGAAAATACAGTTTGGATTTTGCGGAAAAGGCCGGGCGGAATATGGCGGAATATCTTCTCGAGCTCCCCGAATTGCCGGATGCCGTGATTGTGCGCGAAGTTTCGTACCGGGCTATGCTCGATGAATGCGGCAAAAACGGCGTCGACCTCAGAAAAAAGGCGCATATCATGCTGGTGATGGAGGACGTCCAGGAGCGCCCGGATGGTTTTTCGGTTTTGCTGTCGCCGTTCGAAGAAAAAACCAGGGCCGGTTTCGACATGTTGTATCAGATGGTCCGCAATCATGATTTCAAGGTCCGGCATAAATTGATCAGTCAGAAAAAACATTTCATCAAACGATAAACATAGTGAGGAAAGCCATGGGAAAGAAATTTTTTACGCTCATTGAGCTGTTGGTGGTGATTGCAATAATTGCCATTCTTGCTGCCATGCTGTTGCCGGCTTTGAACAAGTCGCGTGGTAAGGCCAGGGCTATCAATTGTGTGAATAATCAGAAACAGCTCGGAACCGCCATCGCCGCTTATCTGGATGATTATGACGGAAGTATTATCGGGGCTTACCGGGCGAGTTATACTCCTTCGACTCGTTGGTTCTGGAGTATGACTCAGCTGGGATATGTCGCCGCCAAAAATACCCTCAGCAAAATCTGGGCGTGTCCCGAAGCCAAGCTGAAAGCCGGCAAGCAAAACGGCACCATGACTTATGCTCGGGTGGGGCATAACCGCTACCGTTATCCTTTCTGGAATTACGGGGCCGGTACCTGGGATGGAACCAATGCTTTTTTCCCGATCAAGATGTTGAAAAAGCCGTCATACCAGATTCTGGTGATGGAGAGCGGAAGTTATGACGCGGCGGCGGATACCGAAATTCTGATTTCCTCCTCGAATTCGTTTCGTTATTCGCAGTTGGGGCTTCGCGGATTTTTCCATGACGGCGGGGCTATGAATGTATTGTGTGTCGACGGTCATGTCGCTTCGTTTCGGCTCGGTCAAATCGAGCAGGGCATGATGGACGATCCGCTGGCGCCGTAATTTGAACAGGGAATAATATCATGATAAAACATTGTTTGCTTTTGGGCCTGATGGCGGTATTGACTTCCGGCTTGGCTTCCGCCGAGTTGTTGAACTTGAAAGTCGGATTTGGAAACGATAACTGGCGGGAGGTTCTTACCCGGCATTATGGTCGGGGAGATTATAAAGTCGTCGAGCGTGAAGGCGGTGGGAAATGTCTGGAAATAACACATGATTCCATGCTGCGGACTCAGAATTTTCCCTATCATGGCGGTGAAATCGAAGTTTCATTCGAGGCTAAAACAACCGATATCAAAGTTGGCGCCAAGCCGTATCATGCCGTCTGGTGTTCGATTGCATTTACCGGAGCCGACGGCAAAGAGATCGGGCATCGTGATATCCTGATGACTAAGAATGCCCAGGATTGGAAAAAACATACCCTGAAAATCTCAACTCCGCGCGCCGGGATGAAATCATTTTTTGTCTGGGTGGGCAATAAAGGGGATAACGGAACTCTCTGGATCGACAATATCGACATCCGGATAAAAACTCCGGGCAGTAATCTGGTAGGCGATCCGGGGTTTGACGGCGGTTTCGCGGTCGATCACTGGAATAATCCGCGGGAAGGGGCGGACTGGGACAATTTGACGCTGAAAAGCGCGGACGGGATATCGGAGTATGAAGACGGGGTATTTCCCGATGGCGGCAAATCTTTGCATATCCGGAATAATGCGACATTTGTCAGTAACCGTTTTGCCTACAATGGCGAGACGCTGATTTTTGGCGGCTGGGCCCGGCATCGAGATATCACTCCCGGCAAGAAGGAATGGGCATGGGCCAATGTCCAGTTGGTTTTGTACAACGACCGGGATCAGGTGATCGGCCACAAAGATCTGACACCGCTGGCGAAAGAAAACAGGCCGTGGCGATATTACAGTTCGATCTGGGCGGGTAGCAGTTTCCGTAAAGATACTGCCTATGTAGAATTGTGGCTGCGCTGTTTCGAGGGGGCAAAGGGTGATTCGTGGTTTGACAATATCCAACTGATCAAAATGCCGGCCGAAAATGGCATGGCTCATAAATATAATGCGACAACAGCGAGTATCTCTATCGATGTAGAAAAAATTGCGAAGGAGACGATTCGCCCGGTTTGGAATGCTACCGACCTCTCGTATGTAACCAAAATCGACAGTCCGGTAGTGCGAAATATTCTTGCTGAAATGCGTCGACACGGCGTGGAACATTTGCGTATCCGCGAATTCATGCAGGGCTGCCGTATTCTCAAGCGTATCGACGAGCAGGGAAATCCGGTATATGACTGGAAGGTCATGGATGAGCTTGTCGACTGGGCGGTAAAGGAACAGAAATTCATCCTGACGTCGACGATCGAATCGACGCCTAATTTGATCGCTTCTGTGCCGAATAAGAATTCCCGGGTTTACAGCAACCGTTCAACTCCGAAAGATCTGGATATGTGGGGACGCGTGGCTTACGATCTGGTTGAGCACTGGATTGAACGTTATGGAGTTGAGACTGTCGGCCAATGGATATTTGAGTGCTGGAACGAACCGGTGGCGCAGCGCTATTTTCAGGGGACCCGGGATGAATTTCTCCAGATTTTCGATGAATATGCCAAAGCGATGCGGCGGATTGAGGAGAAATACGGGCGCAAATTCAATGTGGGTACTTTCAGCGGAGTCAACAACAGTCCGATCTTCAGGCCGGTATTTGAGCGGCTGCAGCAGCGCGGGGAGCTCAAGCTGATCAATTACATCAGCATGCATATATATGCCGGTTTCGTCAATTCGTTTGATTCGCTGGAGCTGAGAGTCGACCAGATTCGAAAACTGACCGATTCGTATCCGGAATTGGCGGGAGCTCCGCTGATTTTGACTGAGGTAAACGGTTCATCAATGAACCATGAGGGGTGCGATTCGGAGGTGGCGGCGGCGTTCAATGTCAAGGCCAACCGGGTTTATCTGGACAAGAATGTCTTGCGGGGATATTATTTCACTCCGATTGACTATATGTACAATAATAAAGAGAAATATTTCAACGGTAACCTCGGCGCATTCGGCAAAAGCGGCGTTCCCAAGCCGGCTTTCAACAGCATCATCCTGATGAATAAACTGCGCGGCGGAAAGCGCATCGCATTGGAGTCGTCGAATGAGCCGCTGGACGGTATTGCCGTGATCGATGGCAACAAGCTGAAAATCTTGCTGACGTCGTTCGACGAACGCAGCATTGGCCGTGATAATGACATCCGGCTCGATATAAAAATAAATTGGCAAAAAATGCCGAAAAATTTAAAAGCTCTTTCATATCGTGTAGATAACCGAAATGCTAATTCATTCCGCAAATGGGAGGAGCTTGGCCGTCCGGCAATTTCGGCGGAAAACGACGCGATTTTGCGCCAAGCCAACGAAATGAAAGAGGAACCGTTTACCGGTTTTAAAGTTGACGGTGATACCATCCGCATTACCGGAATCATGCCGAATAACGCTCTGCTCTATCTGGAGTTTTTCGAGTGAGAAAGGGCACAAAACGGACAAATCGGACCCGTCGGACAAGTCAGACCTGTCCGAGGGGTGCGAGAATAGGGGAATTCATTTAGAATTGCAGAGTTATCTTGCCTTTTTTGCCGCTGGTTTTTACTGATTCCGTGTCGGGATTGTACTGACCGCCGGTGCATTTGACCGCGCGGCGTTCCTGTGGATGGGGCAGACGGATGATGACTTCATCGGCGGCGCCGCTCACAGTCCAGGAGCAGGTGATTTTATCCTCGGCTGCTTCGGCTTGAATGTTTAAAGTACCGAAGTGGCATTTGACGTTTTCCAGCGCGATTTTCTTGCCGGGCTCGAGCCATTTGCGCGGGATCGCTTTGAAGATTTCCAGCGAATTGCCGTTTTCCAGGTAGAGCATCCAGCGGACTTGCATCAGGAACCAGCCTTCCTCGTGGGTCTTGTATTCGCTGACGTTGTAGTAATGTTCCCAGAAAGCATAATTGCTGCGGTCCTGCAGGGCGGTCATCTGGTTGTAGAAGGTCTTCAGAAACAGCTTGACTTCGCCGCGTTTGATATGGGCGAGGTCGTGCCGGCAATAATAAGGCTGGCTGAGGGCGGCGTTTTCGCGGGTCACCGGGTGCTGGTTGGTTTTCAGCATCCGGGTGAACACTTCGTCGTTCGCCGGGAGTATGTCGGTAATGGCGAAATAGAGCGGTCCGGTTAAAGAACTGCGGGAAGCGAATGAGCCGTGCGAGTACCAGCTGCCGCCATCGGCGTAGAACGAGATCCCGCCGGTGTATTCGACCCACGGCGGCAAGAGAGTTCCCCAGGTGCCGTCGGCCAGCGGAATCACCGGTGCATGGGCGGTGGCGTAGTCGATCGCATTGAGAATATCCTGGCGGTACAATTTCAGCTCGCCGGCCAGTTTTTCGGCGTAAGCGGAGTCGCTACGGCGAAGAACGTCGGCCATGCCGGAGAGTCCGGCGTAAGTTCCGGCATTCAGGAAAAATGAATGGTAAAAATCATTCGGGTCGGCAACTTTGCCGTCGATCAAACCGTAATATCCCTTCGCTTTGTATTCGTCTTTTTTGTTGCGTTCGCGCCAGGCCAACAGGTAATCGCAAGCCTTGATCAGGCCGGGTGTGGATTTTTTCAACCATTTCAAGTCGCCGGTACAACGGAAATGTTCGGCGGCACTCCAGAGGAACGGACCGGTTTCGCTCTGGTAGTTGCCGAAATTCTGGATAAAACCGTCATCGCGCTGGCGTGCCAGGAAAAAATCGAGGCAGCGTCCGGCGATATCGCCGAGGCCGACCGAGTCGTAATACTGGATGATGGGGGCGCTTTCGGTACCGATGGGTGCGTACCAGCCAATGGTCGGCAGCAGCGGCCCCTTTTGCATGCCCAGGGTCATCAGGTCGAGGTGCAGCAGCCCGGCGCGGAGGCGCTCGTCGATAGCGGCTTCCGGCACGGAGATCTTTGCTGATTTTTCCAGTTTGGCGAGCCAATATTGGCGACAGGCTTCGAGGTGGGCGTGGTAATCGAGTTTGGCCAGCGCGTTCGCTCTTTTGAGCGAAATGGGGGTATGCGGGATCAGGATTTCAAAGACGGCTTTTTCGCCGGGCTTGACCAGCACCGCCATTTCCTTTTGCGGCATGAGTTTTCCATCGAGCAGGTTAATGGCCGCCACGTTTTTTTCCAGGTAAGTGCGTCCTTTTTCCCACTTGGTATTCCAGTAGGAGGGTGAGGTGACATAGGCCGATTTGAACCAGGCATAGGTAGGCGCATGTCCGACATTGACCGCTTCCACGTGAATCACGCAGACCAGCTCTTCTTCCCGCTCGAAGGTTTCGGCTTTGATCAAATTATTAAGGTTGCCGCGCTCTTCCTGAGTCAACATGTTGTGACCGGTTTGAGCGTAGGAGGCCTGCCAGTTGCTGCCGCGGACTTCGCCGTATTCCAAGGGGGTATTTTCGAGGGTGGCAAACATGGTCAGGTGATATTGAATATCCTGTTCATCCTGGACCGAATGCAGAATCGGCAACACTCCCTGGTCGAGCCGCCGGGTAATATGCGGGCGGCAATGCGCCCCCGGGCCGATCACGAAATCAATGTCGTAGATGCTTTTGGGGTCATCCGGATCTGCTTTGTTGACAACAGAGTGAAAGCGCGGGCGGACTCGCCCCCAGAATTTATAGTCGTATCCGTTGCCCAGGTTGCCGACCTGTTGAGGCGCTACCGCAAAGATGCGCATGTCGCCGCCGAGCCCGAGCCAGGTGGGCGAGGATTTGTCACGGTTGTGACGGCAGGCGTTTTCGTAGGTTTCTTCCGGTTCGTTCTGCATTCGGGTGGAATCGGAGACCAGGCCTTTGGCGGCGATGGCGGAGGCGATTTCGGCGTAAGTCCGGCGGTCGTTTTCCGGAACCACCGCCGACTGATATTCGGGAATAAAAATCGGATATTCGCTGCTGACATCGCGGAGGTTAAAAGAAAATGATTTGGCGGTCAAAACCGTTATGATCGTCGGGCAGGCTCCGGGCTGCAAGTTGGCGTCCGTCACTTCGACTGCGGTTTTGGCACATGGGCCGAATTTGGCGTTGGAAACGAGTTTACCGTATTTGACTTCAATTTTACCTGAGGTCCGGGCGTCGGCGAATAATATATTGACCTTCATAGTTTACCTTCTGTCCTGTAAGATTTTTTCCATATTGGCGGCCAGTGCGGGGAGGAGTTTTTTGTCCGGCAGCGGTAACGAGAGAAACGCGGAGAGTTCATAGGCCTGGTTATGAGCGCCCGTGTCCGAGCCGAAAACAATCCGTTCGATGCCGAATTTTTCAATGGCAATCACCAGTGAGCGGTCCGAACAGAAAGTTCCGCAGAACTCCATGAACACATTCGGGCTGGACGCGGTCAAAGCTTCCGCTTCCAACCGCCCGGGAGTGCCGCCGCCGGAGTGTCCGAGCAGAAACTTGGCGTTCGGGTATTTTTTGACGATATCGGTGAGCATGGACGGGGAATTGTAGTTGTCGTTCCAAGTGTGAATCAGGACCGGAAGATGGTGCTTGTCGGCGTATTCCCAGACCAGATTGTAGCCGGAATCGGTTACTTTGATGCCCCAGTAGGAAGGCAGGATTTTGAATCCGGCGTAGAAATCACGACTGAATAGATCGTCGAGAACAGTGGTGGTCAGGGTGTCTTGGTAAAATGGGTTGTATACCGCATAACCGCGAAAGCGCCCGGGATAGGGGGCGGCTTGGCGTTCGAGGTCGAGGTTACCTTGGACCGGGTCGCCAAATAAGGCGGATTCGCCGCTCAGGAACAGGGTTTCGATCCCCAGGTGGTTCATTTGTTTGACCAATACTCCCAAGTAGGTTTCCGGATCGTTGTCCCGGATATACCAGCCGCGGGTATGCACGCCGGAATGACCGTGGGCATCGTAAATTTTGACATCTTCAAGCTTTTGGCCGGAGCGGAATTTATTCCATAGCGGTTTTTCTGCGAGGATAGCGGGTTCTTTGGCCAATTTTTGTGTGAGCGGTGATATTTTTATCAGTTTTTCGAGATTGACATGGGCGATTTTTTCGCGTTCTTCCGGAGTGAGCCGCGCCTGGGCCAGTGTGCCGATGGCCGCGCCGTAATGCGACTTGTAGCCGATGCCGAAAAACAGGCGCTCGATACCGAATTTATCGCGGACCATTTCAATGGTATCGCGCATGTGCAACCAGGAAATATCCACATGGACGTTTGGGCAGCGCCACATCAGATCGAGCACATTGCCGAAGCCGCTCCACATTTGCCGGCAGAGGATGAAATTGATTTTTTCATATTTCCCGGCCAGATATTCCAGATCGCGGAAAGCGGTCTGATCCATGCCGAATTTGGAGTCCATCAGGATAATAGGTTCGAATTCGGCCAGTTCCGCCAGGACTCTTTCGAGTTGGCGTATCGGGAAACGGGAGATTGACGGACAGACCCGGAAAGTCCGGACCCGGCCGGAAGCGGTTTGTTCCCGCAGATAATCCATGTTGCCGTACTCGAAATAATCCGCCGGAGTCAATACGAAGGTCGGAAAGAGCCGTTCCTTGAACGGTTCGAGTTCCCTCAACAATGCTTTATTGCCGTTGATCGGCGAGAAGTCGCGCGAGACCACTGAATAAACCAGCGAGCGGTCGACCCCCAGATAATCGAGGTGTTCGATCAATGATTCCGGAGTTGGAAATTCCGGCTGGGCGTAAGCCCCTTTTCCGATCATGGCATTCAAGGCGAAATAGTTCATTTTGACAAATCCTTATGATATGCTGTTCAAAGCTTCATCTACACATTCATCCCAACAATGGAGCGGCGAGTCGTGGTCGCCGCCGGGAATCTCCTGATAATTCAAGGGGATCAATTGAGTCAGGGCCCGGGCTTCCGAAACCGGAATTATAGCGTCATCACTGCCGTGACGCAACCAGACCGGCATCGTCAGCCGCTGCGCGTGGCGGTAAACGCTGTGGCGTTCCAGCAAGGCATTATCCTGACGGTAAGCGGTCAGAATCGCCCGGCGGATTTCGCCGCAGATGGGCTTGGTTTGTTCTGCACACCAATCCGCATAGCGCCGCAAATCGGTGGCGGCTCCCAGTGCCACCACCGCATCGACCAGCTCCGGATGGAGCATAGCAAAAATCAGATTTCCGCTTCCCCCCATCGAACCGGAAGCCAGAATGATTTTGCGCCAGTTGAATTCCGCCTTGGCCCACCGGATCAGCCCGGCGAGATCAGAGGCGGCCTCAGGACACATCCATGCGTTATCGCGCAGGTTCGGCGTTAGAAACCCCAATCCTTGTTTGAGCATGAAATCGATGCGCGGACGGATATCCGCCCGAATAAATAACTGATCGCCGTGACTGCCGTGGCCGTGCAGGACTACAATACCGATTTCGCCGGTATTTTGCCCATACGCCGTAGCCCAGTCGTCGACATCGGTCCTGTAGTCGATTCGCTGCAGGCCATCTGGAAAACATTCGCCGGAAACGGTTGCTTTTTTTATGATTTGCATACTTTTTTCCGTGTATTGTTGAAATATAGTCTAGATCGTGAAATATTCCAAGGTCCGGCGCAAAGATTCTTCAGACGGCAGCAGCGGAATATATTCCAGTCCGATGTAGCCCCGGTAACCGCCGCCGGCGATTTCTTTGAGCAGAAACGGATAATTGGTTTCGCCGTTGTCCGGCTCGTGTCTGCCGGGTACTCCGGCGACGTGGAAATGCCCGATCCACGGCAGGTTCGCGCGCAGAAATTCGGTTTGATTGCCGGTCATGATCGTCATGTGATAAATATCATAAAGGATCTTGACATTGGCACAGCCGGTTTCCTTGACGATCGCCACCGCGTCGGCGGGCGAAGCCAGCATGTAACCGGCGTGGTTTACCTCGGTATTCAGCGGTTCCAGATTCAACTGGAAACCGCGATCCGCGACCAGTTGTCCGGCTTTGCGCAGCGCCTCGACCAGAGCGGCACGCTGAGCCTGGTAACTCATGCCGCCGACCTGCTGCCCGGCGGTAACTATGCCTTGGGTACAACCGGCGCTCAAAGCATTGTCCGCCATCCGGTCGATCTGATTGAGAAAGGCGTTCAGATTTTTTGGGTTGACCGGTACAACTTCCGCCTCGGTGGCGAAGTTCATCACGATACTGATCAGCTTGACGCCGCTGCCGTTCATCTGCTGCAGGTCCGCGGCATTGGCGCCTTTCCAGGTTTCGACGAACTGATAGCCGCATTGGGCTATCAGTTCAAGGCGTTTCGACCAGGACTGGTCGGTGAAAAACAGATCGATCAAAGGGGCGATTTTCAGCATTTTCCCAATCCTTCGGTTACGGCTTTGGCGGTCTGGGACAGTTGTTCGTCGCTCATGCCGGGGCTGACGCTGAGAGTGCCGACCCGCATCATGATATCCTTGCTGACCGGCCAGGAGTCACGATGGTATTTCGGGACATCCTTGGCGAACGGACATTTGAAGGGGCAGCCCTCGGCGGTGGCGGATTTCTGGTCCACGATGTGTTCCCAATTCCAAGCCATATGCCAGTCGCGCACACCACGGGTCGCGCCCGCCGCCATGCCGCCGACGATTTTGGCATTCTGAGCTTTGACCGCGCGTTCGGCGTCTTCGAAAATCATCGGCAGGGTATAACCGCACATGCCGTTGGGATCGGTGGGTTCCACCCATTTCACCCCGGCGGGGAGCTTGATGTTTTCGCGCAGATAGAAATAACCGCGCCGGGTCGAGGCATTGATCCAATCCAGGCGGTTGAGCTGAGCGAGACCCACTGCGGCGGAGAGCTCGCTCATCCGGTAATTTTCACCGCAGAACAATTCACCTTCAACCCGTTCCTTGCCGTAGCGGTCCGGGCGCCAGCAGGCGGCGGTATCGTGATAGCTCTGAGCCCGCATGTAATACCAGTCGTTGTCGGTGGTCAAAATGCCGCCCTCGCCGGTGCCGATGACCTTGTAGGCGTCGAGGCTCACGCAGCCGAAATCGCCCCAGGTGCCGAGATATTTGCCCTGATAAGTGCCGCCGCAGGCCTGGGCGGTGTCTTCAATCACCACCAGATTGTGCTTGCGGGCGATTTCGCAAATACGGTCCATTTCACAGGGGAGCCCGAGCATATGAACCGGGAGAATCGCCTTGGTCCGCGGGGTGATCAGTTTTTCGATGGAGTCCGGATCGATGGTCAGACTCTCATTGATCTCGGCGATCACCGGAATGGCCTTGGCCACGACCACCGCCGAGGCGGAGGCGAAGAACGTATAAGCCGGTATGATCACCTCGTCCCCGGGTCCGATGCCCGCCGCCACCAGCGCCGCGATCAGCGCGCTGGTCCCGGAGTTGACCGCCAGGACATGCTTACAGCCGACATGCGCCGCATAACGGTTCTCGAAATCAACCACCTTGCTGCGGGGATTGTAATAACGGAAAAATACTCCGGCGTTCGGTGGTTCCGGCTCATCGGCCAGAACGCCGCGAATTTTGGCTGCCGCCTGTTCTGAAATATTGAATACGTCTAAGAGCTCCATTAATTCATCAATACCATACTTGACATATTTCTTTGCCATAGTTTATTCCTTGGTTGTTTTATGGTTTAGGGAGTCAGAAAATGCTGGACCACCAATTCTTGATGCTTTCCGGCGCTTTCTGTAATTTGGATATCTTTCATATGATATCTTTATAATTATTATACATGATTCGAAGAAATAAGCCATGGACATGACATGGAGTATTCAGGGAATGTATATGGACAAAACGCAGATAAACGAGGAGCCGAGAAGTTCGAACAGGCCGACAGGTCCGATAAAATATCAATTTGGGGTTGACAATCCGGCGGTTAGGATGTATCTTATTTGAAATAGAAGAAATAATAATTTCAAAATATGGAATAACTATGAAATCTCTGCATAAATCAATTGATATTTTAGAGTTTGTTTTGAATCGGGAAGGGGTGCCGCAGACGCCTTCGGCGGTGGCGGAGGGGTGCGGGGTGAACGTGGTTACCGCGACGCGGATTCTCGGAGAATTGACCAAAAGGTCGTATCTCAGGCGGATATCGCGCAATCAGGGATATGTGCCGGGACCGGTGGTTTATGCTTTGGCCGACCGGCGTTGTGATTACGGATGTATCGTACATGCCGCTTCGGAAGTGTTGAAAGAACTGGCGATCCGGTTGGATATTCAGGTTAATATCTCGGTGTTGGATGGGACCAGACGTTATATCCTGTTTCATTACAGTGCCAGCCGTGAGCGGAATGTCATGCGGCAGACCAGCCATGTCGGGGATTTTTATCACACCGGGACCGGGCGGGTCCTGATGGCGTATGCCGATGACAAAACCGTGGACAAGATCATCGACGAAATCGGTTTGCCCGGCGAGAATTGGCCGGAAGTGCGGAGCCGCCGCGACTTGGATATGCATCTGAAACGGATTCGCAAAGCCGGGCAGGCGGAGTTCAAACGGCAGCGGAATCTCGAGGAACATCCCTTGATGGTATATGGTAAAGCGTTGGTCATGGACGGGGTGCCGGTCTGCGCCATCGGTACCAGCGTCAACGCCAACCGGCCTGAACAGAATATCATGGACGAATTTGCTGTGGCCGTGGAGAGCATTAAGAGAAATATCCTGATTCAACAAAAAACATATTAAGGAGTCCTTGATAAATGAATCACATTTTGGAAAATGAATTGGTCCGGGTAACATTCGACGGCAATGGAAATCTGTTGTCGCTGGTAAACCGGAAAACCGGTCGTGAATATGTTCAGCCGCATGGCTTGTGGCGGTTGATCATCAATGAAGGGGAATCGCTGGAAGTGGAGATCCGTTCCGACCGGGCGGCCGGGCGGGTGGAAATTGCCGGTGATTCTTTCCGGATTGAGTACCGCGATCTGATTACTCATACCGGGCATAAGGTTGATATCGGTGTGAGGGTGACTGGTAAGCTCGCCGGGGAAGAGCTGCAAATGGATATCGAACTGGAAAACCGGATGGCCGGAGACAATCTGATCCGGGAATGCCATTTCCCGGTGATTGCCCTGGCCGATGGTTCCGATGAGATGATCTATCATAATGGCGTGAACAGTAAGCGCCTGGAAGAATATGATTTTACCCCGCAGTACAAGGCGATGGAATATATTTATAACCGCGATATCAAAACCTATCCTACCCATGTGGCGCCGGTGAACTGTTTTGCCCTGGCGCATGAGAACGAAGGAATGTATTTCGGCAGCCATGACTCCACATTTCAAATTACCGAGCACATCATCGAGGTGGAGGAAAGCAATCACTACAATCTGCTGATGGCTAAAACGCCGTTTCTGAAGTCCGGAGAAAGAGGTGTTATCAGCGGTTACGTCGTATCGCTTTATAATGGTAAATGGCATGCGGCGGCGGATAAATACCGGGCCTGGGCGGAAAGCTGGTTTGAATTCAAGCCCATTCCTGAAGAAATCACACACATGCAAGGATGGCAGCGGATTATCATGCGCTCGCAATACGGTGAGAATTTTTTCCGGTTCGACCAGCTTCCGCAGATTTTCCGCGATGGCGCGGCGGCGGGGATCGATACGGCGTTTCTGTTCGGCTGGCATCATGGCGGGCATGACAGTGATTACCCGAATTACGTGCCGTCGGAGGATTTGGGCGGTCAGTCGGAATTTAAGAAAAATATTGCCGAATTCCGCAAGCTCGGCGGCAAGGTGATTCTGTATGCCAACGGCCAGTTGATTGACCGCAACAGCGAGTATTATCTCAGCGGCAAAGGGCCGGAATTTTCTACCAAAGACCATCGCGGTAATGAGCAGATGCAGTATTACCGTTTCAGCGGCCGGGGGATTTTCAACGCGGTTCATGGCAACCGGACGCTGGTAACGGCTTGTCCGACCTGCCATGAGTGGACCGATGAAATGAAAAAGGTCATCGATTTGGCGCATGAGCTCGGCTGTGACGGCGTATTTTTCGATCAACTCGGGGGAGGCATGATGGCTTGCGGAGACCCGTCGCACGGACATCCGGTACCGTTTTTCGGGATTATGAACGCGCGACGCGACATGGTAGCGGAGTTACGGAATTACGCCAAATCCTTGAACCTGACTTTCGGCATTGAATTGGTTACCGATATTACGGCTCAACATGCCGATTATGTTCATTCGCTGTTCGGCGGCGCGGAAGTCTCCAACGGCAACTGGGAAAAACGTGGCGAGAAGCCGAAAGTAATCAATGAATCCCGCTGGTTCCGTTATATTTTCCCGGAAGTGATCCTGACCAACCGGCAAATCCGCAACGACACCGATATCGAGCAGCGCGTCAACCGGATGCTGATGCAGAATCTCAAGTCCGACGTCGAGATTTACCGCTGTCAGAAAACCATCGCGGAAACCCCGCATTACCGCGAATACCTGGCGCAGGTAAACGCCTTCCGGAAGAAACACGGCGACAGGCTGTTTAATGCCTTGTTCCGCGCCGATTCACTGCACGAAACCGACAACATGGAGATTGATTCCGAAGGGCATCTCTGTACCGACGGTTCGGTGGCGGTTATCGCCACGCAGTCTCACTTGGCCTCAACGGAAGCCACGATCACCGTACCCGGTTACAAGCTGGCGGTACACGATACCCTGGGCGACGCCGAACTCCTGCCAAACGGCTCAGTACGCCTGGGCAAGCACGGCCTGATTCTGCTGGTATTTGAAAAATAGTAGACGTTCTATTTTACTTTTTCGCCGGTGAGGGCGTAGAGGAAAATGGTGAATTCGCGGTGATTGTCGTGGCGGATGGTCAGGGTGGAAATTTCCTTGTCCGGGTTGGGATTGACCCAGTTGAATTGATAGCCCGGAAAGGATGATCCATCCTGTTTTTTGAACCAGCGGACGTAGCGGCATTCGAGGCAGATTCCGGCTTCCGGCGGGGCATCGCTCAGGCCGATGTTATGTTGAAGCCGCAAAGGCACGGTAACTGTGGAGCCGTCTTGGTAGGTGACGATGTAATCTCCGGCGGGTTCACCGTAATGCCAGTTGCGCCAGGAGGTGTTGAAAATCTTGTTCTGCAGATAACCCGGGGCCGCAGCCAGGGCGTGCAGAAAGGTCAGTGACGCATAGCGGGCTTTGAGGTTTATTGCGGTTTGTTGGCCGGGGGAAACTTTGACGGCTTGGGCGTTCAGAGACATCGGGATGTTGGCGATGGTTTCCGGTTTGGCGGGCAGATCGGCCACCGGAATTTCTGAGGAGAGCGCCAGCGCTTGGTAGTGCCCGCTGCCTTGCGGGTCGGGCATGACGGTTCGGATCTGATGGGCCGCCGGCAAATAACCGGTGGAAATGGCTTCGGCCAGGGATGGACGTTCCGATTGAAAGGCGTTCCAGGCGAATTCCGCCGCCAGCATGTTGACCAGCGAATAACTGGGTTGATGCTTGACCCGCATGGTGTTGTAGCCATAAATATTGCGCCCGAAACCGCTGACCAGTTTGAGCGTTTCGGCATTCGGGTTGCCGGTAATGACGTCCCAGACGGTGAAACCTTTGCCGGCGAAATACTGGTTGTTGCGGTCGATATGAGCCCAGACCGCGATAATGTAATCTTTCGGAAGCCGGTCCAGAACCGTATGGACGTCGTAACGGTGCCCGTTATGCCATTGCACAAACATGTCTTCATGAATAATGGGGCGGACCTGTTGAGTCCGGCAGAATTCCGCTGTTTCCCGATAGAATTCCAACAGCGCCTGGTTTCGCGGTTTGCCGCGCAACAGTTCGTCGGGTTTCTCGGTTTTGTGGGGGGCGTGCCACCATTCGTCTCCGCCCAGGTGGATGTAGTCCGGCCGCATGGCCTCGATAACGTCGAGCAGACAATCGAACACGATTTTGTTATGGTCGGGATGGGTGATGTCGGCTTGAGTGCGGTCGCCCTTTTCGCGGAGTTCGGGGTGGGCGTGGGTCAGCCACCAGTCGGCATGGGAACCGATTTGCCATTTGGGCACCGGTGAGATAAAATTATCGCGGCACCATTGGGCAAGTCTGGATAAGTCCTCCAGCGAATATATCGCCTGTGAACCGGAAATTTCCGGCCGGCGGCGGTATTTGACCAGAGACGACAGATCGAGGATCGCCACGTTCTGTTTGCTGGAAGCGACGAATTTATCCAGATACCCGATGAGGAAATCAATGCTTCTTACTTCCAGCACTTTGCCTTGATGAAAATTCCACGGCATGTTGAAACAGACCAGCCGCTGTGGGATATCCGGGTAATCGGTTATTGCCAGTTCCGGCAGGACTGTGTTGTGACGCATCGGCGACAACAGAATCTGAACCAGAGTTACGCCGCCGTAATGGAGTCCGGGTTCGTCGTTGCCGGTTATCTCCACGCCGGAATCGGTGATTTTCAGGCTGTAGCCTTCGGGCTTGCCGGAGGCGGCGAGCTTCAAGTTGATGCCACCGATACTTGGGGCGGTGGAAACTGTGAAATTCAGCCCGGTATGACCGGAGAGTTTATCCGCCAGCAACTGAGCGGTTTTCCGGGTGCGCGGGGTGGCGTCGGCGGCAATGGTAATTACCGGTTGTTTGACCAGATCGTATTGCCCTGATCCTTTGGTTATTTGCTTGGGGGCAGGGGAGATCACCAGTTCGCCGGTGCGGTCGGCGATTGGTTTGTCATTGATGAAATTGACCGCGTTGACCAATCGGTTGCCCTGCGGATTGACGATTTCCAGATAAGCGGTGTAAAGACCGCTGATATTTTTGGCTCCGCTGTAGGTAATAGACGTACTCAGTTTGATTTCCTGTTTCGCTATCGTGAAATCGGGGGCAACCAAGTGGATGAAGGTTTTACTGCCGGCAGGGATTTGCGCGAAATCTATTTTGAAAGTAAGGTCGATGGTGTTGAGGTTAAAAAACTCACTGCATTCAATAGCGGTAATCGCCGCCTTGCCCTGTCCGAAGGGCTGTTGGTTGAAAATCAGCACGCCATAATCGCGGGGCGGGACAAATTTAACGGCGGGGTTCCAGACCAGAGCCCGGTCTTTGAAGCTTTGAACGAACTGGAAATTGATGAATGCGTTTTCGGTTTTGCCGATTTCCTTGAGCGGAATTTTCATTTGCGTGTGCCAGGAATTATCCGCGCCGACGGTGAGCTTGCGCTCCGGGTTGAAATTCCATTCGCCGGGAGTTTTCCGGACAACCGCGGCTGCGGTGACGTCGAAAGCATTCAGCGCCGCCCAAATGGCGTCCGAGGCATTCAGGACCAGTTGAATATAGGATTGGTTGTCGGTCCAGCCCGAGAAAAAATATTCGCCGGTTTCATCCTGCCAAAGCCGGCCGAGAGGGGTTCCCGGTTTCGTCTGCGCAACCGGGGGATGATCGAAGCGAACCGCGTTGTCCAGATATAAAAAGTTCTGATCATAACTGATTTTCAGGGTAAGTGGAACCTGAGCGACTGGTTGCTGAGTCGATACCAGGTGGAAGTTATGCAGAGGCGCGGCGGCTTCGGCTTGAGGAAATATCTCATGGGTTTGCCTGGTCGAAACAAATTCCAATGGGCGTTGCGATTTCAATTTACTGTCGGTCTCCTTCAGGTAAATCCGTTTCAGGTAAAAAGTCGGGGGAGGCGGGGTGGCAGAGGCGTCAATCAGGATGGCACTGACGAAATTCAGGTTTTCCGGGACGTCGCCGCGTTTGAAACTCGGAGTGAATTCGTAATCATGTTCGCCGGGGGTCAACAGCAGCGCGCCGTTGGCTACAGCTTTGGGACTGTTTTTAAAGAGATACGCGATTCTGATTCTTTGGTTTTCGTTGCCTTCCAGTTTGATCCTCAGATGCATGGTATGCTTTTGGCCGGGAACGATGGCTTCGTCATTCTTTAGCGTAATGTTGGATCTGGCGGCGCCGCTGTCCCCTCGATAGGCGAATTTAATGCCGTCCTGTTCCTTTTCGGTGATGGGAACCAGATTGCTGCCCTGAACCCATTTGGTCGTATAATTGGTAATTTGGGCGTCAGCCGGATCGAAAACCTCGATCTCTCTGGCATATAAGCTTGCAACCAGCATTCCGGCAATCATGATCAATAACTTTCTCACCTGAAATCTCCTCAACGGTTGTAATAATAAACATCAATGGGAAAGCCGTTCGGGAAAGGCTTGTCCAGCTTGTGATTGGCGACATGGCCGTCGACAAAAAGAATGTTCGATCCTCCGTTGTGCCGGGCTCCCTGGCGGAATTTCTGAGCAGTCGATTCATCCAGCGTGGATGGATTGGCTTTGCCGAATCCGGTGTAATACAATGTCCGCAATTGGCCGTCCCAATTGAAATCCTGCATCAGCATGATCTGCGAAGTTTGCCGGATCGTGGCGATGTTCCCCATATTCTGGTTATCCTTATAGATGTACGCATTAAAAGCGAAACCGCGCCAGCGCCAGCGTTTGTTGGAGAGGCCGGTGCCGATGTTACTATTTCCCGCCGGACAGTCGAAGACCGCCGGACCGCCTTTGGCGACACTGTAATGCAGATATTCCCCCAGTTGAACGTCCCACAGCTTTCCTTCCATATTGCTGCCGTCGTCCCAGTAACGCGGGAACGATTTATTGTCCTCGGCATACATCCAGCAGGCTCCGCCCAGGGTTTTCAGGTTGCCCTGGCAGGTAACGAAATGGGCCTTTTCCCGCGCTTTATTCAAAGCCGGCAACAGCATGGCGGCGAGAATCGTGATGATCGCAATCACGACGAGGAGCTCGATGAGTGTGAAAAAATATTTATTTTTGGGCATAGTCATATTCTCCTGACATTGACTTTGTCTTTGGTAATATTATAGCACCGTGGAGAGAATAAGAAAATACTCAAAACACTTAAAAAGCAGGTAAAAATCACATATTTAAGTCAAATAGCTGCGACAGATGGCTTGGGTTTTTCTTCTTATTTATAACTCTCCGGTTTGACTCTCTGGCAAATAGATGTATAGTATCTATCGAAAAATGATAGTTACCATACATCTATTATGAAGAAAAATCTTCGACAACTGATTTCGAGCGATATCTTTGATTACGCTCAACTGACCGAGGCTCTTTCCGGCTACGGGAATGTTTCGAGCAAGATCGGTTGCTTGCTTGCGTCCGGTGAAGTGATTCGGCTCAAGAAGGGTTTTTATACCTTTCCGGAATATCTGCGGAGAGCCCCGCTGAATCCCTGTAGCGTTGCCAATATGCTTTATGGTCCAAGCTATGTCAGTTGTGACTATGCGCTTTCGTATTACGGAATGATTCCCGAAAAGGTGGAGCTGGTGACTTCCATGACAACGGGGCGTCCACGTGAATTTTCCACTCCGGTTGGACGCTTTGCTTATTTTCAACACAATGCGGCGGATTATTCCATTGGAATGGAATGCATTGACTCCGCCAGTGGGGGATATTTGATTGCAGGACGAGAAAAAGCGATCTACGACAAGGCGCTGATTGATAAGCGGTTTGACGGAAGCGGTATTCGGGAATACCTTTTTGAAGATTTGCGTCTGGAAGAAGATGTATTACCGGAGCTGAATGGAAAAATCCTGCATGAGTTGCGCGGCGGCGCCCGTGGCAGAATGAAAAAACTCATAAACTTTTTATTGGAGATGAAAGCATGAATCAGGCGATTCAACAGATGCTCGACCGGTACGAATGCCGGAATGAGAACGACTATGTCAATGCGATTCGGGAGATCATGCAGGAACTGGCTTTGCAAGGTTTGTGGCGGGGGAAGTTTTTTGAACATGCCGCTTTTTATGGTGGTACGGCCTTGCGTATTCTCTATGGTTTGAACCGAGGCTCTGAAGATTTGGACTTTTCGTTGCTGGAACCGGATAAGAGTTTTCGGCTTACCGGTTATGCGGATGCCTTGAAGCGTGAATTGGCCGCATTCGGTTTTCCCGTGGATTTTGTGGTGAAGGAGAAGAGCTGGGACTCCAATATTGATTCAGCATTCCTCAAAAGCAATACAAAAATGCTGATGATTTCCATTGGGTTGCCATCAACGCTGGTCGCTCGAATCCACTCCCGGACGGAACTCAAGATCAAATTGGAGATCGACATTGATCCGCCGTCAGGGTTTCAGACGGAAGTAAAAACTCTGCTTCGGCCGATTCCACATACGGTACGGGTTTATGGCTTGCCGGATTTGCTGGCTGGAAAACTCCATGCTGTTCTTTGCCGGAAATGGCGCAATCGCTCCAAAGGCCGCGATTGGTACGATATGGTGTGGTATGCGGGAAATCATCCGCAAGTCAACCTCACGCATTTGGAACAGCGAATGCGCCAATCAGGAGATTATCCGGATGACAAGCCTTTGACTCTTTGGCGCCTCCGCGAAATGCTGAACGCCGCCATTGATGACGCCGACATCGAAATGTTGAAAGCGGACGTGCGGCCGTTCATTCGCGATCCGCAGGAATTAGACCTCTGGAGCAAAGAATTTTTTCGGCAGATTATTATGCTGTTTGTGGGGTGATTGAGGATTATTCCAGGCAGTTGCGGCGGATGGCTTCGACTGCGACTTGGCCGATGACTTTGCAGGCGGCTGCCGTGGGGTGGGCGAAATCACGGCTCCAGACCCGGTCGGCTTTGATCACCCGGATTGTGCTGCCGGCAGGTGGTGGATCGGCGGTGAATACCAGCTGCATGGGAATGATTTTTGAGTTTTTGGTACGGGCGGTTTTCCATTGGCCGGGGGTGAGTTCCTGAGGCACATAGTACCAGCCGGAGGTGATGTGGCAACCGTGTCCGTAGCGTTCGACGCCATCGACCAGGACGCTGAAACCTTGCCAGTGTTTTTGCCACGGCAGCTCGTAGGATGTAGCGCCGGTGGATTTGAATTCATGGAAATGCTTGCCGGTGATTTCGGATTTGGTCCAGGCGTTGATCGCCGGGGTGACGTCGGCGGCATAGCAGTCTTGATAGCGGGCGGCGACGGCGCTCAAGGCTTCGGCATAACCCCAGACTTCACGCAGAAAATAATTGGGGACGTAGGTGTTGAGCAGGATGATTTTCATTTTGGGATTGGCCTGGCGGAGAATATCGACCATGCCCGCGATATTGGCGGAGTAGCCGTTCAGTTCGCGGACCGAGAATTCGGCCCCGGTCAGGTCGTCGATTTTTTCGATGCCGGTGATGGCTGCGGGATCAAGCGGTTCGTCCCAGCTGATTCGATTGACTTCGGGTTCGAATTTACGGATGACCCGGACGGCGGTGGAGGTGTTGTCGCCGTAGTAGTTGCCGATCCGGACCAGACAGCCGGGGACGACCGGAGCGCCGGCCAGGTGGCTGCTGCTGAGTGAGTTCGGGGTAATGGCGTCGATAATGCCGCTGTTGCGGACAATGGTGAATTTGCCGTCAGGCTGCGGTTCGACGGCGGCGAGCTGCATGGAGTGCATATTTTCGACCTCCTGACGGGTGAGCCCGGTAATACGGCGGCTGACCAGGCGGCGCAATTCGTCCCAGTCGTCATTGCCGCCGAGGACGATAAAGGCGATGTCCGGCACGAAAACCGCCAGCGAATCGGATACTTGCCGGTGGTAGGGGTCGGTCAGGAAGCGTTTGGCAGTGAAGCCACCGATGCCGGAATTTTGGATTTCATGCGGCCGGTCGGTGGCAAAATTGATAGCGAAATACGGATTGACGCCGCCCTCGATTTTGAGGATGATTTTCCGTTTGGCCGTGGTAGGGAAGCGGTGACGGAAAAAACTGCGCGGATTGGAGTAGCGGAAGTCCAGTCCGGAGCTGAAACCGGTGGGATTGGCCAGGTCAAACGGCACATTGCCGATGCCGTAACAGCTTTCGAGTTGGTTTTCGTCCGCGGTGCCGCCCACAGTACAGGCGGTATAAGCGATGGTATTGCCGTAGCTGAATGAGCAACTGACGGCCGCGTCTTCCGGCGGGGGCTGGAAAAAATAGATGAAGTGCTCGACCTTGCCATTCGGAGCGACTCGCACGATCACGTAATTCAGGCCGGGAAAACGGCTGCTGACGTCGCCGGTAACATAGTTGAGATCATAGATTTTGCCCTTGAGTTCGGTGCCGTTGACTGTGATTTTGTGATTGTAAGTAAACGGACGCCCCAGGGAAAAAAGCTTGGTTTTGCCGTTGGCGGTGAAATTTTTGACATCCTCGCCGATTTCCGGATTGCGGTTGTCGAAAGAGGCCACTTTTTGACCATCGGCATAGACGCCGATTTCGGCGTAATCGGCGGTCCGGCGGACCAACTGGCAAATGGCGAGTTCGTCGCCTTCGTGTTCGAATTCAACCGTGGAACCGAGCCCCTTGAGCACCGATGCCTTGCCGCGAAAAAGTTTCCGGTTGGTGATCTGTTCCGGCTGACTGGAAAAACGCATGGTCTCCGGATAAACCGTCCGGCTCAATTCATCCCGCAGGGAATTATCGATTTCGCCGACGAGCGAGAGTTCATCCAGCAACCCATTGCCCCAGATGGTTGATGAGCCCAGTACGGTAACTTTGAGTGTGTCCGCGGCGATTGCCGGAGAAATCGTAGTCAAAACAGCAGTCATAACCGGAAAAATCCTTTTCATGTATACCTCAAGAAATTCTTTTTAATTATTATAATGCAACTCCGAAAATAAAGAAATGCCAAAAAGACTTGAAAAACAGGCGAAAATCACATATTGTATATGGTAAGGCAAGACAATCTAAGAAATCGGACAAGTCCGACAGGTCGGAGAGGTCGGACGGTTTTGAGTATGATAAGTCAAGTTTGATAACAGGAAAACACTATGAATAATCCGGTCAATTCGAGTCCGATGAACCGCCGTCTGAAACTGCAGATGTGCGGTTTGTCTTCCGTGGACGCCCATTATGAGAATCCGACGCTTCATACTCATGACCTCTGGCAGATGAACGTGGTCGTCAAAGGGATGTGCGAAATCAGCCAGAAGTCGCTGAAAAAGACGTTTTATGAAGGGGATATCATTATTTTCCCGCCGGACTGTCCGCATGGGATTTATTATGATTATACGGAGGAAACCCGGGTTTATTCTTTTAAGTTCACCATTCCGGGGATCAGCGGTGTCAAGCCGTTGTCGGTGATCTGCCGCAGGGACTCGCGTACGATGTCCCTGATTACCGCCCTGAACGCGATTTTCGAGGCGTTCATTCCGGCGGAAAAAAGAAAACCCGACATCCAGTATGTGGTGTCCAGCGAGTCCGATAATCTTTATATCCTCGAGGATTTATTGTTCGGCATCGTTTATTATTATTGTCTGCTCCGGGTGGAAAAGCCCATCGATGGTGAGCTGGTCTACCGCATGGCCGACTATATCAACCACAAGGGTGGAGCTCCGGTTTCGGTAAGTGATTTGGCGCAGGCGATGGGGTATTCGGAGGGGCATTTGCTGCTGCTGACCCGGGAACGGGCCGGCATGAGCACCAAACAGTTCATCAATAAGGAACGGATACAGATTGCCCGGAGTTACCTCAAATATTCCAATATGAACATCAGTGAAATCTCCGAGAAAATGGGGTTCAACGATGCGCTATACTTCGGTAAATTTTTCCGGCGTTACACGGGGGAAACGCCGGGTTACTACAAAAGACGCTCCCGGTTGGGCCTGAAATGATTGTTTACTTTTGAGGAATCCATTGCGGTCTGCGGTCGGTTCCGGTCAGGGCTCCTATGCGGTTTCCGGCGCTGCCGTCGGCGTAGGCGACGTTGACGCCTTTGTTGCGGGCGAAGCCATCCACGTCGGCAGCCGTGGCTGAGGAGAAGATTCTGTTTCCGTTCGACGGATGCCGGTAGGCGACCCGGTCGTGAGTGGTGTGGTCAATGGCCGTGGTTTCGGTACCGCCGTCACCATCTTCCATGAAAAGAAATTTCGTGGAGGGACTCCATACCAGCGAAGTTTTCAATTGTCCGGCAGTGGTAACCGCTGTATTCGCCGATTCGCGCCCGGTCATATAATTATTTGAAGTATATCCGAGGCCTCCGGCTCCGGCATAGCGTTCTTTTTGGGTCGAAGTGTTGAACATATTCTTTTTGGCGGCCGGACACATGTAGAGCTTGATAACCTCATTATTATTGAAGCCGACCACCGGATCGACCGGTATGCCCAGATAGGGCGCCAGCGTGATGGTATAGCAGATGGCGCCGGTGGCTCCGCCGGGACCGCGGCTGGGGAAATAATCCCAGTCACCGATATACTGTTGGGTCCCGAGGCCGATCTGTTTCAGATTGCTGACACAGCCGATGGTGCGGGCTTTGTCCCGGGCTTTGTTGAGCGCCGGCAGCAGCATGGCCGCCAGGATGGCGATGATCGCGATCACAACCAGGAGTTCGATGAGTGTAAAATTTCTGTATTTTCGCATATTTCACCTCTTATTTGGTTTTGACGCGGTTGGCCCATCTGCCGCTGCCGTAGGGTACGATAAAGTCCACCGCTTTGAAATGTTTTTCCACAACTTCCGTGTTCATCCAGTTGTCGACTTTGACCGGAGAACACTTCCAGGAAGCGTCGGTCATGATCTTTTCCCGGCTGCCGTCCTGATATTCGATATCGATATCCGCCAGGAACGCGCATGGCGGCGCCAGACCATCGGCGGCAAAGACGCTGAGCCGGTTTGAGCCCTGTTTCGCCAAGGCCGTCAAGTCGAGGGTGGTCATGTATTCCCAGTCGTCGACTTTGCCGGCCGGTTTTTCATTCAGCCAGACATCCGCCATATTGTCGGCGGAGGTCCGCATGGTAATCGATTTGACATCTTTTTTCAATTCAAATCCTTTGGATAGGTAGACCTCGCTCATGGCCTTTCCCGCCAGGTTTTTGTCCCAGATCCAGTTGGCCTTGCCGTTGTAAAAGTTGACCTCCGTCAACTGCTTGACAAAATCGAGCCAGGGATTTTCGGCTTTGCCTTCCGGGAGTTCGCTCAACGGCGACGGCAGCGGAGCTTCGGCATATACCCGAACTCCGAACGGGGGGAATTCTTCGTCGATTTCGCCGTTCTTGACCGCAATCTCGCGGTTTTCTTCCAATACATTCACTTTGTCCGCTTTGAATCCGGCCTTGATAGCGGTGCGACGGAGTTCTTTTTTCGTATTCAGGGCGATTACATAGCGCTTGCCGTCGTATTCAAGGGCGCGGTAGTGGATATCGTTTTCGGTTTGGTCGGCGATAACCTTGCCCATGGTCAGGAGCCGCGACATTCTGTGCAATTCCAGGGTGACGGTGTTGATGTCGTCGATAAAGGACGGCGTGACCACATGGCGCAGCGCATAGTAGGCCACGCAGGTGGCTCCGTTGAGAAACGCGTCATAAGCCATGAAGCGCGACTCGGCGACAGTCGGATAAATCCGGGTGCGTTTGGAGAGCTCACCCCAGGCGAATGCCTGAAGGGTCATCATCACCGGTTTGCGGTTTTCGACCATGCCTGCCGCGCGGCGGGTATATTTGCCGACGGAAGTCACCGTGCGATCGTCCAGATTGGAGTGCGAGCCTTCCGGTACCGGATAAATATCAATGCCGTAGAAATCCGCGGTGGCGGCATAGGGCAGATGATCTTCCACCGAACCGCGGGGAGCCGCCACGATGTGGGTCGGATGATAAGGCGTGATCTTTTTCAGTACTTCGCTGGAAAGCTGAAGGTTGATCGCCGGAACTCCGTTCCAACGCGGTTCGTCGGCAAAGTAAAATCCGAAAAATCCGGGATGAGCCAGCACCTGAGGCGTCAGGAGCGAACAGACGCCATGGCCCCAGCGTTCGGCGTTTTCCTGTGTAGCCGGGCCGCGCCAGAATCCGATGGAGAGCAGAGCCATGGATTTGTTTGCCACGCAGATATCAAGTATCCGGAGGGCGTCGGCTTCGGTTTTCGGGCTGAAAATGAATACATTCGAGCCGCCGCGGGAAACATAACGCACCGTGTCGACGTCCGTCTGGGGAACATGGCGCAGGTTATCCGGGCGCATGCCGTATTGCACGATCGGCAGGAAAAGTTTACCGTTCACATAAAACTGTTTGTCTTGACCGATGATCACCTCGTTGCCCTTGGCACGTGGATAGCGGGTGATCGTCTGAACCAGTTTCTTCAACTCCTTGCCGTCGGCATCGAAAATTCGGCACTCGATCTCGCTGGCTCCGGTCTTGAAAATGGCCGGAGCGAATTTGAATCCGGCCTGACCGTCGACAGCGTCAACAGTGGATTCCGCCAATTTTTCATTGCCGCGGCTAACCGTGAAAATGATTTTTTTTCCGGCGGGGCCGGTTTCGGCGAACCCGGCGACTTCCGCTACCGGGAGGGTTTCATAAATGCCGTTGCGGTATGCGGGGCTGATAACAATCAGACGCATAGTTTCGGCCGGATCGATGATCTTCTCTTTCAACGCGGTTAACTGAAAAGCGACGTGGCTGCCATCGGTTACGCCCATGCCGATATCAATGAGGCCCTTGTGGTTTTCCGGTACTTTGAAAACAAACGTCTTGGGTACGGAAGCGTGGCTCATCACGTCATCCCAGGAAGAACGAAGCAATTCCGAACCGTCTTTCAAGTCAACCCGGACGTCAAAGAAATGCATGATTCCGGTCGTACCTTTGGAGGTCAGGCCTTCGCCTTTGACCATGTACTGCAATTCATAATATTTCCCTGGCTCGACCTTGACGCCGGGAGCCACCGCGCCGGCGACGTAATTGCTGACATACGCCACGTTTACCGCCGGAGTTCCATTCTCGACAGCGGTGATCTTGCTGTCGCCGTTTAACTTCACCGGAACGCCAAGCATGGTCAGGACGTTCGCGGCAACAGCAGGTGCGGAGGCATCGACCGCCACGATCGACAACTTACGGAAACTGACGCTTCCGGTATTGGCCGGATTGTTGATTACCAGTTGCTTGCGGCTGTTGTCCGCCGCGACCACGGCATCGAAATAAACTGGAGTCCATTCCTGCGGGACCTCTTGCGGAGTGACCCGGCCGAACGCCTTGCGCTGATTGTTGGCCTGAACCTCTTCCAGATAGAAACGGTATTTAGCGCCCTTGTCGCCCTTGATTTCGGCTGAGAAACGGTGGTTTTGCTTTGATGGCAACGCCAGCGGGACTTGAATCAGAAACGGCGCGGCGTCGGTGGTTTTGCGGAGCGTCGCAGTTCCTTCGGCAAAAGTGACGGCTCCATCGCCGCCGCGAACACTCCAGAATTGAGGTGTTCCGTCGTTTTTTAACTCTCCGAAGCTCAGATTTTGTCCGATACCCGCAGCCTGGACGCTGTTCGCGTCTTTGGCGGTGATGGATATCGCGCGAAGTTCCACTTTGCCTTTGTTTCGCGTGTGAAATACCAGCTTGGCGTGTTTGGACTCCGGCGCCGTTTTTATGGTCAAGGTGCGCTCGGTCCATTGAGCGGGAGCTTTTTGCCAGGACGCGCCGTGGGCTTTGGTGCCGTTGCCGAGGATATATTCGACATAAGCACGATATTCTCCCTCGCCTTTGACTGAATAAACCAGGGTATACTCGTTCTGACTGTCCAGCGGCAGATTGCGCTGGATCAGATAAACGTCGGAGCCGCCCTGTTCCGCGTCCAGCGTCATCACCCCGTCGGCCGTTGTGAATCCGTCCGCCTGAGTGGTCCTGACCTCCCAATTCAGCGGCAACTTGAACGGCGACAGCTCCGCGCCGGTCGCATTCTTCAATAAATTTTCGTCGGCGCCAAATACGGAAAATGCCGCCAGGCAAACGGACAACATGAGACATTTTATTTTACTCAGCATTGTAACCTCATTTTAGTATTTTTGTTGTCTATATTATACTCGTGAATGCAGAAAATAGAAATAACAAAAATTTCATAAATTAGCACAAAAATTTCTTTTTGCATGGAAAGTTCTTGCAAAAAATTCCGAACGGAGTTATCTTATTTCAAATAAGGGTATTATAATGTTAACAAAGACACTTGATCAATATCAGCGGAACGGCAGTTATTTTCCGCTCTGGCTGCGCTATGAACCCGATCAGAAACCGGGATTTGTTCACAAGCATGAGTTTGTGGAGCTGGCGGTCATTGTTTCCGGGCGTGGAGAAAACCGTACCAAATACAGTTGCGATCAATTGGGTAGGGGAACGGTCATTGCGATTCCCCTCGGCGGCGAGCACGGTTATTTCGAAACGGAAGGGGTTGCGGTATTCAATATCCTTTTCGATCCCAAGACGTTGCCGATTCCGATGCTGGATCTTTACACCATGCCGGGATACAGTGCGCTTTTCATGCTCAAAGAGAGCTTCTTTTCCGTCAACCACCCGTATCCGTGTTTCAGGTTGAATGATACCGAAATCGCCAAAATCGAGGGATTGCTCGAATTGATGCGCGACGAATGCACGGAAGTGCGTCCGGGACAGCGTTTTACTATGATGGGATTATTCATGGCCCTTTTGAGTTACCTGTCGCGGGCTTTTTCGGAAGAACCGGCGGTTACTCACATGCTGCCGCTGGATATCGGCAAAGCGATCAGCTTCCTCAATCTGCATTACCGCGAAAATATCACCTCCGACGAACTGCTGAAACAATGTAAAATGTCGCGCAGTACTTTTCTGCGTAACTTCCAGCGCTCCACCGGCTGCAGTCCCATCCAGTATTTGCTGAAAATCCGTATATCGCATGCCTGCCGGTTATTGCTGAGCAGTGATTTCCGGATTTCCGAAATCGGTTTCACCGTAGGATTTCAGGATCAGAATTATTTTTCGCGCTGTTTCAAAAGCCAGACCGGCATGTCGCCGGGCGAATTCCGCCGGCAATACCACGACAAACAAGACTTCGAGCTTTCGACGGCAGTCTCATAACTTCAACTGTGGTTTTCGGTAGCTTCAAAAATCTGCATCCGTTACATACAAGATATCCACGCTCAAAATTACCAGTCGAAAAAAATTCCGGAAATCTTTTGAAAAACGATTGACAAATGCATAGCAGATAGCTATAATATATAGCAGAGATATTAATTCAGGAGATCGTGCTATATGTCCGTAAAAATGGAAAGTAAAAAAAGCGCAAGCATCCGCGAGCATATTCGCCGCCAGATCGAGATCGGCAATTTTTCGCGCGGCGCGCTGCTTCCCTCCGAACGGGAACTGGCGGACCAGCTCGGCGCCAGTTATATGACCATCCGCAAGGCTATCGGTCAGTTGGTCGACGAACGGTATCTGGAGCGCATTCCGCGCATCGGGACTTACGTCTGCTCCGAGATCCGGACGGACAAGGTGTTGCACCAGTTAGGGATCATCGTTCCCGCATGGTCGTCGCCGGAAAATTCGGATCTCCAGATGTATTTGAGCGAAGCGGCGGAACAGGGCGGCTGGCTGCCGAAATTTTTCTTTGCCCGCAGTTGGGAGGACCGCACGATTCTGGATGCCTGGCAAAGTTGCGACGGGCTGGTCTGCATGGCGCCACAGCCGCTCAATAAAATGCCAGACGCCCTGCTGGAACGATTCAAAAGTCACGAGAAACCGGTGGTTTTCATTGGTATTCCCGCGCATCATTTCGGGCTCGACGCCGTGGGCGGGTCCATGGAAATGGAGCTGGGAGTAATCCTCGACCGTTTATCACAGACGGGGCACAGGCGCATCGCGCTGATAGACCAACATACATTGATGACTGAAAATCCATCGTACTACTCGGTCTGGAAACAGCGGATTGCCGATACACTGGGCGATAAAGCCGTAAGCGAGTTGAATATTCTGGTGGAAACGCCGCGTTTCGAATTGCCGCACCGGGCGATTTACAACCGGCTGATGTCGATCAAACGCAAGGTACCGTTTACTGCGGTCATTGTACGTGCGTCGTTTGTTTGGGGCGTGGTGGCGGCGCTGACTGACCTGAAGCTCGATATTCCGGGCGATGTGTCGATTGTCTGTAACGGCGACCGCCAGGAAATGCCGTTTTACCGTCCGAAACTAACTTATTTGAATGTGTCGCTCCGCGACCACGCCCATAAAGCGCTCGAATTGATTCGGCGGCGGATGGAAAACCCCGGTATGCAAGTACAATATGCCATGATTTCCCCGCAGTTTATCGAAGGCGAAACTCTCAAAAATTTAGGATAGAAGAAATGAAATATTTTATTACATTAGTCAGCGTATTGTCTTTTTTCTGGATTCAGGCCGCGGAAGTCTGGCGGGAAGCGGAAAACGCAGACCGGAACAATTGGACCGATGTTCTGGCGATTTGCAACAGCAACGGCAAAGGCGCATCCAATCATGAAGTATTGCGGATTTATACCACGGAAAAGCCGGAAGACGGTATTTTCCTGGCCGGATATGACTTGAATATTCCCGAAAGGGGCAGCTATAATTTATGGGTGGCGATATCGCCGTCCAATTCCAATTGGGCTTCGCCTGTCAAAATCCGCATAGATGGCGGTAGGGAAATCAATCTCGCGGAATTCAAATGGAGTTCTCCGACCTTCGGCAACCGGTATCTTGGCTGGATCAATGCCGGCAATGTCGAGTTGTCCAAAGGCTCTCATACGATTGATTTCCTGGTGGATTCCACGCCTCGAAAAGATCAACGGTTTGTATGCTTCTTCGACGGTTTCCTCCTCTCGACCAATCATACCATCAAGCCGCAGGGAAATTATTACATCTCTTCCAAACAAAAATCCTGGTCCGAAGTGATGAAAGAATACGGGTCATTCGAAAATTTGTGGGCGGCAGTTTCCAAAAAACAATTTTTTACCAAAACCGAAAAAATTCAACATTTCGAGGAGTATTCAGCCGAAAATACGAAAGTTGCTCTCGATAAAATCATGAGTCGTCCGCTACCGTCGCGCGATGACAAAAAGCGAATCCATCGGATCGGCATTCACGGTATGGAGAAGCCCTTTGTCAAAGTCGACCTCAACCGCGAAGCTTACGACCGTGCCTTCGAACTGTTGGCCCGCGCCGGAGTCGACTCGCTACGAACCGCCGAAACCTGCTGGCACCGCCTGGGGGAAAGCCCGGATAAATTCAACTTCAAAGAAATTGACTATCAAATTGAAATGGCTGATCGGTATGGTATGAACTTTTTATTCACGATCGGCTATCCGTCCGCCAAATACAGCAAGGCAAACAGCCATCTCTCCACGTTCAAACCGGAACACGAGGGGATGTTCAGGGAGTACTTGCGGATTGTTTTCGGAAAATATGGCAAATACGCGCAATACTGGGAATATTGCAATGAAGTAGATGCCCCGCATGTCTGGTGGAAAGGCGCAAGCATCAAAGATTACATACGCGACTGCAAGATTGTCCGCGAAGAACTGGAAAAAGCCGGCAGTAAGGTTCCACTCCTCGGAATTTCAGCCACTTATTCCCGCGACAGCAGCCATGATGCCGGCGGCAGTGCCGGACAGGCATTTTCCCGGAAGCTCGCCGAGTTGGGGATCGGTAATCTGGTAGATGGATATTCTCTGCATTATACCTGGCCTTTGCGGCAGAGTGGTTTTGTCGATTTCTTCCGCAAATTGACTCCGGATTCTCCGGCGTCCAAACGGCTGATCAACAGCGAGGAGGCGGCTTACGGTCATCCCGGCGATATCATCAAATGTTTCGCCCGCGACCTTTATCTGTATGGGTTGGAAAGCGTATACTATTATATCGCCCGCGACTGGGTGGAAATGGGTACTGTGATTTTTTCGGGATTGTTTGATATGGATTGGCAACCGAAACTTCGCCTGGCAAGTATCGCCGCGGCCGCCGATGCCATGAAAACCCGTGAACTTGTATCCATGGCTGTACTTGGAAATGATATTGAAGCGTATTTTCTGCGTGAACCGGACGACCGCAATTATGCCGTAATTCTATGGCGTAACGGCGCAGGGGAACAGCTCAGCTCGAAGTTTAAACAAAATCCGCGCATTGAAGTTATTCCGGTCGAGTTTCCCGCCGGAGCGGTGAATACGGCATCGGACTGGAAACTGGACAATATTTCATTCGATCCGGAGAAACCGGTTTTCAAAATTGGTTCCGAGCCCCTGATTGTATATGTAAACAAGTTTCCCGATTGGAAAAGGGTATCGCCGGAAGAATTTCTCAACCTGAACCAACATACGGTATCTACAACCAAAGCAATGCTCCCTGGTCAGAATTAGGAGGACGTAATCATGGGAAAAAAGAATTTCACTCTCGTTGAATTGCTCGTAGTGATCGCGATCATTGCAGTACTCGCCGCCCTGCTTCTGCCCGCCCTGAATAAAGCCCGGGATACCGCGAAATCGGCAAAATGCCTTTCCAACCTGAAACAGCTCGGTTTGATTGCGGTACAGTATGCCGGTGATAATACCGACTATTTCCCGCCGGCCACTTTTGAAACACTCGAAGGAAATAACGGATTCGCTTATGGTGCCAGTGATCCCGTCAGTACTACGATCAACGGCAGGCTATGGGCAAATAAACTGCTGACAACTCCTGAACTGGTGAACTGTCCGGCCGCACAACGCTGTACCTCCCATACAAACTGTGCCACTACGCAATGGCGTTCCAGTTACCGTTTTAACGGTTATTTGACCGGTAATTGGAACAATACCCATGCGACGGCGGGCAGAAGCGATCCCAAGAAAATTTCTTTTGTCAGCCGCCCCAGCGAGCGTTACCTGATTCAGGACGGCAGGCTTCAATGCCGCTCCTCCCAGCAATGCACCGTGGTTTATAAATCAAACTCCAAACAACTGGTTTTTTGGGTCGAGCCCCGCCTCGCACTGCATAACCGTTCAGTCAGTATGGCTTTTGTGGACGGGCATGTCAGCTCTATGAAATACACGAGTTTGAATGCCGGCTATTACTTCAGCGACCCCAATATTTATCCATGCCTGGATTATGTGTATAACAATGGCAGCAGCACCAATCCCCGCGGTTACTGTGGATTCCTGACCATTTTATAAGGTTGGGTTTGTCCAGTTTATGACCATGTTGTTCTGGGTCAGGCCGTAGGTGATGTTCCACATGTAGAATTCAACGTGCGGCTTGAGCGGCATCGGCTTGGCGTGGCCGTCCGAGAAGAGCATGTTCGCCATGGCGGCATGGCGTCCGTGAATATAGGCAGTGTTCGTTTTGATGTAATAGTATTGACATTTATTGCTCACGTTGTATGAATCGGTGAGCAGCATGACCCGGGTCGGCTGTTTGATTTTCTTGGTGTTGATGATCCATATATATTGGGTTGACGGACCATCTTTGTACGAACCGGTATTCCGGTAGTTGTCCGCACCGGTAATATCGTCGCAATGTCCCGCGTAAGTACTCTGAGTGTTTTTCTTGTATTCGGCTTCGGTCTTCGGTATTCCGTAATTGGCGGAAGGACAGGCGGTAACTCCGTATTGGATATACTGAGAGCTTGCCAGATATCCGGAAGTGGCGCGCCCCAGCAAAAAATCGGCAAATGAGCGGGCCGTGCCGCTCCCCGCATAATACTGCATGGCCAGGTTGCTGTCGTTGTCGTTTGCGTATGAGTGAAATCCGAGGCCGCATTGTTTCTGGTTGCTCAGGCAGTTGATGGCCTGGGCTTTGTTGCGCGCTTTGCTCAATGCCGGCAACAGCATGGCGGCCCGGAGAGCGATGATCGCGATCACCACGAGGAGTTCAATGAGGGTGAAAAAATGTCTGTTTTTAAGTTTTCTGATGGTATTGTTTTTCATTTTCTTGCCTCCGTAAGCTTTGCTATTGTTCCTGATTGTCGTCGCGGAGCAGGATATAGGATTTTTTCCAGATTCCGCCCGAACCGTCCTGATTGGTCAATTTTATATTGATCTTATTGGATGATTCGAATTTCACGTATGGGGTAATGTCCACGATCATCGGTTTTTTCCAACTGTCCTTGTCTTTGCGAGCGTCGTAGACGAAGGTGTGGGCGAGCTGGCCGTTGACCCAGATTTTGCAGCTTTCGTCGACCGCGCCGAGCCAGAGCAGAACTTTGGAATGGGTCTGTTTCTGCAAAGCGAAGCCGAGCCCGTACCAGGCATGAAGATAATCTTTAATGCCCTGTTGTTCCAGATGTTTCCAGGTTGAAACGTATTGCCGGCCGGGATAAAAACCGAAAGTCGGCTTGTAGTATCCTTTGGCCTCGCCCTCGTCATTGGGATCGGTAATGAAAAGCCACTTTTCGGGCATCCGCATTTTGGGGTTTTCCGGGATTGGGTCGGAGCTTTCTTTGACCCATCTGTTTTCGAGGCGCTTGTCCAGAGTCCAGGTCGAAACCGCGCCCTTGGGCATGGATTTCCGGTATTCCTTGACCTTGGCAATGGCGGCGGCGGCCTGCTCCGGAGTAGTGTCGGGCCTGGCTACGTATGCCGAGGTTTTCGAGCAAAGAATGGCGTGATCGAGCCCGGCACGCAGAAATGCAATCTTTTCTTGCGCGGACTGATCAGCAAGTTTTGCGGCCTGTTCCAGGAAAGGAATTGATTCTTCCAGCTTTTCCGGAGGAAAGATTTTGTATGAATAAGTGGAGTATTCAAAGCCGTGGAAATACCAACCGGCATCGGAATTTTCGTAGATGTCATTGATACGTTTGGTGTTTTTGACCAGATATTTTTGCCAGAACCGATGGTATTCGCGGATGGCCGGAGCCGCCGCACCGAACCCGGAGTAAAATTCCTCCGCCAGCTTTTCCGCATCGGCTTCGGGCTCGCCCATCAGCCGTGCTATGACATAAAGGTTCAGCGCCAGAGTGGCGAACATCCCGGCCGGGCCATCGATATCGAGCCCATGGATGCCGCATTTCAATAGGGTTTTTAGTTCGACGTCATACTGGTCATACCAGACTTCCGGCATTACGTAGCCGCCGAGGGTATAATTGGGGCGCAAATAAAGCGTGGCCCCGCTCTGTTGCCAGGCGCGGTATTCCGTGTCGAGCCACTCGGTGTACTCCGGGCGGCGGGGAAACGGAATGTCGGGGACCAGATAGATGATGACGTCTTTGTTCAGCTTCGTCAGTCGCGGAGCTTTGAAATAACCGTGATAAGCGAAATAGATGACTTGGGCGTCCAGAACATATTTCCGGGCTTTTTCCTGTAGAATCAGGGCGAATTTCGCCACTCGCTCGGAGATATTTTTCGGCTGCTGATAACGCCGTGTCGGACCGCGAACGTCTTCGCCGTCCATGGCGAGGCAGTTTTCGCAATAGCAACATCCGTTGCGGTCGGCTTCCGATACATTCAGGGCCAGCGGAAACGGTGATTTTTTGTATTGTTCGAGCCACAGACGGACGAGTTCATCCTGGAGCTGGGGATTGCTCAGGCACATATTGGTCGGTTCGGTAGTCTTGCGCTGACCGTATTTTTCCAGGGAGAACCACTCCGGGTGCGTCTTGGCATACAGTTTGACCCAGCCGGAAAAAGCGTGGCCCTTGGGGTATTCGGGAATGACCGGAAGGTTGTAGGCGTGCCCGGAGAGTTTCAGCACCCATTCGGAATTTCTCCGGATTACGGACGGTTCGAAATATTGGATCCGGGTTTCATCCGTGGAATTATCGAGGACGATTTTGGACATCGGCGGTATGTATTCCCCCGACTCGCCGGGCCAGAGCCAGCGTACACCCGCTTGCCGGAAAAGCCAGCGGTAGACCCCGGCCAGGGTGCCTTTGGAGTTGAATCCGCATTGTTGTTGGACGGTATCCACCCCGGTGATGAAGATGAAATTATCCGCATATTTGATGGTGAAAGAATTGGTTTTGCCCGAATCCGCCGCCCGCAGTTGGAATCCGCCTTTCAGGTTCTGCGGCTTGGCGGATTCGGTATATACCGGCAGCTCCACGCCGGTGGATTTCTTCAGATAATAATTCAACTCGGTCGCGGCTTTGCTGACGGTTTCCGACGGAGAATCGGGAATGATGATCGCCGCTCCCCGGTTTTCACCGTTTTCAATCGCCGTGAAACCGGCGGTCAGGGCGGTACAGCCCAGGCAGAGTAGGCAGATCAATAATCGCGACATTCTCAAACCTCCTTGACTATCTCGATCAACGCGCTTTCGTGCGGCCGCAGCTTGACCGTGAAGCCGTCCATCCGGTTCCCGGTGCAAAGCGGATTGACCGGATGGGTTCCCCGGGCGTCGATGCCGGAGCTGCAGCGGACTTCGATTTCACGCGCTTCGGAAGGATCGGTGCCGTATGCCGAAAAATCCGTCAGCAACAGCACGGTACGGTCCTTTTTGTCCAGAAATACGACGATTCCGCAATTGGGGGTGATGACTTCAAATTCGGCATTTGTCAGATCGTGTAAGATATTTCCGCAATGTCTTGCGAGGGATTTGCTGATATTGGCCTGTCCGTATTGAGCGCGTTCCAGGAAGGTATCGCAGCCCAGCTCAGCCACTGGGGCATTCAGCAAAGCGGTTCTGCCGTGGCGGAACAGGATGTCCGGCAATACGGCTTCCGCTCCGTCTGTCTCATATAACAGTTCGGCGTCCGACGGCGCAATGTATTCGTCATCGATCCGGTTGATATGGATCGTACGAGGACATTTGCGGACGCCGAACAGGTCTTCCAATCCATCCACGTTGCCGACTGCGAACAGGGACACGCCTTCATTGTAGAGGGAACGGATCTTCGCCACTGCTTCCGCTGACATAGCACTGACCGACGGCAGGATCAGCAACTTTGTTTCCGAAGCGGAGGGCAGGCAGTTTGAGCGGGCCGCGAACCCGGCCGGCAGCCCGGACTCCGCGGCGACTCCGTAAAGATAGCCGAGGCCGTCTTCGCTCCGGTTGTACAGTATTTCATTCGGACGTTGACGGGTCTCGTGCTGGTCGATATCGATCAGAAAACAGGGCGTGTTCAACGGCTTGTGGGGAGCATATTCATGGACCATTTTCCAGCCGCGAATGAAATAATCGATATGGTCGGGTTCGGCGTCCCGCATCATAAATCCGAAATCGCGCCAGTATTGAAAGCCGTTTTCGGTTAATTGCGGGGTCCCGTAGACATACTGGTAAGCTTGAGTCAGATTGAAATAAATCGGGATGTCGCATTTGGCGTAGGGCGGCCAGGCCAGAGCCACGGCGCCGTCGATACAACCGCCGGGGCAATTGGCTCCGCCGTAAAGTTCCGGATAAACTTTGACTTTCGGCGCGAGTAACTTCACATTCATCAGGCACCAGGCTCCCCGCCAGGACTGGTAGGCGCAACTGTACGGGTAATCTTCGAACTGCCAGAATCCTTCATATATCTGGTCCAAGGCGCAGTCGTGGTGGTAGCCCACCCAGGGCAAAAATCCGGCGGCTTTGTAGGGCGCGATATAAATGGACCACGGGCCATAATGGGAGCGCCGGATTTTCGGATTCAGCTTCTTGAACTCGTCATTCTGGGCCAGCAGATCATGTTCCAGGTGTCTGCTGTAATGTGCCGTCCACTCCGCGCCCGCCACATTGCTCAGTTCCATGACCGCTTCTTCGGAAAACAGAATCCCTTTTCCCTCGTCGAGTGAACGGATATACTCTGGCGTAACCAATTGCATTTTTGCGGCGAGCTCGGGATTTTCCTCCAGAAAGCTGAGCAGCGCTTTCTGGACTTCCGGCAGCAGATATGTTTTGGGACGGCAGCTTTTCAGCGACCACAGGTTATAACGGGCGTGTACACCGTCGGAGAGTTGATATTTCAGGTAATCGACGTTGCTGATTGCTTCGGTGAAATTCCAGTAATGCCAATCCGCTTCCGTGCGGCGCTCGAGCCACATGAACCATTCGCGGCGATACGGAGCAATCGCCCGCCAGACCTGTTTCCGCGTTCCCACGGAGGGTGTGTAGGACGAACAGGAGAAATAATGCGGGGCGTTGACGCTTTCCTGCGGGACCCACGGATCGAAGGCGTCGCGTTCCAGAAATCTCTCTTCGTTGGGGGTGGAATACAGGAACGGCAACCCGGAGCAAAGCGGCGGCGCGGGCGAATCCGCCGCGATGACCTCGAAGGCGGTCCTGATCCGGCGTTTTTCCTCTTTGCCCTTGAAAATCTTATGGACTAAATGATACACGCCGACCGGCAGTTCCGGGATGGTGACGGCATTTTGTTCATCCATCGTGAGCGATTGCATGAAATCCCCGAAAACGTTCTCCAGTTCGGCCTCGATGTGTCGATAGCCGGAATTTTCGCGGTCGGGAATAAACTGCATTTGGATGGCTTCGCCTTTCAGAAAATAATGATTGTCCGCGGCGAATTTGAGGGCATCGCCGTAGTCCGGCAGATCGGGCGGCAATAATTCGGTTATTTTCTTATTGGGTGCGGAAACGACACGCCCGGAAAATTCATCCGGGATAGCTCCCGCATAAGCGGTTTGACCGTCAAGGTAAAAGCGAAATTCGCCGCTTCCGCTTTGATAGCGGTATCCCTTGGCGATCAGTTTGTCATAAGTGAATCCCACCGTCAAGGATTCCGGCAATTTGTCGATTACCACCATCCGTTCGAGCGGCAGGTCTACGGGGGCGAGGAACTGCTGCAATACCGGCTGTTGAATGTTGGCGTCGAGCGTATAAAATTGCTTGCCCTTGATTCGATATTTCCGGTCGCCGATCAGGAATGAGGCGTTGTGAAAAGAATCGATTTCAATCGAGTACTGGCAATAATTGGCATTCGGATTAATCGACCGTGAGGGGGCGCCGCCGGATAAAGACAACTTCACCAGCCAGAGATCACGGTCGCTGAATTTCTCAAGGGACCAGGCCAACTGATAGGGGATTGCTCCGCCGTTCTGTAATGGGATCGGCGCCGAGCCGGATATTACCGGCTGCCTGGGGGGGAGCTCATCCGTGCTCAGCTTCAAAGATCTGAGCACAAAAAATCCGCCGAAGGAATTGCGGGAAAATCCGATGCCGCCTTTGCTCTCGCCGCAAGCGAACGTCAATTCAAGGCCGGCCATCGAAAGCCGACAATTGCCGTTCGCGACTGTTAGCTGCAAGGATGTTGGTAAATCGATTTCCCCGCTCCAAATGGTTTCCCCTTCATGCTTAACGGTCAGGAGCTTTTGCTCCGGATACCAGAAAAATTCAACCTTTCGGCCGGTCCGTTCTCCCCGCTGATAGTGGAAAAAGAGATTCCATGAGGCAAAAGGCTGGCAGGCCCCGGTCAGGGCGAATTCCATTTCCAGTTGAAACGCGGAGAGCTCCGGCGTGATCAGCCAGTAACCGACGTCGGCACAGTTCAGCACATAACCGTTTTCCTGTGATGACGAGTGAATGTGCGAAAGCCCCGAATGTTCTTCAATTTGGAGACAGCCGGGAGTGGTTGCCCCCAGAAAATTTTCTTTGATGATGCATTGTTCCGGATTCATATGTCAGTGGATTCCTGATTTAATATTTTTTGCAATTTTCGCTTATATTATAATTGAAATTTCATACTTAAGCAATAGATTCTTTTGCCAGCGGGATATAATATTCTGCCAAATCATTTAAATATGGTGTTGTGAGGTTTTCTATGGACTTTATGTATCTGCATCTGGATAACGTGAAGCGTCTTTTTCCCGGGGGGATCCCGCCGGTTAAATCGGTGGGGTATATTCCTGAGAGCCGTTGTTATGACCGGGTTTCGGTGCATCGGACCGTGATTTTTTCCTATTCACTGAGCAGCAAGAACCTATTTCATATACTCGAAGAAGATCAGAAACAAATGAAAATCAAACCGCCAACCTTTATATTCGGCGTTCCCGGCAGAAAATATCATAATCTGACCCCGTTACCGTTTGAGGAGTTTTTCTTTTCTTACGAGGGAAAATATTATGATTATTTTCAACCGCTGGTTGATTCCGTCGCCGCCAGCCATTTTCACAGTATCGTGATCAGCGATACGATGGCCGCCATGATCTCAAGGATCCTGGAACTCTGCAAGTCCAGCAACAGTCCCGGTTCTGCCGATTTGATTGACCGGCTTTGCGAACAACTGGCCACAGAGTCCTGTTTGAATATCAGGATGATGGAGTCCACTGTCAATCCGCATGAACAGAAAATTCTGGCGATTTCGTCCTATTTGAAAATTCACTATGCTTCGCCGATCGATTGGGGGAAGTTGC
>JAVBRM010000042.1:0-21781 GCA_031548025.1 Victivallaceae bacterium | reverse complement strand
AATTTTCCGACGACGGCTTCCATTGTAGTACGTTGGCTCGGTCTGCTCGTACCGCTGACGGCAATGGCGATCTTTCTGATGTTAACGCTGTTTTAGCCGGGATATAGCCAGTCGCGCCCTGTGAAAAATGGTGCTTGGATTGCAAATCTACCACCGGGGACAATAGCAAAAAACTCAAAAACGGGGCGCGGATCTGTTCGAGCTGGAACTCCTCAAATAATGGTTGGAGGATCGTTGGCCGTTTCCACTGGCGAATTTCAGAGTCAGGAAGTTTTCCGGAGTGGCGATTTATCCGGTTATTCCCTATTTGAAGAGTCTGATTTCTATTTCTCATTTATTGGTAAAAAATGCTTATAACAGGTTTAGAATCTTGTAATTGTGAAAAAAGAGGGGATTTTTTCGAGTTTATCTGTTTGACAAAACTATACTTCGTGGTTATTATTACTTATACTTAACCGGGGCAGTATAATTATGAAAATATTGGTAAAGATAAAGAATCCGGCAAAACGCAAATTGTTGATGGACCTTGAGGTCGAACTTCCCGCCTATATTTCCACTTTGAGAGAATTGCTTACCGAAATGGTCCGTTGGCAGGTGGCCGAATACAATGCTAAAAAACTGGAAACGCCGTTGCAATTTTTCATCTCCGAAAACGAGTTGCAGCAACAGGCCGAGACCACCGGCAAAGTCGGTTTCGGAGCCCGCTACAACGAACGCAATGCCGATCCCGATCAAGCTGTGGAGGTGGCGATACAGGCTTTTGAAGACGGATTGTTCCGTATTTTCGCCGGAACGGATGAGCTGACCGTGTTGGACGAGCCGCTGACACTTGCGGATGGCGCCGAAATTATGATCATCAAACTAACCATGCTGGCCGGGAGAATGTGGTAATGTTGAACAAGAGACAAATGGAAATGGCGAAGTTTTGGGGTGGTCGCAAGCGTAAGAATTTCAAAAGCGGTCTGAAAGAGCGGATCGCAGCCCTGCCGGAAGAATACCGGCCGCTTGCCGAGCAGGTCGCAGCGGAGAGTTCTTATGAAATCCGGATGAATAATGTCTTGGATACAGCGGAGAAAATTATGCCGTTGACCGATCCGGGCAACCCATTTTTGCAACAGTTTTATGGAGCGGACTGGGCGCCTTTTGTGGCGGCCGGATGCAAATATAAACTGGGGGTGATTTTCCATTTCGGCTGGTTCAGGCGCTCGTTGCGCTCGCTTAAGAATCCGATTTATTACAACAGTGGAATCGACGAGGTTCTCCGCAATTTTCTGCAACTGCAAAAGTATGATCTGACTCCGGCGGAATATCTGGAACTGCAACTGGAGAAACCGGAATATTTCGACGATGACGCTGAAACAAGTTGGACCGCATATGCCATGTCGCTGATGATCGCGGCGGAACTCGACCGCGGCAATTCGTATGTTCAGGAGAAATGCCGCGAGGCCATATATGGCGGTGACGGTAATTTCAGTCACCCAATCCTGATGGGGTTGTTGCTCTCCGGCAACGAAGACAACTGGAAAATGTTGACGGATCTGCTGCTGGCCGCAAAGCTTCAAGAGGGGCTGCGGCAATCGCTGATTGAGCTTTGTGCGGATGGCGGTTTGCCGGTATTCAAGTATTTTTTGAAGACAATCAAAGATCACAATTTGCTCCGTTTTTCCTCGGTGGTGCGGGCCTTCTGCACCTGGACCGGACTGTTGCTTGAAGCGGAGCGTCCGGCAACGGTCAAAAATGCCTTTGAACTGGCGGTCTTGTATTTGGAAGATGCGGAGGCGAGAGAGCGTGCGCTCAAAGAAGGAAATCCGCTGGAACTGTATTTGGCGTTGTGGGCGCTTGGCAACGTGGAATTCGACGATGCGATTCCGGTTGTCGAGAAACTGCTGGAATCGACCGACGAACCGTTGCCCAGAGTTTGCGCCGGTTTTTATTTCGTGGAACAGGCCGGATGCCCGTTGCTTTTTGACCGGGTGGCCGATGAGATCAAGCAATACAGTAACAGCCCGGTGCGGATGGGATTTGTATTCCGGTGTTTTGCCACGGAAGATGTGATCGAGGCTCTTGACCGGGGGGTAATTCCGGCGGGGGCGGAGGAACAGCAAAAGATTTTTGAAAAATTTCTGAACGTGGTGAGTCTGCTGCCGGCGAAGAAACAGACTCCAGACAATCCGGTATTCTCGTTCGTGCCGCTTGAGTACTCGTCCGAACCGGTCTGGACGGCTCTTTTTCTTCTGGCTCAAATCCAACCGACCGCGGAAAATATCGATCGGCTGGTCGGGCTGGCGCCGTCAATGTCTACGGACGTTCGGCGGTCATTGATTCAGCATCTGTTGATTTATATGGTGGACCGAAACGATGATGAACGTTGGCGTTACGGTATGAAGCGCACTGCTGAGTTTTATAAGGAACTGCCGAAGCGCTTTCAGAAATCACCGGTGCAACGGGCATTTCTGTTTCAGTCGCTGGAGGACAAAAGTACGGCGATCCGGGAGATGGCCTTGAATTTGATTTCACACTTGCCGGAGGAGGTCAGCGATGCGGAAATGCCCGCAATAGAGGCGCTGTTGCGGTTGAAAACCGCCTCGCTACGGCGCAAAGCCGTTGAAATGATCATGGGGTCAAAGCACAAAGCCGAATCCGTCGCCCGTCTTCGGGCCTCCGGAAATGCCGAAAAAATCGCCGCCGCCAACGAAATTTCCCCTGAAGCCACAGAAGAACAGGCGGCCGAAAAATGGACGGCCGCCAACGGCTTCGGGTTGTTTGATCCGAACAAGGTTTATTATCATCCGGAACCGTTGAAGGCTGCCCCGGCGTATCATCCGAGGGAAATCATCAAAGCAAATTTTGAAGCGGCGGAGAAGCTGATCAAAGCACTGGACGACCTGGTTCACGAGCACCGGGAATATGAATATACCCAGACCTATTATGATGGTTCCAGAACTAAAGTGCTGCTCGGCAATGTGACGGGATATGGTAATTCATGGGCTCTGAATCTGGACTATAGTTCGAAAGCTACGGGATTCGACAATTATCCATTAGCGGATATCTGGTGTAAGTTTTTTGCCGATTACAATGCTCCGGCGGAAGTCCTGATGACGGCTTATACGATTGCTCATGGTTTTTGGGGACATGTGAGCGATTCCGTCAAAAGTTTCTACGAGGTCCAAAAGGAACTTTCCGCATCGCGCTACTCGACCCAGGTCCAGCAGTTGATTTTTTTGCAGTTGGATTCAATGAATCCGGCGGAGTTGTATTTGCAAATCACCGCCGCCATTGCGGTATATTCGCCGGATGATTTCTGGGATGGCAAGGAAAATACACGTGGATACAGTCGCTATTTCTTCCGCGAGGAGGCGGTAAACTGGTGGCTGACTCGATTCCGAAATCTGCCGTATTCAAGGGAAAAGTTTAATATTTCACGCACACTCCGGCTGAAAACCGAAAAGAATGATCCCGAAGATGATTTTAATATCGCGCCTCTGGATGATACACTCAAAGCCAATCTGGAAGGTTGGGTACCGGATGAAGATGTTCTGAGCCAGCTTTTCAAGATCGGCGTCGTGGGAATGGCGAAAATCAGTTATTATCCGGATGGCGGAATAAAAACGATTTCATCCAAGGGCGGTTGCGGTTGGCAGCAGCTCTCGCGTAGCGAATTCAAGTTTACCGCCGAGGTCGCGCCTGTGATCCGCCGCTGTATCGAGCGGATTCTGGAAATTGAGCTGATGCGTGGAGATTTGCCCACTGAAGTTACCGAGTATGTCAATCAGATCGAAAGCATCGAAAGCACCTGTTATTTTATTCGGATCCTGGCCGCGCTCGGCAATTATCCGCTTACTCGCGGCTGTATTTGGATGAGTTCTTCGAAACAGGATGTATTCAGCAAGCTGATCCGCTGTACCCGCCCGGCTCCCGGCGAAAACGCCGAGACTTTGCGCCAAGAGTTGAAGGGAGCGAAAATTACGAAAAAACGTCTGCTGGAAGCGGCCATGTACAATCCGCAATGGTTGGAAATCGTGGCGGATTATCTGGCGATACCCGAACTGCCGCTGGGGGCGTGGTATTTTCATGCGCATACCAGTGAACAGTTCAATGCGGAAAAAGAGACTTTTGTCGCGCGTTACTCGCAAATCACACCACAGGAATTCAATGACGGCGCTTTTGATATCGAGTGGTTCCGGTTGGCCTTCGACACGCTCGGCGAGGAGATGTTTGACCGGCTGTATGACGCCGCCAAATATATTTCCGGCGGAACTCTTCACCGGCGAGCCCGGATTTTCGCCGATGCCGCGCTTGGGCGTTTGAGTTTGAAGGAGATTGAGACGCAAATCGACACCAAGCGTAATAAAGATATGGTGTTGGCTTACGGTATCGTGCCGGACGGCGATTTCCGGAAGCGTTATGAGCGGTTGCAACAGTTTATCAAAGAATCCAGGCAGTTCGGGGCGCAGCGCCAGACCGCGGAAAAACGCGCGGCGGAGGTCGCAATCGCCAACCTTTCCCGTACCGCCGGTTTCAGCGACGTCAACCGTTTTATCTGGTCGATGGAAGGCGAAAAACTGAAATCGCTGGCTCCGTTGTTTGCGGTTTACGAAAAAGATGGTGTCCGGCTGCGTCTGGTGATCGATTCAGCCGGAAGCGCCGATATCGAATGTGACAAAGACGGCAAGGCCCTGAAATCGGTTCCGGCCTCCTTGAAGAAAGATTCTCGCGTTCTGGAAATGAATGCCGCCATCAAGGAGCTTCGGGAGCAGCAACGCCGTGCTCGGGTGACATTGGAAAACGCGATGATTCGTGGGGATTTTTTCCCAGTGGACGAGGTGAAATCATTGAGCGGCAACCCGGTGCTGGCGCCGTTGCTCAATCTGCTGTTGTGGACCGATGGCGCGGAGATATTCCGTTTGCATGAATTGCGCCCGAATGCCAAGGAACTGAAAATCGCCCATCCGTACGATCTGCTTAAATCCGGGCGCTGGGCGGAGTTTCAACAAATGGCGGTGCGGGAACAACTGGTTCAACCATTTAAGCAGATATTCCGGGAGCTTTATATGCTGACCGAGGATGAAAAACTGGACGGTCTTTCATCGAACCGTTACGCCGGGCATCAGGTACAGCCGCGCAAGGCGGTGGCGCTCCTGCGAACGCGCGGTTGGACGGTGGATATGGAGGAAGGGTTGCAGAAAGTGTTCCACCGCGAAAACCTGATTGCCCGGATTTACGCAATGGCCGATTGGTTTTCGCCCGCCGAAATGGAATCTCCGACTATTGAAGACATCAGTTTCGCCGATCGCCGGACTGGTGAGCGCGTGGCGTTTGACAAGATATCGCCGGCGTTGTTCTCGGAAACCATGCGCGACGCGGATTTGATGGTCAGCGTGGCGCACGCGGGCGGCGTCGATCCCGAAGCGAGCCACTCCACGGTGGAAATGCGCGCCGCGTTGGTTGGCGCCATGCTGCCGTTGTTTAAGCTGGATAACGTCCGGCTGGAAGGTAGCCATGCGTTTATCAAAGGTAAATTCGGCGAGTACACAGTGCACCTCGGCAGCGGTGTTTGCCACAAACAGGCAAAGGGCATGGTCAATATTATTCCGGTGCATTCGCAAGTTCGCGGCCGGATTTTCCTGCCGTTCGCCGATGACGACCCGAAGACCGCCGAAGTTGTGACCAAAATTTTATTTTTGGCCGAGGATTCGAAGATCAAAGACCCGAACATCTTAAACCAGATACGCTAATGACGAAAACAAAACAACAGATTGAAAAAGACGCGGCGGCATTTTGGAAGAGCCGCGAACGTAAGTTTTATGACTTTCGCATGCTTCCCAAAAAAATGTTGCTGGCTTTGGGAAAATACAACGGGTTGTTGGAAAAGCTGGACAATCCATTCAGTTTCGGTGATTATTTCTATGAGTCCGTTTCTCCGGCGTTGAAGGAAAAAATGATCCGTGACCTGACCCGGCCCGGTAATGGTTTCGTCCGGGTGGTTTGGGAGAGCCACTGGCGTGGTCCGGTGGTGAAATCGCTCCAATACAAAATGGCTGGGATTCATCAGTTCGGACTGTTTCGGCGCGCTTTCCGCTCAACCGGACATCCGGAGCATTATGGTACGCTCCTGTTTGGCACTCTGCGCGCACTGGTTCGGCTTCAACGTTACAATCTGACGCCGGACGAGTATATCGAGCTCTTTTTTGAGCGGCCGGAGTATCTGGAACAGAATTATTGGGTCACCCAGGCACTCACTATGATCATCGCGGTGAAGCTCGACGAGGGCGACGCGAAAACCGTCGAATACTGCCGTCAGGCGATTTACGAAAATACCCGTGCCGCCGGGCGGCCGCTGATCGAAGCACTGCTTTATTCCACGCAGGAATCGAGTTGGAAAATGCTGGCCGATCTGCTGATTGCCGCACGGCTGCAGGAAGGATTGCGGCAGACGATTATGGAGGCGTGTTCGGATGGGCGCCTCGAGGCGTTTCGTTATATGTTGAAGGTGATTCAGGAAAACAACCTGATTCGTTTCGCCTCGGTGGTGCGCGCTTTCGATACCTGGACCGGGCTGGGGTTGGAAGCGGAGCGCCCGGCCGCCATCAAAAACGCTCTCGATACCACCATTACCATGTTGGATGATCCCGCCGCCCGCGTTCAGGCGTTGAAAGACGGCAATCCGCAACAGCTCTTTCTGGCCCTCTGGGCGCTCGGCAATTCCGAAACTGACGACGCACTTGAAGCAGTGAAAAAGGTTCTGCAAAATCACGACGAACCCGCCCCGCGCAAGTGCGCTGCCATGTACTTTATGGAAATGGCGCAGCAACCTTATACTTATGAGTTTATCGCTACCCACAGCGAATTGTTTCGCGACGATCCGGTGGCGCAAGCGTGTTTGTTGCGGACATTCCCCGAAGGGCTGGTTCAGCACTTGCTGGTGAATATGCGAATTCCGTTCAAACTCTCCGAGCAACGGCGTCTGTACGGTATTTTTCTGCAATGGCTGGATGCCCTTCCGGCGAAGGAAAAAAAGATCGATAACCCGTTTTTTCCGCAATGCGAGCTGAAACTTTCACGTTTGCCGGTGTGGACTGCATTGGTGCGGTTGGCGGTGGCTGGGCCGGACCGCGATATGCTTCATGAACTGGCGCGGCGGGTTCCGGATATGGCGACTCCGGCGCAGAAGGTATTTTTCGACGAAGCGATGGTTTTTATGTCCAGGCGAAAACCTCTTTTTCCGGTGAGCTTGTTCGGGTTGGAGAGCTATCTTGGGCAGTATCACCGGATTCGGTGGAATTTTCCGCGAACGCCGGAACTGCGGGCGTTTCTGTTGGAGTCCATGAACAACCGCAGTATGTCGGTCCGGTTGATGGCGCTGGAATGCATCGAGAGCATGCCGCAGCGTTTGTCCCTGGCGGAATTGGAAAAACTTGAGAATTTATTGACATTGAAAAATGACGCCGTTCGCGAAACCGCCATCCGAATCATCAAGCGCTCGCCGCACCGCAAGGCGTTTCTCAAACGTCTGGAGGAATCCAATAATGAATTGGCACTGAAGGAATTCAAACGCAAGCGCCGTCATAAGGCGCGATGGAACCTGCAAAATGGTTTCGGGCTCTACACTCCGCGTCTGCGTTTGCGCTGGGATTTGCCGAAGGCCGGACGCGCCGCTCACCCGCATCAGTGGATGAAGGAGCATTTCGCCGCCGCCCGGCAACTGATCAAAGACCTCGACCAGTTAGTTGAGAAAAACCGCGATTTCGAGTATCTGCAGACCAACTATGACGGCTCGCAGCGCCGGGTGGTGCTGGGTGGCTTCGGCAAGGATCAGAGATATTGGGGACTGGATTTACAATCGGCACACAAAAATGATGGACTGGAAACGTTTGACATGTTTCCGTTGCCAGAAGTCTGGCGGGAATTTTTCGCTGAACGCAATGAATCACCGGAAACTGTTATGACTGCGTTGGTGCTGATGCATTCGGTGTATTGTGAAGACAACAAAGTTCCGTTTGCGTTGCGTGTTTTCTATGGATCGAGGCTTAAGAATACCGCCGAAACGCCGCCGAAGTGGCCCTACCACATTTCGATGATTCTCTCCATGCGGGCGGCAGAGTGTGTTACTGTGGATGTACTGACTGTTTATCTGACGGCGATTGCCCGTCACACGCCGTGGTATTTCAGTCTGTTGCTGACAAAACAATCCGGGTATGGCTGGGCCTGGGACGACGCCGGGGTCGTATTCTGGTTCAACTTGCTGGCGCGAATGCCTTTTTCGCCGGATGCGTTCAAACTGCGGGCATATTGGTTCAGCCGCCGCAATTTCACGGTGTTGCGCGAACGTATGCTGCCGGCATATCTCGATGCTTGCGAGGCGGGTTTCATCGATGAAAAAGAAGTGTATCGTTTCATTTTCGAGGATAACAATTTCCGCAATTATAACCCGGTTTTCCAACGCGACGAATTCCGTAAACATCCGCTGTTGCTGCGTTGTCTGGAACGGCTCGTCGACACCGAACTGACCGAGCGCCTGGAGCTGCCGATCGACGCGAGCAACTATGCTTGCAACTTGAATTATGTACCGGGAACCTCGTATTTCGTGCGGATTCTGACGGCACTCGGGAAGGAACCGCTGGTTCGCGGCAACACCAGCTATCATACCGGTAAATACAATGTATTGTCGCACCTCCTGAAAATAGTGCGCCCTCTATCCGGAGAAAATGCCGAAACGCTGGCGGCCCTGCTGAAAGAAAATCCGATTCCGGAACAGCGGCTGATCGAGGCGGCGATGTACAATCCGGCCTGGCTCGGCATTGTCGGAGAATATCTGAGAGTGCCGGATTTACCGGCGGCCGGATGGTATTTCCATGCGCATATCAGTGAATCGTTCAACGAGGAAAAAGAGGCGGCGATCGCGCGCTGGACCAAGGTTTCGCCGCAGGAATTCAACGATGGCGCGTTCGATATCGAATGGTTCAATCTGGCTCATAACGCGGTCGGCGAAGAGATGTTCATGCGTCTCTACGACGCGGCTAAATACATCGCGGGCGCGGCCTATCACCGCCGTTCGCAGATTTTTTCCGACGCGGCGCTCGGTAAACTCAAGCTCGAGGAGATCGAGGCGAATATGGACTCCAAACGTAACAAAGAAATGGTGATGGCTTACGGGATTGCGCCCGGCAAGGATTTTCGCCGACGTTACGAAAAATTGCAGAAGTTCGCCAAGGAATCCAAACAGTTCGGGTCGCAGCGGCAAGCCTCGGAAAAACTTGCCGTCGAAACGGCTATCGCCAATCTCTCGCGTACCGCCGGATTCGACGATGTGACCCGTTTCCTCTGGACCATGGAGGATGAAAAGCTCAAGGAACTCGCTCCGCTCTTCCAACCGCAGAAAACCGGACAGGTCATGCTGAATCTGTTGATCGACGAGACCGGCAAGCCCTCCATCAATGTCGAGAAAAACGGCAAGCCATTGAAGGCCGTACCCGCCGCGCTGAAAAATAACGCTTATGTCAATGAACTGCAGACCGCGGTCCGCGAATTGCGCGAGCAGTACCGTCGCGCCCGCCGCACCCTCGAAAGCGCCATGGAGCGCGGCGATGTTTTTCAGGTAGCGGAAGCCCGCAGCATCGCCAAAAATCCGGTACTCGGGCCGCTGGTGAATTCACTGCACTGGAATCATGGCGAAAACATTTTTTCCCTCGACGAAATGCCGAAGGGCATCAAAACTCTGACCATCGCCCATCCGCTCGATTTGTTGAACTCCGGGCGTTGGGTAGAGTTTCAGCAACAGCTGATCGGCCAGAAACTGGTCCAACCATTTAAACAGGTATTCCGCGAGTTGTATGTGCCGAACGATGACGAGAAGCTCGACGGTTTCATTTCGATGCGTTATGCGGGACACCAGATTCAACCGCGCAAGGCCGCGGCGCTACTCCGCACCCGCGGCTGGATGCCGGTACCCTATAGCGGCTTACAGAAAGTGTTTCACCGCGAAAACCTGATCGCCCGAGTAGCGGCAGAAGTGGACTGGCTGGCACCGTCGGAAATCGAGCCGCCGGCGCTGGGAGGCGTCATGTTCCTGAACCGGCGCACCGAAAAAGCGGTGCCGTTCTCCGAGATACCGCCGCGTCTTTTCTCGGAAACCATGCGCGATGTGGATCTGGTGGTAAGCGTAGCGCACGCGGGCGGCGTCGACCCCGAAGCGAGCCACTCCACCGTGGAAATGCGCGCAGCCCTGATCGGCGCCATGCTGCCGCTTTTCAAGCTGGAAAACGTCCGGTTGGAAGGCAACCATGCATTCGTCAAGGGCAAATACGGCGAGTACACGGTGCACCTCGGCAGTGGTGTTTGCCACAAACAGGCGCAGGGCATGATCCATATTCTGTCGGTACACTCGGCGCAGCGCGGCCGGATTTTCCTGCCCTTCGTCGACGAAGACCCGAAGACCGCCGAAATCATCACCAAAATCCTGTTCCTGGCCGAAGATTCCAAAATCAAAGACCCAAACATCTTAAACCAAATACAATAATTACAGGAGCGATATTATATTGGACTTTTCTGGAGAAAATAAATCAATGAAAGATCAGGAATTGCCTAATCGGGAACGGTTTGTTCGTGCCGTCAGGAATCGGGAGATTGACGGAGTGAACTTCATTCGTCGGTTTGCATTCATACAAGGAGCGTTTTTCGTCGCTTTCGGATGTTTTTTCCCCGTACTCTCGTATTTGGCAGCGGAAGACTGGAAATCTGTTCCACTTATTCTGGCTCTGCTTTCCCCGCTCTTAATTATGCCGTTTGTCTCGGTTTGCGGAATGTTCGCCGAACTTATTTTTTATGAAACGGTGTGCTGTCCGCATTGCGGGAAACGGTTTCTAAAAAAAATTTCCGCAGCCGGAAATATCTGTCCGGGATGTTCTTTACCGTTATATCGCAATGAGTATTTTTCTCATTTGAATCTACCGGAAAGACAGCCTGATATCCTGCAGGCTTATGTCTTTTTTTTGCACTTGCTTATGTTTGGTGCAACCATGGCGATTGCCGTAGTGGTGACTCATCTGCAGATTAGCTATATGCAGGTGACTTGGATTGCGATTGGAATTTTGTGGATGATGATTTTTCCAGTCTGGATAAGTGTTTATCGTTTTTATATGCGCAAATTTACTAAACCTTCCGGGGAGAAGATTTGTTCAGTATGTGATGAGGCTTACAGCCCGCTTGTCTTACGTATGAGCGGCAATTGCTCAGTATGCGGATCGCAATTAGACCCGGACTGGCCTCCGCCGGAACCCGAACCGCTGGCTGAACTCCCCACTCGAACAGAATTAACCGCAGTCATAAACGATAAAACAGAAATTCCGTTTAGTATATTTATGATCGGGTATTTTATTTTTTCCGGGATTCAATTTCTTCTGCCGCAAGACCATATTCTTCGTAGCATCCCCGGTATTGTACCATGGGGCGGGATTACCCTGCTGATTCTATATTTTCTTTATAGAAATCTTTACCGTGGCTTATGGAAAAAGACAAAGGTCCTTCGCAAATGTCCATACTGTAAATTCGGATCATTCACCATTGAAAAAAAGCGTGAAGTGTGGAATACCGGTTCTGCGATTCCGCAGTATACGCGCTATTTCCTGCGTTGTCCCAAATGCCGCCGTAAGCTCTTTCGGGATAATGACACAGAAAAAGGGGGGACTATCATGTCCTGCGAATCCGGATTTACTGAACTGTAAGTTTTACCACCGCTTCTTCTTTGATGGAGTGCCAGACCGCGTCGCCGATTGCGATCGCGCGCGCCGCGTCGGTTGAGCCGGCTAGAATTTTATACTCGCGGTGTGGATCGGGACCGAGGAAAACATCTTCTATAATAAGCGGGTCGCCGCCTCCGTGTCCCCCTGTCGCTTCGGGCAGCAGAATACGTTCACGCGAACCGAAAAGTGGATAGTAATCAATGGCTTGGTGTTGTTTTTCATATTCCAGCGGATAGCAGGGACGTCCTTTGCTCCACGACTCGGTTTCAATTCGTCCGAGTGTGCCGTTTATGGCGAGTCGGTACCCTTCGTACGGAGTCGAAAAATTAGCCGAGTAATTCAGAATGGCTCCGCTTTTGTAGCGAACATTGACGACAAAGGCATCATGAATATTGATTTCGGAGTCAAAGATGCACATATCAGGGTTGTAATCGGTAAAAAGAGAACCGTTTTTGCCGTCAAAGCCGCCCAGGTGGTCGTCAACGATCTCTATCGTGCTGTTGCGGGTGGCCCAGCGCGCATAGTATTTGCAATTGAGCCTTTCGTCGCATTTGGAACAGACGCGCCCGTCTTTTTTGCTCGGATTGAGCGGTCCTTGTGGTCCATAATAATAGCGATCTCCAAACGCATGAACCGCCGCCGGAATATCGTCGATCCACCAATTGACAAGATCAAAGTGGTGACTGGATTTGTGGATGGAAAGACCGCCGGAATTTTCACGCATGCGGTTCCAGCGGTTGAAATAACTCGAGCCGTGCTTGGTATCGATGTACCAGGTGAGATCGACATGGGTGACTCTGCCGATTTTTCCCTCAAGGATAAGTTCGCGAATGCGGCGGTGAGCCGGTGAATAGCGGTAGTTGAAAGTACAGATGACTTTGCCTTTTGAGCGTTTTTCCGCATCCAGAACGCGTTTGCAATCTTCGAATGTCGTACACATCGGCTTTTCGGTGATGACGTCGAGGCCGTGTTCAAGTGCTTTGAGAATATAAGTCACATGCGTGCGGTCGACACCGGCCACAATAATGGCATCGGGTTGAGTTTCCGCGATCATTTTGTCAAATTCTTCGGGAGCGTAACCCGGAATGCTTTCCGGAATCGTCGTATTGATTTCCCGGCAGACCTGGAAACGCAATGGATCTATGTCGAGCATGGCGACCAGTTCGCCGGAGGTTTTATAATTGTTGTGGAGATTTTTTATCCACGTGTGGATGGCGCGGGTAGAAACTCCGCATACGGCATAACGTGTTTTCATATTCATGATTGAATCCTTTATTTTTTATTCTTTTACCAGCTCATACGCCATGACCGATCCGAACGGATTGAAGACTGAAGCCTTGAAAGTTCCGTTGAGCATGGGGATTTCGGCGAGGCGCTTGCCGGCGGTATCGACCGCGTAGAGCTTGTAATTGACGCCGTTTTTCAGCGACAAGGTCAATTCAGCTTCGCCGCGGGCGGCCAGGAACGGGGTGACGCCATACGATTCTATACATTCCATTGTCGTACTGGAAAATTTCATTTTGGTCGGCAAAGTGTTGGTCAGGTGCAGAATCAGGATGCGATCCGATTCGGACAGTGGCTTCTGATCGGTGGAAATGGCGGAAAATACTCCGCGGCCGATTTTGTTGACGACCTTGAGGAAGCTGCCGGCGTTCGACATTCCGGCGGGCAGAATCAGTGTTTCACAGGTAGGGGAGAGCACTCTGAAGGTTTCTTTTTTGCTGTTCAGCTCAATCTGGCCGGTGACTGTGCGGTATATACCGTTGTCCGGATCGTAGAATTCCTTGCCGGGCAGGGCGTTCTGCCGGGGAGTTTCGGTGCCGACGATTGAACCGACGCCAATTGCCAGGCCCGGCATTTTCTGTTCCGTCGGATACTCGGATTCAAAGGCCAGATCATCCGTATCCTGAACCGGAACGATCAAGGTCGGTTCGGCGGGTTTGATGCCGCCGTCGGTAAAAAGCGCTACTCCGATACGTTGCGACAATGCTTTGACCGGGTCGGTAGCGATATCGAAGTGTCCGGAAGTTATATCGTCACGCATGAATTTTTCCGTGCCATGGGTATAGGCGAACTGACAAAGCATGTCCCAGCCCTGAAACGCGCCATATGCGCCGAACAGAGCCGGTCCCTCCGCCCGGTTACGGTTGGGGCTGGCAAAGTCGAACTCGGTGATGGCAAATGGCTTGCCGACGATACGGGTGGTAAACAAGCGTGCCATTCCTTTGCCGCTCAGGGCGGAGTGGTGACGCGTCAGAGCCGGTAACTGCCAGCTCTTTTTCGGAAAAGTCGGGTGATTCCAGTAGCCGTGAGTGTCCACGTAATCATACTGGTTGCGCATGACGGTCAGTTTCTGGGAGGAGCCCATATTCTGGTCGGTGAGAGGGCATTTGACGCCTTGGGCACGGACAAACTCAACCATCTGGGCATAGCGGCGGTTATAAACTTCCGTCAGGAATTTGGTGAATTGCCGGTTCTCTTCCAGTGAGGAATCGCTGGTGTATTTTTTCTCCTTCCGCCACTGTTCGAATTTGTCGCGATAGAGTTTGCTGGTAAATGCATTGGCTTTCCAGCATGAATTGATGTTGCCTTCATTGACCAGACTGATAGAGACCAGGACCGGGTCATCTTTGATGGCGAAGCCGGTATACGGATTCACATGATTCAAGTAGTTGGCGGAATAGGTTTTCCAGTTTTCGAACGCCGAATCGAGAATCCAGACCAGAGCTTTGTAGACGGCTATGTCGGGTATGGCGTCGGGATATTCGGGGATCTCGCCCTTCGGTAGACGCCGCGAAATATAGAGGTCGGTGGTGATGTACATGCCGCGTTTTTTGAAACAGTGAATCAGGTAATCAAGCTGATCGATTTTCGCGGGATCGAGCTCGGTAGTGAGTTGTTTATTGACCATGCCGCCGTCATGATGATGAGTCCGTACCACGTTGAACCCGAATGCCGCCAGCCGATCCGCCAACCGTTCCGCCCATTCTTTGTCGATATACGAGGCGCCGGAACACAGATTGGTACCGTAAAAGCGCACCGGCTGTTCCGGTTTGTCGCGAAATGCGAAATGCCCGTTGCTGACGATGACCGGGCCATATTTACCGGCCGGCGCTTCGAGGCGCGAGGAGAAATCAAAAACAGAGCCTTTTTCAATATCTTTGCGGTAATCGATGGCTTGCCAGTCGCGCCCGGCGACAACGAAAAACGGCGGCGCCTGAATTTTCGGCATTTGCTGTTCGGAGACCGAGGCGGCGACGATGCCCCAGACGCTCGTCCCGGCGGAGGTGAAATCGATCCGTTTCAACGGTTTGTCTTCGAGTGCGTAAGTACTGCGGTACAATCCTACATAGGCGTTGCTGTTTTCGCCGACCCAGGCAACCTCGCCGTTATCACGCGGTGCCGGTGACCACCAGTTGCCGACGTCACTTTTTCTGACCGGAAGAACGCTTGAGGTCCCGTCGCGGTAAGTGACGGTGACTTTTCCGATATCGTTGCCTTTGCCCGGCCAGGCCATAGCATGGATCAGATACAGAAATTTACCCTGGATATTTCCCTTGATGTCACTACCGGCTTCGTTGGGGAAATATTCACGGTTTTTTCCGGCCAGCATAATGCATGATTTGCCGTTGTTTTTGGCAGGATCGATGATGTTGAAATTCAGGCCTCCCCAGCGTTGCTTGCCGACCGGAATCATCCGCAGGTCATTGTCCGGTCCCTGGTCGCTCCAACCACCCTTGCCATCGTTGGCAACTTCATCCGCGAAGCCCATATTTACCGCCTGACGCAGGTCGAGCGGGGTGGATTGATACGGATGCCGCTTAATTTTCAGTTTCAGGGAAGAACTCGCGATTTCACCAGAAAGCGGCTCAAACCCGATTATCAGAGAAAAAATGTTCTGACCTGGACGATAATCGTGCAGCAGAAATAGAAATGGGGTAGTACTTTCCAGCGTGATGATTCCGTCATTGCCGGGGATGGTCAGCTTGGTGCATTGCGTTTTATAGACACTGACTTTGTCTTTTTCTATCGGGATGGCGACTTTCTTGTCGTCGGCGATCAATTCACGACCGGCGAAAGCATCTCCGGGCAGGGCGGCGCGCAGAGATATTCCGCTCAACTTCAAAGCCGGGGTAAATGTTATTACCGATTCATATTCGCAATTCTCTGAACCATCAGACTTGAGGCTGGTGACCAGCACTCCCGGCGTTTGTTCAGGGAGATACACCTCACTGCGGCAGGTCGTCAGTTCTGCTTGTCTTTCCAGCTTTCCGGCTTTCAAGTATTTCTCGCCCTGGCCGAAAGTCTGTTTGCCCTGCGCACAGACGATGCGGAAAGTCAGATCATCGATGCATAATCGACCACGCTCGTCCAGTTGAACCGGAGCGGCCTCACAAACAACCGTTCCGATAATAAACAATAAAATAGCCTTTTTGATGACAGACATATATTGAACTCCTGTTTTAATTCGGCTTTGAATTTTCGCGCAATACTTCCTGCAGCCGTTGATTTTTGATTTTGCCGTCCGGGGCTTCATGGGCTTTATTCGGGGTGATAAACAGACTTTTCCGGGTATCGGCGGGTAGGTTGTTATAGGCGGCAATCACTCCCGCCAGCGGACATACCGTATCCAGCAACCCGGTGGAAATATGAATTTCGCATTTAATTCTGCGGGCAAGATACACGTTATCGAAATAAACAGTTTCCCGCGCTACCGTCGGTTTGTCCGGTACGCCGGGGGAGGCGGCTTTGAATAATCCCGGCCAGCCGGGAGCGCGTTGCGGTACCGCAAGGGCTCCGCCCAAGTCACTCAAGGCGGGGACTCTGGCAAAAGCCAGCGTTACCCGCGGTTCCAACGCGGCGGCGGCTATGACTTGCGCTCCGCCCTGGCTGCCGCCATGGACAATCAGGTCGCGTCCGTTCCATTCGGGACGCTGCATGATATATTTCAGGCTTTGCATAACCCGCAGATACATTCCGCGAAAATAGTACTGATTGCGGTTGTCTTCGCCCCAGCGCGTATAACGTACTCCGTTCGGAGTGAATTGTGTTTTGTTGAGCTCCTTATAATGCTCTGCCGGCAGACCGTTCGCCAAGCCGTGCGCGTTGATATCCAGAGCCAGAAAACCCTGTTCTGCGCTGCGGAGCGGCATATTGGCGCTACGGACGCCCGCGCCGTGGTAACTGACCAGAGCGGGCAGACTTCCGGGTTTTGCGTTGCGCGGCATGGTCAGATAGCCCGACACCGGGGTGTCGCCGGCGCACTCCACTTGAACGTCGTAACAAATCACTTTGTTCGCATACGCTGTCGGGACCTGAACTTCCTTGAGACTGATGACCTTTGGCGGAATCTTTGCCAGTTCATCTTTTGCCGCCTGCCAGAAGGCGTCGAAATCTTCCGGTTCGCGCTCTACCGCCCGTATTTTATCCGGATCGGCAATAATTCCCCAGGCGCCGCCCACGTTGACTTCGGTCGTTTGACCTTGCTGTCGGACCGGTTTGCCGTCGCTGCCGAGCAGGTTGACGTACAGCCGGAAATGTCCCGGATATGGTGGCGTAAATTTTAGCACAGACGGTTCTTCCTCCGATTTCAAACGCCCGCTCTTCTGGAAACTCCCGTCTCCGACGATTTTCCAGTAAAGAGTTTCACCAGGGCAAGTTTGGTCGTCTTTGAGGAGTTGAATTGCGAATTTGGTTTCATCACCGGCCCGGCAGACGCCGTCGGCGATATCTCCGGTAACTTCAATCTTCCATCCGGAACCCGCAGTCAGCAGCAATGGCAACATCAATATCGCGGCAAAATATTTCTTCAATTTTCGTATCCCTATGTGCATCGATTTTTCAGAAAGTGCTTTCCCAACTGGGAGATTTGGTGAACATATCTTTAATGCTGGTTTTTACTGTACTGTTCACGTCGGATTTGGTGGAGTCTCCGACCAGCATGTAACGCATCTGCCCGCTGTCCAGCGCCAGAACCGCGCCGGATAGCAACAGACTGTTGGCGCGAGCCGAATGTGCCAGCCAGATTTTACCGGTAAAATAAGAGAGACGAAATGCGTAAACGCTACTCTGCGCTCCACAGGCAGTCGAATGAGTTGGCTGAGTCAGAGTATCACTTAGCAGAATGGTGCCGGGGGGCGTGCGTTTGGAGTTCAAGGTATAATTATTGGCAGCGTCGCGCAGCAACCAGTCGCCGGCGCTGTTCCCCCGGACGCCTTCGAACCATGCTTCGCGGTTCGAGCCATACACGTGAGCAAGTGGACGGGAAAGGCTGTAGCAGTAGGTGTTCGGCGTGAGTGGGCAACTGAATATGGTATTGGTCCTTTTGGCGGCAATATCCTGGGCTTCCCGCATTTGGGCCCGAGTATGAAGATAAGTCGCCCAGGAGACTGTGTCGCTGTTAACCGTGATCCAGTAACCATCTGAGTCATTCATATAAAAACTCAGAGTGGTTCCCGTTTGTCTCAGGTTGCTTGTGCACTTGATACCGCGCGCTTTCTCGCGAGCCAGGTTCAAGGCCGGCAGCAGCATGGCGGCAAGAATGGCGATGATTGCAATCACTACCAACAGTTCAATGAGTGTAAATTTTTGCTTCATCTTCATCTTCATTTTAGTCAACTCCTTGTTTTGGAAGATAATTTTATTGGTAAGGTTGTTTCACGCTGGATCAGCCGGGTAGCGACTCCCCATGATTGGGGTGAAGCCTGGGGATTTTTCAACCGCTCCAGTACCAGTTTGATGATTGCTTCGCTCAGCTCATCGGTATTGGGATCGATTGTCGACAGCGACGGACGGCAGCATTGGCTGAAGGGCAGGTTGTCCTGCCCGACAATGGAAATATCCCGCGGTACTTTTATTCCGTGGTACATCAACTCATGAAGCAGGGCGAGCGCCCAGGTGTCATTTTGCATGATAATGGCGTCGATCTTATTGGGAATGATAAAATCATGGATCAACTTGTCCATGGCATCGCGGGTTTTACTGGTTTTCAGTGGCGCCATGGTATAAATGAGGTTTTCTCCCTCTGGGATCAAACTCAAAAACGCATGCTTGCGAGCCCGGACCGATTCATACTTCTGATCTCCTATGACCAGGGCGATATTCTGGCGCCCTTCGCTTTTGAACAACGCCACCGCTTCTCCGTATCCTGAGTTCATATCATAATAAACTGTCGGGAAATCCGGTACCGCTTCGGCACCGTACAGGACGATTTTTTCCGGATTCGGAATATCTTCCGGGAGGCTGTTGACATGGCAGATCACCGCGTCGACGCCATATTGCAGCAGTGTCCGGTAATTTAACGACTGTTTTTGCGGGTTGTTATGAGTTTCCGCGACAATCAGACGATACCCGCAACGCTCCGCCTGGCGCTCGATGGCGGCCAGTTGCTGGAAACGGACTTCGGAATCTTCGCTGTCGATCAGTACGCCGAGGCTCATGGAGGCCTGGCGGGTCAACACTTTGGAGGCAAAATTCGGAATATAGTTCAATTCGCGGGCGATGGTATTGATCAAATCCGTCTTTTCCTTGGACACCCGGATATTGTTTTCCTTGCCGCCGAGCACCGCGGAAACGGTTCCCAGTGAGACTCCGGCTTTTTTTGCGATATCAATCATCCTGACCATAAAATTGCTGCTCCAGATATTTAGATAAAGTGCTTTATCAATATTATAAAGCCGACTTGTCAATTGTCAATAGGTGTTTGAAAAAATTATAACGATTTTTTTAGCCGGTGCAAGAAATTCGTTCACTTTTTCCCGATGGGGCTCTTGACAACACGGCAATGACGAGTATAATAATAACATGAACAAGCGTTTGTTCAAAGATAAAAACAATATCGTTTACTGATGGAATTTATCGAAAATGATCACTCTGAAAGATGTTGCGGAAATAGCCGGTTGTGATATCTCTACGGTTTCACGGGTTCTGAATGGGCGTCCGAACCGTGTCAGCGAGGTAAACCGCAATCGCATTCATGAAATAGCGCGGCAGCTCGGCTATGTGGCGAACCACAATGCCAGCGCCCTGGCGTTCGGAGCGACACGGATGATCGGACTGCTGGTGCCCAATGTCTTCGACGGTGTGTATGCCGAGTACATTGAAACGCTGGATATGGAATTTTCGGCGGAAGGCTATATGCTGCGGCCCTTTATCTGTCACAACCGTCCCGACAAAGAGCATGCCGCCCTCGGAACATTGCTTCATCACGAGGTTGATGCCATGATTTCCATGTATTATGCACCGGATTGCCGGGAGTTTTACGAGCGGATCCAACAGTCGCGACGGCCGTTGATTTTTCGCTGTACTACGGATATCGAGGCGATTCCTTTTTCCTCCGTCCGCATGGATCTGCCGGAGGGATATGGCGAGTTGGCGGCTCATTTGGCGGCTGCCGGCTGCCGGAGGATTGCGGTGGTCGGGGGATCGGTGGCGGGATTGTTGCATCGCGGGGGCGAGTCGGTGTCGCTACGAAACTTCCGGAACACCTGCAATACGGCCGGAATTGCGGTTACTCCGGCCAGCGGAGTCGTCTGCGACGACCATCAGGACGCGGCTTTCGAAGCTATCAGCCGTCTATATGGCAATGGCGGGGAACCGCCTTTCGACGGTCTGATTATTCAGAGCATCAACCGGGTATTCGGCGCCTGCAAGGCGTTGATGGATGCCGGTTTTTCCATTCCGCGCGATGTCAAAGTCGCCTCTTTCAGCGATTTACCGATTTGCCGGTATTATCCGGTACCACTAACGGTATGGGCGCAGCCGGTAGGGCGGATTTGTCATGCTTTGGCGGAGGCGCTTCTCACTCAATTGCGGACGCCCGACGCGCCCTTGAGCACTGTGAATTTTCAATCCGAATTAATAGTCCGTGAAAGTACCCAATCAACCCAGGAGAATATATAGTAATGAAAAAAGGCATTTTTAATTTTACGCTTATCGAGTTGCTCGTGAATACTTGTTGCTATGTGTGCAATTCTATATAATTTAATATACCATGTTTTGGGTAGTCATTCAAATCATGGATGCGAAAAACCGGCTTTATTCTCGATTCATTCGAAGATAAAGTCGGTTTTGTTGTTGAAGAATCATACAGCATCTTGCCTCAAAAAGCAAATCAAAATTCAAGGGCGCAGAATATCTGGACCAGGCGGTTCACTTCCCTTTTGATCTGGCTTTTTGTACAGCTTTTGCCGCCGCATTCTGTTGAAGCGCGGAGATGTCATTCATAAAGCCCGCGTCATAGCTATATTTTTTGAACAGAGTCATCATATACTGCTGTAACTCGCGTACTCCTTGTGATGTGGCTTGCTCCGACAGGAATAAATCGTTTACGAACTGCTCGAAAAGCGCAAGATCGGCCTTTTTTTCCTCTTCGGTCGGTTTGGCCTTAGGGGTGGCTTTTTTCTTTTTTGACTTTCTGGCTCCGGCGGGCGGAACGTCCTCGAAACTGCCATCGCCCACGGCGAGATTGTCGATCGTCCAGGCGGCGAAGCAGATTTTCGCCTTTTTGCCGTTTTCGTAAAGCACAATGGCACGCGCCCCGCCGCGGTCGAAGGATTCCCAGAACGGCAGGCATTGCTTTATTTCTTCGAGCGACGGGTGTTCGGTGCCCAAAAATTCAAGCAACTTTTCTTTCGGTAGCCAACACGCGCAAAGCAATTCCGGCGTTTCGCTGACATTGCCTATTTCCAGTAAAGAGCCCGTTCCGCCCTCCGGATCGTATTCCATCGCCTCCTCAATGGTGGCTGGATTCTCTTCCGCGCCCAGGAATTTACCGGCCGCAAAGGTCTCTTGCCGCGCGCATTCCAATGCTTCCGCGAGGTCTTCCTTGTACTTTGTAATCCACGTGTAGGCTTCCGATCCCATAATCATTCCTCCTGTTGCTGGCATAGAATCATTGCGTTTTCACAGCTATCCCATAAAAAACTGAGAAGTTGAAAAAAGCGAGGACCCGTGCTACCTTTTGCTCTACTACAAGACGAAAGGAAAATGCATGAGTCCTCAGAAAGATACTATGGCGGTGCTGGGTCAGATTGTCAAACTGA
>JAVBRM010000112.1:0-15420 GCA_031548025.1 Victivallaceae bacterium | reverse complement strand
AAGCAATCCACTTCCATGGCTTTTATTTTCAGGAGAGGCCTGATCAGCAGAAACGGTATCGCATAAAAAAGTATCATGAGAAAGGCCGTAACCCTCTGCATGGCGGGGCAGCGCCAGATTCCCTGTTTGACCAACTCGGTCAACAACAGTTCGTCGATAATATCCAGCTTAATTCCGTTTTCCGGATCAACCAGATAGTGGCGGTAGCAGATTTTATTGACAATTTCAAGGTTGCACCCGACATATGAATTGCCGAAGACGATGGTATTATGGATATTGGCGTCATTGTCAATCAGCGAATGATTTCCGACGATAGCACCGGGCCCGATCACTGCATTACTGCCCAATTGAACCGAATTGCCCAGGATTACCGGCGTATTGACTTCCGCATTGGTCGGAATCTGGACGTTGCGGCCCACGATAAATGAATTGGAACTGCCATATCCGGGAAGGTTGTAATTCTCGCTCAATTCATAAACCATCCGCATATTCATCTGATAATATTCCCGAAGAGAATTTATCGGTACGGTAGTCAGCTTCAAAGGACCGGCCGGCTTGGTGACGTCAAGCGGTTCGGCGGTGTCTTTCAGACGTTTGTTGCCCCAGAAAAAGTAACAGATATCCTGATTGTATTCTCCGGAAATAAGCTCGGCATTCATGTCGATTTTCATCGGTTCATTTTTATTGTACTCGATAAAAACCAGGCCGCGAGTATAAAAGATACTATCTTCCGCACAAAATGCTTTGTTCTGGGCAATGATTTCTTCTGAAGGCGTATCCGGGGCGACATTCAGGTACGAGATGTGAACCCCGAATTGAGTTCCATCGCCGAAGTGCTCGGAAATTTTGGCATCGTCATTATCCAGGATAAGCCGGATTTCCTTGATTCCGGCAAGAACACAATATTCGACGACAAATTCCAGGAAAGGTTTATTGCCGATCGGAAGCAGGTAGGCCGGATAGCCGGGGAAATATTCCTCGACCCATTCAAGACCTTTGGTTGTACAATGTATTATTGCTTTCATTTGCTTCCGTTAATAAGCCCCGCGTCCAGTGAGAACCGCCGGGATGGTTTTTACTAAAATAAGAAAATCTTTCCACACACTGTGGCTTTTGATGTATTCCTTGTCCAACTGCACCTGCTGGTTGAACGGAATATTACTGCGCCCCTGGATCTGCCACAAGCAAGTAAGGCCGGGAATTACCTGGAGACGTTTCCGGTCATCAAGGCTGTATTGGTCCACTTCCTTGGGTAACGGCGGACGCGGCCCGACCAAGCTCATATCGCCGAGCAGAACGTTGATTAATTGAGGCATTTCATCAATACTGTATTTGCGGATGACACGGCCGCAACGGGTGATCCGGGGATCGTTTTTCATTTTGAAAATGACGCCGTCTTTGGATTCATTCTCTCTTTCCAAAGCAGCCTTGCGGGCGTCGGCGTCGATATACATCGAACGGAATTTATAGAAGTTGAAGTGACGACCGTTTAAGCCTACTCTGACCTGCCGGTAAATCAACGGGCCGGGAGAATCAAGCTTCAACCAAATCGCCGTAAATATGAATAACGGAGAAAAGAAGACCAAAAAGGCGATGCTGGCGAGGATATCAATAGCCCGCTTCACCACATATGTACTTTTGACGGTGAAATTCCACGCCTTGATTTTCATATTGGCATGAGAGACTTCTTTGCCATGTTTTCTGGTCATCAGGAAGTCAATCAGCTCAACATCGTCTACATCAACTTTTGCTTTGACATTACGGTTTTTGTCCATATTACCCACGATACAATAAAAAATAATTATAGTGATAAAATTATTGTTTAGCCGCTTTTATTGCTTCTTCAAGATCATCGTATATGTCAAAAATCCGGTACGCTTTAGTAATATCGAATATCATTCGCGATTTGGGAGTCAAGCGGGCAAGCTTCAAGGTACCGTCAAACTCAGTACAGCTTTTCAGGCAGAAAACAATTGCGCCAAGTCCTGTCGAGTCAAGATTCTCCATTTGCTCTAAATCGAATACAAAGTAACGCTGATTAGTAAACAATTCCAAAAATTTACTTCTCAGAACTTCGACATTTTCCGCCGAAAGCCGTCCTCTGATTTCAAGAACGGTCACCCCATCCTTATCGTAACAATTCAATTCCATATAAACTCCTTAAAGTATATATTTGATATCAACCTTCCAAAAAGTAACAGTAATATGAAAATATACACCGATAATATAAAAATACCAATAAAATTTGCAATATCTTCATTTGAAAGTTGTAACTTTGACCGAATGCGATACGTTGAAAGTTCATTTACAACAGATTATAAATATCTGATGAAATGATTGAAAAATGTCCGATTCGAAGGGAATTCTGAAATTGACAGCCTGAACTTCTATCGTAGACTTGTTTTATAAATAATGGCGTGCTATCTTTTAAATGTATTATTTATCTATTACAGTTTGCGTTTTAATCTATATTAATGGAATATATCCAATGGTATTTGCCGGAATAAATAGTACATTATTAATTCCGACGGTTTGGAATGTTTACCAAAAAAATGAAGGAGTTGTATGATGCCGAACCAGAAGGCTGTCATTCGTTTTTTTTATGTGACTGTTTGCCTGGCTCCGTGGTCTTGTCTGGCCGGAAGTTCTTCGAGTGCAAGTAATTCTGTCGTTTCTGTCGGTTTGCCGTGTGTGATCGTCCTGGTGATTCTTGCTGTTTTGCTTACCGTACTGGTAATGATCGCGATTTTCAAACATTTCATAAAGCGTTATACCGGGCGTCTAGCCGCGGCATTTTCTGTTACACCGCTGCATATGGCTGTAATTGATCGGGATGGAAAATTTCTTTACCGGCAATTCAGTCAGGATTATCTGAACAGCGTTACCGAAGTCCCCAAAGCATTTAATGAGTTGCCGGAAGAGGTGGTGCGGAAATTCAAGGAACCGATTGAAGAGGTGTTCCGGACTGGAGAGCCTTACAATATAGAGTATGCGTTTCAGGGGAGAATGCGACAGGTGGAGCTCCGAAAAGTTCCCGCCGGTATCTTTGGCCGGGAAGCCGTGATTGGGCTTTCCACGGATATTGAGGAATTAAGCCGGTCCAGGGAAGGATTGGTACAGACCAAAGAGTGGCTGAAATTAACCCTGGAGTCCATCGGCGACGCCGTTATCGTTACCGATGGCGAGGGGTTTATTACTCTGGTCAATGATGTTACTGCCCGCTTAGCCGGTTATAGCCGGGAAGAAATGATCGGCAAGCAAGCCTCCGAAGTGCTGAAACTGGTAAACTATCTCAATGACGAGCCAGTCCCGTCGCCGATCCTGAAAGCGATCTCCACGGGAGAGATTATCGAACTTTCCAACCACACCGATCTGATAACCCCCGACGGCAGACGTCTGCATATCGCCGACAGTGCCGCGCCGATAGTTGACGCTGATGGCCACGTTTCCGGAGCGGTCATGGTATTCCGCGATGTGACTGGAGAGTATGAAAAGCGCGACAGCATGCATCTGCAAAACCGTCTGCTCCAGGCTGCCGCGGTGGTGGGGGAAATTACCTATTTCTGTTGCGATATTCACGGTAATCTGGTTGATGACAGGGTCAACCGGAGATTGAAGGATGTGATTGGCGACAACAAAGTTTATGAGGGCGACTGGATTTTTGCGGATGATAAAAAAGAATACCGTGAACAATGGCGGAAGCTGTTGAGCGGGGAAGCCGACAGCATTGATTTTTCCTACCGGACCTACGACTCCGGAGAGTTGCTTTATTTTGAGTTGAAAGTCGAGAAAAACACGACTCCCGCCTCGGGTGTCGACGGATATTTCGGGGTTTTCAAGAACATAACCAGACTCAAGAAAAGCGAACAGGACTATATCCACACCAACCAACTCCTTCAGAATATCATTGAAAATTATCCCTGTCCGTTGTTTGTCAAGGATATCGATGACGATTTCCGTTATATCGTCAGCAACCGGGCCCATGCTGAGTTGTGCAAGATTTGTACCGGCAGTGAAAAAACAATCATCGGAAATACCGATTTTGAAATTCACTCCCGGGAAGCGGCTGAGTGTTTCCGCGGTCACGATCTTCAGGCCGCCAATGAACCGGAGCAGGTTTTTGATATTATTGAGCGGCTTGGCCCGAAAGGAGGCGAAGTTAACTCACTACGCCTGTTGAGGAAGGTTTTGTATCGTGAAGACGGCAGAAAACTGATTCTGGGGATCGGGGTCGACGTAACCCGCCAGGAAGAGGCCGAGCGCGAATTGGCACAGGCGAACCGCTTGCTTCAGACAATTATGGACAACCTGCCGTGTGCTTTGTTCGTCAAGGACCCGGACGCTGAATACCGCTATATCATGTCCAACCAGGCCTTTGCCGGGTTCATGGGACAAAAGGTGGAGGAGATGCCGGGCAAAACCGACTTCGATATCTTTATTCGGCCGGAAGACGCCGCCGGTTGCCGCGCCAGCGACACCGCCGCCGTGGCATCCGGAGAGTTGTTCGATGGCCGGGAAGTGGTGATGGGGGCCAGCCGGGAAATCCATACCTTGCATTGTATCAAGACGATTGTCGACTACGGCGACGGACGGCGTTTGCTCCTGGGAATCTGCATCGATATCACCGGTCAGGAAATCATGGAGCGGAAGCTGGCTGGAACCAACCGCATGTTCCAGACGATTATGGACAATCTGCCTTGCGCGCTTTTCGTCAAAAATCCTGGCGATGATTACCGTTATATCATGGGGAACCGAACGTTTGCCGCGTTTATCGGGCGTGGTGTGGACGAGATTCCCGGTAAGGAAGATCGTGAGTTGTTCTTCCGGGAGGAAGATGTCGCCGGGTGTCATGTTTCCGATGCCCAGGCCGTCGAATCCGGACAGGTGGTCGATGGTCAGGAAGTGATAATGGATGCCGCTGGAAACGTTCATACGTTGCATTGCATTAAAACTACATTCGAATACGAAGACGGCCAGCGCCTGTTGGTTGGAATCTGCCTGGACGTGACTTCCCAGCAATTTGCCGAACGCGAACTGGCAAGAACTTCGAGGTTGCTCCAGACGATTATGGACAATCTGCCCTGCGCGGTTTTCGTTAAAGATCCGGACAATGATTACAAATATATCATGGCCAACTCCACGTTTGCGGCTTTTATGGGGTATACGGTCGACGATATGCCGGGCAAAACCGATTATGACCTCTTTATCCGGTCGACCGATGCCGATGGCTGTCGGCGTAGTGATGCCGACGCCGTCAAGTCGGGAACTGTGCTTGACTGCAAGGAAGTGGTAATGGGAGGCGATAGAAATATCTATGTGTTGCGTTGTGTAAAATCGACTGTCGATTATGATGACGGACAGCGTCTGTTGATGGGTATTTGTCTGGATATCACCGCGCAGGAGGAGGCCGAACGCAAGCTGGTCAGCGCCTTGGCGGCTGCGGAAAGCGCCAACAAAGCAAAGAGTTTCTTCCTGGCTACGGTAAGCCATGAACTCCGGACTCCTTTGAATGTGGTTATCGGCTTCAGTGAATTGCTCAAACGGGGCGGAATGAGCCCTGATGAACAACTTGATTATATTCAATCCATCAATTTCGCCGGTAACGCGCTGCTCAATCTGATCAACGACGTGCTCGACCTTTCGAAGATCGAGGCGGACCAGATGGAAATCACGCCTCAGCCGGTCGACATGGCAGGCATTCTCGATGAAATCATGGCGATATTCAGTTACAAGGCCAAAGAGAAGAAGATCGACTTTCAGATGGTCCGGCCGCCGGAATTGCCGATTATGGAACTCGACAGTCTGCGGTTGCGGCAAATTCTGCTCAATGTCGTCGGCAATGCGCTTAAGTTCACTCATGCCGGATATGTCAGGCTCCAGATTGAATTCAAGCCCGAATCCGCTGCCGGGGTCGGTACGCTGATCATCAGGGTGATCGACACCGGGGTGGGGATTTCTCCGGAGTATAAGGCCAAGATTTTTGAACCGTTTGTCCAACAGCGTTCCACTCGCGGCGCCAATGAGGGCACCGGGCTCGGACTGACCATCACCAGCCGGCTGATCAATAAGATGGGCGGGCGCATTGAGCTGGAAAGCGAACTGGGGAAGGGGAGTGTGTTTATCATTACTTTGGCCGGTATCCGCTATGATTATCCGACAGTGGCGACTACGGCGGTAGAAGCTGTGCCGCTGAGTATGACCGAGCAAGCCGGAAGCCTTGATATTTTGATTGTTGACGACGTGCCGGTCAATCTCAAGGTTTTGAAGGCGATGCTCAAACAGCTCGATTTGGACTGCCGGATGGCCGGTTCCGGTCTGGAAGCGTTGGCGGAAATCGACAAAAAAGTTCCTGACCTGATTCTAACCGATATGTGGATGCCGAACATGAACGGTCACGACCTGGCTTTGAAAATCCGGGATGATTCCCGTTGCAAAAATGTCCGGATCATAGCGATCACCGCTGATTCTGAAACCAAAGCCACTTTCAATATGGATTGCTTCGACGACGTATTTCTCAAGCCCCTGACCCTCGAGAAACTGCGCAAGCTTTTCGGCGACGGACAAAAAGGCTGACATGGTACAAAGAATGGATATTGCGATTAAAGTGAGTTTTTCGCCAATGATTTTTCCATATTTTCGCAGATGGACCGGGCAAAGGCTTTTACCGTCAGTTCCTTCTTGTTTCCGGAAATATCGGGAATTTTTTCTTCATGGACGGGACGGCGGGTTTGTTTTTCCAGATTGATGATGAATTCAGTCATTTCAAATCCGGAAAATGGCAGCAGCCAGAAGATATCTTCGGTGGTGCATTCACCGGAAATCGATTCCGGCGGAACTTTCAGGTACGAGGCCAAGTCCTTGCGGATCATCAGAGCGACCTCTGCGTCATGAGAATTCGGCGGTATTTCGCACTGACGGAGAAATTCATCATTCAGGGTAGGGGGCCGCTGTAAAAATTCCTTCCTGGCTTTATTCATCTGTGGTCGACCGATAAACAACATTATTACCAGCAAGACCAGAAACACCAATATAACAACCAAGAGAATTACCATCAAAACAGCAGTACTGGTTCTGAATACTGCTCGTGCCGGATATGTTATGCTCTTGAGCCGGGTATTGTCGTCAATGTACTGCAGCAAGAATTCAAGGTTGTCGGCCAGTGTTCCGGCCCGGAAGTCCGGCGGCGGCAACGGTTCCGCCTGGCCGAGGCCGGTAAAGCCGGTATGCCAGCATGGACGCAAAGCCACCCCGTACTCGCAATATTGTTTCAGGTCTGGATTGGCGGCGAGCAACGGATGCCCAACATCGAATTTCCCGGCCGAATACTCGTTGGTGTCATTTTTCGCGACATACTTCAAGGTGCTTCGGAGCGCGATTAAACGGGCTTTGTACCTGGCTCCGCCGTAAGCATGACCGTCGACATGAAAATAGCAGACAAAGAGCGAAAGCGCTCCAAATATACTGAACAGAATGATGAATTTCAGCAGCTGGTAACGCCGTTTCCAGAAGCCGACTCCACCGGCCAGCAAGGTCAAAGCCGCCAGTGATTCGCCCAAATAATCCGGATTGTCGCTGGCCAGATTCATCGGAATCAGGATGGCGACGATCAGTGCGCTGATAAACAAAGTGAACGGAAATTTCCCGCCGTACGTATTGCCCGGCATGAATACCATGACCGCGATACAACCGAGTGAAATTCCCCAGATCAGCAAACATCCGACAGCATAGAGATTTCCAGCCATGATTTACCGCCTGATTTATGATGACAGTATATCATCGATTTATTTTACAAGCAAACGATTTTTGAATTTTCTTTCAATATAGATATCACTGACTTGAGTTTAGAACCGTCCGACTTGTCCGACGTGTCCGCCCCGTCGGACCTGTCCGAGTTTTTTGGTGGCCTCGGCCTATCTCTTGAAATTGATCAGCTTTTCGAAGATGTCGATCAGGGCGTCCGAGGTGATCGGCTTGTGGATGACGCCGTCGAAAATACTTGACGACTCGGCGTTGATTTCCGTGTCGGCGGTGATGGCGACAATCGGCATATCCTTGAACCGTTGATCGTCGCGCAGTTCCTTGGTCATGTCGATTCCGCTCATGCCCGGCATCCAGAGGTCGGTCAGGATGATGTCGAAATTGATGTCGTCTTCCAGAATTTCCAATGCTTCCTTGCCGGAGCTGGCCTGAATCGTGACGAAATTCAGCTTGCGCAACATGGCGTCCAGTAGTTTCAGGTTCATCATGACGTCGTCGATGATCAGGACCCGGAACGAAGCGTCTTTACTCTTTTCCTGCAGTTGCGGCTGGGTTTTCTCGCTTTTCGGGAGGTCTTCTTTGTCAAACTTGATATCGTTGATGGTTACGGTGAAGGTGCTGCCGCGTCCAAGCTCACTGGTGAGCTTGATATCGCCGCCCATCTTCTGAACCATACGTTGAGTAATGGTCAAGCCGAGGCCGGAGCCCTCGTAAACATGATTGCCGCGGGTAAAGCCTTCCTGGACAAACGGTTCAAATATTTTGTCGATATTTTCCGGCAGAATGCCGATACCGGTGTCGGTCACCCGGATGGTCAAGACGCCGGAATCGGAATTTTCTTCCATATGCGGCTTGAAAGCCATATAGATGGAGACACTGCCGGAAGAGGTAAATTTAACCGCGTTGCCAACCAGGTTCAGGATGATCTGGCGCAGTCTCAGGGTGTCGATATAAAGCGGATAACGGACTCGGGCATAGTCGACCAGCAGATCGATTTTCTTCTGCTGGGCTTTCAGCTTGAAGACGGCAACCACTTCGTTGACCAGATTGCCGACGTCGGTCTTGACCGCGCTCATGGTCATCTGGTCGGCCTCCATCTTGGAGAGGTCGAGTACGTCGTTGATCAAATTGAGCAGCGCGTTACCGGCAAAATTGATGGAACGGAGGTATTCCACCTGCTCTTCTTGGGCGATATCTTGATTCTGAAGAAGTTCGCTGAACCCGATAACCGCGTTGAGCGGGGTACGCAGTTCATGGCTGACGGTCGCCAGGAAGTAGCTCTTGGCGCGGTCCGCCGCCTGGGCGAGCTCCATGGCTTTTTGCAGTTCCTGTTTCTGCTGGGTCAGTTCAGTGATGTCGATAGCCGAAATCAGGAAATATCTCAATGCACCCTGACGGTCGAGGAGCGGCACCGTGGTGATGACCATTTTGCGGGTTTCCACATCGTACTCAAAAGTGGAGACCTGGGGATTGCTCTGAGCCAGACCCTTCTGGAATTCGAACGGCGGAAACTCTTGTTTGCAGATGACTTCGTAATACTTCATGCCAGGGATCTGATCCAGCGGGACATTGGCCTCGCGGGCCGTCGAGGGGTTGGCAACCACAATATTGTAATCAAGGTCGACAATCATCAGCGGCAATGTGACATTGTCCACGATTTGACGCTGCAGCGATACGCTGTCGGCGATCCGGTTGGTCTGGCGCTGGCGTTCGCTGGCGATCAGGAACAAATTGACCACGCTGTGTACGGTATGAATGTCACTGTTGGAGAAATTTTTCTTGTGAAGGACGTAATCCAGCCCCACATAACCGGTAAGTTCGTTGTTCATCCAGATGCCGGAAGCGATAAGGGACTGAACATTTTGAGCCTGGAGGAGGGCTTTTTCATTTTCAAACCCGGCCGGAGGATTCTCGACATCCGGGATGATGATATCCTGTTTGGCCCGAAGGGCGTTGTTCCAGGAGTTATAGTCGCCCATATTGATATTCTGCAGGTTGTCGATTTGCGGGGTAATATCTTCCCGGACCCATTCATAACGGTTGGTGGAACTGAGCTGATCGCCCGAATAATTGAAGATATATGCCCGGTCGGCTCCGGCATTTTCGCCGATTATTTTGAGCATTTCGTTGACGATGGTGTCAAAATCGATTTCCACGCTGATCCGGCTGAGCAACTGATTGATGATTCTTTCGCTCTTGACATAGTTGTTCAAGGCCTTGATCGCATTCTTCTGCTTCTGCTCCAATTCATATTGACGGGAGATATCGATCCCCATACCGAGCATCAGCCTGGTGCCGTTGGATTGGGAAATCATATTTTTGACGTTGCGGACGATGAACTGCCGTCCTTCCTTATTGCGAATAAGTTCAACCGTATCCTGTGCGGCATCGTCTCCGAGGAGTTTCTGGTTTTCCAGTACCAGCTTGACCGGAGCTTCGTCGCCGGGGACAAAGATATCTTCGTCGCGTCTGCCGAGAACTTGCTCTTTGCCAAGTCCGATCATTTCTTCGAAACGGTTATTACAGATCACATAGCGCAAATCGTCGTCGACACTCTTCACGTAAACATAACCCGGCAGATTGTTCATGATCGTTTCGAGCATTTTCAGGTTGTCGCGATACAGGAGCTCGCTTTCCCGGGCGATGGTGACATCGTGAATGACGCCGCAATATTCCGGCTGGCCGCTGATCTCGTTGACCGACCTTTCTACCCTCATCTCAAAGAAACGCTGCTTGCCGTTAAGTATGGCCGTATAAGACATATTGACTACAGGGACTTCATCATTTATGACCTTGTTCCATTCGGTTTTGAAATGCTCAACATCGCCCGGAGAAACCCATTCGTCCGGCGGCGTGAATGTGTCGTTGTGATAAGGCCAGAGGTTTTCGTCTTCCAGGACAAACAGCAATTTACCTTGTTTATTGCAGCGGAAATAAGTAAACTTGCCGATTCTGGCGGCGTTACGCATAAATACTTCGTTGGCCCGCAGCCGGTCGAGACGCTCGTATTCTTCGGTCACGTCCCGGAATACCAGCACTCCGCCGGTGATGTCGCCTTCGGCGTCCTTGATCGGTGCGCCGGTATCGGCGATATGACGGCGAACGCCGTTTTTGCCCACCAGGTTGATATGACTGCCCAATGACACGACAGTGCCGGTCTGCAATGCTTTTTTCAGGGGCGAAACCGCCCGGGTTCCGTCAATATAGTTAACGGTTTTGTAAATATCTTCTATTTTTTTGCCTTCTGCGACTTCCTGCGAATAACCGGTCAATTTGGAGGCAACCGGGTTCATCAGCGTAATTTTGCCTTCCTTGTCGGTGGAGATCACCCCATCGCTGATGGCGTCGAGGATCAGCCTCAGGCGGTCCGCCACCCGGAAGGTTTCCAGGTGAACCATATGAAGTTCGGTGATATCGCTGGAAATCCACATGACGGCACTGGTACGGAACGGGTTGGAGTCCGGAAGCAGCTGGAACTTGGCATGGCGGAGCTGATTGTGTAACCGGTAGTCCATCTCGTACTTGCGCCCGGTAGAGAATACCTGGCGTACCGCGGTGATGAATGAATCCCGGATTTCCGCCGGAAATTCACGCAGGTTTTCAAATATCATCGTGGAGTCTTCGCTGGAAGGATAGTCGGGAACATAGCAATATAATACCTTCAACGACTGGTCGACCACGAATATTCGCATCGGTAAATTCTGCAGCATGATATCGACTTTTTCCTGGACTGAACGGTTGAATAGCATGCTGAAAAAGAAAAACAACAGGGCAAAGAGCACAATAATGGCAAAGTAAATCATATCGGACAGATAACGCTCAAAAAAGCTCATGTTTTGATTCAACCGTTTGAGCTTGAATTCGTCTTCGCCGACTTTGAAGATCTTGGGAATGTTTGATTTTTCGATTCCGGCCTCCGCCAGCATCTGATAGTCGAGAAGATAACCGAGGGTGCCTTTTTCCACCGCCATGGCCTGGGGCTTTTCTCCGTTCAAAATCCGGAGGGCCATTTCGCCCGCCTGGCGTCCCTGGCGTTCGGAGACAATCACGATGCCGCCGGTGGCTCCGAGCTCGATATCCGAATCACCCCTGCCGAGAATCAGCCCATGGAATCTTTGCCTCAACCGGGGCAGAATGGTCAGGCTTGATTCCGTGGTGGAATCTTTGGCGGAAAACCATGAATCAAAGATGATCACGGCGTCATTGGGCAACAGGGAAACCAGCGTCAGCAGCTCGGAGGTGTTGTACTTGGTCCCGGTGATATTTTCAACTTTTCGGGCGAAATCTTCCGGTATTCCTTCGGTGATCTGTTTTTCCAGGAGGTGTGATTCAACCGGGGTCGAGCTGATCAGAAATACTTTGCTGGCTTGGGGTTGAATCTGTGAAGCCAGCCGGATATTATAAAATGTGTTCACCTGGCTTTCTATCCCGGTCATATTCAAATCTTTGATTTCACTCTTATAACTGCCGCGATAGGACGACACAAGCAAGGGAGTTTCACTGGAAGCTTTGAGTCGTCCGTTCAGGAAAAGCCGGGTGGCGGGGGTACCGCATATGACAATTAAATCGTATTTGGTGTTGTTTATTTTATCCTGGAGGGTTCTGACATCCGATTCTTTGGCTTCGTTGTCGCGGCGCAACATAGTGGAAAATTCAAAATCGTCATATTTAATTCGCGCTTTGACCTTTTCCAGATATTTCTGCATACCGGCACGAATTTTCACCGTCCACAAGTCGGCCATGGAGTATGAATCAACCAGCAGAATATTGTGGACTTTTTCCGGTTTGTCAGATGTTTGGGCACAAATATTGACAAAAATAGAAAACATCAGGGTCAGCACCCCGATTAATTTGCCCAACTTCATCATACGAAAAACCTTAACTCCTGACTACGGATTTGTCTGTTTGTTTCAATGAAAATATACTTTTCGCAATTAATATTTCTTGAAAATATACATGATAAATCTAAATATGCAAGCCAAAGGATGTCAGGTTTATAGTGTTTTACCTCAAACAGCAGCAAAAAAATATTTCTATACTACTAATGTGGGAAGTATATCACCCGCGGAAAATTCTTTCCGGATTAACCGGCGGCATACCCGGCTGCTTGAATTTATCGCGCAGTTTGACTACGTCGTAATTGCTGCGGACCGGAATGATTTTTGAGTCCGCAGTCTCAAAGATAACGGCGGCGGCCCGCCAGTCCATGTCACGCGGTTGTCCCACCGATCCCGGACTGATCAGGAATTTGGCGGAAAGTTTTTCCGGCAGGCTCCGGCGTCTCAGCATTTCCATTTTGATGACGCCGCCGGAGGCCGTGAACAGCAGGGGGATATGGACATGGCCGCAAAAGGCCAGCCGGGTGTCCTGCAGATAAAAATGAAACTGCGCGGTTTTCTGGTCGAGAACATAAGGCCAGTACTCGCCGCTGACGCATTCCAGCGACGCGTGAACCATATTGATGCCTTCCACAATCATATGCATGGGCAGCGCCTCGAGCCATTTCAACCGGGCGGGATCCAACACCGACTGGGTCCATTGCACCATCAAACTGGCGGTCTCCTGCAGCCCCCACTCCAGTTTATGATCGGTATCGGCGGTGAATGCGTCGTGGTTGCCCTTCAGACATTTGATGTTGTGTTCTATCAGGTAGTCGATACAGCGGGCCGGGTCAGGCCCATAGCCGACGACGTCGCCGAGGCAGACGAGTTGATCGTAGCCGCTTTTGTTCAGCTTTTTGCAAATCGCCTGCAAAGCTTCCCAATTGCTGTGGATATCACTTATAACCGCTATACGCACTTATTTCCCTTTCTTCATCTATATATAACGCTATGTGCAAGTTTTTTCGGTGACTCTCCCGAGGTAGGGCGGTCTGTCCCTGGACCGCCGTTCACTTGGGCTTGTCTACCATGTTACCCGAAGGCGACAGGATATTCACTTCGAGGAGAACGGCGCTCTACGGAGAGAGCGCCCTACCAACTCAATCTATCGCCAAGATAAACTTGCACATGACTTTATATAGATAAATATAACGCGGATAGGGAGTTTTTTCAACTTTTATTTTCAGGGAATCCGGTAAATCCGGTGAAATCCGTTTTCCATGAGAAGGACCGGTTCGACGCCGAAACGCTTGGTGAAATTCCCCAGTTCGTCCGGATAATTGCCGAGAACCACCAGATTACCCGGTTGAAGTCTGTCCACTTTACTCCGGGGGCCGTCAAAACGCCAGGTATTGACGTCTATGCCTTCCACCAAGCCGTAAAAGATGACCGGATAAAAATCCGCCATGAAGCTGACATAGGTCGTGGGGAGGGCGGGGCCGAACTTTTTGATCAGGAGGGTGACGGTTTCCCGGGGAAGAAAATCCGGGCGGCAATAACCGGGATAAAAATAGTCGTCACCGGCCCGGCTGCCGCCGATGGATTCGGAAAGGGGCTGGCGGAAGGTTTGCATCAGCAGGGCCGAGAGGATTACCGAGGCCGCCAAGGCCGGATAGAGCCAGGGGCGGCGCTGCCGGGCCATAAATCCATTCAGCATTTCGGCCAGTACCAAAATCATGATTGCCCAGTAGGGAAAAAATACCCGGGGGAAGGGGGCCGGTGTCCGCATCAGAAAGAAGAACAGCGGCAACAGGAAAATTCCGGCGATTTTGAGCAGATACTGCCAGTTGGAGCGCAGCTTGATCAAGCTTGCCGCTATCAATGGCAGAAAAGACAATACAAACGCCAGGTAAAACGCCACGGCGGCGTCAAGGCCACTGCCCCAGCCCTCTTTCAGGGCCAGGACTCCGCGCACCTGAGCCGTTATCGGCAGGTAAAACAAAGCCATGGCCGCCAGCGGGGATACCGCCAGGTACCACCAATTGATTTTCAGGCATTTCCCGGGGGAGGCGAAAGGCAGAAACCACCAGGCGATTCCGCCGAGCACCACAATATTGGAGGGCAGGGCCGCCACCCCGGCCAGGGCTGCCAGAAAATACCCGACGGTATTCAACGGCGTCGGCCGCCGGTTAACCCGGAATGCCAGGGTAATGCACAGCAGCATCAAAAACAGGCTCAGCATATACGCCCGCAGCGCAACCGAATAAATTTCAAACGGCAAAGATACCGCCAGTGCCGCCGTTACCAGATATACCGCCCGGCGGGAAAAATAACGTCGCCAACTTAAAAGTACAGCCACGGCTCCGCCGGTGAAAATCAGCGGCAGAATCCGCAGATAGGCATCGGGGCTTAACGGCAGCAATGCGAGTTCATGCCAATATTTGAGCAAAACAGTAAACAATATTTGATTATTGGGGATGACATAATTACGGTAAATGGCCCCGATATCCGGCAGCATGGCGAAATTCAGGAAGGTCAATGCTTCGTCAAACCACAGCTCCCGAAGCAGAGCGCGGTTGAAAATAAAAAATCCCGCCATGACCAAAACGGCCATGAACAACAGGAAACTGGTTCTTTGATTGATTTTCCACATAATAATTTTAGTATAGCACGGTCGTCAGGCAAGATCAACTATAATTCAGGTTTGAAAGTTGAAAAAAACACGGATGCACGCTACATTATCGTTATCAAGGATAACATCGAGGCTGATCATGACGGAGAAAATCGAACGTCCCGACTGGGACAACTATTTCATGGAAATAGCTCATGTGGTGGCGCGGCG
>JAVBRM010000233.1:0-33339 GCA_031548025.1 Victivallaceae bacterium | reverse complement strand
CGATCATGGTAGACCATGATTTTATATGGAGGATATTGTTTATGGCAAAAGAAAAAAGACGTCGGAAGGGTATGGGAAGGGTATTCAAATCGCAGAACAAGTTTTATTTGCAGTATACGGATGCGGACGGAAAACGCAAATGTACGCCTTTGAAGAATGCGAAAAATGAGAAAGTCACCAATCATGCCGATGCGGAAAAGGCTGCTCAGATTTATCTGGAGCGGAATAAAAAGCTGCACGAAATTGAGACCCGGGAGGATTTTCTTAATGAGAAGGCGAAGCTGAAGAAGCTGAGGGCGCGTTTGACGATCACTCTGGATAATGCGTTTGACTTGCATTTGACCAAACCGCATGTGAGGCCGGCCTCGGAAAATGTGTTGAAGGTGACGCGGCGGTATTGGCAGGATTTTGTGTATTATTTGAAGGATAATTATAGATTGACGGCATTGGATGAGGTAGAGCAGGCGCATGCGGAGGCTTATATTGCACATATCCGGCAGAATGGGCGTTGGAAGCGGACGATTTCTTATGTTAAGGATCAGTGTCCTTTGCGGCGGAAGTTCAAACTTATTGCGATCGTGGCGACTGTCATAACAGTACTCATCTTGCCTGTAATAGGCGGTTTGCATCACTCGGTGTATCTCTATTACCAAAGCCGGAATTGGGAACGCGTTACCTGCTGTATCACGAAAAGCACGGCGGAACGTGTCGAGCAAACCTGGCCCGAACCGGCTTACTATACCCCGAAAATCGAATTCCAGTATGTGTATAACGAGCACGGATACACTTCGCAGCGGTTCAAGTTTGACTGCGTGGAAACCAAATATGATCGAAATGGGAAGCTGGCAGCCCGAGTATTTGAGGAGGGCGAGCTGGCGGATTGTTATGTAAACCCGAAAAATCCTTCCGAAGCGGTTCTGTTGCGGGATGGCTCCCTGATTCCGCTGGCCTTCATGACTTTACTTCCTCTATTGCTGTGGGGAGCCGCCGGCTGCGTGGTACTTATCCGGAAAAAGGGAATAAAACATGTGGCGGCGCGTGTCAGTATCATTCTCTTGAGTGTACTGTTTCTGATATACCTCTGTTCGTTTATCTGGACGTGCTTTGCAGAAACGCTCAAGCCGCAAACCATCATAAAAGGCATTACCGCGCTCTTGTTTGCCGTCTATATTTTTTATAGATTTGTACGATTTTGTTTTTCGATAAAACCAGATGGATCGGAGAAAGAAACACAACCGAAATTAAATTCGGAACAATGATTGTTTACATGATCCGTCTGACGTGACTTCAGACCTCTTGTGGATTTCCGACACAGAGTCTATTGGTTTTACTTTGATTTGTGCTCATAATATTCGTTTAGGATTTTCATACATTCCGTAATGACCAAATCTTTTTCTTTTCTTAAGCCGTTAGGAACATCGGGAACGAAATCCAAGGATGTTCCGGGTTTTTCCCGCAATGCGCCAAGTATCACCGGAACCGGGGTATTGCGAATGACGTATGAATCAAATAAATCATCGGCCGGGGGCCAGGGGAAGGCGATAAAATACGCGGGCAGTCCTCTCCGGATATTCTCTATTTTTCTAGCCCTACGGGAGGAAGCCTTTACCCGTCCTGGGAAAGACGTTTTGGAGTCCTTCAGTACTTTCATGCATTCAATAATGATTAAATCCTTGTCTTTATCGAGATTGGCGGGCAAGGCGGGAACAAAATCCAGAGATGTTCCATTTTTTTCCGGTAATACGCCGAATATCACTGTCACGGGAGTATTGCGGACGACATAAAAATCAAATAAATCGTCAGCCGGAGGCCAGGGGAAAGCGATAAAATATTTGGGCAATTCTTTCCGGACGTTCTTTGTTTTCTTTACTTCAGGGAAAGAAACTTGCGGCTGTGGGGAAGAGGACACTTCAGAGTCATCCTGAAGCTCCTGGTGAATAAGACGCACCATTTCGATAATAAACTCACTGAAGGGCTTCTGGGTGGAAATAAACTCCAGATGTCCTGTGCCGTTTCTCTCATCTTCCAGGATATTATCGATTCGAATTACTTCCGGATCTGAAGCGGAAAGATCGCTTTCCTTTACCGCCCAGTAGCAAATATACTGATTTTCTTCCATAAATATAAGATATCCGTCCGACAGCACCAATTGAGCAGGCGGAATTAAACGGTTGTACTCATGATTGATTTCATGATTTCCCAAAAGCAAGTAATAGTCCTTGAGTGTAATAGGGATTTTGTCGAGACGACATTGCCGGGAAAAATCTTTCTCCAATATGGAGTCTGCGACAGACAGTTCCATTCCGGGTATTTTCGCCAGTTCTTTAGAAAAATATTGTATATAGTTCATTCTCATCGTAAGCGTTCTTTGTTATGTACATCATGCCGGACTACTTCTTATGGAGCAGTTTATATTGCGCTTCGATATAATCGATAATCGGTTGCGGCACATCCAATTTATCGACGATTCGGTTTTGCTTGAAGGCGATCTCAATTTCGGACGGTCCCTCTTCATCGATGACTGCTTTGGCGGCGATAATGTTTTCGTACTGCCCGTCAGAGTCGTCACGTTGTTCAAATACGATAGCCTTGGCAGTATGTATATATAACCTGATAGAGCGCAATCCAAATTGCGGAAATGTCAAAACCGCATTCAACATCTGTTCCAATTCCAGCGAATAGGTGAAGTTATCCCGCAACAAAATCGTTTTTAACCGGTTAAAGTCGGAATCGGGAGTGGCAAGTCTGTTTAGACCGATCGTTACCCAGTGCCGGTTGAAAGTATTTTCTGACTCTTTGAAACATTGGTCCGCCTCCGCGATGAGCCCCTCTTTAAAATAAAGATTGCCTTTGTATTGCAGCAATTCTCCCCGCTCGTAATCGGTTACATCCGGGAAGCGCACAAAACATTGATCGATCAGGTCGACCGCATAGGCAAGCGCTTTTTTGCCATGCCGCTGACCGAGGTTGTAAGCCAATATCCAGCAATGCTGGCACCGGAGAAAATCGGATCTGCAACGGCGCAGGGCCTTGTACAATGCTTCCCGGGTATCGTCCGAGAAATCTCCATCCTCAATACGCTTGATCGCCTCATTCAGCTTCAAAGGCTTTTCCGGCGGCGAAGCAACCGCCAGTGGATCAGGTGGGGATTTCTTGAAAAATTTGGTCAGCCAGTTCATGCGTTTTCCTTATGAAAATTCAATCGGCAGGTTGTGCTGCTTCAGGAAAGACAGCTTATCCCAGTAACCGCGTTGAAAAACAATCTTGCCGCCGACAATATGAAAAAAGCCGCAGCCGCGCAGGCCCAACGGATCTTTCCATTCCATAATCGCCCATTCACCGTCTTCAAACATATTTTCGACTATGCAGACCATTTCAGCCGCGGCAAATTCCTTGCGAAACATCTCCCGAATTGCGGTTTTGCCGGTGATCGGCTCGTTGGCCACCTGATGATTCACTGCGTCATCGGCATAAAGTTCAGCCAGTTTTTCAGCGTCGCCCTGGTTGAACAATTCCACAAACTTTTCCAATACTTCCTTGGGGCCCATGATAAATTCTCCGTGATATTGTAATCTTGCACCGCAAGTAATATAGTATAAAAAATACCGATAGCAATGGAAATATCGGATCTACCACTCGCGGTCTTGGTCGAAGGCGGCCATCACGGCGGCTTCGTCCATGTTCAGAGCACATTCATCTTGGGCTAAACGCCAGAGCGTCAGCGCGGCGTCGTAGAGCTCCTCACGCTCTATCGTCTCAATAAAATGATTGTACCGCTCCAGAATATTAAACGCCTTGACGAAGTTTCGAATGATTTCGACGAATGCGCTGGAACGCTCCGCCTCCGGCAAGTCAGCGAGCGCCAATGTTTGCGACCACGCGGCCACATAAATGTTGTAGGATTCTGTCTGCAAGGCGGCGGGAATCACTTCCCGTTCAAGCCAGATGTGCAAGGGCGTGTCGGTATTTTTTACTTCGTCCGGTACTTCCATGTCGCCGTATGCGCCCTGACTGATCAGCCAGGCGTTGTAATTCCGCTCGATGATGGCGCTGAATTCCTGATAGCCCTCCTCGGTGCCGTTATACAGACCGGTTTCCGGGTTCTGATATCGGCCTACCCAGGAAAAATAATCATCATAGTAATGTTCGTAATATTTTTCGGCGAATTCGCGGATATTGGGACACATATCTTCTTCGGTAATTTTCGAGTCGCAGTAGTGAATCACGAAATCCGCGCCGGACATTTGTCCGGAACGGATCAACTCCAGCACATCCGGATATTCCCGGTGTATATCCCCCTCAAAATGCTTGCGGATAATCCACGTCATGAAGAAACCGGGCGTGCTGGCAGCGACATTCAACAGATATGTCCATTCATCTTCCGATAAATCATCTTCTTCCCGGTCTTTGGCGCAACAATAGGTTTCTACCGCGCCTTCAAGATGCCCATCCACATCATCAAGCCGTTTGTTGCCATCGGACACCACTACAGGCTGTTTCCCGAAAAGCGCCATCACCTGCAGAATCGCCCCCGTCCATAGAGGCGAAATAAACAGCGGCACCACCAGAAACGCAATCAGCGCCAGAAGCGTTCCGAACAGCAATCCCCAGCTGGTTTTGACGTCTGACATATTGGCTGGCGTAACCTTTTCCGGCATGGACGCTTTCAGCTCCGCCGCATTGGCGTTCAGGATGGCGAACAACCAAAGAAACAGACCGGTTACCAACAGCGCTCCGAGCACAAATAACAGAAAACTCAGCAGCCATTTGATCCGCAAACGTTGCGGTATGAGATCGCAGCGTTTTACCAACAGCAGCGCCATCGGGATATGCACCAGCAGAAACAATCCGCTGACGATCAGGAACCCGCCCGGATACCCCAGTCCCAACTGATAATTCACCGCATTGCCAACCAGCGCCAGCGGAATCGCGGCGCAAACCCCAAAATAAAGCAATTTCGCCACCGGGTCTCGCTCGTTCTCCGCCATCCGCCCGAACGTCTCCACCGGCGTCGCTATGCTTCGCCGCAAAATCGCACTTGCCATCCATTTATTCCAGTCACTCATATTTCCCCCTTTTTAGTTGCGGTACGTGATTTCGTCATTTTATAGCCAGCCTTGCGTTGCAACCCACTTACTCGGCAATGCGCCGGATGGGTGAATAATTGGCGTCAGAAGGATCGAAATCCGCTCTGCCGCAACGGCAAGCGAGTCCGGGCGTTGCGTCGGATTCACCTTCCGGAGAAAGGCGTTCCATTGAGATATTTTAATGGGATCGGCAAAAAATTCCTCCGTTAGCGCAAGTGGCAATTCAGCGGGGAGCTGCGTTCGGCGACGGGCGAATGTCAGTTCCACGGCTTGTTTCAGAATCAGGAATTCAAAGTCAAAACATTCCGAGAGGAGCCAAATGTCGAAGAAGTCTTTCAGTCGGCTGTTCTTCATCCCGAGCGTCACCATCGCTTCGAATTTCTCCGCGATCACGGTATACTGTGGATATACCCTGATTTTCGGTTTCTCCGACTCCAGCAGCACGGGGTATTCGCAGAATTCGGCATCGGGAAAAATGGAATCTCCGAACCCGATGTCAAACTGTAGAACCACCCGCGCCTGAGCGATATAAGCCGGAAAAGTGATTCTGCTTCCCTGGTATAATTGGTCCTTTTTGATTTCACTGACTTCCATGGCATCGGAATCAAAAATCACACCATCGGGAGGTACATCCCGCTCGCAGATTTCGCGAAAGCATTGCAAGAGGAATACCGGATCGGGGTTGCCCGAACAATATAGATCGGCGTCGCGGGTGACCCGAAAAATCGGCCCCAGCCATACAGAAAAAGCACTGGCTCCTTTGAGAATAAAGCGCGTCGAATGGGGCGACAAACTCAATCGAAAAAGGAAACGTTCAATGGTATAACGCAACAGGATATAATCGAACGCCACTTTATTTTGACGCGCAAGATTTTTCAGGCGCGCATTAACGGAATGCGCAATGTTGTTGATCTCATGTTTGCTCATTGTACGACTTCCAGGTATGGGCGGATGGTTTTAGCGACGCGGCAGATTTTCGCCGCTACCCAAAGCTCATTATAATCAAGAACGTTCTTCCGTGCCGCTTCGCGCAGCGCGGCAACGGCAACATCCAGCCCGATCTTGTTCCGGTACTTGAAACAGTCCGCTATCGTCTTGTTTATGGAATAGACTTTGATATCGGTGCCGTTATGATGGCGCGTTTCAATGCCAAAAGAAAAAGCCCCGCCGGAACGGGTATAATATTTGACCGGCGGATAATCGATATGCGGATACCTCGCTCCATGCGGGAGCGCCACCGAAATTTCATGCGGATTTTCATCGGTAAGATTATGAAAACGCAATGCGGAGACCAGGCAGAGAACACCATTCGAAATCTGCCGGGCAATGATCTCATAATCGAATGTCTCCGAGGCCGTAAAATCAGCGGCTGCATAAAGCCCCCGCCCGAGGCGCTGTATTTCTTTGCGCTCAACCATTTGTGTGAGCAAAGAAGTAGGAAAACCGGCACATCGTATCTCCTCGGCAGATAGAATCCGCTTTCCGGTAAAAAACTTCAGCAGTTGTTCATATTTCGTCATTCGCCGACCTCTCATTATTTAAACGCCAGCAAATATAATACATTTGATGACGTTTTGCAAATCGCTTTCGACATCCATGGTTTATTTTCCCCCGCCTCCGAACATACCCGGCATGGGATTTGGGCAAAAGGCCAGCATTTCGCGGAAAAAGCCCATGTCGCTTTCGTATTTCAGCATGATTTCAGTCATACGTGAGGCATTCTGCATATATTCCGTCATATTCTCTGGAGCACCGCCTTTTCCGTATCGCGTCATAAATCCTTTGATGAATTCCAGGTCCGCCGCCCGTTCTTCGGCAGATGGCGAAGGCGCACTTTGCTTCACGGCTTTGGGCTTTTGGATTCTGTCGCCGGTTGCATCCTCAAAACTGCCATTTCCGACGGCCATGTTGTCGATGGTCCAGGCGGCAAAGCAGATTTTCGCGGGTTGATCGTTTTCATAAAGCACGATGGCTCGGGCCTCGCCTCGGTCGAAGGATTCCCAGAATGGCATGCATTGCTTTATTTCTTCGAACGATGGCCGCTCGGTCCCGAAAAATTCGAGAAGTTTATTCTTCGGCAACCAACAGGCGCAAAGTAATTCCGGCGTCTCACTGACCTCCATAATCTCCAACAAAGAACCCGTACCACCCTCCGGATCATACTCCATTGCCTCCTCGATAGTAGACGGATTATCCTCTGCGCCCAGGAATTTACCAGCGGCAAAAGTTTCCTGCCGGGCGTTCTCCAATGCTTCCGCGAGATCCTCCTTATACTTCGTAATCCAAGTGTAAGCTTCAGCTCCCATAGTTACTCCTTGTATTTATTGTTTTCAGCATTCAATCGGCTTGTTTATATATCATCGCCATCCAGCAATTGTACCAGCTCTGCATCATTGATTTGTTTTTGAGAGCGATCTTCCGCTCCAGCTTGTATCAAGTTATCGACAAAAAAACATGGCAACGCGGAGAAGCCGGATATCTTTTTTGCTTTCAGTATGTTCAAAAGTTCATGTGAAACTATGATCAGGCGCTGATAATCCGTTCTATAGCGTTGATAACCGAAATATTCAAATGTCAATCCAATAGGAGGAATACCGGCTTCCGGGCGCTCAAAATATAAACTGTAACTTAATGGTTCTCTGGCATAACCGCTGATGCCAATACCATACGGTTGTGAACAATCGGCACAAAAATCATAAGGACTCAGCCTGGTTGGCGGCGAAGCCACTTTGTCATAAATGGATTTTATCCTCAACTGCCAGTATTGATCCGACTCCCGGTTCGTGGACGCAAGAATCAACGGAAGAAATTCGACGCATTCTCCACAGTGTTCTTCCAATATTGCTTTAAATCCGGCGGAAACGAAAACCCCAATATCCCAATAATAATCCAAGGTGGTACCGATACTACCGAAATCGGCTTTGGTGCGTTTGGCGGTAACGGTTAAAGGATGTTTTTGATTCAGAATTGAACGTTTACAAGTCCGGCACTCGACAAATTCCTCAAAGGCTCCCCGATTTTCATCTTTGGGCGCCTCAATGCTTATATCACCGCCTATGCGGTAAATTTCATATTGCTTCTTTGCCATAATACACCATGTACCTCCATGAAACCGCCATCCATCCCAAAGTTACATTAATCGACAGTACAAGCTTTTTCAACTTGATTTACAGAGATTTCCGAATAGATAATATTAAACACTGTAAGCCCTCAGTGGCTTGTTGGAGAGAGATGTACCAGAGCATTGGGCTGCCCCCAAGGTAGGGCGCTCTGTCCCCAGACAGCCGTTCACCTCGAATTGCATATCCTGTTGCCTTCGGGCAACCCGGTAGATTATGCGGAGTGAACGGCGCTCTGAGGACCGAGCGCCCTACCCACACTTCACTAATGCCATACTTAAACACTTACTTCAATTCCGGAAATTTTGATGATTCCTCTTCGGTAGGTTCAAAAACAGCCAGCTATCTCTCTGTTGCCGTTTTCATCAGGCGTTCGAGCTCTTCCGGCGGAAGCGGGTGTTGGCGGTTCAGTTCGGTCAGAATGGCTTCACTGGATGAGCCATTCGGCACGGCAAGAGCGATAACCGAGCCGTCTGAATAAAGAATATTACAGGATTTGGGATGGTTGCCGGGGAGATCCATGGCGATGGGAAGCGGTATGGAGGATGTTTTCCGAGGAAAAAAGAGATAGGACTTTTCCACCAGGCTCCCCGGGCAGCGCGGAAGTTTACCATCAATGAAATATCGCTTCAATGCTTCCCTGCAATCGTGGTAACGGAACTTTTCTCGACTCCACATTTTCTCGGGAAAGCCCATGCCGGTTAAAATTGCGGCCGTTAAGACTACAATGATTGATTGCAAGAGATTGATTTTCTTTGTCAGAATATAATTGCCGATCAGAATCCAAATGGTCAGGATTCCCGGCGGGACAAAACAGAACACCGCACGCAGAGTAAGAAAGGTAGAAAATGACACATCCATTTCCCAAAGCCGGCGGGTTCCCCAAAAAGCAAATGAAATCGAGTAGACCAGAAGCAGAATGAATGGAAGATACCATCCCCAAAATGATGACATAAAAGGAATTTTCTTTTTCGAAAGTTCGCTCATTTCGCGCCTCCATTTGATTCCCATGGGTAATAAGAATCAATCGTGCCGTCCGACCATAGACGATGACGCAAGTCGCCGGCGTGGGCGCGGGGCGCGTCTTCGATGACGATGAAGCGTTGCTCATCCGCTTTCTTGTCCGCTCCGAGATAAATATGCTTGCAATAGCGGGAGATGAACATTTCGAGCTTGGCTTTGCTGTCCTCATCGGGAAAGTCCGAAGTCTCAAGTTCCGAGGGATATGATTCGTGTTTGCCGGAATAAGAGGCAAACGCTTTCTGATAAAGATTCAACGCGGATTGACAGCCCCATCTGGCTTCTTTTTCCTTCGAACGGCACATACAGATCGAAAAGAAAAGGATGATGAGCGTAAATGCAAGCTGTATCATTAGTCCCTTCGGGCCTGCAGCCTGCCGGACTGGAATCCGGATGATTCTGATGGCATATAGTAGCAAGAAAATCAGGATCAGCAAAATGATACCATAAAAACCGATTCGCCCAGGCCATTCATTGTTATGCGAATGCAGTGCAATGAACTCCTCCCATTCGAAAAATACAGGAGTTGCAACTTTTCCCTCGAGCGCCCGCCACCAGCGCAATACGGAGCCATGACACCAAGCTCCCCACCAACAGAAAGCGGGGATATAAAGGAAAAGCACAACAAAGACCGTCCAATTTTCTTTCCAGTTGATCCATTCTCTCAGCTTCACTTTGCATCTCCCTCCGGTCGAGTTCGCCAGATTTTCTCAAAGTCTGCTTTCGTAATTCGCTTCACGTTCCGATAGCCGTCAAGCTCCTGCAAAACGATTTCCGGGTAAAATTTATCGGTCGACGCATCATGCAAGGCAATGGCATCATATCGGAGAATTCCAGACGCAGTTATGTCGATCTGTCGGAGCGGTCCACCATTGCCGGTGTCGAATTCAATCAGGCAGGATTCGCCGCAACCGGATGGTTCCCGCTCCAGGCGATAATATTTCCGGTAGGATTTCCTACGCTTTCGGGGCTTTTGCGCCAGCCGGAGGCAGTACCACATTCCCGTGCAGGAAGCGGCAAGCAATGGTATGCCGAAACATAGACTTTTTCCAGGCGAAACATTTTGCAGGATAGTGTTTGAACTCATCAACACGGCGTGTCCTAGGCGATGATTGCCTTCTCTTTGCGTTTGAAGCATTTTGGGATGAATCTCTTTTACACCAAACAAAGACAATGCCGCAGCAAAAAGAAAACACAGAGAAATGAAAAATACGATAACACAAAGAAAATACCCTGAAAACGTAAGCTCTCTACGCCATGAAAATTTCCAATTCCGTTTGGGGATTGTTGCTGACAAACCGTAAATCATGCCGAATACGATAGTCCAGATTAGGAAAAGGCAACCTCCCATAAAAAGCGTTACGGAAAAATTGAGCCAATCCGACCTCATATCCGAAAAAAGGCCATTGCGCAGGACGATCCAAAGTGGGAAGCCGAGCCATAACGCCAGAAACAGCCAAAACTTCCAGCTACGGAAATTGATCCGATATGTTTTGGTATAGGCATTTTCTTCCATTTTATCCAATTGGCCGCTCACTTTTTCCTTTTGCCATCAAGATACTCCGTGGAAAGAATCATTGCAAGATGCGCTTCTCCCCAAGCTTGTACCACTTTCCTTGAAAGAATCAGTGTATAGACTCTTGAACATTATATCACTTCCTGTTGAATTTTGCAAGCCCCAGAATATACCGAATCCGGGGTTTCATAGCCCAATGCCGAATGAATCCTCCTGGTGTTATAAAAGTTGACATAGCTCTGTACGCCGAAGCGCAGCTGCGGCAGCGAAACATATTCCCTGATCTTGATGTCTTCATACTTCAAAGCCCACCAGAACCGTTCCATTTTTGCATTGTCCAGGCAGCGGCCTTTGCCGTCCATGCTGATCCTTATTCCGAGTTTTTTAAGCTCAGAGGTGAACGCATGGCTGGTAAACTGGCTGCCTTGATCGGAGTTGAAGATTTCGGGGATTCCATGGCGCCTGACGGCGGTTTCGAGCGTTTCCAGGCAATGAGCCGTATCCATGGTGTTGACCACATTATAGGCCATTACTTTGCGGCTATAGAGGTCGATGATGGCGATCACGAATACCCGATGCCGCGACACCGCCGTATAGGTGATATCGGTCGCCCAAACCTGATTCGGACGCGTTATCACCAGACTATTGAGCAAGTATGGATACTTTTCGTGCTCGGGATTCGGCTCCGAAGTATTGAATTTCGGCCTCGGATAAACCGTCCGCAAACCGAGCTCCTTACGCAACCGGCGAACCCGTTTATGGTTGACCTTGTATTTCATTTTCTGGAGCTCAACCGTTGTGCGCGGCACTCCGTAAAATGGATATTTCTCGTACATAGCCATGATTTCATCCTTGATTCGTTCATCCTCGGCGATCCGGGCGATTTTGCGTGAACTCTTGCGATAATAGCTCGATTTCGGTACTTGCAACAATTCAAGCTGACGATTTATCGAGGGCGTTTTGAGCTCGGGATCAATCAATGATTTCCGCTCGAAAACGCTGATTACAAGAGCTTTTTTCGCAGAAAATCATTCTCCACTTCAAGCTGACCGATCTTCTTGAGCAAGTACGATTCGTCGTACTGCTGTTGCTTCTCCGCCTTCGTGGCAAAGACGTCTGCCGAGCTTTCCTGCAGCTTCTTTTTCCATTGAGTCACCAGATTCGGATGAATATTATACTCGCTGGCAATCTCTGCAATTGACTTCTCTCCACGCAACGCTTCCAGCGCCACCCGACTCTTGAATTTGCTGTCGTAACTCTTTTTCATTGATGTAAGCCTCCTTGTTCCTAGTGTAGTGTCTCTTTAATAATATCATTTATTGCTTTGCCTTTAAAACCTGCTTGGCGCGATTGATTTTTTCAAGAATCTTATGCCAATCAGCTTTCCATACGTAACGCTTCGGCGATGAGTTTCTTTCTTCCATATAAGCTTGAAGGGCATCATTGAGTTCGCTCAAATGAGTGAAGCTTCCATTACACCGGCGCTGAATTGGCGGCGGGAGTTCCCTTACACGCCGGAGCTGTCCGCTGCGTGGTCTATGAATTGATTCCGGGAGCGGCCCAAGGCGAGTGCTGGACTCCGAAGCGGCTGGAAACCCTGCGGCAAGAGCGTCTGCCGCAATTGCAGAAAGCCAAACAGGAAGATGACAATTACGAAAAACGTTTCGGCGTGAAAACCTCGAAAATCACCGATATCGACAATGCCGGAATCACCGCTAAAGCGGATAATGCGAATAATCAGTTGGCGATTTCCTCCGGCGAAAATTCGATAATCCTGAATACCCGTGTCATGAGCCTGAGCAAATGGGCCACCGCCAAAGGCGCCGTAATCCAGCCCATCGATAACCGCGGCTTCGGTTCCGCTGAATTCTGGGCTCCACAGATCCGCCCGGAAGGATTCAGCGTTACCAGTCAGGAAAAAATCGACGGCGGTATTCGCATCAAGGCAGAATTGAGGTTGACCGAACAGCAGTCCCCGCTTCTGCGCGACCTGATTATCCGTCAGACCTTCGATATTACGGATCAGTGCCGTCAGGTGACGGTAACCACCGAGCTCGAAAACGATACCGGCGACGAATATCCGCTGACCCACCATTTCGGTATGCGCTATCACTCGATGCCGGCACTCGGTGAAGGAACTATTGAACTCGGCGATATCAGCTTTAAGCGCAACCGCCAGCACGAAATGTTCTCATTCGGCAACAAAGATTTTGAAACCGTAGCCGGAAAAGTCTTCGAAATAACCAACCCGCCACGTCCGGTCAATTCCCCCAAAGTACGGTTCGCGACGGACAAATTCTCGGCGAATTTACAATGCGAACCGGAAAACCAGCTCGCCGGGTTCTGCCTGTGGGACAGCAACCGGCAATTAACCACCAGTTTCGAACCGTGTTTTCTAAAAAAATCGCTGAACAACGGCGAATTGACCACATACAAAATCAAAATGATCATAAAGGATTAACATGCAGATCTGTACCAAAACCGTCTGGGAAAACCGTTCCGGCAAGCATACATCATGGTTCCACCCGCGCATCACCGGGATGGGCTCCGGTGAATTGTTGATGACCCTGCAGGGAATCGAGGGCAGCGATTATTTTCTGCCCGTACAGGAATCCGTTTCCACTGATAACGGTGAAACCTGGAGTACTCCGCGACCGGTTCTCGGGCTGGCCCGACGCGACCTAGATAACGGCATCGCCGAAGGCGTCTGTGACGTGGTCCCCGAATATCACGCCCCCACCCGGACTGTGCTGGCAATCGGGCACAATGTTTATTACCGGGACAACTATCTTTTCGATTCGTTGGATGACCGGCGAAAAGGCATACCGCTCCAACTGCCGCGCTTTCCGGTTTACTCGGTTCGGGACTCGAACGGAAACTGGATCGTTCAGCGGCAAAAACTCGAAATCCCCGGTATGGAAAACTGCTCCATCTACTCCTGTGGCAGCTCGCAGAGGTTGTTTTCAGGCAATGATCTGTATATTCCCTTGACCTTCGGGACATGGGGACGGCGCGACCGGATGTTCCGTAGCGTCAAATGCCGTTACGACGGCCGGGAAATCCAGTTTCTGGACGGCGGCAATGTCCTCGAACTACCGGTCGGGCGCGGCATCATGGAGCCGTCGCTCTGTTTCCATGGGGAACGCTATCTGGTGACCTTGCGCACAGAGGACGGTTACGGGCACTATGCGGTATCGCCGGACGGCCTGAATTGGGGGCCGATGGCGCCGTGGACTTTCGACGACGGCGAGCTTGCGGTCATGACCAATACCCAGCAGCACTGGCTGTGTCAAAACGGCAAATTATACCTGGTCTACAACCGCAAACTGCCGTATAATCAGCACCTGATCCGCTGGCGCGCGCCGTTACTGATCGCCGAAGTCGATCCTGATAAAATTGCGCTGATCCGAAGCACCGAACAGGTGGCTTTTCCCATGATGCCCGAGGACCCCACTGCGGAATTCAAAGCGGCACTGTACGGTAATTTTCATCCGGTGAATCTCTCTGCCCATGAGTCCCTGATCAGTGTCAGCGAGGAGCGTCATTTCGATGCCTGGCGCGGCAATACGTTGCTCGCCCGGCTGTCGGATATAGCAAAAAAATAATTTTTTCTGAAAATATCTTTCAAAAATTTGCAAAATCTTTCAAAACGTGCTAATTTAATGTTGAAATAACATCTATAGGCACGTTTATGAATAAAAAGCGCAAATTGTTATCGACGGAACGCGAGCGTCTGATCCTTCAGGCGTTGAGCGATGGTGTCCGGACAATTGCGGAATTGAGCCGGAGCCTGAAAGTATCCGAAGCCACAGTGCGCCGCGACCTCCAATCTCTCGAAGACCAGGGCAAAGCCCAGCGCGTCCACGGCGGCGCCATCCAGGTGCGGTTTCCCAAAATCGAACCGCTATTCAATGAAAAAGCCTCGCTTCACGCCGCCGAAAAGAAAGCCATCGCCGAAAGAGCTTTGGAATTCATCGAAGACAACGACATCATCTTTCTCGATGGCGGCAGCACGGTCCAGGCGCTGGCGCGGCGTCTGAACGCCCGCAAAAATCTGACGATCGTCACCAATTCAATCAAAGCCGCCAGCGAGGTTATGGAAACCGGTCACCGGCTGATTATCATCGGCGGCGAATTCCGCGCACTTTCCCAAACTCTGGTCGGACCGCTGACCACCCGGTTGCTGGACAGTCTGATTATCAACAAAGCATTTCTCGGCACCATCGGTTTTACGGTGGCCGAGGGGATATCCACTACCGATCCCAACGAAGCCTTTACCAAAGAAGAAGTCATGAAGCGGGCCGCCCGGACGATTCTGTTGGCGGACAGCAGCAAAATCGGCAATCCGTCGCTGGCGGTCAGCGGCCGGATCGAAGATATCGACATCCTGATTACCGACGGCAACATTCCGGACTCGGTGGTCCGGCAGTTGAAGAAAAAGAACATAGAAGTTATCACTAACGATATTCATCATAAAGCATAAAAACCTTAAGGAGCAAAGATGAAAACTTACCTGGCAGACGGATCCCCCAATTTCAAGAAGCAGACCATCAAACTGCAAAGCATTCCCGCTTATCAGTATGAAGCCAGTCTGAAAGACGCCGCCAAGGCGAAAAAAATCACCAAAGCGGAAGCCATGGAACTGTATGAATCCATGAAAGTGATCCGTGAATTCGAAGAAATGATTCTGAAATGCCGGACCGGCGCTTATGAAGTCATCAGCGACTATGAATATCGCGGCCCGACTCACCTTTCGATCGGTCAGGAAGCTACCGCCGCCGGCGCTTGCTCCATGCTCGGCATCTCCGACCTGATCACCTCCACTCACCGCGGCCACGGCGACTCGATCGCCAAAGGTTTCCATGCCATCCGCCGCATGACCGAAGCTCAGCTGAAAGAACGCTGCCCCGAATTTGCCGACCTCGCCGGTGAAGCCCTGCTCGAAGCCGTGATGGAAGATCACGTTTACCGTACCATCGCCGAACTGTTCGGCAAAGAAGACGGCTACGGCAAAGGCCGCGGCGGCGGCATGCATATCGCCGACTTCCGCGTGGGCCACCTCGGCGCTAACGCCATCGTCGGCGGCGGTGTGCCGATCGCTACCGGCGCCGCTATGGCCTGTCGTATCGATCCCGAGAAGAAGGGACAGATCGTTCTGACTTTCGCCGGTGACGGCGCTTACTCCAACGGCGTGGTGCTCGAAGCCTTGAACTGGGCCGCTCAGGAACAGTTCAGCGGAGACCTGGCCGAAACCAAATTCGGTCTGCCGATGATTTTCGCAATCATCAACAACCACTACGGCATGACCGGCCGTGCCGACGGCGAAGTCAACGGCGTAGACCATCTGGCCCGCCGCGCCGCCGGTTTCTCCAACTGCAACATGCATGCTGAAATCGTCAACGGCATGGACGTCATGGCCGTCCGCGACGCGATCACCCGTGCCCGCGCCATCATCGAAAAGGGCGAAGGCCCGGTTCTGATGGAATTCGACACCTACCGTTATTACGGCCACTCGCTCTCCGACCCGCGTAACGAATACCGTACCAAGGAAGAAGAAGCCCGTTGGAAAGAAGTCGATCCGGTGGATAATTTCCGCAAACAGCTCATCGACGCCAAGGTCCTCAAGGCTTCCGAACTCGACGCCATCGACAAGAAAGTCGCCGATCGTAACGCCCGCGCCGCCCGCCGCGCCGCCGACTCCGCGGACCCGGTCCCGGCCGACGTCATCAAATATATGTATACCGAAACCAGCGCGGAAACCGTTCCGGCAGTCTACAGCCAGCCGGCAATCCATGAAGAAATCACGGTCAAGCGCGACTCCAAGGGTCTGCTGAACTACCGCGACGCCATCAAGGAAGGCCTCGTCGAAGAAATGAAGCGTGACGCCCGCGTCGTGCTCTACGGTGAAGACGTGGCCGAATACGGCGGCGCTTTCAAATTGTCCAAGGGCCTGATCGAAGCTTTCGGCCGCGACCGTGTCTTCAACTCTCCGATTTCGGAAGCTTGTATCTGCGGTACCGGCGTCGGTATGGCGATGAGCGGCTACCGTCCGGTGGTTGAACTCATGTACATGGACTTCGCGCTGATGGCCAGCGATCAGATCTCCAACCAGGCCGCCAAATGGCATTACATGACCGGCGCTTCCACCGAAGTTCCGATGGTCATCCGTTGCTCGGTCGGCGGCGGCAAAGGTTACGGCGGCCAGCACTCTCAGTCGCTCGAATCGATGTTCGCCCACATCCCCGGCACCTACGTGGCCTATCCCTCCAATCCCTACGACGCCAAGGGCCTGATCAAAACCGCGATCCGCAGCAACAACCCTGTGGTTTTCGTGGAAGGCCAGCTCCTGTACAACGTCAAGGGCGAAGTGCCGGAAACCGAATACCTGATCCCCTTCGGCCAGGCCAATATCGTCCGTGAAGGCAAAGACGCCACCATCGTAGTCTGGGGCCCCGCCGTCAGCGATGCTCTCAAAGCGGCCGACCTGCTCGCCGCCGAAGGCATTGAAGTCGAAGTCATCGACCCGCGTACCCTGGTTCCGTTCGACTGGGAAACCGTTTTCGAATCCGTCCGCAAGACCGGCCGTTGCGTCGCCATCAGCCAGTGCGTGGATATCGGCAGCTTCACCGGCGAAATCGTTTCGCAGGTCACCGCCGAATGTTTCGACTATCTCGATGCCCCGGTGCTGAAAGTCGGCGCCAAGAACGGTATCGCCCCGCAGGCCTATACTCTGGAAGCGGCGTTCCTGCCCTCCGTGCAGGATATGGTCGACGCGGTCAAGAAATTATTCTGAGCCCACGGAGGATAAATCATGGCAACTAAAATTCCGATCCCCAAGCTGGGACAATCCGAAGAAACCGTAACCATCGCCTCATGGCGGGTTAAGGAAGGCGATACCATCAAAAAAGGCGACGTCCTCTTTGAAGTGGAAACCGACAAAGCGGTGCTGGAAGTCGAATCACAGTTCGAAGGCACCATTCTGAAAATCGTGACCAAGGCCGGCGTGGAAGTGCCGGTCATGACCACCGCCGCCGTCATCGGTACTCCGGGAGAAGCAATCCCGGCCGATATGCTGGCGGCCCCTGCCGCAGCCCCGGCTGCCGCTCCGGCGGCGGCTCCGGCCCCCTCGGCAGCCCCTGCCGCAGCCAAACCGGCCGCAACGGCAGCTCCGGTTCAGGCAGCCGCACCTGTTGCGGCCGCCCCGGTCCAAGCCGCGGCCCCTGCGGCTCCGGCCAAGAAAGCCAAGCCCAGTCCGCGAGCCCGTAAATTCGCCGCCGATTACCTGATCGACATCAACCGTATCGCCGGTACCGCCGGCGGCGTCGGCCGGGTTACCGAAGACGACGTCAAAGCCTACCTCGAAGCCATCGGTTATTCCAACAAGAAAATCACCCCGGTAGCCCTGGAACTGGCCAAGAAAGAAAAGATCGAAATGATCAGCCTCGAAGGCACCGGCGAAAGCGGCCGCATCACGTTGCAGGACGTCAAGGACGCCGTCTCCGAAAAGCCCGAGGAAATGAGCACCATGCGCAAAATCATCGCGCAGCGGCTCCAGCAGTCCAAACAGACCATTCCGCATTTCTACGTCACCGTCGCCATCGATATGGGCGTGGTTATGAAGAAACGGAAAGCCCTGAAGGACGAAGGCATCAACATCAGCGTCAACGCGTTTATCGTCAAAGCCGCGGCCCTGGCCCTGAAGGATTACCCGATGGTCAACGCCATTACCAACGGCACTACCGTGACCAGGCGCTCCAAGGTCAACGTCGGCGTCGCCGTCAGCATCCCGAACGGTCTGCTGGTCCCGGTGATCCGCAATACCGACCGCAAGGGACTCGATGAAATCCAGGCGGAAACCGCCGAATACGCCGAAAAGGCGCGTTCCGGCAAAATTTCACCGGATCAGTTGAAGGGCGGCACTTTCACCATTTCCAATATGGGAATGATGAATCTGGACAACTTCATCGCCATCGTCAATCCCGGCGAAAGCGCCATTCTCGCGGTCTCCTCGACCGTCGCGACTCCGGTCGTGATCGACGGCGAAATCGCCATTCGCAATATGATGAAAGTCACCCTGAGCTGCGACCATCGCGTGATCGACGGCGCTCTCGGCGCGGAGTTCGTCAATGCCCTGAAGAAGAAACTCGAAGACGCCGCCCTCTGGGACAGCCTTATTTGAGTAAAGTTTCCGATTCACAAGAAGGGAAAGCCCGTAACAGGTTTTCCCTTCTTTTTTTTGCTCGCCGCTTTTGCGGAAGTTATTTACAAATAAACATTCCGGCTCTGGCGCAGTTGGGACGGAGTCTTGCCGAGATAACGCTTAAAAAGTACCGTCATGCGGCTTTGATCGGCAAAGCCGGTATTTTCCGCGATATGGCCAAATGACAACGTGGAACCTTCGATCATGCGTTGCGCCTGAATCAGCCGTATTCGAATCAGGGTATTGTGAAATGAATATGGCATTTGCTCGCTGAACAGGTGGAGAAAACGGGATGTGCTCATTTTCACTTGCGCCGCCACTTTGTCGGCGGTAAGTTTTTCCTTACACCGCTCACCCATATAAGTCCAAGCCTGATATAATCTTTCATCCGACGCCTGGATATCCGGCAATAATTCCTGAATATCCGGCAATAACGGAGGGGCTTTTTCCTGAACGTCCGACTCACCCATCACGGCCCGGATGATCTTGCTCAGGAGTTCTCCCAGTTTATAAAGTTCTTTTTCGTCGGCAAGCGGCAGTTTGGCGTATTCCGCGTTCAATATCGAGTAGGTAGCTCCCCGGGCATCGCGAAAAACTCCGGCATAAAGCACGGCAACGAGGGCGTTGTCGACAAAAACCGGCACCGCCAATTCTACCGCCCCCGCATGACAATGAACAATAAATGGCTGACGCTCCTCCAGCGCCCGCAGAAATCCCTTACGTTGGTGTTCCTCGATACATTTGTCCAATCGCCAGCAGGGGGTTCCTTTAGTCCGCAGACAAAACCTACAGTGGTGGTATACATATTGCGTCGGAATGAAACGACTAAGCGAAGGATTGACAAAACGCCAGGAAAAATTTATCTGCCGGTATTGCTCCAATGATTCCAGGATGTCGCAAATGATTTTTAATTTATCTTCCATGCAAAATCAGCTATATTTATATAATATACAGCAGTAATTATATATTTAAATTTTGAAAATGCAAGTATAATAATGACATAGGCAGATGTTTGTGCACGGAAACTGTTGAGAATTCCGCGATTTTCTGTATAACAATATTTTCCAAAGGAAACGAAAAAATGTTTAGTCGCCGTCCGATTTTTACGCTTATCGAGCTCCTCGTCGTGATCGCGATCATCGCGATTCTCGCCGCCATGTTGCTTCCGGCTTTGAACAAAGCAAGGGAAACGGCGCGTTCAGCAAAGTGCATCTCGAATCTCAGGCAGCAGGCATTTGGACTCGGGCAGTACTCCTCCGAATGTGATGATTACATTCCATCCGCCGACGATGGGCATGCCGGCCTTCCGGCCAATAACTATACTCGCTTCTGGTATACCAAAATCAGTATGGCCACATATCCGCAGTTTAAGCACACCACGTCGAAGAGAATCGGCGGCAAAATATTCCTGTGTCCCACACGTGAAGGCGTGGATATGGATAACTTCGATTATTCCAATTCTCCCTACAGTTATAATCGCTGGCTCGGTCATTACTGGTACGATACGGGCGGAATTTCTTGCTCGGGTGTAAAGACCCCAGTCAAATTCAATCAGATAAAGCGGCCCTCAAAGGTGATTTCCATGTGCGACAGCGCGGTAAACTATCTCACCGACGGATACGAAATTGAAGCAAATCTGCGGCCGGGAAATCGGCATTCGTTCGGAATGAATGCCGTACTCCTTGACGGACACTGCCAATATTTCAGATATGATTTCATCAAAGGAGTCAACGGAGCGACCGGCGATGTCGCCAGAGCCAGAGCCGAGCATTGGGGATGGCGCAGCGACTCAACAGTACAGGTCGGAAAAACAAATTGGTTAACAGAATAACGATAAGGATAATTATGAAAAAAACAGTGTTCGCATTGGTTGCAACCTTCCTGTTCACGGTTTCAGCGGAAGTTATTTACAAAAATGATCTTTCCGAGAAAACCAAGGATATGAAACTCTCATCTTCTCAAATTGAATTTAAGGACGGTTCGATGCTTTTGCCCGGTTCGCGAGTTTCCGGGAATATCCCATCGGTGACTTTTGAGTCGAACACCGGCGACAGGGCGTACGGAATCAAATTCAATCTGCGTCTGCTTGGGCATAAGCTCAAAGATGACAAACCGGTTCCGGGCCATTACGGCGCATTGTTGCATTTTGCGGATGGCGGTGTACTCCGAATATACAACATGGACGGATGGGTGCCGGCGTATACGAAACCCGACAAAACACCGTATCGGTATCCGCGTACAATGCCGCGCCGTGAGGATGAGGTTGGCAAGGAGATCACCGTTGAAATAGCTTTCGAGAAAAGCGGCTGGTTTTTTCGGGCAGGAGGCATGCAATCGCCGCTGTATGATGTTCCGTCTTTTTCTCCGCTGCAAAGCGTCAACATATACGGTTATAACCGGGATGTCGCCGTGTCCGGGCTCGAGATAACGACGCTGGAGGCACAGAGTGAAGCCGCTCCCACCGAAAAAAAAACATTGCTTTCCCTCAATAAACAGATCGGCAAAGGGTTGGATGCCACGAATGGAACCCTACGCATTGATCTGCCGGGTAAATTGGATAGCGAGGGGACTATCATGGTCTGGTACAAAAGCGGTAAATCCACATTCGGAGGCATAATGCGCGGATACAGGGCCGAAGACAAAAAACCGGTTCTCGGGACGATACTGAATGCCCTCGGTCTGCAAATTGATTTCGGATGCGGAAACGAGGTGAAACCGCAGAGTGCGTACTATGTCAATTCCAAGGCCATCAGCCCCGACGAATGGCATTTCCACGCAATTTCTTTCCGTGGAGACGGATTCGTAAACGTGATGTCCGATTCGATGTCGTATTCGGATTTCGGGCATGTTCATCGCGCCTGGAGTTCGCGAATCATTCCCGGGCTCGATATGAAGGGGATGAACCGGATCGACCTGGTAAAGGGACGCGAATACGATATGCTGGAGGTGCGGAATTATTTTATGACCGAGGCCGAGCTTGTCTCCGAATACCGGAAAGTAATTCCGGTTGACATCAAAATGGATTCCATCGTGTTGGAGGCGGACCGGAAAACCGTCCCGGTTTTTCGCATCGCTCCCGGCAATACATTCATGGCGCCGCGCCCGTACCTCGCTCCGCTCGTGAACGCCAAAGTCAAGGTCGGCGCGGAGGTGTTTTCCGCGAAAGGCGATTTGATCGCCTCGCAGGAATACGCGCTCGATGTGGACAAAACGCTTGAATGCAAACTGCCGGAAATATCGCTGGGCCATATGGAATCCGCCTCAGTCCGTTTTGGTGTTGACGGGGTTCCGTTCATGACTTATCCTCTTTCCGGATGGCGGGACGCTTCCGCCGCGAAACCTTCCGACGAGCCGTGGAAGAATGGTAAACTTGTGTTTGAAAAACAGTTATTCCCGCTCAAAGATGTGATCATAAACGGCAAAGTGCGCGATTGCGGAAAATGGCAGGAGCTTGGTTCGAACAAGTACGACAGTTTGGCGTTCGAGGTCGATTTTACTGAAAGCGGCAACGGCAAGCCGTTCATGATCGAAATCGACTGGCCGGACGACAAGCCCCGCAATATCGGCCTTTACATGTACAGGCCCACTCCGAACGGCAAAACCAGACATCTGCGCGATGCTCTGGCCGGAGGTATCGCCGCGGGCAATGAATATCCCTCCTCCGGCAAAGTTCTTACCGCAAGATATTTCTTTTTTCCGCTCGAGACAAAATATCTTTTTGAGTGTCGCACCCTTTCGTCCGGTTATCCGGCGGCCATCGCCGGTTTCAGGGTATATTCGCTTGAGGGAGAAATGCCGAAGCTGAAGATAAACCACCCTATCGGACTGCCTCACCGCATGCTCGGGCATCTTGATGAAGACCAGACATTTGATTTTCAACTGATTACTGATTTTTCCGCGTCGGATCCGTTTAAAATCGAAAAAGTCACGGAAAAACTTCTCGATTATTACGATTACACGGGGCAGGAGATATTTGCGTATCCACTGCTGCGTTACGGTTGGCCGATTTATCCTCTTCTCGGCTCTGATTTTCTTTTGGGAATGTACCCCTACCGCCCTGAGAACGTGCCGTATATTCTCCGGGCGCTTGGGAAGCGCGGTGCGAGCATGCGTCTGATCATCAACCTGGACCGGATGCCCGAGTTCAAGCGTCATGACTGGCGAAAAAAAGAATGGACTGAGATGGGGTGGGTCAGGCTTAATCCGTTCGGCGAGATAGCCGGCCTCGCACTTGAGCATTCGGCGAATCTTCTCGTTCCCGAAGTGGAAAAGATGTTTTTTGATCATATCGGGCAGGTTTTGAGGCAGAACGCCGGTTCGTCCTCATTCCAGGGCGTTGATTATTGGCTTAGCGGAATGATCGGCGCGAACAATAAAGCGTCTTCGATTCCCGCTAAATATTTCGAACGCTTCAAGGATAAAGGCTTATTCTCATACGACGACTATTCCATAAATCTGTTCCGGCGCGAGGCCATGCCGGAAATGCCGGATTTCAAGGACTCCGACAGATTCATGAAGCGATTTGAATATCTGCTTGAGCCCGAGCGTGAAAAAGCATGGGAAAAATGGAATCTTGAGAAAATCGCGGCGCATATCGGACGCCTTCGCACATTGATCGACACATACGATCCCAAACTCGAACTTTCCGTCTCTCCCGGCGGCCTGTGGCCGGAGGCGAAATATATCTCCGAATCGGAGAATACTCTGCGAGTTTCGGTGGGAGAAAAGCGATTTCCGACGCATTTCCGCTGGGATCTCCAATTCGGGAACAAGATTACGGATCGTGACCTGAAGAATTATCCGGGGATGGAAAAGGCTTCGTATTTACCGGTGGTCTCCTCGTTCTATTCGTATAACGAGACGTTCCGGGAGTCGCCATCGCCCCAATACGGTTCATACTTCCAGAATTGCGATCTCAAGCCCCATGGGCGTTTCTTCCTGAAAGAACCCGCTTATGTACTCGCGGCTCACGATATGCTTCGATTCATGTGGGGCGGCCAGCCGCTCACCGCGTGGGGACGCGAGGAAGAAACGCGCGAGTTCGCCAAGGCATTCTGCGCTCTCCCCGCGCTTCCGTTCAACACCCTTGCCGGTTCCGGCGATCCGGTGACGGTGCGCTACCTCGAAACCAAGAACGGGACATACGTCTATTGTGTGAACATCGCGTTTATGGATCTCGCAGTAAACCTGAAAGGTGTAACCTCGCTGACTGATCTTTCAACCGGCAAAGTCCTGAACGGCAGCCGGGTAGAGCTGAAACCGTATCAACTCCGTTCATTCCTGCTCGAAAAGGGAAAACCCGAATCGGCACACCCGGAAATCCCGGCGGAATTCAAGGCATTCTATGCCTCGGAACTGAAAAAAGCCGAAGACACGATTAACCTTGCGCAAGGCTTCAAAATCGATACCACCGAGGCCGAAGCCATGTTGAACCAAGCGAAAAAAGCTTTTAACGCCGGAAAATACGCCGAATGCCATACTTATCTCTATTCTCCGGCCTGGCACCGGCTGAAACTGGTGTCCGCCAATACGGCCGACCTGAAAGCGCTCAAGGAGCTGCTTGGGCGCAACACACTTCGTGTCAATTGCGGCTCCAAGTCTTTTCTGAAACTGCCGGACGGGCGCCTTTTTGCCCCGGACGCGGAATTTTCCGAGGGATACGGCTACGGGTTTACCGGACCGCAATGGATGATGTGCGACCGCGCTACCGATGGAATCAAACCGATTTCCGAGGCGGAAGTTTTCAAAACGGAACTCTACAATATCGATTCGTACAAGGTCAAACTGGCAAACGGAAAATACCGGGTGCGCCTCTATATCAAATGGGGATTCGCGCCATCGTTCACCAACAAAAACAGGGCTCCGGACCTTTCACAGACGCTGGAAATCGGAGGCGAAAAACACAAAATTGATTATCGGAAAGAGATGAAGGAGGATATGAACAATCCGATCCTCTGCGAATTCCGCTCCGTCGCCGTCACCAACGGATTGCTCGAGATTCGCTTTACCGACGGCGGCGGCAAACGCCTCCTCAACGCCCTCGAAATCGAGCCGGAGGTGGAATTATAATACTATTTATCCTCTTGTCTGCTTTATTGTTGACCGGGTGCAACAGCATCCCCGAGCAGAAAACGAAATTCACTGCCGCCAAAGTCCCTGCAGAGGGGAATTACCTGTATGGGTTCTTCCCCTCTTTTTTTGTCCCCCCGCCGACCTCCCGGTCCAGCAGCAATACTTCGCGGATCATGTCGGCCACGGTCAAATCATCGCCGATCATCAGTCCGGACCAGGAATCGAAAAGAAACGGCAGATCGTCGATCTCCAACTGGCTTTTCAGATACTCTTCGATCGCCACGCTGTCCGCGATGGCATCGCCCCCCAGCATTCCCCTGATATCCGAATTGACCTGATATTCGGCCCGAATGTAATAATGAGCGCAATCGCAGAATTCCCCCAGCACTCGCCGGATTTTCAAAGCTTTTTCCGCATGCGGCGAATCCAACTCGATTCTGCATGCCAGGAGAAAATCGTCATCATTCTGCGCGGCCCTGCTTTTCTTTTTGGGCAAATGGCGAAATATCACGTCCATTATGTACCAGAGCAGAAAAACCCCGCCTCCGGTCCCCAGGGCGTACCACAATCTGGACTCCGGATCCCCAAGGACATAAGTCACCGCCATGCCGGGAATTACGACCAGCAATACGTACCAAATTCTTTTCATAATCAATCCGTATAAAATACGTAAAGTATAATTAAATAATATAAGTTGTTGATTATTTTATATTAACCTCTTTTTTCGCATTTGCAAATTGAAATTCTGAAAGTATTATAATAATAACAGACCTGATTTCGTGAAGTTTTTTCGGATAAGCGATGTTGCTGCTTGACTGTCAGGAGGTTGCAAAAAAACGCAGCTTCACCTGGTAGGTGAAGTGAGGCTTTTTCGTAAATTCGTGGCAGCCAATGAGCAATATTGATTGCCGAATAAAAATTTGCGAATTCAGGACAGAAGGAGGAATTATGGTTAAGTGCCCAAAATGCCAACATATTTACGAAAGTATTGGCCTGGCCGAGGCCGGTAATAGTAAAATCTGCGACTATTGCGGCAATGATTTTGTCATTGTCATTCCTCAAAGCGTGCCCGGACAAAGCGGCATATCATTATCCGACCATGAATTGAGGAACACAGGAATTCACACGGATACCAAAATATTCCGGCATACCTCCAATAAATCCACATTTATTGCCCTGTCCGTCGTTACCGCGTTATTTGTTTTCGCGGCCATGCTGCTGCCCGTCCTCAAGCGGCTGTACCAGGAAATAATACTGGAAGAGCAATTGGATTTGAAATTAGTGATTGCAGTCGGGGTCATCGTCATTTTTCTGATTGCCGCCGCCATATTGATCTGTGGAATCTGGCATTATCACAGAAACCTCTGGCGAAAATCCTCCCCGTCCCCCAAGCACCGCCACCTGTAAGGAAAGTGTTGCTTGCGGGTTATACAATAGATCCAATTCCCCGCAATATTGAAAAGTGATGATTAAAGAAAAATATATGAAGTTGCTTTCACTGACCATCTTAACGGTCCTAAGTTTCTTTCTGCTTCCATCCTGTAATCATTGTACCTATTTTACCAATCATATGATGATCACTCCCCCCAGTAATTATATGTGGGAATTGCGGACTCCCACCTCCTGGGAGCTGGTTGATGTGAAAAAAGATAATGATGAGCCCAATCAGAAGTATTCCCCGAATTTCATAAAAACAGACAGAGTATCATTCAAGTATGATAAGGATACTCGTATTGCTTTTTATTTAAATATTTTTGCATCAAAAGAAAAGTTAAATTCCTATCTTGATCTTTTCAGTATTAATCTTCAAAAGAGATTTAAAGAAAAAAATATAACGATGCTCAAGTCCGCGGAAGTTCATATCGAAGAATGGAAAGGAGTGTGTTTTGATTTTATTGATAATGATTCGAATGGTATTGTAAAATATTACTTATTCCAACAAAATGATTGTCTGATATTTTCATTTATTACTGATACTACACCCTTAACATCTGCAATGCTGAATGATTACGAGAATGTGGTCCGAAATATGAAAATTATATCTCCGATCGTCAAATTTATGCCGGATGGCGAGAAACAGGTGGAGTGTTCGTTCGCAAGCGGACAATGGCAAATTTCGGTTCCTTCTAACTCACTGGCCTATTATGAACCTTATAATACTTATCAATTCAAAATAGACGATTATTATCTGACATTTACGGGAGTGGTCAAAAGAAATGGGAATGCAAGTCGTAAAGACGTGGAAGATACATTGAGTAAAAACTATAAATTTACAGAATGCATGATCGGAGACTGGGAGGGAATAAAGGCGGAAGATGATAATCTCATGGTCTGGGGATTATACAGGGATAATTACCTTGTACTTGCATATGCGAACAAGAAAAATTTGTTCACTGAAAATGAAATAAATCAAGTAGAAGAAATATTAAAGACAATAAAACCAATAACCAACAAACAATGATGAAGTCAATAAATTATTTAAAATTGTCATTTTTCATTTATGGATGTATAATTTGTTTATTGTCCTCATCTTGCGGTCACGGCAATTCAAGCTACACCAACTATGCGTGTATTATTCCCGAAGGAAATTACCGCTGGCAGCTTACAGTGCCATCCACATGGCAGCGCCAACATATTTTAGAGGAACACGAAGTTTATTTTAAAATAGACTTGGATTCGGTCGTCCGTCTTATACTCGAGGAGTATTCATCGGAGGAGTCGGCAAGCAAACAGTTCGCCAATCATGAGGCCGATGTAATCAAATTCTTGCCAGATATAGATAAAAATTATTCCGTTTCAGAAGTTGAAAATATTGCCCACTGGCAAGGAAAAGTTTATTCTTATGTAGACAGTTATAAAAAATTTTCGCGGTTTTATATTTTAAAAAACAACAATTGCATAATAATATTGGTACCAAAATCGAAAAATAATTTTACAAAATATTTAATTCGTGAGTGCGAAAAAATAATTTCCGATATTCAACTCCAAGAGCTCCCGAAAAAATAGTTCGGACGGGTCCGACCCGTCCGAATTTTGACGCTATTTCCGGACGATGGCGCCGATGTGCCCGAGGCCTTCGACGATGTGACGGTCCCAGAATTCCCAGGAATGGCCGCCCGGATATTCCTTGTATTCGGCTTTCAGACCGATTTTGCTCAGGTGATCGCGGAATTTCAGGTTGTCCTGATAGAGAAAATCCTCGGTGCCGCAGCATTGGAAAATCTTCGGTTTGGGCTGGTCGCTTTCGGCGAGTTTGGTTGCCATGGCGGGAAGATCGTTGATCGAGCCCTTCACTTTTTTGTAGTTGCCGAAAATATTGGCCCACTCGTCGGGGCGGGTCCTTTCTTGCCAATGCAGATCGACGACCGATGAAAATGCCGCGCCGCCGGCGAATTTATCCGCCTTGTTGAGCAGTAGTTTCAGTGTGCCGAAGCCGCCCATGGAAAGCCCGGCGACGAAGGTGTCCTTGCGTTTGGTGCTGATCGGGAAGAGCGCCTGGCAGATTTCCGGCAGTTCCTCGCTGATGAACGTCCAGTACTTACCGCCGTGAACCATGTCGGTGTAATAACTCCGATGAACGGCGGGCATCACCACTACCAATTCCTGGTCGGCGACATAGCGTTCGATGTTGGTGCGGCGAAGCCAGATGCTGTGATCGTCGCTACTGCCGTGGAGCAGATAGAGCACCCGGTAGTCTTTGCGGATCTTTTTGACACTGTTCATGCCGATCATGCCGGTGGCGGGCTGGGGAACGATGACATTCATCGAACAGCACATGCCCAGAGAACTCGAAAAATAGGAACATTGCATCAAAGCCATAATATTTAACTCCTTAAAGGATGGTTTTGCCGAATTGTCAAATCTCCGTCACTTTGTCGTCAATTTTTCATACCGCCTCAAAAACAGCCGTCACTACCTCAGGGATTGATCAGATGCTGGCCACAATCGATACAGAGGATATGACCGGTGACGGATTGCGAGCCGATCAGGAAAACACAGCCTTCGGCAAGCTCATCCAGGGCCACCGGACGGCGGAGCGGAACGTTGCGCAAGGTCTTTTCCATTTTACTGTGCTCCATGCCGGGAGGCGGCAGAACCGGACCCGGCGCGATGCCGTTAACCCGGAGATTTTCCGCTGCATAAGCCCGGGCGGCAGCCAGGGTGGCGTCGCGGAGGCTTTTTTTCGCCAGGCTGTAGCCGCCGCAACTGTGGGCCTGCTGCAAAACTTCCTGGTCGAGCATATTGACAATCACCCCGGGAGCGCCGAACAACTGCATACGAAAGAGCTTCATCATTTCCAACGGTGCAATCAGGTTGATATCCAGTTGATTGCGGAGTGATTTGAGGCTTTCGTCCAACAGTGGCTCAGGGTGATAGGTGGAGGCATTGTTGACGAGGGCGTTAACCGCTCCGATTTCGTGAAAAATCCGCTCGCGGTCGTCGGTCAGGGTCAAATCGCCCTGAACGATATCGGCATTGATTTCGGCGGCAAGCTGCCGGGCGGCGGCTTCCGACGAGCGGTAATGGATCACCACCCGAGCCCCGGCTTGCGCCAGAGCGCGGCAGATTTCACGACCGACCCGGACCGCTCCACCGGTTACCAGTACCCGGTAATTACTCAGTTTTCTCGACATTTGTTTTCTTCTCCTCCGGTTTGGGATTGGAAGTACCGTTAATTTGCTTCTGAAGTATATCCATCATCTCCTGTTCCTGTTTTTTCAGGAGAGCTCTGGCGGCGGCCAACTCAGCCTCGGCTTTAGCGGCTTTTTCTTTCAGCGCCGCGACTTCCTCCGGCTTGGATTTGGGCTTGGCATTGATTTGCTTCTGGAGCATATCCAGCATTTCCTGTTCCTGCTTTTTCAGGAGCTCTTTGGCGGCGGCCAGGTCCGCTTCGGTTTTGACGGCCTTTTCTTTCAAGGCCGCGATATCTTCCTGCCTTTTCAGGAATTCAAGCTGCCGGGCGGCAAAATCATCGCGCAGCTTCGACATTTCGGACTGATAACCGGCAGCGCTGTCCTTCGACATTTTTTTCAGTTCTTCTTCGAACTTTTCCTGCTGACCGGCTAATTCCTTGCGGAGTTTTTCGAGGTTGTCCTGATAGTCCTGACGGTTTTTGTCGAGCACCACCACCATTTCCTGAAGCTTCTGGCCCTGCTGATCAATCTGGGTATCGCGTTTTTTGATTTCATCGACCAACCCGGCGGTCGATTCCTGCAAGACATTGGCGTGCTGCTTGCCCTGATGAGTCATTTGTTCGATGATGCGGAAAGTCACCATCACCATGGCCGCTCCCATGATCACCAACAGCAGCAAACCCAGCAACTGCCAGCGCAATGAACGGGCGGCAAGTTTCTGCGCCTCTTTGCGGCTGTCTTCCAAAGCCTGCGCCATGCTGAAAATTTCCTTATTCAGGAGCTTGCCGAGTTCTTCTGCCTGCTTGATGGCGGAGGGGGCGACCAGGGCGTTTTCGGTCGTTCCTTCTTCCTGGGGGACTTCCGGTTCCGGTTTAGGTTCCGTCTCCGGTTCATGAAGTTCGGCCTGGACCGGATGCTGCTTGGCCAGTTCTTTTTCGATATCGTAAGTCGAGAGGCCGTAATCGCGCAAAGAGGCTATCTGGGAAAGCACGGCGAGGGTAGCTTCGGTGAAAACCCGGCGCTTGCCGCGCATTTCGGATTCGATATAGGGGGCGAAACGGTTCAGCCAGTCGGTAATGGTAGTGCGCGGCACGCCGATCTTCTCGGCCAGGTCCGCCACGCTGAAAACTTTTTTCTCTGTCATAATCAATCCTTTATTAATTGGCGGATCTGCCGTACATCCGCGATAATCTGTTGTTTCAAGGCCTCGGCATCGCTGAAAGTGCGCTCTTCCCGCAGGTAATGCACCAGCTCCAGCTCGATTTTCTTGCCGTAAAGGTCCTCATGGAAATCCAACACGTGAACTTCAACCCGGACCTCGGCATTGGCCCGGTTAAAAGTCGGGCATTCGCCGATATTGACCGCCGCCGTCAATTTGCGACCGTCGATATGAACCAGCCCGGCATAAACGCCGTTCGGCGGCAAAATGCCGTATTCAATCGCCAGATTGGCGGTGGGATGCTGCAGTTCGGTACTCGCGATCCGGTAGCCGTGACAAACCTCGCCGAACAGCGAGTAATTGCGTCCGAGAAACGCGGCGGCCCTGTCCAGCACGCCCCCGGCAATAGCGCGGCGAATGGCGGTACTGGAAATAATCTGTCCGTCTATGGTCATCTCCTCCACCGCCGTCAGGCGGATATTGCGGACGGCCGCAATGCGGGACAAATCGGCAATGCCCCCCTTCCCGCCCTGTCCGAAATGCCAGTTGGCCCCGACGGCGATACCCACCACTTCCACCGTCTGCGAACAGATGCAGTTGTCGATGAAGTCATCCGGGCTCTGGGAGGCGAACTCCCGGGTAAAGGGGATGGTCACCACCGCCTCCATGCCGAACTGATGCAGCAGCCGGGTCTTTTCCTCCGGGGGCAGCAGCAACGGCGGCGCTTTGTCCGGCACCAGAACCTGCCGCGGATGTGGAAAGAAGGTCAACGCGCAGGGCGCGGCGTCCAATTCCCGGCCCATTTCGAGCAATTGCTGCAAAAGCAGTTGGTGCCCGAGGTGGATTCCGTCGAATACTCCGATCGCCAGCACCACTTTTTTCAGGCCGAATCCGGCCAGGGAACTGACGGTAATGACATCAATATATTTTTTATCAGTATAATTCAATTGAATTTCCGCTAATATTCAAGTTTTCGATTGCAATAGTACAGAAAGAAAATTATATTTATAGACGCAAAATTCAAATAGTTATATTGATTTATTGAGAAAAAAGTTGCTACAGGAGACTTTGCCTCATGAAAAATGTATTATATCCGGGTAGTTTCGACCCTTTGACCAACGGTCATCTGGACTTGGTGCGCCGTGCATCCAAGCTTTTTGACAAGGTAATTGTGGCGGTGGGAACCAATCTGGAAAAGCACCCGATGTTTTCGGCGCATGAACGCGAAACGCTGTTCCGCGAATGCTGCCGGGAGATTCCCAATGTGGAAGTGGTCTCCTTCCATGGCCTGACGGTGGATGCGCTGACGCGCTTCAACGCCACGGCGGTGCTGCGCGGACTCCGGGCTTTTTCCGATTTCGAGTATGAACTTCAAATGGCGCTGATGAACCGCAGTTTGAAGGAAGAATGTGAAACCATATTTATGATGCCGACGGCCAATAACTCGTTTGTAAGTTCAAGTCTGGTCAAGGAAGTCGCCCGCCACGGTGGCGATTTCTCCCAGTATGTACCAAAAGTAGTCGCCGAAGCCATCATGCTTAAACTGATATCCGAAGGTAAAAGATGAACCCTTTTCTCATATCCCTGGCGCAATTGGAGCGTCAGAAAAAAATAAACCTGACCGGCGAGCTGCCGCCGTCGTTCCTGGAAATGCCGGACACTGAAATCATGCAGTGCAAGGCTCCGATCAAGTATGACATCGAAATTTCCGCCACGACGGGCGGAGTAGTGACCCGCGGCTCCGCCGAGACTGAAGCCGAATGCCGCTGCGGCCGCTGCCTGTGCTCTTTCATTCAGGAAGTCGAGGCCGATATCTGTCATTTTTTTGACAAAAGCGACGATCAGGAACTCGATATCTCCGAGGATGTCCGGGAAGATATCGTGCTGGAATTACCGATGAATCCGCTTTGTGACGACGACTGCCGGGGGCTTTGCCTGAAATGCGGCGTCAACCTCAACGAAAAAGACTGCGGCTGCGACCGGAGCGGCGAAGGAAGCCTGGCCTGGAGCGAGCTGGATAAACTTGATTTGTAATTGGGAGATTTAAAGATATATGCCTACTTATGAATATGTTTGCAAGGATTGCGGCCATGAGATGGACGCATTTCAGGGGATCAATGATAAGCCGCTGACGGATTGCCCCGCCTGTCACCAAAAAACCTTGAAGCGCAAAATCAGCGCCGGCGCCGGAATCATTTTCAAGGGCGGCGGTTTTTACCAGACCGACTACCGTTCGGCGGATTATCAGAAAGCCAAAGAAAACGACAAGCCGGCCGAACCCAAGAAGGCCGAAAGCCCGACTCCACCGGCCAAACCGGCGGCATCCGGAGACAAATAACCCATGGCGAAGCTTGTTTGTGAAAAATGCGGCACAGTCAACGAGAGCGGTACTTTGTTCTGCCGCGAATGCGGCGGCAAAATGGTCTTGAAAGCGGAGAAGAAAGCTTCCAAGGCCGGCAAGTATGTCAAGAAATTATTCAAAATCATTCTGATTCTGGTAATTATCGTAATTCTGCTGGTGGTGTCGCTTTT
>JAVBRM010000232.1:0-37408 GCA_031548025.1 Victivallaceae bacterium | reverse complement strand
TATAAACATTTCCCGACATCCCCCAAATACGGAGACAGGGAGTTCCGCCAAAAAGTTAAGTTTTTGCATCAAATCGTGCATTATTTTTCGGACGCAAGCAGGGAATGGATCACGAAAAGTCATGATCCCGACATCAAATTGTCAAGAATTAGGGGGCTCTCAGATGAAAAACGGGACGTTTTTCAGGTTCCACTTGTGGAGTTTTTCCTCTTCCCAAAATACCTTCATCAGGAATAAGCCGTGCGGCGGGGCGGTTTCGGCTGACTTGGTGCGGTCGCAGGCTTCGAGGATTCTTTTGGCGTCGCGCGGAGTCAGTTTGCCCGCGCCGACCGCTTCCAGCAGGCCCACCAGGCAGCGGATCATTTTGTAGAGAAATCCGTTGCCGAGGAAGCTGATGCAGAGGAAATTGTCAAACTGTTGAAAATCGATCCGGTAAATGGTCCGGACGGCGTCATCGATTCGGGTGCGTTCCACTACGAATGAGGAGAAATCATGGGTTCCGATCAGGTGTGCCGCCGCTTCACGCATGGCGACGACGTCCAGCGGGCGCCACATCTGCCAGGAATAACGGGTGGAAAAGGGGGTTTCGCGGCCCATGTTGATGACATAGGTATAGGCTTTGCCGGCGGCGTCGAAGCGCGGATTGAACTCCATGGGGACTTCGTTGATTTTGCGGATGCGGATATCCGGCGGCAGCATCCGGTTCATCGCCATGAGCAGTTTGTCGCGGGCGATGGTCGGGCGCTCCGGCACGGCAAAAGCCGCCGCCATGCCCAGCGCGTGGACTCCGGCGTCGGTACGGCTGCTGCCGGTCAGGGTTATCGGCAGGTCGGCGAAAATGGTGCTGAGCCATTTCTGGACGACTTCCTGCACGGAAATGCAATGATGCTGATACTGCCAGCCGCTGTAGGCGGTGCCGTCGAAACTGATTTCAAGCAACCAGCGGGTGGAACTCGGATAAGGCGGAGTGTCCACCCGGGTGCTTTTGGTGCCGTCGGGATGAATCATTTTTTCAGGTCCTTGCCGATGATCGGAGCGAGGCTCTGTTTGACTTCCGGCGCGACCATGTCGAGATTGGAAATCAGCGAAGATTCAAGCGCCTTGCCGCAGTCGCATTCGCAGGGGACTCCGCGGAGACCGGCGGCGACGCGGCGGATAATATCCTTGGCCAGCGCGACATTGGCCTGGAGGTGCCCGATGACCAAATCCACGGTCACGTGGTCATGATCCGGATGCCAGCAGTCGTAATCGGTGACCATGGCGACGGTGGCGTAACAGATTTCCGCTTCGCGGGCGAGTTTGGCTTCCGCCAGGTTGGTCATGCCGATAACATGGAACCCGGCGTCGCGGTAAAACTTCGATTCCGACTTGGTGGAAAACGCCAGCCCTTCCATATTGACGTAAGTTCCGCCGCAATGAACGCCGCGGGAAGTGTCCTCGGAGTCGGCAATGCCTTTTTCGGCCGCTTCCAGAGTCAGTTTGGCCAATTCCGGGCAGACCGGATGCCCAAAGGAAATATGCGCCACAATGCCGTTGCCGAAAAAGCTGTCGTTGCCGGCGGTGCGGCGGCGGTCGAAATACTGGTCCACGATCACCACGTCGCGCGGGCGAATTCTTTCGCGGAGGCTGCCGACCGCGGAAATGCTGATAATATGGGTGACGCCGAGAGTTTTCATGGCGTAAATATTGGCCCGGTAATTGATTTCGTGAGGAGCGATCAGATGTCCTTTGCCGTGACGGGCCAGAAACACGATTTCCTGTCCGGCGAGTTCACCGCTGACCAGGATATCCGAAGGCTTGCCGAACGGAGTTTCGATAATGTTTTCACGGATATTTGTCATTCCGGCCATTTCATACAGACCGCTGCCGCCGATAATTCCCAGTTTCATAGTATCCTCCTGTGTAATTAATTTATTGAATATAACATTGAAATTATCCACTTTCAAATGGAAATCTCCCGCACAACGGACTATATTAACCCGGATTATTAATATATTTCATATGGAGTTGACAATGAGCGATTACTCGCTGCGCGGTTTTAATAATTGGCGGAATTATCTGCTGTTGATTTTGGTGGCGGTGTATTCGGCATGTTTGAATTTCGCCAATCTGGATATTGGGCTGCCGTCAAAGGAGCGTTTGGAGCTGGAACTGGGGGGCAGAGAGGCCGTCAAGAAAATATTGCCGGAATTGCGGGCGAATTATCATGCCGCCGTCAAATCCGAATTCATCGACAAGATACCGGAGAATCTGCGTGTTTTGGCCAAATATTCTCCGTATTTCGATCAATTGCGCAGTACCAATCCGGACGAATTCCATGTCTTTAAAGTGTTGGGGGATATGTACGAACGGCGCGATCCGCGTCCTGAATCCTATATCTACGGTTCGTTTTTCTTTTACCAGATGGGTTTTCCGCTGGCGGTGGCGAGGGCGACCGGCTATATTGATCACTTTCGGGGTATCGGCCACTATATCGCCAAACCGGATGAATTCCGTCCGTTTTATATGAGTGTGCGCGCATTGTGCGCGTTATTTCAAACGCTGGCGGTGGTGGTAACCTTCCTCGCGGCCTGGCGGATTTTCAAAACGCCGGGGGCGGTGTTTACCGCATTGTTGATGGCTTCGCTGCCGCTGATTACGGTGGGCGCGCAGTTTATCAAGGCCGATCCGCCGGTGTTGTTCTGGTCGACCCTGTCTTTGTTTTTCGCCATACCCATTCTCAAACGCTGCCGCCATTTCGATTATCTGGCCGCGGGAGTTTGCGCCGGACTGGCCGCCGCCACCAAATACCCGGCGATATTCACATTCAGTTATATCCTGATGTTTCATCTGCTTCGCCGCCAGGAAGAATGCGGTTCATGGCGCGGATTGCGGCCGGGAAAAAATGACTGCTATCTGCTGGAAGGTCTCGGCGCTTCCATCGTTACCGGGCTGGTTGCCAGCTTGCCGATGCTTTTCGATATGAAGAATTTCTTTCAGTCGTATTCCTATCATATGCGGACATCACGGGAGGGCAATCTGTTTTTTAACCTGGTGGATACCTTTGTCAATTATTGGCATGACGCCATTTTCCTGACTTACGGGTTTGCCGCAGCCCTGATTATCCTGGCCGGGCTGGTGCTGATTTTCGTCAAACCCCGACGTATCTGGTTTGCCCTGCTGCCGCTGATTGTTTTTTATTTTTACACCGCGGCCAAAGGCTTGCAGATTTCCGACATGTATACCCTGCCGGCGATACCGGCTTTGTGTATGATCGGCTGTTACGCCTGGGAAAAATTGAAATACAAGAGCCTGAAATACGCACTCGGAACAATCATTATCGTGATTACTTTCAGCTACAGCCTGGCGTATATTCAATGCGGTTACCGCGAAAACAGCCGTGTGACGACATCGCGCTGGATCCAGGAACACGTTCCGGCGGGCTCGTCGCTGGGGGCACGTTTTTTCCCGGTGTCCTACCGTTTTCCGATGGTACCGCCGGACAAGTATAAAACCATAACATATGACGTGGATGGCGACCAGGCATTCGAGGCCGATTACTACGTCAACTGTAGTTTCAACGTGGAGCGCAAGCCATTTTGGACCAGACTGACCCAGGGCGAATCGTTTGCGCCGCCCACTGACAAACCCTATGAATTTATGACCCGGATCGAGGACGTTCCGCACGCGCTGTTCGGCCTGTTGCCGTTGCGGCGAAATTATTATGTGAACTACTATTTTGAAGTTTACCGGCCCAGGTTCGATATCTACCGGAGAGTACGGCAATGATCAATTATGAAGCTTTGAACGATATCCGCCGCGAAATTCGCGAAAAAAAAGACAGCATTGCGGAGAAACGCGACTCCAGAATCAACAGCAATCCCTATTATTACGGGCGCTTCCTGAATTCGCTGTGTTACATCGTGCGGCCCGGTTCGCGGGTTCTGAATATCGGCTGTGAAACCGGCCATATTCTGAATGCCGTCAAACCTTCGTATGGAGTCGGAATCGAGGCGTCGGAAAAAATGCTCGACATCGCCCGCGCCAAGTATCCGCATCTGAATTTCCTTAATCAGGAACCGGACAATACCAAGGTCGACGGTATTTTCGACTACGTGCTGATCTGCGGAGTCGAGGATATGGTCGACATCAAAGGCGTGCTGGACAGTATCCGCCCCAATTGCGACCGCCATACCCGGATCGTCATCAATTACTACAACTATCTCTGGCAGCCGCTGGTGAACCTGGCGGAAAAATGCCATTTGCGCATACCGCAGCATGTCCATAACTGGTTTTCCGATCCGGATATCGAAAACCTCCTGACTATGTCGGGGTTCAATCCGGTTTCCACCTCCAAGCTGATCCTGTTTCCGTTCTATATTCCACTGCTGTCGACCTTGCTGGACCGCTTCCTGGCGCGTTTGCCGTTTCTGCGCAATTTGTCCATGAGCCGCCTGGCGACCGCGCGGTTGAACCCGGTGCCCGGCGGCGAATACAGTGTCAGCGTCATGATTCCCTGCCGCAACGAAGCCGGCAATATCGAAAGCGCCGTCGCCCGCATTCCGCAGATGGGCAAACACACCGAGATTATTTTCGGCGACGACAAATCGACCGACGGCACCGCCGATATGGTCAGGGCCATGCAGAAAAAATACCCGGACAAAGACATCAAACTGGTTGCCGGGCCGGGCATTTGCAAGGCCGACAACGTCTGGACCGGCTTTGACGCCGCCACCGGCGATATCCTGATGATCCTCGACGCCGACCTGACGGTGATTCCGGAAGAACTTCCGTACTTCTACGAGGCTATTTCGCGTGGCTACGGCGAATTCATCAACGGCTCGCGCCTGGTCTACCCGATGCACGAAGGAGCCATGCGCTTTTTCAATATTATCGGCAACAAATTTTTCTCGCTGTTTTTCTCGTATATCCTGGACAATCCGATCAAAGACACGCTTTGCGGCACCAAAGTAATGTGGCGTGACGACTTCGCCCACATCAAAGCCCTGCGCGGAACCTGGGCCATCAAAGACCGCTGGGGCGATTACGAACTGATTTTCGGCGCGGCCAAAAACCAGTTGAAAATCATCGACCTCCCGGTGCATTACATGGAGCGAACCTACGGCGAAACCAAAATGACCAACCGCTTCAAAAATGGCTGGATCATGCTCCGGATGTCAATGGTCTCCCTCTTCAAAATCAAGTTTCACTGAAATTATTGCAAGTCAGGAAGCAGAAACTCTTCGTAATTTTCCGGCGTGAGAATCATTGTTTCCGCATTCGGATAAGCTGTCTGAAAGGTTTTCGGAATCTTTGTTTTTACCTTCGGATTCGATTTGATTTTCCAGGCCCGCAATTTTCCTTGCGCTTCTTCAAGGTAATCGATTTCATGATTTTGCGGAGCCATTGTTCGCCAAAAAAAGGAGCGTGGGGGGAACGGTTGGTTCAAATTTTTCTTTAGCCGTTCAAGGATAAGATAGTTCTCCCACATACCTCCGGCGTCGCTTCGGGAGTCGAGCGGCGTGAAGTTGTTGATGACGGCATTTCGGATGCCGAGATCATAAAAGAATATTTTGATTCCTTTTTTGATTTCATTGCGCAGATTTCCACTGTATGCGCCGAGCGGGAAGACGATGTAGCATTTTGTCAGAAGATCAATGTAACGTTCGATAGTCTTGCCATCGGTTCCGACCAGGCCGGCCAGTTCATTATAACTCACTTCCGAGCCGATTTGCATGGCCAGGGCCCGAACGAGCTTATCCAGAATGCTGGTGCGCCGGAGTCCGTCCAGGGCGTAGATGTCTTTGAACAGATAGCTTCCGGCAATTTCGCTCAGACGTTGCGGCTCGTCGCCGGGATTTGCGACGACATCTGGATAGCAACCGAAAAGCATACGCTTCTCCCGTTCCTGTTTTTCCTGGAAAAGACCACGGTCTTCACATAGTTCTCCAAAGGAAAACGGCAGCAAACGGTACTCGAATTTTCTTCCGGTCAGTGGCTCGGCGGCATGGTTCATCAGTTCAAAGGCGGAAGAACCGGAGACGATAACTTGAACGTCCGGCAATTCATCGGTAATCAGCTTCAGGGAAAGCCCGATATTGTCGACGCGCTGTGCTTCGTCCAATACCAGCACTTTGCATTTACCGAGCAATCGCCTCCACCTCGCAGTCGTGATCTGAATGAGGGTATTTCGTGTATCGGGATTATCCCCGTTCAGCCAGAGAACTTCGTCGCCGTATTCCGCGGTCAAATGCCGGAGCAGTGTCGTTTTTCCACACTGGCGCGGCCCGTATAGGACCAGAGCCTTTCCGGAAAAAAGACGACGTTTCAGTTCGGGTTCCAAGGTTCTATTTATGTACTTCATAAGTATTCCGATTTTGATGTTTTATAGCTTTTAAACCTAAAATACATTAGAATTTACGGTTTTCAAGTCTGGAAAATAACAATTTAAGCCGGAGTTATCATGAGACTTGCCGATTTTCAATATCATGTCCGAAAACCGCGAGTATTTCGGCGCGAAACATGTATATTATTAAGATAATACAAGGAATTATGACGATGGCGAATATAATCGTTTTGTTTGAGGTGACACTGAAAGAAGGCAGGATGGAAGACTACCTGAAAATGGCTGCATCCTTGAAAGACGAACTGGCCAAGGCCGAGGGCTTTATCCGGGCGGAACGTTTTTCGAGCCTCGCAGAGAAAAATAAGCTCCTCAGCAAATCGGAATGGAAAGACGAGGAAAGCATTATGAAATGGCGCAACACGGCAAATCATCGCCTGTGCCAACAAAAGGGCAGAGACGGTATTTTCTTTGATTACAAAATAACGGTCGTCACGCCAGTACGCTGCTATAGCATGGCGGAAAGTGAATTCAAATAAGGGTGTTATATGCAATATACAAATCGCTGTCAATCTCCGGTTGGCGGTATTCTTCTGGCGTGCGATGAGATCGGCCTGACAGGGCTTTGGTTCGATGGAGAAAAATATTTTGCCGATAGCCTTGACCCGGAACACGAAGAAAAAGACTTGCCTGTTTTCGAACAAGTCAAACATTGGCTTGATATTTATTTTTCCGGCAGAGATCCGGATTTCATGCCGCCGATCCATATGATCGGGTCACCTTTTCAACTTGCAGTATGGGAAATTTTGCGTCAAATCCCGTACGGTTCTGTGATTACCTATGGCGATATCGCGCAGATGATCGCCAAACAAAGAGGTTTGCCGCGAATGTCCGCCCAGGCTGTAGGCGGCGCAGTTGGGCACAATGAGATTTCCATTATCGTTCCCTGCCACCGGGTTGTCGGCAGCAACGGCAGCCTGACCGGATATGCCGGAGGTATTGACAAAAAAGTAAAATTACTTGCCTTGGAAAAGGCCGATATGAAGCATTTATTCGTTCCCCAAAAAGGAACCGCATTATAAGTAAATGGAGATTGTAATATGAATTGTATTATCGAAGAAAAAGCATCGTTTCAAATACTTGCCATGAGCAGAGAATTTTCTGAAAAAGAGTGCACGGCGGCCATCCCGGAATTCTGGACGGAATATTATGCGCAAGGTTTCGGCAAAATCGCCTGTGGGCAGTTCGGCATTTGCTATGGAGGAAGCGGGAACGGTACGTTTCGCTATGCTATCGGCAACGAATGCCGTATTGAAAAACGCCAGGATGGTTCGACCGTCTATCATGTCGCGAATTGTCCTGATCGGGCGGAGATTCCGGCCGGATTTGAATTACTGGATATTCCGGCGGGTATGTGGGCGAAATTTGAGTGTGTCGGACCTCTCCCGCATTCGATTCAGAATATGTGGCCGCGTATTTACAAGGAATGGCTTCCGAATTCCGGTTATGAACAACTTCCGGGATTTGACATTGAACAATACAGTAAGTGCGAAACGCCGGAAGACAACCAAAAAGTCGATTATCAATGCTTCATCTGGATTCCAGTAGGAAAGTAAATTTTTTATTTTTCGTAAACGGCTTTGGGGTTGGTGTATTCTTTGACTGCGGCGCATCTTTTCGCGTATGGCTTTTCGCCGGGGAGGCCGCGGGAACCGATTAGCCAACTGTGCTGCGGGAAGAGGTCCATTTCCAGGCTGTCGCCCCACGGGAAAAACGGAATATCCGGTGTGACGGTTCCACTCATGAATGGCAATTTGGCAACATCGAGCTGATTGGTGAAGAAGAGCGGTTGTTCGGAGGTTCGGCCGTCAATCGAGCGGGTTTGCACTCCGAAGTCTTTGGGAGTGTAACAGATTTCGAACTCGACATCGGAATGCCGGTAGCGGAAGAAACGATGCCCTGCAAGGGTGTAATCGACGATCGACAGGGCATTTTGAGCTTGGTGAAAGGCTTTGAGGGAATCCCATTTGCGCTTGGCGTCTATTGTTATGACGAAGCCATTCTGAATGAAACTCGGTTCGTTGCCGGCAAATTCCCGCTCCGGCCCCTCGTAATTGATCAATTCCAATACTTGATAATGGCGGTAATTGACGAAACGCACCGCCTCCCGGCGAGGTAAGTCGGTCGGGATCAATGGTTGAATATGAACATAGACTTCGCCGGTTTCGACGGAAATGGGTTCGACTTCCTGAGTTCCTTCGAAAATTTCGCCGTCACCGGCGATTGAATTGGCAATGCGCCCGTAATGTGCTGCAAAAACAATTTCCAGCTTCATGATCGAGCTTTTCAGGGGCATGAGATTCAGGTTTGGAACGCTCAGAAGTACAGCAGTATTTCTCTTTTGCATGGTGTACATCCAACCTTGATTTTTGATGAACGGCTCACCCTTGCAAACCCCATCGGCGGCGACGTCCAATGCGTCCGGCGAGTGTTCCGCCACGCGGTATCGACAGAAGATGCTTGCGGAGTCGTGGAATGATTCCACCTGCGGTTTGCGCTTGTAAACCGCATAAATCATGGTGGTCTGTTCTCCGGTTCCCCGTGGAGTATCGACACTGCCCAGGGCAAATTCCTCCTCCATATAGCTGGTCGTATGGTATTCTCCGCTGCATCCCTGATAAAGGGACATACCCTCGGCGCGCCCCTGCAGCAGAGCCGGATAGGAACGTTCCGTTACCAAGTGCGCGAGTTCTTGCGGCAAGTGGAAATCCGGACAGATCATTTCGCAATACTCGGCTATATTCTGCATCCGGTTTCCCTGAAAATGAACGACCTCCGGTGAATCGTCTTCCGGGTAAAAATAACTCTGGATCAGGTCGCGCCCGGTGACCTCCGGTCCGAACATCAGCCAGAACAGCATTTGTATTGAATGATTATGTCCGGCATAATCGACCGCATAGGCCCGGCTGAGCGGGCCGCCATGCATTTTTGAGCTCGGATGATAATGAAGCAGCAGATCCGCCCACATCCGCTCTTCGCATTTTATCGCCAAGTTTCGTACTTCGGGATCGGCGGCGTGCGTGGCGATCTGCGCCAAGTTGGACAGAGTGATTGCCGAATACGTCGGCGAATTATATTCGCCGGACCAGGCGCTCCGGGAAAGCATCCGCCGGAATTCATTCAGGTTCCAGACACCGTGGCGGTAAGCCTGTTCGTCGCGCATGAATTCTCCGCCCAGGATCAAGCCTTTGGTCGCCATCATCGGCATATTGTCGTTGGCCCCGTGAAACTTCAAATCCGGCTGGGCCGAACCGCCGTAAACCGCAAATATTCTCCAAACATGAGTTTCGATAACCGCCAGGGCGGCGGTGCTCATCAGCTTGCCGTATTCGACCAGCAAACCGGCCGCGACATTGGACTGAAATACATTGAAACGCGATCCCTCCGCCGTCCGGGCGTATTGCTCCACCATCCGGTTCGCCAGTTCCACATCCCGGCGGCCGCCGCTATACAACGCCGGCAATACCCAAAACACTTCCCGGTACGGAGCAGCGAACTGCGGTATCTTGGCACTGCCATCAGGGTTGACGACCATACCGATTTTCCGCCGCGTTTCCCGGTAAAACAACTCCCGCCGCGTTTTGACTTCTTCCACCGAATATGATTTATGCATTTTATCTACCTTTATTACTCAATCGCCACGGGCGATGAAAAAATAGTCATTGGTACGGATATCGCCCATTGGAGGAATTTCATTGCGGCTGTATGGCTGGACATGACCATCGACCATCAACATATTGGCCCGTTTCGTGTGACGGAACGCCGGTATGGCATCCGTGATATCCCGGTACGATTTGCGATTGGTCCAGAAAGTGGGGGCCGTCGGCATCGACCTTTCGCTGTCCGTTACATACAGGCATGTGCTCGGGCGCTTGATCTGGGTGAGTTTGTAATAATAGCAAATCATATCGCCGGCCGCATTGAGATTTCTTTGGTAAAACTGTGAAGCCGGACCGGCGGTAATGCCGGTATTGATCGCGTAGCTGGCCTGCTGATCCTTGTGTTCATTGCAACGAAAAATCCCGCCTTGGGTGCTGCTGGGACCGATGGTGGAGCTGAAGTTCAAAAGATAACGGCCCGGCATATAATGCAAATTGAATAATAACTGGACCCATGAGTCCTGAACGCCTTCATCCCCCGAATAACTCGGCACATCCGCCATCATCAGATAGTCATTGTAATCGGAGGAATAAGAAAAAAGAACGGCTCCGATCTGTTTCAAGTTACTGACACACTTGATTGCCCGCCCTTTGGCCCTGGCTTCATTCAGTGCCGGCAGTAGCATGGCTGCCAGTACCGCGATGATCGCGATCACCACGAGGAGTTCGATGAGGGTAAAAAATCTGGAATTTTTCTTCATATTCATGCTCCTGTTTTCAGGCTTGGCTCCTGGGTTTGAGTTGTGGCGAATTGACCGGTTCGGGGCGGGCGGATTCGCGGCTGCGGAGGGCGGCCGCGGTCATTTCGGCCGCGGCCAGGGCGTCGGCAGCAGTGGCCGCTTCCACCGGGATATCGTGCAAAATGACATTGCCGAAATGTTCTACCGCGGCCAGCCAGCCTTTGTCCACACTGTAATTGATGAGTGGCATTTTGTGGTTGAAATAATCCTTGGCGTGCCGGTATTCAGCGGTATCGGTGAGGCCTTTTTCTTCCAGTTCCTGTAAGTGTTTCTTTTTTTCGCTCAGAGCGGCGCGAAGCGCGATCACGCCTTCCAGACCATCGGCTTCGAACCAGTGGCGGTGAATCTGTTCGCGGTCGATGTGGGCGTGTCCGGCATAGCGTCGCAACGGCACTTCGCCGGGCAATCCGTAGGTGCGCAGTTCGGTAAATTCGTCCACGGTCAGCGAGCCGCTCTGCGCGATGATTTCGAGGTGTTCTTTGGGCATTTCCCACTGGGCGTAGCCCGAGCTCAGGATCATGGCGGTGGCTCCGGACTGGAAGCGGATCAGGATGCTTTCGTCATCCGCCCGGGAGCCGATGCAGTAAACGCTTTCCGCACGGCTCTCCGCGAAAAAACACAGAATATCGAAGACATGGCAAACCTCGTGAACCAGGCGTTTGCCGGAGCCGAAACGGGCTCCCCAGTCCAGTGAATAAGCGTCGGCGATCCGGTAATACATATTGAAGGCCCCGCCGTGCCGACGAAGAATGTTCCGCGCCTCCCGGTAAGCCGGGGCCATGCGGCGGTTCATGCCGACCATGACGCGACGGCCGGATTGTTTTTCCGCCGCGATCACTTTCAGACATTCTTCGCGGGTTTCCGCCAGCGGTTTTTCCACATAGACATGCTTGCCGGCCCGGAGCGCCTCCAAGGTCAATGGAACATGGGTATCCTCGCGGGTGGCGATGATTACCCCGCCGATATCCGGCATGGCCAGCAGCTCGCGGTAATCGGTGACCGCCGGTACTCCCGGGTATCGCTTTTGCAATTCATCCAGAACCTCCTGCCGCAGGTCGCAAATGGCCGCAAGCTCGGTATTGCCCGCCAATATCAGATTGGAAAGATGTTGGCTGCGGGCCAGTCCGCCGGTGCCGATGACGCCGATTTTTGCTTTTGGTTTGCCGGACATAAATATTGACTCCATATTGTTCGGTATATATTATAACGGATCATCAGTGGAAATGGATGGCAAAAATAACGAATTTATATCTTTTTGCCCGATTATGATTGATTTTTGTGGTAAAAATCGATATATTGACGAATATGAAAATGGAATACAGGACAGAGGCTTTTCGGGAAAGCAAGGCGGTTTCGCTGCTTTATTGGGGATGTGCGGAAATGCAACCCACCCGGCAGCTCATCCCGCATCAGCATAATTTCTGGCAGACCAACTGGGTAAAGAGCGGGGAGTGCATTTTTCGGGCCGGCGGACGACGCTATATTTTGCGTGAAGGCGACCTGATATTCATTGCACCCGGAGTATCGCATTCGTTTCAATATCCGGGGAGTTTTCTCTGCTACAGCTTCAAGTTTTCCGGTGAGGTGTTTGCGGGTTCGGATATCATCCACCTGAACGCCTCCGCATTTACCCGCGGCGTGATCCGCGCCGCTGATGCGTTGGTGCAAAGCGGTTTTCCCGGCGAACGGATCGGCGATCCGCAAGAGGCCATTATCATGGATCACGACCGGTATCACCATATACTCGAACATCTGATTGCCGGGGTACTTGAGAGTTCTTTCGGTGACCGGAAATACCCGTCGGGCCCGGCGGGGCTGGTCCGCAAACTGCTTCTGCAGAGCCGGGGTGCTCCGCTGGATGTGGCCGAGGCCGCCAGGGCAGGGGGATATTCGCGCAATCATTTTTCATTGCTGGTAAAGGAACTGACCGGTTTGACGGCCAAGGAGTTGATCGACCGCGAACGGCTCGACATCGCCAAGCGTTACCTGGAATACACCGATAAAACCATCGGAGAGGTTGCAGAGTTGATGGGCTTCCCCTCCCAGTTTTATTTTTCCCGTTTTTTCCGCCGGCTGACCGGTTGCAGTCCTAAGGATTATCGTTTTAAATTGATGAAGAAAGATTCAGGGACATCCTCGTAAAGAAATACCAGCGGGATGAAACCCGTTATCCAACCGGACATGATACAGTAGGCTCCCCACGCCATGTCTTTATTCAATCCATAATATTCATTTAATTTCATATCGAAAGCGCGCATCCAGCCGCCGTCGAGCTTCGGATCGGAACTTTGGATCTGAATGCGGAGAATAAATTCACGCAGCTTCCGGTACATTCGTTGCGCCAGCTCCATATTCACAGTCCGGACCCGATCTTCCGGCAATTTTCGAAGAATTGAGAGGGCTATCAGCACGAAATTATTGCAATAGAGCATGTCGGCGATATTATCGGAACCGTCGCCGATGGCGATTCCCGCCTCGATATGATTTGCATCCAGGCGGATCGCGCATTCGCGAATTCCGCCGCATTCATCCTGGATATCCGCGAAAAATGCCAGGATATGGTTGATTGGTTCCGAAAAATCATGACCGGTCTGGCGGTGAGCGCAGGAGAGCATCAGCAAATAGCGGCAGTAGGTAAAGTTATCGGAAAATCCGAACGGCTTCACTTCGGGGAATTTTTCACTGACGCGCTCTATGATTCTGAGCCCGATCCGGGTATATTTTTCCTGATCCAATTGCAGCAGAAACGCCACCATCTCTCCGTAAAAAACGGGATTGTCGTTGAGTTCTCTATCTTTATATCCTTGCGAATCCGAGAAGTAACCGCAACATAGTGAATTGTCCCCCAGCCATTCGGAAAATCCATCGGCCAGCTTCAAGGCGGACTCCAGGTATCTGGCATCGTTCGTCACTTTGTACATATTGATCATGGCCAAGCCGGCTCGGGATGAATCCGAGGACCAGATCTTGTCCGTGTGATCGAACCATTTGAACAGTCCGCTGGTTAGTTGAATATCGCGATTCAGCAGAAAGTCGACAAGGTTACAGCCGATTTCGGTATATCTCCGCTCATTGAGACGTTTTCCGGCGGCGGCGAATAAAGCGCCGGTCAGTAATTCGGCATCCGTCCTGAGGTTGGCGCGGACTCCCAGGTCATTCGAGCGGATCATTTCAAACATTCCTGCGGAGCCGTCCGGGCTTCGGAAAAGTCCCGATTTTTCGTGCCAATCCAGAGCTTTCCGGACGCTCGATTCCGCGTCGGAATTTTCCGCCAGGCCAATCACTTCGGGAAAGGTTGCAAGAAACGCTTTCTCGATGCGTTCCGTTTCGATATCAGCCAATGATTGAATCAAAAAAACGAAGAATTTCTTCCAATGCCTATAAGGGCGCATGAAACGTGAATCGAATTCAGTAAAATTCATGACACTGCTCAGGTTGCCGGTTTTCGGATCCTTGTAGAGAATGGGTAAGCGATAAGTGCCCGGTCGAAAAATGTTATGCGTTCCTACACAGTCGGAAATAAATGCCAGGTCGTCCGGGCGGGGCCTGACCGTCACCGGAAAATAAAACGAATTCCGGGCCTGCAGAATCATGCCGCCGAACTCGATATACTCCTGGTATGAATGCCGTTCGCGCCCCACAATCTCCAAATGACTCAACTCCGAATGAAAATAATCCTGTGCCATATAGTTTTCCAGATAAAAACGGTTTTGAGACATAAATTGATTCAGAAGTTGCCAGGCAAGGTCAAATTTCAGCTCAGGAATCCAGCGTTCCCCTTTTTCATAAGCCGGCAGCAAAAAATAGATATTTTCCTTGCCGTTTGCAAAAGGAACCTTTTCGATGTTCTCATAAATGCTTACGGTATCCTCCTGCCCGCGAAGAGAGCCGATAAATTTCCGAAACCCCTCGCTTCCGCCGATAATAATCCAATTCATAATCGCCTCCTGGTGATATAACGAATATAACAAATCATGAAATAAAATCAATCCCTTTTTATTATTATTTATTACATTATTTTATTCAATATTCAACATTGTAATATTTGTGGTTTGAAAATTCGTTTTTAGGTATCAAATTAAATATCATTACCAACAGGAGGATTTCGTTATGACCGAATTTACCCGTGTACGCCAACGTTATGAGATGGAACTCTGCGAACGAATCATTCCGTTCTGGGAAAAATACAGCATCGATCACGAGTATGGCGGCTTTTTCAGTTGTCTGGAACGCGATGGCACGGTTTACGATACGCTGAAGCAAATGTGGATGCAATGGCGTGAGGTTTACATGTTCGCGGCTCTTTACAACTCAACATTCTGTCAGGAGCGCTATCTGGAATATGCCCGGAACGGCTTCGGATTTCTTTACCGACATGGTCGAAAAAAGGACGGTTCCTATCATTATCTATTGAACCGGGCAGGGGATGCGGTTGCGGATTCCGAGGGAGGAGCGGAGATTTTCACCGAGAGTTTCGCCGCGATTGCCTGCGCGGAACTTTATCGCGCGACAAAGGAGGAAAAATATCACGAGGAGGCTCTGAGTTGCTGGAAAGTCTTCCGGGAAAATGTGGAAGCAGCCGAATCCACTGTGGCAGAGTATCCGGGGAGGGTTGTTCGTAAACAGTTGGCATTTCCGATGATCGCTTTGAATGTATTGCTGGTAATGCGGCGGGCTTTCGGGGTGGAAATCCCGGATTCCATGATTCAAGCCACGATTGCTTCCATCCAATCCTTTAGCCATCCGGACTCCGGAATTATTTTTGAAAGAATTTTGCCGGACGGTTCATTTGATTTGAATTCACAGGATGGCAGGTTCATCAATCCGGGCCATGCTTTGGAAGGGCTCTCATTCATCATGGATTATGATGACATACATTATGGTAAGAATAATCGCGAATGGGTCTTGCAAAGAACCAAAGATATGATAGAGTATGGCTGGGACCATGAATATGGCGGAGTCTTTTATTTCCGGGATATCCTGGACAAGCCGCTGGTCAAGAATGAATGTATGCTGAAAGCATGGTGGCCGCAGAACGAAGCCGCTACCGCGATGCTTCAGGCGTTTGCAATATCGAAGGACCGTTTTTTCTGGAATTACTTCAAGAAAATCGATGCATTCGCCTGGGCCAATTTGCGCGACCCGGAGTATCCGGAATGGTTCGCCTACGCGGCGGTGGAAGGGCGTCAGGTTCATTCCTATAAGGGGAGCCGTTGGAAAACTTTTTTCCATCTGCCGCGCCATCTTTTAAAAAGTGTGGAAATTTTATACTCAATTAGGGCGAAATTTTGAAATTGGCGAGGAGGATTGCAGTCTCCCCGGTCCGGCTTTCCGCCTTGCCGCTTCTTCGATACTACAGTATCGGCGAACCGGCAAAACGAAAATCCAAACCGGTGATCCATGCAACCAATTTTCAAAATTTCACCCTAATTGAGTATAAGAAAGTTGGAAAAATCAGATGAAAAAAATACAATCAATTGAGCGGGGAATGAACATCCTCGCCATTCTGGATTCGGTGGGGGGGAGCAATGGCATCGGAGTTATCGATATGGCCAAACTGGTTCACTTGAAAATTCCCACCACACACAATTTTCTCCAGACATTTCTTTTTCTGGGCTACGTGGAGCAGACGGAACAAGGAAAGTACCGGATTGCCAGTAAAACCAAGTGGCTGGGCTGGAATGAAATGCAGAAAAATTCGCTGATTCAGGCGGCGCGCTGTCACCTGGCAAACCTGGCGGACCGGCTGAACGAAGTCACGATTCTCGTCGCACGTTCCGGTTATTTCTGGCAGACATTGCTCAAATACGAGTCCAGTCACGATCTGATGATTCGCGCCGCACTTCCCATGACCGACAATTTTTACATCAGCGCCACGGGACGCTGTATCTTGAGCCAGTTGGATGAAAATTCCCTCGCGGATTTGGTGACGCATTTTCGTTTGCCGTTGAGCTCGGAGTGGCCCGGCGCCGAAACTCTTGAACGCATGAAAGAGCTTCTGGCCAAGATCGACTACGACGGCTATGAGCTGTACCAGACGGATAATGGCGTAACCGGAGTGGGGGCGGTCCTAAAGCCGATAAAAGATGCCGCTCCCGGTGCAATCGGGGTTATTGTGCCGACTTCGCGTTTTACCGGAGTTCTCCGGGAGGCAATACTGAACAATATCCGCGAAACCGCGAAGAAAATCAAATAAGCCATAGCGCGGGGAAATCGCCGAGTTGATGGGCTTCCCCTCCCAGTTTTATTTTTCCCGTTTTTTCCGCCGGCTGACCGGGGTTACTCCAAAAAATTACCGCCTGAATCTCATGCGCCACTCCTATGTTCAATAATTATTTTTCCGGCAGTACCTGGTTGCGGTAGACGGCGGGGGCCAGGCCGGTGATGAGCTTGAAACGGCGGGAAAAATGATAGGGATCTTCCCAGCCCAGGCGGGCGGCAATTTCAGCGACTGGAATATCCGAGGTTATCAGCAATGAACAGGCGCGGTTGATTTTTTGCGTATCGACATAGGTTTTGGGCGGCATACCGGTGATCTGCAAAAAAAGCCGCCGCAAATGGGTCCGGCTGACTTGGCAGATATCCGCCATTTCATCGAGTGTCCACCATTGTTCGAGGGACTTGTTGATCATCGCCAGCAATTCGTCCAGACGAGGCGCTTCGTCTGTGGGGCTTTCGCGTTCATCCAGAAAAATATCCATCAGAATATTCTGCAGGAGGATATTTGCTTTCAGGCGTGATTTGACGGAAAAAGAGTTGAACAGCTTGATGACCGGCAGGAGGCGGCGCGCCCGGCCGAGTTTGCAAACCCCTGAGCGCAGGATTCCCGCATCGAACAACATGTCCGCGACCGGACCGGCGAATTTGACTGAATCTTCCAGGTAGAGATACGGTCCGTAGCTGGCGTAGCGGTTGGAGACGTGCGGCGTAACGATGACGCAATCCCCCGGGGACAGCAGCCGTACCGGGTCCGAGCCGAACTGGACTTTGCCGCCTCCATCGTAAAGATGCGAGATCGAATAAAAATCGAAACTGCGGTGACGCATTTGGTCGAAATAATCGATTTGGGGAGTTATGGTCGAATACGCCATGCCGATCCACAGCCCATAGGCCGTTTCCGCCTTGCTCATCTTCCGTTTTGGAAAAGCACAAACATGTTCTTTTTCTTCGGGTTCCGGCATTGATATTCCTGCTGGTGCTTTTTTATAGAATATAAGGCGGATTTTTTCGTTTTCAAGCGGTAATATCACTTGCATTGAAAAAAACGGTATGTTCTTTTTGGGCATCCCACACGGATATATTGTCCATTGTTTTCAAGGGCAGGATCGTGTATAATAAAGTCAGATCAAAATCAATAAGGAGAACGGCCATGAAGAAAAGTTTTCTCATCTGTCTAATGTTTATTGCAGTTTCGGCGTTGGCAGAGGACGAGGTTTTTCCGGAGACATTTCAGAGAATCGCCAAAATGAAACCGGCGGAAGCGGAACTGGCTTACGCGCAACTGGCGGAAAAAGCGCAGAAACCGGCTCAGCAGGATGCCGCCTGGCTTGCCGCTGTGGAAAAAGCCCTGGCGCAGAAACGAGTCACGGAAGCTGATACTTATCTCAGGCAGATCAAGGACGAGCAAATTCGTGAGCTTGCTACGTTGAAGGTACTTCGGACGAGCCGAAAATGGAGTGAAATTATCACATTCTCCAAAGATTTCAAAATTGAGGAATGGAAGGAAAACCTGATTCCGGAAGCGGCCTCGATTCGGGCTCAGGCTTATGCGATTTGCCAAAATGCCGCCGAGGCGGAAAAGGATATCGCTTTGGCCATGCGGTCTGTGAGCACGCCGCAGCAGAAAGGCGAGATGCTTTGGACTCTGAGCAATCTTTATTCGCAGTATCTGAAAGATCCGGCAAAGGAGCTTGAGCTGATGCGTTCGACGGTGAGCGGGCTTGATGGATGTCCGCATCTTTTTCTGCAGAGAATTTTCTGTCGGTATGCGGAATTGCTGGCGTCGCAGGGACATCTCGACGAAGGCATCAAGGTATTGGAGGAATATGCCACGAAGTGCGATGCGGCGGCCACCCGACAGTTCAATGTCAAGGTCACCCTGGGCGATCTGTATTTGAAGAAAAACGATCCGGCCAAAGCGGAGGCTCTCTACAAGGAGGCCGCCGCTGTTCCGAAGCTGCCGGAGCAGTATAAAAAGGTCGCGGAAGACCGGTTACAGAAACGATAAGGAATTTCGACCATGCGAAAAGTCATTGCAATATTATTGTTCGTAACCGGCGCGGCAGTTTTTGGCGCGGATATCGTGAAGGACGGCAAGGCCGCCGCCGAAATCATCCTCGTGGAATCGCCGGATCTGAGCATTAAGGTCGCCGCTGAGGAGATTCAGAAGTATGTTGAAAAAATGTCCGGCGCCAAGCTCGATATCGTTCCGGCGCCCAGCGGCAAGTATCAAACCCGTATTTATGTGGGGGAAAGCGATTTTACCCGGAAGCTCGGGTTTTCTCTGAAAGAGGTCAAATACGACGGTTACAAAATCCATGTGAAGGGCGGTGACATCATCATCGCCGGGGTGGATATCGACTGGTATAACAACTTGAAACTTTCGGGGGAATATATTACCCGGATCGAGGACAAATGGAAGCAGTTTACCGGGCATGCCTGGCGTTCGCCGATGTTCACGTATGCGCTAGAGAACATGACGCGCGCCAATCCGAAACTCGAATTTTTCCGCTCCAACGCCACCGGTACGCTTTACGGGGCATACGGATTTCTGGAGCAGTTCGGGTTTCGCTGGTATTTCGCTTTTCCGCCGCCGGATGAGGACTTGGGTAAGGTGATTCCGCAGTCGAAAAATCTCGCGCTCAAGGATCAGGAGATCAAGCGCGAACCGGAGTTCGCCATTCGCGATTATCCGTATTGGGTGTGTTTTCGCGACGACGCGTTGTGGGTGAAGTCGCAGGGGGTGGGCATGTTCGAAATGATTATGCCGATTCACCTGACCGGGCGTATGCTCGATTACCACGAAGACCCGGAACTGGCCGGCAAAGTCAACGGCAAAACCGACTGGCATGTGCCGAGGTTATCCAGTCCCAAATTTCGCGAAATGTTCATGCATTATCTCGACTGCTTCAATCGTTTTTATCCGGTGCGCTTTCCCTTCACCTCGTTCGGTTCTCCTGATGGCTGGGGCGGGCTTGACGACCAGGATGTGGCGGCTGGGTGTGACAAGCTCAAAACCCGCGGGCCCAGCGGCCGTTTCAGCGATTACTATTGGGATTTTGTCCTTGATATCCGGGAGCGCTATAACAAGAAATATCCTTTCGGAGAATCCCAGCGCAAGCATATTTATGCCTATTCCGGAACCCAGCGGATACCGGAAAAGCTCGATAAAATTCCGGAAGATTTTACAGTCTATTACTGTCATCACTCCAGTACGGTTCACCTCGCAGGCGGCGATTACCGCCCCATGCTCAAAGAGTGGCAGGACAAAGTCTCTGACATTAAACAGTTGATCGTTTATGATTATTATTACGAGCATACCATGTATAAGGGCGAACGTCCCCCTGTTCCCTACATCTTCACCGAAAATCTCAAGACCAATTTCGAGATGATGTACAATAAGTGCAATGGCTGGTATTTCGAGGGAATGGTCGGCGATATGCGCGGCAATAAAATCCGCGGTTTTTACCGCCCCGCCATCAATTGTCCGATGTTTTATCTCCGCAACAAAATGACTTGGAACCGCAACTGCGATCCGGGCAAGGAGCTTGACGACCTCTGTGAGCGTTATTACGGTCCCGCCGCCAAGGAAATGCGCGAGCTTTATACCTACTCCGAAGAGATGTGGATGCGCCCGGTCCCCCGTCAGGTCAGCGCCTCCGGCGGTTATGTCAGGAAAGCCGATGTGCCGGTGATTTTCGACTTGATCGAGAAGGCCAAGGCCAAAGCCAAAGCCGGCAATGACACGATCTACGCCCGGCGCATCGCCATGCTCGAATCCGAAATGGCAACGCTCAAGGATCTTTTCTCAAAACTGGAGCGTAGAGGCCCCGAAGTCCGTGCCAGCAAATTCACCGACGGCGACCAGCCGAACGTGAACGGCGACTTGACCAAAACTTTCTGGCAATGGAAGAGTCGTCCGTCGCAATACGGATGTTATCCGTTCAAGAACATAATGACCGGAGAGGAACCGCCCCATATTTCCACCACTGCACAATTCCGCTTTGTGGGTAATACGCTCTATATCGGGATCGAGTGTCTCGAGCCGAAAATGGCGAAAATTCAGGCTCGGACCACCGAGCGCGACAACTCCAATATCTGGCAAGACGATATGATCGAAATTTGCCTCGAAACCGCAAACGGACGCAAACCGGTGATCAACGTCAATCCGAACGGCGCGGTATTTGACCGTGATTCCACTCTACCGAATGCCGCCGACCTTCCGGCCTTCTATACGGTCAAAGCGTGCGCGGTCAAGAAACTGGCCGACCGCTGGACGGTGGAAGTGGCAATCGATTTCACCGAACTCGACGCGGTAGCACCCGCCCCCAGCTCGCCCTGCGGCATCCAGATCGGACGCCAGCGTCTGGCCGGCAACACGGTCGAGCTGTACATGCTTTCGCCAACAGGTTCCAGATTCAACGACCATCCTGAAATGATGGCCAAACTTTTCGCCAGATAAATAAAGGAAAATCATGAAATCATCATCACCGCGCCTGATGTGTGTCGGCGCTCATGCCGACGACGTCGAATTTTTTTTCGGAGGCACCTGTCTGAAATACCGCGAACGCGGATATGCCATCGATTACGTGATGTCGACCAACAATATGTCCGGCCAACTTCATATCGTGGAAAAAGACGGTTCGATCTCCCGGATTGATTGCGTTCCGGAAGAAATGATGCCGATCCGCAAACGTGAGGCCGCCGCGGGGGCCGCCGCGCTGGGCACGGTTCCCATTCACCTCGATTATCCGCAACGCCACTATATCGCGCCGGATGGGTATAATTTCCGGATCGGCTATGGCGTTCCCATTCCGGCGAAACTTCCCTGTCCGCTGCCGAATATTATGGTCGCCCACGAATATCCCGCCGAAGTGGAAAAAGTCACCGCGCTGATCCTCGACCGCGACCCGGAAGCGGTGCTGACCCATTCCATAGTGACGGACTCGCCGGAACATTACGGTACCGCGCTGCTGATGAGCAAAGCCTTCATCGAGGCGCAGAAACGGGGATATCGCGGCAGGCTGCTTTATTTCAACGAATTCTGCCGGAGTTCGCCGCTGTGGAATACCTTTCTGCGGTGGGATTCCTTCATCGATATCAATGGATGGCGGGAAAAGCAATTCGACCTGATTCGCCACCATATCACCATGGTTCCATTTCCGGAACGGATGGATTATCTGGACTTCACCGAAATCTGCGGTACTCGTCACGCGGAATTGTTCGTACTGTTCAGCAACGACGTCAAGCCGACTGCCGAAGGCGAGTTTACCGAAGAAATGATGCATAATCTAACACCATGGAGGAAGAACACATGAAAAAAGAGCTTGTCACTGCAAGCCGTGTACGCGGTATATTTTTCACCCTCATTGAACTCCTGGTCGTGATCGCGATCATTGCGATCCTGGCTGCAATGCTGTTGCCGGCGTTGAACAAGGCCCGCAGCAAGGCTCACGCCATCTCCTGTGTCAACAACTTCAAGACATTCGGACAGGCCAACGTCATGTATCAGTCTGATTTCGGCGGCAATCACATGGCGTACTGGACCGGTGAGGGCGGTTCTCCCGCTTTCCCTTCGCGGCAGCATGCCGTTTCGCTTTATATCCCAATAGAGAAAAGCCATTATTTCGGTACGATTACCAAGGATCGCTCCCGCAGCAAATACACCTGTCCCTCTGAACCGGGAATCCCTGACGCGTACATGGTCACGATCGGAATCAATACCGCCTGGGGCGCTGCCGCCGGCTTGAGCACAAATGAGTATCAGATGAAATACAACAACATCCGAAGCGGCCTCTATAAACCTTCCGCCTTCGTCTTATTCGGAGACATCGCCTATACCTCCGCCAGTGACTACGGCGTCGGCGGGACTTTGGATTTTTCCAATGTCAAGCTTCGCCATAGCAATGCCGGGGCGCTCTGTTATGGTGACGGTCATGCCGGGCTGCTGCAGGGGGGATTTTATTATCGGGACAAAGATTACGTCGGTTCGTTCGGTGTATCCAACTTCAAAAATCTCATCAAAAATGACGAGGCTGCCAAGGCGTTCTGGATCAGTCTGTATACGCTGTAAGGGGAAAGGCCACATTTTGAGTTATTACTGAAAAAATTATTTGAAATTGCTTGACAAAATCGCGACTTGACAATATAATAGATATTAAACAATGGGAACGTTCCCATAAATGGAATGAGGTTTGTCATGCATAGTCGAATTATTTTTTCGCTCGCCTGTCTGTTTTTCTGTCTGGTCCTCTCCGCGGATGTGCCCAAGCCTACGATTTTAACCGGCACCAGTTATGGAACCCATGAAGTACGGAGGCTGATCAATACCGCTATCGCCATCGGTGAGGATGAAACTTATATTTACCGGAATTTCGAGGGAGAGATTCCTTATGATGAACTGGATAAATACAGTCTGTTGATCGTGGCTTTTGCGGTTAAGACTCCGGCGACCGCTGCTGAAATGAAAAAGCTCCGGAGTTGGGTGGAGAAGGGCGGCGGCCTGATTTTGATGAGTGCCGTTCCTTATTCCTTGTGCGGCGGGGCGGCGGAATTCCGCCGCGACAAGGCGCTGGCGTGGACCGGTATTACCGGCATGATGGTTTTTCGCAATGGCGGAGAATGTGGTATCGTACAGCCGGGTAGCGCGATATTGAAGGGAATTACTTATGATTGGAGCGAAAAAGTCACGCGAATGGTGACGGTGGCTCCGCCGATGAAAGCGGTGATCGGGCAGGGGGATCAGGCCTTGATCGGTATGGCGGAAGTCGGCAAGGGCAAGGTTTTCTATTTCGGCGCGGAGCTTTTCCGGTTGCGTCAGGCTAAGTCGCCGATGGCGGACCCGTACCTGGAGGCGATCCGCAATGCCATTCGTATAGTCGGTCCGCTCGATCAATCTAAAATGCAGGACGCTCAACTGGATAAAATTAATTACGGCGACCGGAAAGTACTTTTCTGGGACCGCGAGTGGGACCGCGGCGAGCAGTACGGACCGCGTTTCACTCCGCCGCTGCCGGCGATTGCGGAGTTGATTACTGTTCTCAAAGCGAATATGGCTCAGGGGGAATATGAGAGCGTGCAGTTGAATATCACTCCGCTGGCGGGGCAGACTTCCGCCTCCTGTGTACTGGAATCGGCCACGATTCCAGCCGAAAATCTGGAGTTTCTGGTTCAGGCGAAACCCGATCCGATTCCGTGGAACCGCAAAGGGATCGTCAAAGAATTTCCGTATTGGATGATGCCACCGGAGTATGTCGAACCGAAGGGGCGTCCTGAATTCAATCTGCCTGCCGACAGTGGAACGCAGGTGGTTTGGCTGCGGGTCAACTCCCGTGATTTGGCGTCGGGAGATCATGTGGTGAAGATGAATTTTACTTTTTCCGACGGTCAGAAAGCTACGGTTCCGGTGGAGCTGAAGGTTTACCCGGTGAAGTTGCCGCGTCAGCGTCTGATCAAGCTGGCCGCAGCCGGTCAGGTTTACGGCTCCATGCACGACGTCCCGGCCGCGTTGCGTTTTGCCAAAGACCTGGAATCGCACGGCATCGAGTGGTCGCTGATTGCCTCGATTCGACCTGATAAGATGAAATTGCGCGGGAGTGACGAAACCTTGAACACGAAGACGTTGCTGCGGCTGAAAAGTGATTTCGAGGCAGGCAAATTCCCGGAACTGGATTTCGCGCTGTTCGATCCCTGGATGGACCAGTGTCTGGCGCATGGCTTGACCCTGTTCCGTGCCGATCCGCTGCAGTTTTTCACTTTGGCCAAGCTCGATTTCAGCGATGAACTCAAGCAGAAAGTCCGGGGATGGTTTGCCGGTGAGGTCTCGCGTTATGTCCGCGAAAAAGGCGTGGACATGCTGATTACCAGCAAGGGTGACGAGCTGAGTATCAAGGAACTCCGCGAGAGTTGGGTTCCGTGGGCCAAAGAGATGAGCTCTTACGGTTGGGATTGCACTTCGACTTTCAGTTCCGGGGTGAATGTCGAGCTTTTCAATGAAATCTCGCCGCTGGTCCGGTTGTGGACTCACAATCAAAGGTATGCCACCGCTTTTGCCGAAAAAGTGAAAAGCGGCGAAATTAAGATCCGTCCTGACGCGATGATCGGTTCCTACGGAGCCGGGGAGGGGCGCGGGACTGAGTTTCGCAAGCCGTTGCACCGGAGCCGCTATCTCGGGTGGTATTCGTGGCTGAACGGGTTGCAGACCTGTGCCGTCAATCCGTATTTCAAAGGCTGGTTGTATTATACCGGGGAGAGTGACCGCGGTGAGGCCGGCGGTACCGGGGGCGAGCGCTTTGTCTCGTATATCGTGATGAACGATTATTCGGTGCCGATCGCGGACTGTCCGTTTTGGGAAGGGGTGCGCGACGGGCTCGAGGAGGGAAATCTCTGCGCGATTCTCGCCTGGTATCTGGATTATTTCGAGAAGAACGGGCAGGCCGCCAAAGCCCGCGCCATTCGTGCGAAACTCGATAAAATCATCGGTTCCGACGAAGACGCCATTCTTACTTGGAACGAAACGGAAATACAAGGTTACAGCCGGAAGGTTATCAAGCCGGCCTGGGATGATTATAAAAAGGCGAAAAAAGCTCTGCTCGAGCTTATGGTTTCCATTGGCCCGGACGCCCGGAAATATGCCAAGCCGTCCTTGCGTTGGAATCAGGTCGAATTGGTTCGGGAAGGCAAGATCGTGGCCGCCGTTTATTATGACCGGGTCCGCCCGGATGCATTGCTGACCGAAGTAAAGAAACATACCGGATTGGAGCTTCCGGCTATTCAAGGGGCTGCCGCGCTCAAGTCGGAATACCCTGTGGCTATCGTTGTCGGCAGCGGCACTCAGAACGGCCTCGGCAAGGAATTGCTGGCCAAACACAATTCGCCGGAGCCGAATGATTTTTATCCGAAGAACGGCAATTATTTCATCCGGCGGCTGCCGGACAATATTCTGGTGATTGCCGGTCCGGACGAAGCCGGCACCGGCAAAGGCGTCGAATATTTCTGTAAATTTTTCGAGCCGCGCGGATTCTGGTTGTGATTATTCCAAATAAAAATCAAATTGTTATTATATTTTTCTTCTTGCGAACTGACTGCCGCCTTGCGGAAAAGTCGCTACGTCGGTAGCGCCTTGTTCCACAAAGCATCATTCAGCATCGCAAATAAGTGAAAATCTAAATAGCAATTTGACATTTAATTGGAATTATTTTTCAAAGTACGGCTTCATTTGGACGAAGTTCAGGGCCAGGTCGACGTTTTCCATGGTGTTGGTGATTTCCAGCTGATGTTCGGCGGCGGTGGCCCGGAAAATAATCCGGCGGTAGTTGATCCGGGCGCAAACCGGTCTGCGGACCGGATTTTTCTGATCGACATAGTTGTTTGAACGAACGGTTTTCGCGCCGGTCAATTTAACTTGAATATCGAGCTTTTTGGGATCGACTTTCTTGTTTTTGATATCGTTCGCGTCGGCGGTGGCGAACTGCAGAGTGTAGAGTTTGCCGGGAACCAGGTTGCGCGCCGTCTGCGATACTTTGGCCCCGGGACGCAGCACGGCGAAGGTGTCGCCGATGCCGCCGGGAGCGCCCCAGCGTTTCTGGCTGTATTGAGCGTAGGTCTTGAAGAAATCGGTCTTTACCTCACCGGAATTTTCCCAATGCTTCAGGCCGTCGGCAAAATCGCAATTCTGTAAGTGGCCGGGGCGGTACTTGAAGCCGTAGCGGTCGGACAGCATCTCTTTGTTGCCCTCCACCGCATAGTGGCGCATCAGCTTGAACGACCAGCGCAGCAGTTCCTCGTCGGAATAATGCGAGCCCCAGTAGCCGGTGACGGCCAGGCCGCGGCATTCCGGGCTGTTGGCGATCAGATTCAGCTGCATGTCCAGGAAATATTTATAGTCAACCTCGGGCAGGTGATCGATTGAAATGACCGGCATCTGGTTGAAATTGCCCAGCACGATTCCGAAACCGCTGATCGAATGCGGCAGGAATTGTTTGTAAGCACGCGCGGTATCCAGAATTTTTCCGTCCAGATATTTGCGCACGGATTCCTCGTCCGGCTGCGGATGGGCGTAGCACTCGTAGAGCAAACGTCCGGTGCCGCCGCCGACATTCAACGACGACGCCATGAAGTCATGATGAATTCCCGGCAGACTCGGCTTGCCGCTGGCCCAGGTGTAGAGCAGTCTGCCGTTGAGGTCGCGCAGATTTTTCATGGCTTCGGTATAAACTACGACCAGATCGACGCCTTTAGAGTAAAACATCTCATCTTCGGTAATGCCGGTTACGTCGGGCTTGGTCATGCCGTGGTGCGCCCGGACACGTTCGGTCAGGTCCGCGCCGGTCATTTCCTTGGCGCCGCGCCAGATATTCATGTTCACCAGCCAGCGGCGTCCGCTCGCCAATACTTCCGGCAGGATTTTAGGGTCGGTATGGCTGGAGTTCAAGGTGGTGCAGGCGGGCATGATGTGCTTTTTCTGAAATTCCCAGTCGTATTTGCCGTTGTAGAAGACAAATGAACCCGTATTGGCCTGGCAGTTTAAGATTTCCGGGATCGAATGCACGGTTACCGTACCGTCGAAGTCCTCGCTCTCGAGGGTCAGTTTGTGGGTGCCCGCCGGAAGGAAACGCATGGTTTCGTTGTTGTCCGTCGTTACGATGTCGCCATTCAGGGATAACGCCAGTTTGGGGGCTTTCGAGCGATTCTCGCAACGGATGAATACCCAGCCGTCGCGGGGATTGGTAAACTCAAGATTGCCGCTGTTTTTGAACTCGGATTTCAGTAATTCGGAGACGAGGGAATTCAGCTCCCGGACCTTTGAAGTATCCAGAATCGGGGGCGTGATTATGGTGAAGTCGTATTTCTGGGTGAAAACCGGCCGGCCGGGGACCGCCACCGAGGCTTCGAGCGTATGTTTGCCGCCCGGCAGCCCCTTGAAATCGACAATCGTGCGGTTGTTTTCAAACTTGAAAAAACGCGCAGTGGCTCCATCCACACTTACGTTGCAGCCGGTCGCCGCCTTGCCGTGCCACAGCAAAGTCAACCGGGGATCGTCCGCCGGGATTTTGTCCAGCAGCGGTTCCAAGGCGACCAGGCACTGGATCTTATCCGCTTGCATTGGGCCGGAAGACTGTTCTTTGGCGAGTTTGGAAATCGGCTCCAAACGGATGTCGGCAATGCTGACTTCGCCTTTCGCGCCCAGGACATAAAAAGCCAGGTCGTAAACTTTGTCGGAAGACTCCGGGGCGATGATTTCCGTGCTGAAACGCTTCCATGGGGTATCGGCGGGCAGGGCGCCGTTGTCGATCCCGGCATCTTTTTTCCAGCCGGTGGCGTAAATCACCAGCCCGGAACGCCGGTAGGTGAAGCCCTTGGTTTTGATCATGCCGCTGAGCCGGTATTTTTCTCCGGCAATCAGCTTGTAATTGCGCTGGCGAATGGTCGCATGCACACCGTTGCGTATTGTCAGCGAGCCGTTGCCGTCCGGCGCTCCGGCGCGTTCGTAAACGATGTCCTCCAACCGGGTGATTTCCCAGTTGTCCGGGTATTCGTACTGGTCGCTTTCGAAGCGGCTGTTCACCACCAGATTCTCCGCGCCGCAGAGGGCGGCGGCTAAGATCATTGCACAAATCAGAATTCTTTTCATTTTAACCTCAATTATAGATAGTCGGCCATGTATTTATCCATTTTGAAACGGGCGAGCAGATCTTGACGGCTCAGGGCTTCCACATGCCCGTCCAGAAACGATGTATTGACCTTGGCGGAGTGTAGGCCCGCCGGGGAATGCTTGTTGCCCGGGGCTGCCGCATAGCTGTAATCGAACCAGGGAAAGGTCGAAGTATAAGTCGAATTGGAATTGCATGAGTCCATTAATTGATGGTATTCCGAGGCGCGCTCGATTGCTTTATCTTTGTTGGCTTTGTAAAAAGTATCGACGCCGTAGGTGAGTGTGCCGGCGGCATTTCTGAAAGCACTCGGCAGGCCGTAGGCCCATATGGTAAGGACCTTGCCTTCCTGGGTAAGTGTCCGCCCGGGGACGTTCCGCGCCGTGACTACCTTCGGGCAGGTTACAAACGGCTGGACGTAATAACCGGAATAGTTTGGTACTGAAAGATTTTTTCCGGTGATATACTTCGCCTGCAACAGAATCATGATATACGGCTTCACCGCGTCACTGGTGGAGGTCCCGGCGGAGGTCGAACCGGCGTTGTAGCCCATGATCCAGTCATCGGAATCGTTGCGGTACAGGGCCAGCGTCTGGGAAAGCTGCCGTTGGTTGGACTGACAGGCAATCGCAAGGCTTTTGGCGCGAGCCTTGGCCAGTGCCGGCAGCAGCATGGCCGCCAGGATGGCAATGATGGCAATGACTACCAGGAGCTCGATAAGTGTAAAACATACCGTTTTCTTTTTCATGATTTATTTCCTCCATTGATATGGCTTGATTGCGTGTACAAAGAATTTCCAGGGATAAACTCCGGCGGAATCCGGAAATCTCCCGGCGGCGCGGCCGGATTTTCCAGCCGCCACAATAAATTTTTGACGACTTCGACGCCGATCTGTTCCGGATTGCTCCCCAGTATCGCCGGTTTTACGGCAATGTCCTGGAGATAACCGAAGTTGCACGACAACATGATTCCGAAGTTTCGTGTCAACTGCAGTTCGGGGCGGTTCTGGACGTATTCCAGCAGGGATTCGTACAAACCGCCGGTTTCGCTGAACAATAATGTTTTGCAGTTTTTTCTCTGCAGTTTCTGTATCGCGGCATCGAGCGAGTCCAGCGTGGTCCGCAGCGGGTAGAAGGAGCCTCCTTCAATCCGGCAGGTATTCTCCGGGGCAAAATATTCCGCTTCACAATATTCCTGAAAGAAACGCGACAGTTCGATAGAATTGTACTTGGGTTGCCCTGAGGCGATGTAAATAATGGCGTCATAACCCAACTGGCGCGCCAGGTCCAGAGCGTGAAACAGATTTTCGCGGTTCGGCGGCATAACCGTATCCACCGGCAGCTTGCTGCAGCGGTCCACAATAATCATCGGTTTGCCGGTTTTTTCCACCACCGGAGACAATATTTCGTCGGGAATGCGTTCATCGACGATAAATGCGTCCACGGAATCGGCGCACTCCAGCATGGCCGGGCCGAACTCCTCCAGTTTGGCCGGAGTCATGCTGACCAGCTTGTCCAGACAAAAGCAACAATTCGGCATGTACAGATTAAAGCCATGCCGGGTGAGTTCGCGATGGATGGTGGTATTGATGATATTGAAATGATTATCCCGCGGGTCATACAGACGCGGCGGCCGCAGGAAAAAACCGATGGTATCGGTGCGTTTTTCCCGATAAATAACCGCCGGTTCGCTGCAAACGGTGTAACTCTTTCCCAGGCGCTCGATCAAATTGTCCTTGGCGAGCTCGCGGTATACCCGGTTGATCGTAATGTTGCTGACGCGGTACTGGGAGCATAATTCATTGACGGAAGGCACCCGGTGTCCGGGCTTGAGTCCGCCATCCGCGATCGCCTCGCGCAAGTCATTGCCGATTTTTTCATATAATTTCATACCGCTATTACCCTGATGATATGCTCTTATTATAATCGAAACTCACGAAAATGTCAATAGAGTATCATCAAAAACTATGAAAAAATATAAAAAATATCATCGGATGATATTTTGTGGAGGTTTGGCGATGACCCATGGCTGGATGGATTGGGCTTTGGGCAGGTATTTGAAGTCTTGCCACATGTAGAAAAAACGCGCGGCGTTGAAAATATAATAACCATCCTGGCGATGATCCGATGTATCATAGGGATCGGCCAGAATCAACATATCATCGTCCGGCCACTCAGTACCCATGGTGTCGTAACCGATGATGACCTGCCAGTGTCCGCCCCAGTCGGCCCACTCCACCATGATCGGAGTTTTGGCTTTCAGATTGCCGATCACCCAATCCTTGAACTTGGCGAAGTCATCAAAAGTGGCGCCGTTTTTCAGCTTGCCTTCGGTAAGGCTGGAACTGGTTTGCCAGCCGATCGATTTGAAATACCGCTCCATCTGATCGACCGTGGTAGCCCAGTTTTTGTACAGATGTTCTTCATCTTTCGGCGCGGTGCGGTAATCCGCGTTGTGCATGAGATTGCCGATGGTGATTTCATCGCCGCCGGTTTTGCCGAAATAGTGCTCCACCATCAGGGCGACAGCGGGGCCGCAATGAACTTCGGTGGTCTGCTGAAAAGTTTTGAAGCCGGAAAGAATGGTGAGCGATTTGGTGTTGGTCAGCTTATAATAATCCCGGTGTTTGAAATAGGGCGAACTGTGATGATCGCCCTGGCCGGCCGCTGCCGCGGCTCCATCGAGATCATCGCTGTTGGAATGGGGATTCTCACAACCACACGGTACAACACTTACAAACAATAATATCAGCAGGATTGCCGGCCATTTAGCGACTCTCATTTAACATCTCCTCTGGTTAATGCGTCAAGAAATATACATGAAAAACGTTCCGATTGCAAACCCATGAGCTTGAGTTCAGGATTCTTTTGCACCCGGTTCTGTGGTGTCATATATTGGCATTTTCTCCCGGTGCGGGAAGTAATGTCGAAGGCAAATCCGCGGCCCCTCCGGTTTCTTGGATTTTATTCTGATATCGGCGTGGCGATATTTGATAATAACGTCGGAAAGTACGGGAAAACGATGACAATGCTCCAAAACCGCAGATCTCGGCGATTTCGGAAATCCGCATCCGGTTGGCTTCCAGCATGGTTGCTGCATTTTGCATTCGCAGCATGGTCAGGTATTCTCCTACCGGCGCCCCGAGTTTCTCCTTGAACAACGCCCGGAAGTGCATCAGCGAGAGTTCGCGATTGGCCGCCAGAGCCGCTATGTCGAAACTTTCGAGGGGATTTTTCCGGAAAAGCTCTGCCGCCTCGAGAATCCGGTGCGGATCGTCAACGGCTTGTGGAGTTCGAAGCGCGCCATACCAATAAAGCTGATGAACGATTTTTTCAATGCCCAACACAATGTCGCTGTGATATATTTCTTTATCCATGTGAAATTTATTCAGCAGCTCGCCAAAGAGTTCTTCCACTGAGTTTCCCGCAGTCAGCGACACGGCGCAATTGTCCGAAAAAGCACACAGAGCGTCATAAATACGCCGTCCCCGGACTCCGCTGAAATCAATCCAGCAATGCTCGTAAGGCGTGCCGTCGTCGAGGTATTCGAATCGGAAATTCCGGAAACGATCCCCAATCCAAAAGACCACCGGCGCCTGCAAGGTCACACTCATCCGGTCCAGATGCAGTTTGACCACTCCGCGTGTAATCAACTCCAGCGAAAACGCATCTTTTCCGCAGGGCGTCAGCCGATGCGTCTGACGTGAAAAAACTCGCCGGGTCACAGCAATCACCGTTAAATCGTCGAAGTAGTTGGCCGATTTAATTGCGGAATGGGGCTCGGATGGGATTTTCTTTAAAATTGTCAATTTTTTCTGAACAATTTCCATAAAATGGTACTTCTATTTTGCGGATTTTCCGTTATACTCTATCATAATGACATGAACTTTACAACCAGATTCAAGGAGATTTCACGATATGAAAAACGGCAGATTGGGGGCGGCGGTGATTGCCGTCAGCGAGGGGTTCCGACACCTCAAGGCCTATAATACTTGTCCCGATTATGAACTGCTGGCGCTGTGCGATCCGGATGCCGAACGTATGGAGGCGCGCCGGAAAGAGCATGCGCTCGCCCCGGAAGTTCGCATGTATACAGATTATCGGGACATCGTGAATCTGCCGGACATCGATGTGATTTCCGTGACCAGTCCGGATTATTTTCACGCGGAACAGTCGATTGCTTTGCTGGAGGCCGGCAAACATGTGCTTTGCGAAAAGCCGATGACCCTGGATTTGGATGAAGCGGCGGCAATCGCCGCAACCGTCCGAAAAACCGGTAAAGTCTTCATGATCGCACATCCGACCCGTTATACCCCGGCGTTTATTCTGGCGAAAAAAATGATTGCCCGCGGCGATATCGGCGAACTTTTTATGGCCGAAACCGAGTATGCCCATAACTACCGCCATGCCGCCGGCAAAAACGACTGGCGCAAAGACACCCGCCGCGACCCGATGCTCGGCGGCGGCTGCCATGCGGTTGACCTGTTGCGATGGGCGGTGGATGATCTGCCCGACGAGGCATTTGCGTACGGTGTCAAAAAGGGGCTGGCCGACTGGCCGATTCAATTCGATTCCTATTTCAGCCTTTATAAATTCAAAAAAGGGGTTATCGGCAAAGTGATGTGCTCGATCGGATTGTCACGGCCTTATACCATGCGAAGTGTTTTCTACGGCACCCGGGGAACGATCATCTGCGACAACCTTTCCGGTTCGATGCAGCTTTCGAGCGTGCCTTTGTACGATTCGCCGCAGGATTCGACGCCCTTTGTTTCCATCCCGGTGGAGGTCAACAATCACAACGTCGAGTCGCAGGTGCAACTGATGGCGGACATTGTCCTTCGGGGGGCGGAAAACCATGCCGACGTCGTCGAAGGCGCCCGGACCGTCGCCGCCTGCGCCGCCGCGATCGAATCCGCCAAAACCGGCAAACCCGTCAAAGTACGCAATGAATTTTAAGGAGAACGATAAGTGAAGAGTCTGGACGAACATTGCGAATATGTCGAACACCTCGCGCGCGTTTCGTTCTGCTTTGTCCGGAAATGGCTTGCGCCGAAATTCCCGGGCCGGAAGTTGAGCGAACTGCTTCGCGCTCACACCCCGCTCCTCTATCACGCCCTGAACCATCCGGATAACGAAAATCCGGAATGCCGGGATATCTTGGACAAAGCCGATGAGCTTGCAGCGCTCCCGCCGGATGAATTCGAGGAGACGATATGGAACTCTCTAAAAGATTACGCCCGGCAACGTGCCGAATTGAACTACCCGGACGCGGTCGGAGTGAAAGTTCCGGCGGCGTGGAATTGCGGCAGCCTGAAATACGATGTCCCAAATCCGAAACTCGCAAACGGATGGCTGATCTTTCATATCGCCAACGCGGTCGGGCCCAAATCGATTTTCGATGACCCGGAGTATCTGCCGCTCTGTTTCGAGTTATTGATGAAAGAGACGGAAATCAAATTCGGCGCCGGAATACTTTTCACCTCCAGTTGGCTGAATGACCGTGAAGACTGGTTGAGCTATTTTCCACAGGAATGGTGCGACAATCTTTCGCCGAAGCCGGAATCATCCGTCCCGGAATGGCATTTCGGCTGGTGGGGTCAGCTTGTTACCGGGCGCGGGACCATCAACCCGAAAGCGGAACAATTTGTCCGCGAGAACGGATACCTGAAATACGCCTGTCGCTCCTCGCATTGCAGTTTCGAGAATATGAGAAAACATCTGAAAGGAATCGCATAATGATGAAAGCCGGATTTTTTGAGACTGACATTACGCCGTCACTCGGCATGGAGCGCCCCGCAACGTATCACAAACTCCATATCGAAAAGATCAACGATCCCTTGAAAGCGCATGCCGTCGTTATCGCCGGCGACCAGACCAGGATCGCGCTGGTCGGAGTGGACATCTGCTACATTTCCGGAAAAATCACGGAGGAAGTCCGAAAAGCATTGCCGGGGATAACTGTCATGCTCAGCGCGTCGCACACGCATTACGGCGGCCCCATGAGTATGGACGCATTTCGCTTTGAAGACACGCCTGAACTGATCCGAAAGCTGGTAACGGAGGAACGCGTTTGTGAAAGCCCGGAATACTCCTCATGCCTGGTCTGGCAAATTGTTACCGCGATCAAAATGGCGGAGCAGCGACTCGAAGAAGTCGAATTCTCATTCGGACGCGGAAACGCGGAAGGTGTTACATTCAATCGCGGCTTCAAGATGAAAAACGGACATCGCGCCACTCATCCGGGCAAAGGAAATCCGGAAATAATAGAGCCTTTTGCTCCGATTGACACGGAAGTCGGAGTCGTCGGCTGCTGGCGCAAGAACGGAGAATTTCTCGGCTGCATCGTGAATTTTTCTTGCCATGCCACCTGCGACGGAACCGGCGCCACTGCCGATTGGCCGGGACAAATGGCGCGTACTGTCAAATCCGTCATGGGAGAAAACGCCGGAGTCGTTTACCTCTATGGGACCGCAGGCGACATTACCCAGATCGACAATCGTTCGCTGGCCCCCACAGAGAGCGGCCCGGCGTACTCGAAAATCGTCGGCGTAACGGTCGGAGCGGAAGCCCTGAAAATTCTGATGCGCTCCCCGAAGGGAAAAATCGATATTCTGGAGGCAACTAGCGAACGGCTTCGGATTCCCCGCCGGAAACCATCGGAGGATTCTCTGAAAAAAGCGTTTGAAACCGTCAATTTGTGGAAACGCGACACCGCGTTCCAGTTCGCCAAGGAGCGGCTCATTCTGGCGGAACTCATTCGGCAGCAACCTGAGTTCGACCTGGAAATCCAGTTGATCCGGCTCGGACCGCTGCTGATTGCGGCCATGCCCGGAGAAGTATTCTGCGGAATCGGACTGGATATCAAACGGAATTCGAGTTTTCCGTTCACCTGGGTCAGCAGCTTGGCCAACGACCTCTGCGGCTACATTCCGACCCTCGATGTCCTCGATCCGGAGACCGGCGGCGGCTATGAAAGCCGGCTGACCGTATTTACCTGCTGCGTACCGGAAGCGGCGGAAATGATCACGGAAAAAGTTTCAGGGATGATAAAGAAATTTACCCCGTCTCCCGCCCCGGAGGGCCCTCAAATCGTTCCCGTAACCAAGGTATGGGAGTTTGGCGACAACCTGCCGGAATTGGAGTAAATCATGAGAAATATGCACAAATATGAAGAACTCACCCCGTATGAGTTCAACTGTGAAAAAGAACGCGCCTCGATCATTTACGTGGCCGCCGGTCCGATGGAATATCATGAGGAATGCAACGTGCTTGGCATAGACCCGCTCAAAGGCTACCAATGGTGCCTCGAGGCGGCGGAAATCACCGGCGGGATCGTTTTTCCGATACTGCCGATCGCTCCCGACGGTCCCCCGCCGTTTTTGAACCGGGCTGAGTTGAAAGAACAGATCGCGATGGTCAAATTTGGGGAATACACCCGGGAACCCATGCTGTATCCAAGCGTCATGATCAGCCGTGAAGTATGCCGGGCGTTGTACCTGGAACTGCTGGAAACCTTTGCCGATGAATTGAAATTCAAACTGTGCGTATTCATTGGTTCCCACGGCCCCGCCGGACAGATGATCAAACAGATCGTAGCGGAAGAGAGCGATTCCGGCGATTTCCACGGCATGCGCGTGATGACGGTTGCGAGCCTCGACTACAATCTGGATATCATCCGGGAGTTTCACGCAGAGCAGAAAATCGAGCGGATCAATCACGGCGGAGTGTGGGAAACCGCACTCAATTACGCGCTCAATCCGGACTATTTCCAACCGCAATATCTCGATGCGGAAAAATATCCTCAGCATTACGGCGCGCTGGCCGAAACTCACTTCGAAGGTTGCGTACGCCCGACCCGCTCGGAATACCGTAAATTCTCGCCGGAATTCGCCCGAAAAATCTACGAGACCACCGTCCAACGCTTCGCCCGGGATGTCCTGGACAGGCTAAAGGAGCTGAAATGAATCGCAGTAAATTTTCTTTTCGCGCGCTCCAACTGGATTTGGCACGTCAGCCGGAAACGGTCGAATTCATCAAAGCAAGAATCGATTTCATGAACCGGTTCGGTTATAACCGGTTGTTTTTGTATCTGGAAGGGAGAATCCGGACCAAGGCATTTCATTCCCTGCCGGCGAATTTATCCTATTCCGAAGACGAGATCAAAACGATTGTGGAATATGCCGGTTCGAAAGGCATTGAAACGATTCCGATCGTATCGCTCCTGGGCCATGCCGAACTCTTTCTGACGACGCCTGGAAATGAGCGGTATTCGGAGCTGAAACAAGATGAAATGGGACGTTTCAGCCGAAAAAAAAGCATGTTCTGTCCATCGGAACCGGCCGCACTCGAATTCATCGGGCAATATGCGGCTGAAGTCGCGGCGCTTTTTCCAAGTGAATATTTCCATGCCGGGCTCGATGAATCCTGGAATATCGGTTATTGCTCCAAGTGCCGGGCCCGGTTGGAAAAAGAGGGACAAGCGGGAATATTCGCCACCCATATCAACGCACTCCACCGGATTATAGCCGGCAAGCTCGGCAAAAAAATGATGATGTGGGACGACCTTTTCGACATCTACCCCGGCGCGCTCGAAGCCACCCCGCGCGACGTGACCCTTTGCGCCTGGCATTATGAGCCGCTGGTGGAAGCTCCGCGCGGCCACTGCGGTGGTCCGAGGTCGGATCATTTTGCCCTTTATGAACGGCTTGGATTCCGGTATTTGTTTGTCCCGGCGGGGTTCAGCATGCGCAATATCACC
>JAVBRM010000095.1:0-6963 GCA_031548025.1 Victivallaceae bacterium | reverse complement strand
ACTCAGCCAATTCCATTGCCGGACCAAAAAATTTTATCGTTGAAAATTAATCTCTATAAACAAGTAACGAAGTATCGCAGAAAAATTTAACTATTTCTTAACATTTAAATTTGAATATTCGGCAAAAAGCGGTACATTGATTATCGTGCAGCGCAGAATAGGAAGGGGCCTGTTAATAACTTGTTAACAACCTGATAGCGGCGATGATGAAAAACTTGCAAGTATTTATGATTTGAAGGTTTTTCGCTATGAGGTTTTCTCTTCCTCGCCACAATGCCCAAATGAACCTGACAGCAACAAGGTTTTGAGGTAAAAAGCGAATTTTTGTTCCGCGCACGGAGACACTTAAAGAAGTGTTGATAAGCCGTAAAATACTGTAAATCAAGTATTGACAAATGGTGTTTCCGGTGCGGTATATTACAAGTATATTTAACTGTTAATAATTATAATTTGGAGATAAAGCAGATGCATTCCGGGGATGCAGAAGCACGCCAGATATGGAGATTTGCGTGCGAAAAACTGGGCGATTTATTGCACCAGGTGACATTTGAACAGCTTATTCATAACATAGTGCCATTGCGGGTTGAAGGCAGTGTTTTGTACTTGGGGGTTTCCGACAGCTTTTTCAGCGGTTGGATTCAGGATAACTATGATGTGGAACTGAAACAGGCGTTGAGCAATGTCAACGGCAGGGCTTTTGAATTCGCTTTCGAAGAGGGACATATCCCGGAAGAAACCTTCGAAGAGCCGGAGACACAAACCGCCGAAGCGCATGTCAACGCGGTATTAACCAAAACTCCGAGCAGTCCTAAAGGTTGCAATGCCCAGCACACCTTCGACAACTTTGCAGTCGGAGAGGAAAACCGCTATTCGTATACCGCGGCCAGAACCGCCGCGGAAAATCCCGGTCTCTACAATCCCCTGTACATCTACGGCGGTACCGGACTGGGTAAAACTCACTTACTCCAAGCAGTTGCGCATCAGGTTCTTACCATGAAACCCAATGCAGTGGTGCGTTATGTCACCTGTGAAGAGTTCCTGAACAGCTATGTTTCCTCGATCGGCAACAAGTCCCTGCCCGAGTTTCGCGATTCATTCCGCGCCGTCGACCTCCTGCTGGTTGACGACGTGCACTTCCTCAGCAACAAAACTCAGTTGCAGGAAGAATTTTTCAATACCTTCAATACCTTGCATAATCACAACAAACAGATTATCATGACTTCGGACAAACAACCGTCCGAAATCCAAGGCCTGGAAGCCCGTTTGGTATCGCGTTTCGAATCGGGGCTGACCACTGAAATTTTCCCGCCCGGCTTTGAAACCCGGCTGGCTATTCTGCAATTGGTTCAGGAAAAACACCTGATCAAGATCGACGATTCAGTCCTCCGCTTTGTCGCCTCGCGGATTTCTTCCAGCGTCCGGCGTCTGATCGGCTCTCTGACCCGCCTGGTGGCTTACGCTTCGGTGGGCAATTGCCAGATTACTGAAAAAATGGCCGAAGACTTGCTCCGTCCGTTGTTCGAGGAAGAACAATCCTCCAAGAACATTACCATCGAGGCGATTCAGCGCGCAGTCAGCGAACACTTTGAAATGAGCCGCAACGACATGATGGGTTCACAGCGTCCCAAAAACGTCGCGGAACCGCGCATGTTGGCGATGTATCTGTGTCGGGAACTGACCAATCACTCCTTCCCGGAAATCGGCCAGGCCTTCAACAAAAATCACGCCACGGTCATGAATGCCGTCAAGAAAATTCCGGCCTTGTGCTTGAAAGATGAGAAACTCAGACGTTCCGCCGAAATGATCAAGCGGCGCCTCCGTTCAAATTAATTCTGGAAATAAATTATGTGTGCTTTGAAAATTGACTATCATGTGCATTGCGATTCCGATGATCCGGCCTTGATCAGACAATTGGTTGAGCTGTATGCAGGCAAAGAGACCATGGCCGCCCTCTCCGGCGGTCCGCGGTACGGAGCACACGATTATACCCCTAACGAGCAAGTAATAAAAATCTGCCGGGAATACCGGGAGTTACTGATGCCGATCGCCCGGATCGACCTGTGGGACATCCCGCCGGATCCGGCCCTAATCCATCATTACGCAGAACTTGGAGTCAAGGGGTTCAAATTCATTTATCCGTATTACGAATACGACCACGATTCCTACATGCCGCTCTATGCGGAAATCGAGAAAACCGGCCTGCCGGCTCTTTTCCATACCGGCAACTTCCGTCCGAGCGAAGCCGATATCAAATGGCAGCGCCCGGTGCTGAAAAACATGGCTCCACTGAATCTGGACCGGGTCGCGCGTTCTTTCCAGAAAATGAATATCATATTGGCCCATCTCGGCACCACTGCCTGGCGGCAACAGGCCGCCGAACTGCTCAAAATGCACGCCAATATTTACGCGGATCTGGCCGGTTGCGGCAGTTGGCAGGCGCTCTCCGCCGAACAACTGGCCGAACTGCTTTGTCCGTATATTCCAGTTCTGAACCTGGATGCCAGATATTTCCGGAAACTGATTTTCGGCTCGGACGCTTATGTAACCAGGCCCATGGTCATGCCGGATGCCATGCAGCATTATGAACTCTGCATCAGGAAACTCGGCCTCCCCGAAGACATCGCGAAAGGCATCATGGGTCAAACCGTGGCCTCCTGGCTCAGCCTCACCGCATAAACGGTGAAGCGAGTAATGATTCGGGCTTCAATGCCAAGGCTATTGCTTCCAGCTTGCAATCGTTTTCAGGTATGCTTTTCACTTCGAAACGATATTTTCCGGCCGGATAGCGAGTGGGCAACAGTGTGGCGAACACGCTTGATCCGGAGCGGAAACTGCTCCAGCGGGGCTGGAGGCCGCCTTTGACACTCATCACTCCGGTACGTTCAAATTTCGCATTTTTTCCAGGGCGTTTCAAGTCGACATGACCGGTTGCTCCGTCGACAAAACCGAAGAGGAAAAATTCACCGGCTTCTTTCAGCTCAAATTCACAGATATATCCGCCCTCCCCGTTTCCGGCAACTTTGCCGAATATGACTTCTTCGCGGTTTCGCGCAAGGGCTTCCGGATTTTGCCTGTAGTCGGCCTGAATCGAGACCGGCCTCGAATACCCTTCGGGCGTCGAGATCATGAATGCCCCTGAGTAAACCCGGGCATCCGGCATCTTTTCCGGGTTCAAAGTCACCGTAAATTCCAGCGGTTCTCCTGTAAAAGTTCCGGTAAGCGGAGACACGGTAAAAAATTCAGTGGTCCGGTTCTGCCGGATGCGAAACTCGCCCCGGTAACCGGGGTCAACGGTGACGGTAAATTTATCCGTCACGGCCCCTTCCCAAGCAAAATCGAGTTGATTTGCCGCCGGCTGGAAACCGACCGGCCGATGCGGCAGAGAGCGGGGGCCATCAGCCAAAAACGCGCCGATATCGGGTTTGGCCTGATACAGCCCCGGAACCGGAACTCCGGCGGCAATTCCGGGACTTGACGGGCAGAGACGGTAATCGGCCCGGTTTTCTCCGATAAATTCCGGTTTGGCCGAAAGCGCGTGCTGCTCCAGTCCGGCCTCGGTCAGAAAATCAATTGACGATGGATTGAAAAGATCATAATCGAAATCATTGCGCAATTTCAGGGTTCCGGGACTGAAAAAGCTGTCGCCGGTAGAGAGATAAAAAAGATTGTTGCGGGTAACCGCTTTCAGGATTTCGGAGTAATCGATTTCCTTCGGTTCGTTTTTGCCGCCGTAGTCGGAGAGCGCACGCCAATTACCGGTGACGGTATTGTTGAAGAAGTGAAGACGTCCGCGCCCTTTGCTCCAGGAAATAGTATTTTTCAGAGCGAAGTTGGCAATTCCAAATTCATCTCCGGGGTTACAGAAGAGATTCTCGAAAATATAGGAAGGCCCAAGCAGACAAGGCGCGGTGCTGATTCCGCAAAGCATGCCTTCAACTTTATTCCAATAAAAGCGGCAGTTCATCTGGCCGCCGTCAAATTCGACGCCGTCGTCATTTCCGAATGCGAGGTAATTCCCGTAAACCTCAGCGTCGCGGTAAACTCCGCCGGTCGGATCGCCGTTGCCGTAGCCGGTAATGCCGTCCGTCCAACGGTATTCATCGCTGCCGACGATGTCATTGTAGCGGATGGTAAGCCCACCGGTGGAGCGGATGGAAATACCGTTGGCGCCATCGGCATGAGAATAAAACCAGGGGCAGCTTTTGGCCTTCGAATCATGAATATAATTGCGCTCGATAAGCAGTTTACCGGAATCCTGAATCCGGATCCCGCTGATATCCCGAAGCGCTTCCGCACCCTGCATGTATTTATAACCCCGCCGCAGGTCCGGAATGCCGAGCTCTCCGAAATCCGCAATGTCGCAATTGCGGATAACCACATTATGCGCACCGGCCAGGACAATACCAAACCGGCGGCCGCCGCGAACCGTCAAACCGTCCAGAATAACATATTCGGCTCCGTCCACCAGAATGGCCTGGTGCGCGGTTTCACCGGCCTGCAGAACCTGTCCGGCGGTGTAGCGGATATAGCCATCCGGAGACCCGGATTCGGTAATGACGAGTTGTTCTTTGAAATTGCCGGAATTCAACTCAATGGTTTTGGCAATCGGAAATTCGGATGAGCACGTGCGAAATTTCCCGGTCAATTTCTCGGTCTTCCCCGCCTCGGTCACCGTGAGCTCCACATCATAAACGCCCCCTTCGGCCAACTTGAATAAACTGCTCCGGCCATTACGCTGCTCCGGATGATACACCAACTCCTGACCGGTCAGCCACTGTTCATCTCCCTGGCGGCGATAGCGGACAGAGGAAGTGAAATCGGAACTTTTTTCACTGCGGCAATGATTGAGGTAAATACTGCAGTTCTCGAATCCCGGGACCAGTTCCAGGCGCGGTTTTCCGGCGGACTCCGGCGAAACATAAAATCCCCGGCCTAACTGCAGATTGCTGAAAGTGGAGCAGACTCCTATCATGGACTCGTCCTGCGGTATCCGGTATTGCAGAATCACCTGATCGGCATCCCCGGTATAAAAATCCAGGCCGATATTGCGTGCCTGGCGACTGGCGCGCGGCGATTCTCTCCGCATGATCTCTTTTCCATCTTTCACCAGCCTGATCATCAAATGTCCGGCGCTTCCGCGGTTGGCAACCGTATCCGCGCTGAAATAAAGATATTCCCGTTTCGGAATATCGGTTATAGTACAAGCAAAATTACTGGAGTTGGCTGTCGACCGCCTGACAGTGATGGTTACCGCGTCGTTTTCAATCTGCGCCGTGGTTGTCGCTCCGGAATAATTGCGGAACTTCGTCGGCGATATCAAGCCGGGAGCAAACGCCAGTTTACCGTTGGACGACATTTCCGCGCCGGATAATACGACACCGCACATGAGTATCAGAAAGAATGATTTCAACATCTTGGAAACTCCCTTGATTATTTGTAGTCCTGATGCCAGAAATTATTTCGGACCAGCGACTTATCAGTGCCGGTACCTTTCATTTCCAGCTCGACATGGCTGAATCTTTGAACATGCAGATCGGCAAATCCGACATTGGCGCTGCCGTTGTGGCGGCGGGGAATCGCCTTTTGCTGCCAGAGCTCAACCCGGGTTGAAGACGTGGCGCCATCGTAACAGTTTCGGGTAACCTCGGTAACCAGCATTCTTTCCGAAGCCCTTTTGATTTCTTTGTAGATAATCCAGCGGTTATCGGTTTTGCTGTTTTGTTCCGCCGTGGTAGTCAGATATTGATTGAAGCCATAACTGTTGTTCATCCCAAGCCCCTCTTCCGGAACGGGTCCGACGCCATCCCGGCGGCCGGACGGACAGATTGCGACCGGCAATACGTCATAGTCATACATATTCGTTTTGGTCAAGCCGGTTTTACCAGTACCGCCCAGATAAGGAATCAACGTCCAATTCTGCCAGGTAATATCGCCCGGACCGAAAATATTATACCAATGCCAGGTCGGATCGCGCCTGAAAACAATGTTGCCGTCATTATCCTCGGCGTACATACCGGCGGCCAGGCCGATCTGCTTCAGGTTGCCGCTGCATTTGATGCTCCTGGCCTGTTCCCGCGCCCTGCTCAGAGCCGGCAGCAGCAACGAGGCAAGAATCGCGATGATGGCGATGACCACGATTTATACTTGCTATGTATGCAATTCTATGATATATTGAACTATGAGAAAAGGAGTGTGAGTGATGAAAGCTGTAATTTATGCGAGACAGAGTAGTGGGAAGGATGATGTTTCCGAATCGGTGGAGGCTCAGATTGCCAATTGTCGGAAACTTGCGGAGAAAGAAAAAATTGAAGTCGTCGGCGCATTTCGGGATTTGAATACGAGCGGCGAAATTTATCCGGTGGGCGCTGAAGATGTCGCCCGGGTGGATTCGGCTTACAAATCCTGGGTGGCGACTCAAAGTACGAAGAAAACTTTCCGTTCGGGACTCGGCGGGGCGTTGCAAGTATTGAATGAGGTGGATTTCGTTATTGTAAACGAACTGACCAGACTTTATCGTCCGATCAATGGGAGTTTTCTGGAGGGGCATATCAATAACTTGTTACAGGCCAACAATGTCAAAGTCCTGCAGGTTCAAGGTGGAGTGATTGACCTGGCGCAATTTGACCAGCAACTGGTTACGGCGATCACTAACCGTATTCTCTATAACGATTTGCAGAAGAAGCGCCAAAACAGCATCAATGCGTTTCGGAACAAACGGGACCAGGGCAATTATTGCACCGGAATCCGGACGTTCGGATTCAAGTATCTCGGCAATGACCGGTTTGAGGTAAGGCCTGAATGCGTCGAGGTTATCAAGTATATTTTCGACAGCATTTGTAACTATAAATCTTATACCTCTATCCTCCAGCATTGCAATGAACATTGGGGGCATCTCTGTTTTTTCGCCTCTCCATCGGTTTGTGCCATAACTCATAGCTTTTTTTGAGTGGAAGTTTTCGGAAG
>JAVBRM010000099.1:0-28300 GCA_031548025.1 Victivallaceae bacterium | reverse complement strand
AGCTTTTATGAATTTTTCTCTTTCTACTACAATTTTCATATTTCTCTTCCTTATTTTATTTACATTTATATATACTGTATTTAATTATTTCTATCTTAAATTATAAATCTATTTGTATTATTATGGGTTGTTAATTCTGTTCATAACTTCATTTTCAACCTCAAATTTCAACTTCATACCATATTAATAATTATGTTGTTATTGTGACAGCGAACTGTCAAAAAAGTTATTGACAACAAAAATTAACATCTGTTCAAATATCAATTAACAGGGTTATTAATAATAAAAATGCATCCTTTTCATCAATTTTCGATTGCAAAAGTGTACATTTTAATCTAACTTATACAATATACTTTTTTGTTTGGAATTCGCTAGTGGAAAATAGAAAAAATGAACAAATTTTTAATTGAATTGGTAAAACGCCGTCCTGAGCTTGAGGAGGTCTTGCCTAATATAGAAGCCGCGTTTGAGCTTATTATTGCGTCTTTGCGCAATAATGGGACTCTTTTTACCTGTGGCAATGGGGGAAGTGCCGCCGATGGTGAACATATAGTAGGTGAATTACTGAAGGGATTTGTCAAAAAACGTCCCCTGGCTGAATCCGTAAAAAAAGAATTCGCTGAGAAATATGGAGATGAAGGTAAAAATATTGCCGAAAAGCTCCAGCAAGGGTTAAAAGCAATAGCTTTGACTTCACATCCGGCGTTTACCACGGCTTTTTTGAATGACGTGGATGGGAGCCTGATTTTTGCTCAGCAGCTGTATGCGCTTGGCAATAAAGGAGATGTGTTGCTTGGGATAACCTGTAGCGGCAATGCGGAAAATATTCGTAAGGCTATGATAGCAGCCAATATAAAGGGAATTTCAACCATTTTGTTGACGGGAAATAAGAAAGGAACTTGTACAAAATATGCGGAATGCATGATTGAGGTTCCGTGCAGCGAAACTTATATGATACAGGAATATCACCTGTCCATATATCATACGCTTTGCCTGATGATTGAGGATTATTTTTTTAATGAATAAGAAGAATGTTGAACATATCGCTATAATAATGGATGGTAATGGTCGCTGGGCCTCCGAGCGCGGACTTCCTCATTTGGAGGGTCATCGTGCCGGCACGGAAACAGTACAGCGAATCGTGGAGGCCTGCCAGGATTTGAAAATCAATTACTTGACGTTGTATGCCTTCAGTACTGAAAATTGGAAGCGCGACAAGTCCGAGGTCGACGGGTTGATGGATCTGTTGCTGGAATTTTTGGAAAAGCATTTGGTAACCTTGATGAAAAACAACATCAGGCTCAAAGCGATTGGCCGTTTAAAGGAATTACCGGAAGAAGTTTATAATAGTTTGCTCCATGTAATAGAGGAAACAGCGCAAAACGATTCCGGAACTCTGGTATTTGCCCTGAACTATGGCGGCAGGGCTGAAATTGTCGACGCTGCGAAGAAAATATCGGAGGAAGTAAAATCAGGAAAGATTTCTTCGGATGAGATAGACGAAAAATTGTTCAGTCAATATCTTTATGCTCCGGAGATTCCGGATCCTGATTTGATGATTCGGACCAGTGGTGAGCTTAGATTGAGTAATTTTCTGCTTTGGGAACTCTCTTATGCCGAGTTTTATGTTACCGATACTTATTGGCCTGATTTCGATAAGGAAGAGTTGATGAAAGCTCTGGACAGTTATTATGGGCGTGATCGGCGTTATGGAGGTCGTAAGTAATGTTTTTGCCGCGTTTATTCAGTTTTATTATTTTGATCAGTTTGTTTGTGACTTCGATTCTGCTCAAAAATCAGATAGGGTTGACGATTTTCGGAATATTGTTTACGGCCGGTGCGTTTGGATTGACCTACGAAATTCTGTCAATGCTGGAAAATATCGGTCGAAAATCGTATAAACTTGCGGCGTCGATGACGTCAGCAATGATAATTGTAGCGATATTTTTTGAACTGGGTTTTAAATTTATCCTGTTAATACCGGCATTGTTTGTCGTTATAATGTGGTTGTTGATGCTGAACCATCGCAAGTTTGAGGAAGCGGCCGATCGCCTGGTGACGAGTTCCGCCGCTCTGATGCTGAGCGCGTTGCCTTTGAGCTTTATCATCATGATCTACTTGATGGGTGAGGGAACGACTTATCAGGGGAGGATGTATTTGATCGCATTGGTTTTGATCACCAAGTCCGGCGATACCGGAGCGTATTGCGTGGGCATGTTGTACAATAAGTTGTCCGGAGGTAGAAATCATAAAATCGTGCCGAATATCAGTCCAAAAAAATCATGGGAAGGAACGATTGGCGGATGTTTGAGCTCGCTGGCGGTGAGTTTTGTATTTTTCGATGTCAATATCGGCAGCGTAATTGTTGGTATATTGTTGTTTTTCGGCGGTTTTTATGGGGATCTTGTTGAATCCGCGCTCAAGCGCACCTGTGGGGTGAAGGATTCGGGCTCGATAATCCCCGGCATGGGCGGTATATTCGACGTTCTGGATAGTCTCCTGCTTAATGCGCCGATATTTTATTTGTTTCTGGTTATGAAAAATCTGGTTAACTAGAGGTAGTTATGGATGTTAACAAAAAAATTATCGATCTGTTGGCATTGAATGCCCGGATCAGCAATGCCGAAATTGCCGCAAGGCTGGACGTAAACGAAAAACAGGTAGAGTCCGCCATCGCAGAGATGGAAGAGCAAGGAATTATTCGCGGCTATAAAGCTATTTTGAATGAAGAGGCCATAAAAAGCAATCGTGTACGAGCCCTGATTGAAGTCCGGGTAACCCCCGAAAGGGACGGTGGTTTCAACAATGTGGCCAAGCGCATTTGCCGGTTTCCGGAAGTATCCGATGTTTTTTTGGTATCCGGTGATTACGATTTGCATTTGGAAATAACTGTGGATTCGCTGCAGGAAGTGGCGTCATTCGTACATAGCAAGCTCGCGACAATCGGCGGTGTTAAATCAACCGCCACCATCTTTCTTCTGAAAAAATACAAGGAAGGGGGAAAGATAATGGATGGAGAAGAAACATATGAAAGACTTAAAATTACCCCGTAAAGAACGTCTGGCGCAACATATTGTCGAATTGCCGAAAAGCGGCATTCGGGACTTTTTTGAACTCGTAAATAATATGGATGGCGATGACGAGATCATTTCGCTCGGTGTGGGCGAACCTGATTTCGTTACTCCGTGGCATATCCGCGAATCGGCGATATACTCGATCGAAAAGGGGCATACCGCCTATACTTCGAACCTTGGATTGTTGTCATTGCGCCGGGCTATCTGTGAATATCTGGAAACTGATTACGACTGTTCTTATGATCCGCGGACCGAATGTATCGTAACGGTTGGGGTCAGCGAGGCGTTTGACCTGGCGATCCGGGCGATTACCAATCCGGGCGACGAAATTATTTACATTGAACCGTGCTACGTTTCGTACCGTGCGGAAATCAAGATGGCTTTCGGGGTTCCGGTAGCGCTGGAAACCCGCGAAGAAAACGATTTTTCGGTGGATATCGAAGAGCTCAAGAGCAAAATTACTCCGAAAACCAAGGCTTTGATCCTGAATTTTCCCTGTAATCCGACCGGTGCTACCATCAATATGGAACAGATGAAGCAAATCGCGGAGATTGCGATCGAGCATGATATTCTACTGTTGGTGGATGAAATTTACAGTGAGCTAACTTATGAAGACCGCAATCCGTCGCTCGCTTCGTTGCCGGGTATGAAGGAGCGTTGTATCTTTCTGCACGGATTTTCCAAGGCGTTTGCAATGACCGGATTCCGGGTGGGTTATGCCTGCGGACCTGCGGATATTATCGCGACGATGATGAAAATACATCAATATTCGATGATGTGCGCCTCCACTGTGGCTCAGGAAGCGGCTTTGGATGCTTTGAAAAACGGTCGCCGTGAAATGGAAAGAATGCGCGAAGAATACATGCAGCGCCGCAATGCCATGGTCAGAGGATTCAACGAATATGGCTTGAAATGTTTCAAGCCGAAAGGGGCGTTTTATACTTTTCCGAGTATTAAAAGTACCGGTTTGAGCTCGCAGGAATTTGCGATGCGCTTTTTGGCCGAGCACAAGGTAGCGGTTATTCCGGGAACGGCATTCGGAAAATGCGGAGAAGGTTATGTAAGATGCTGCTATGCGGCGTCCATGGATAATATTAAGGAAGCGCTTCGAAGAATTCAAATATTCGTCGAAACATTGAAAAAATGAGCAATAAGTTTCAATTTGAGCAACTGAAAAAAGATATTCTGGCTCTGCTCGAAGAAAAACTTCCGGCCAGTTACCGCTATCACAATGTCGCTCACACCGTCAATGTGATAGAAACTGCCGGGTTGTTGGGAAAAGAAGCCGGCTTATCGGAACAGGACCAGTTGCTGCTTGAAACCGCCGCGGTCCTCCACGATTGCGGTTATTTGGAAACATACAAAAACAATGAACCGAAAGGGGCTGAATTTGCCAAATATATTCTGCCTCAATATGGATACGATGAAAGTGATATTACGATTGTCGCCAACCTGATTTTGGCTACTTCGTTCAGTGTCGAGCCTGAAACCAAGCTCGAAAAACTGATTCGTGACGCCGATGTCGGCTATGTCGGCACGAAAGAGTTTATGAAACGTGCCGATGATTTGCGCTCCGAAATAGGAGAAGTAATCCGTCCGTTTGCAGATCGTCAATGGTATGAATTTGAGTTGCAATATCTGGAAAAATTCAAGTTTTATACGTCTGAGGCCAACAAATTATTCGGCCGTCAGTTGAATGAAAACCGAAATGAAGTCCAGAAGATATTAGAAGGGATGAAATGAAGAAAATCAAAGGCAAAGTTGTTTATGAAGTAGTAGAAACCATTGCCGAAGGCGGTATGGGAAAAGTACTCAAAGCCAGGGAAAAAGGCATTGCCGGCTTTGAAAAGGTGGTGGCAATCAAATGTTTGCTGCCGAAATTTTCCCGGGACCGTCGTTTCATACAGATGTTCATCAAAGAAGCGAAAATGGTCGCCAACCTGGTTCATGAAAATATTGTCCAGATTTACCAGTTGGACAAATACTGGAGAGAATATTATTTTGTGCTGGAGTTTGTCAACGGCGTCTCATTGTTTCAAATGATGGATTTTCATAACCGGGTTAAAAAGAGTTTTCCTGTTAACCTGGCTGTTTTTATTGCTTCCCGGGTTGCCCGTGGTCTTGCCTATGCGCATTCACGCAAGGATGCGAATGGGGTTTCCATGGATATTGTCCACTGCGATATCTGCCCGCATAACGTTTTGATCAATACCGAAGGAGTACCGAAAATTACCGACTTCGGTATCGCCAGAGCGCGCAGTGCCGCCGCCAGTGTTTATGAAGGATCGATGTCGTTTGCCGGAAAAGCACTGTTTATGTCTCCCGAGCAGGCCAATGAATATGAAGTGGATTTCCGCTCTGATATCTATTCATTGGGTATGATGTTGTTCTTTATCATTGCCGGTAAATCTGGGCGCAGTGCCGTGGGAACCTTTGATGAAATTCGCAACCGGGCCAAGGTTAATGAAATCGAATGGAGTCTGCTGCCTGAAGACTTGGATCCGGAATTATTGAGGATAATGAAGAAGATGATGGCTATCAGACCGCGGGACCGTTACGAGAATACCGCCGAACTGGCAAAAGAGCTGGAATATTTCATTTACAAAGACGGTTACGGCCCCACCATCGTCACTTTGTCCAATTATATGTTCAAGGAAATGCCTGGTATGCTCGATATGGCTCAGGCTCCAGGCACAAGAGAGCAACAATTTGACGAACTTACCGTCATAATATAATAACATCCGTCACTTACCCGTCATTATTTCTCATGATAATGCTTGGTAACGGCATCGGCATCGATCATCTGGAAAAATGTTCCGTTGAAAATTGGCAACGGAGCTCCGGATATGAAATGGGGAATATCGTTTACCATCGTGTCGAATTGCTGATAATCGTTGGCGATAAGCTTTTTACTGATATCGACAACCGTCTGTGAACTGGTTCCGTCCGGAAACAGGTCTTTCTCGTCGGGCAGGATGATATTTTCTCCCTGGATCATAGCGGGATATCCGGTGCCGTCGATGACGTAAAATTGATGATCCGGGTCGTTGATATGCGCATTGAGCAAAGGAGCAAGAATCCTGTTGACCCGCAATTCCAGGCCGGCGGTTCCGATATAGCGTCCATCCCTGGCAAAAACCGGATAACGGCAAATCATCCAGTATTTGCGCCTGTCGATATTATACGGTTTGGACCATGTGATTTGCTTCGCATCGAAGTGGCTTTCCGAAGTCCCCCAGATTTTTTGGTAAGTTATAGACTCCGGATCTTCGTAGCACCCCGGAAAACTGTATCCAATACCGTTTGCCCAGAGCATGAACACACGCTGAATAAAGTTGTTGTCGCTCTGCAATTCGGTTTTTATATCGACGGAATTATGGATATACGGGTTGTCCAGTTTGGCGAAAATGACTTTATGACTGATATCAACGAATTGCCCGGCGCCGGGCAACTTGAGTTCTGTCTGATTGGATGCCAGCACCTTGATCCTGACTATATTGTCCACTGTAATCGGATGGAGATAACCGGGAGATTCAAACATGCCGGACGGTGCGGTTTTCGGATCTTTATACTGTTCGTTGTCGACGAAAGGAATCTTATCCTTATCGGGGGCGATTTTCAAGGCCCATTGCATATTATCGGCCAACAGCATCAATTGCGACTGACAGGACAGTAGATTGTTTTCGATTGCCGCAGCCAGATCGTCGGTGTAGGTTTCGAATTTCAGACGTTGGACCAGGTTGCGGTGTTGCTCAATTTTCTGAAAATTGAAATAAGAAACGACGAGAGCCGTAATGAAAATCAGAAACATCAGACTCAAGCCAATGACGGTTTTGATGCGATGGCGGTAAATAACCCTGGACAATTTACGGACCAGATTATCGGGGTAAACGGACACTTCTTCGTCGAACATAATATGACGGATGTCATCCGTCAATTCCTTGACACTTTGATAACGTTTTGACGGATCGGGTTCCAACGCCTTGATTATAATGGCTTTCATGGCGGGGTTGACTTGCAGCCCGCTCTGGTAATTCCAGCTTTGGGTTTCATGGAGGCTGGCCCGGAAAGCATGGGCAAAGTCCTTATCTTTCGGCGGAATTTTCTTCCGCTGCAACGTTACCAGTTCGAAAAGAATCATGCCGAGAGCATAGACGTCGATCAATGCGGTTACCTTTTTGTCCCTCAGGAATTCCGGCGGCATATAATGCGGCGTACCGCTGACCTGGTCGGGAACCGTCCCCATCTTGCGGGCACATCCCCAGTCCATAACGTAGAGCTCGCCATACTGGCCAATCATGATATTGTCCGGTTTCAGATCGCCGTGAACAATATGACGGCTATGGCAATAATTGACGACTTCGCATATTTTGAGAAAATACTCCAGGCGCGATAAAATGGCATGTTTCTCCTGGCGGTAACCGATTTTCTGGTCCTCATAAATATGACGGCTTTCATGGATGAACTTCGTCAAAGACATGCCATGGATGAATTTTGTGACGACTTCCCACTCGTCATTCTTCGATTTGCCCATGGTATACACCGGAATAATGGAGGGATGGTCCAATTGGGCGTTAAGCCGGCCCTCTTCCAGAAAAGATTTAATGGCGAAGGAGTCGTTCTTGAGAGTATCTTTGAGGGTCTTGACCGCGACGATCCGGTCAAAGGTCAAATCGAGGGCTTTGCTGAGCTTGCCCATGCCGCCGGCGGCAAAATAACAGATAAACCGGTAGCGTTCCTGATCTTCGGTATTGGCAAGGTGCTCGACATTATTCAGGCTGAAATCGATTTCTTCTTTTTCGAGCTCAAGGCTGCGACTGAGAAAGACGGTCGCGTCTAAATTACCGTCATCAGCAACATTCGATTTCCTGTCTTCGGTATTCATTACTTCAGTATGCAATTATTTCCCGTCAACTGACTGCTTTGCGGAGTATATTCATGCAATTCGATTCTGACTCCATCCGGATCAGCCAACCAGGCTTGCCACGATTGGTCCGAGCCTATTTTCTTCTCCCCGGCCGAATAACCGTCTTTTTTGACCTTTTCCAGAACCTTGTCGATGGAATCTACTTCCAGACAGAGGTGGCCGATCGGGCTTTCGCCAGTTGCAACCTTGTCTGTTTTAAAGAATTCCAGATAATTATGATCTCCGGCCTTCAAATAAAAACCGACAGTCTGGCCGTCACGGATAAAATCAAAGGCCTTCTCCAATCCCAGGGTATCGCAATAAAAACGTCTGGTTGCCTCCAGATCGGCTACGCGGATGCAGAGATGGGCTATGCCTTTGATCATGGTGTTTTCTCCGTTTGAGTTTGATAGGTTATGCCGTGTGCCTTGTCAATGGCCTGGGCGTTGGCGATAATTTTGTCCCAGTAGGGTTCATTGGGGTAATTGTCTTTGCGCAAAGCATTTGCCGCTTCCAGACAATTTTCCGCCTTGACATTTTTGACGAATACATTGCCGCCCAGGTAGAGAATTGCGATTTTGCCGTCCTTGCGCAGCCAGGGTTTTTCAAAAGCGATTGGGGTTTCGACACGGCCTCCGGTATAGCCCTTGCCGTTGGAAAGCCCGGCGCCGACATAGGCGTAACTGGTATTTTTTTCCGTCAATTTTTCTTCTTCCTTGACCGGAACCGACTGCTTGTCAAAAGGAGCGATGAATACCGGTTTCATCAGATACTGGCTCCTGATCTGTTCAAGCCCGGCTGCCCCGGCTTTGTCCGGAAACAGCTCATCGTTGTCCACGCTGTAAACCATTATACTGCCGCTGATCGCCTGTAGGAATTTGACGCTCTGCGTCTGGTCTTTCTGCGCGACTTCCTGAGCGGTGGCAACACTTGCCAACAAAGTAAGCATCAATAAAAATCTCATAATCCCTCCGTAAAGTTTTTTAACCACTTAATTATATCATCTTTGAATTCATCGCGTTTCACCGCAAATTCGATTGTTGATTTGATGAATTCAAGTTTATTGCCGATATCATGCCGGCGGCCGTTGATACGGCATCCGAACATCGGATGTGACTTGACCATTTCCCGCATGGCATCGGTCAATTGTATCTCATTGCCCTTTCCTCGCGGCGTCTTTTCCAGAAAATCGAAAATCTCGGGGGTGAAAACATAACGGCTGGCAATTACCAGGTTGGACGGAGCCTCCGAGGGAGCCGGTTTTTCGACAAAACTTTTCACCCGGTAAAGACAATCGTCGATTTCATCGCCATCGATCACACCGTAACGGCTGGTCTTTTCCCACGGTACCTCTTCAAGCGCCACGACCGAACCGCCGGTTTTTTCGTATGAGTCCAGCAATTGCCGGATCACCGGTTTGGAATTGCTGCTGGTTACTGTATCGCCGAGCAAAATGGCAAAGGGCTCGTTGCCCACGAAAGAGCGCGCATACATGACCGCATCGCCCAACCCGTTGAGCTCCTGCTGGTAAACATAATGCAGACGGGCGATTTTTTCTATTTTCGCCAACTCCTGGAGTTCTTTTTCCTTGCCGTTGGCCGCCAGCCGGGCCGTCAGCCCCGGTTCGGGGTTGAAATGGTCCTGAATGGCGTTTTTGCCGGTGCTGATGACAATCAGAATATCGGTGATACCGGCCGCGGCCGCTTCCTCGATGACATATTGAATGACCGGTTTGTCGACCAGCGGAATCATCTCCTTGGGGACCGATTTGGTAAAAGGAAGAAACCTGGTGCCGAACCCGGCCGCCGGAATAACTGCTTTTCGAATCATTCTTCACCTCCCTGCCGGCCATGGGTGACGATTTGCGGTTTAATGACTTCCACGTCGAATTCCTTCAATGCCTTCTGGAGGCGTTTGTACATTTCCTCATTCTCATAAGTTCCGATGATCGCCCCGCCGGAACCGGTGAATTTGGCGGAAGCCCCGGCCAGGCGGGCGATTTCGACCATATTGCGGTTTTTCGGGCTGACGGAATCGCCGCAGACTTCGCAGCGCAAATCGAAATTCCGGTTCAAATATTCCGGCAATTTATGATAACTGCGGCTATCCAGACATTCTTTGACTTGCAAGGTCAAATCAGCCCATTCGCGGATGGCGTCGAGGACATGCGGCTTGCCCGCGTTGTAATCGTCGCGCAGGCGGCTGTGAAGTATTTCCGAGCCTTCCGCCAGGTCGGTACGGTAGGCGATATACAGATTCAGCTCATCGGGTATGGCGATCGGAGTATAGATACCAAACCCGTTTTCCATCATGTAATCGTAATTGAAATCCATAAACACCGGTTCATTGTAAGCTTGCGCCACCCGGTCCTGCAGCCCGGCTTGGATGCCCAATTCTTCTTTTTCCACCGACAGCACCAGATTGGCGAAAACCGGGCAGGCGATCTGGATGCCGAAAAAGCGGACCAGCGCCCGAAGCGTGGCGGTAATGATCGCCGACGAACCCGCCATTCCCAGCCGGTTTGGTATCGAAGTACTGTAACGGATGGTAAAATTCCGGTCATCCAGCGAAATAGCATGTTCGCGGCAGAATTCGTGAAATTTTTTCACGGTGGCCTTCAATAACCGGATGCCGCCGTAATATCCATACTGGCTGACATCCTGAACCAAATCATTCATGTTGTCGAAAATGGTTTCGTCGCGGACTGCCGGCATCAGCTCCAGCTCGGGGGTTTCGTACAACTCCACTTCCGCGTGATAATTGCGAAAAACGAAAGCAATGGTCTTGCCGTAATAACCGTCGGACGGATTTCCTATCAGTGCCGCGCGCGGATAGGCTCTGCATTTTATGATCATGTTTTCTTACTGGTTGAGTTTAAATTAAGTTTTCGAAAAATATAACACCCTTGACTGAGTTTTTCAATTATGATAAGAGGTTTATTTTCAGGTGAAGATGATGGCTGCGGATAAATTATTCGAAACATTTTCCCAAATAAGGTTACTTTTAATTTGCATTTTAAATCAAAAGAAGTATATTTAATAGTATAGAGAGCCGATCTCAAAACTATATTTTTGAAGATTTCTGGTGTTTAACTAGTAGTTGTGAAAATTTTGTGCTGTTTTTGTTATACTGAAGCAGTTCAAGATTTTCAAAATTGCCGATAAAACCCAAAAAAATTCAAAAACTTTTGAAGTCAGCTCTATACTGTTATAGATTGATAGTATAAAAAAATAAGGGCTATGATAATGAAAAGTTTTTTGATGGTGTTGGTATTGGTTGGTTTTTCAATCAGTAGTATGGCTGCTTTGCAGTACGGTATGAATATTGAAAAGGCCAATGAGTATGTACAGGCGGGAAGACTTGAAGGTTTCAAAACCAGTGAATGGGGAATTACCGCCTTGCAGGATGTTACTCTGTATTTGAACAGCAACAGCGATGTTCTGTCCAGTGTGAACAAGCACATGGAAAGAGTAGTTGGAAGTCTTACCGAAGGAACGTTTACCACATCGCACAGTGCTCTCGGTTATTTCGTGTACGATGCCACCACCAAAGCGGTTTCCTCGATCCAGACTTTGGATTTTTCCAATGATATGGCTACGATCTCTTTGAAACAAGGGGAAACGATGGGATTCTGGATTACCATGGATGACGGCAAGACTTATTCGTCAATCAGTGGTATTGATGGTTTCACTCACAAGTTCAGTGTGATGGGTGGAGGAGATTTGGGCAGCTATGACGGCGGCAAGGATAATGCCAAAGTTTATAACTTCGGTAACAGCTGGTACCTGGATGGCAGTGCTTACGGATATGAACAGTCGTTCTTGATTGCCGTAGAAGCTGCCTCTTCGACCCCGGCTCCTTCCGGCCAGCCTCTCCCCGGCATTCTGGCGGCCATGGCCATCGGCGGATCGGTTGCAATGTATCGCCGGAGCCGCAAGAAGTAATTAATACCTTCTGGTTCGTTAAATATACCCGCATCGGCATCTGCCTGGTGCGGGTTTTTTTGTGTCATTACACAAAAATATTACTAAAATTATTACCTGTCCGTTATTGATTCGCTTTGGATTTCATGTATAATCTAGTTAGTAATAATCAGGAATGGACCGAAAGATGAATCAGAAAAAAATCGCGGAAGCATTGGGAATATCGCAGACGGCGGTGTCGCTGGTTTTCAATAATCCCGAAACGACTAAAGTCTCCGAGGAAAAGCGGAAAAAAATCCTTGCGTACCTGAAAAAGAATTCGTATTTGAACCATTCCTCGGAAAAACGCACCTGGAATATCGGCTATGTTGTCGACGCGACTCAGGATATCCAACACCGTTTTTATCATCTTTCGATTCAAGGAATAGAACAGCGTGCCGAACAGCTCGGGTATAGTGTTTTCAGCGAAACTTACCTCAACGGCGGGTTGAATTTGCTGCAGCGTGGCAGGGTCGACGGTCTGGTGGTGCGTTCCGGTGCGGCATTCGAATATCTCAGGGATATGACGGACCGCGTGCCGATGGTACTGCTGAACTGCGCCGCGCCGCAGTTGTACTGCGATACGGTAATGCCGGACAATTACGGGGCGATGTTTACCGCGGTGGAATATCTGGTCGGGCTGGGGCACCGGCGGATCGCTTTCCTGGGGGCGCGGCCGGATTGTTCGCCTTACAGTTGCAACTATGCCGAGCGGCAGCGCGGTTTCATGTGGGCTTGCGCCCAATATCACACTGAGCTTGAGAGCGGCGAATATATCAAGAAAATCATGCGGGAAATCGTTCCCGACGAAGGTACTTACAACCGCATCGGCCAGACACTCAAGGAGTGGATGGCTTTGAAAAAGCGCCCGACGGCGGTGGTTTGCGTCAACCATTTTTATGCGGTCATGCTGATGCATCTGGCTCTGGAAGCCGGATTGTCGGTCCCGGGTGACCTCAGTGTCATTGGCGGGGACAACAAGGAAGAGACGATATTCGACACGCCGCCGCTGACGACGCTGGAGCAGGACATCCCTACGATGGGGGAAATGGCGATGGATCTCCTGAGCCGCCGGATTGCCGACCCGAAACGCCTGAAAATTCGAATCAACTGCCGGACCGAGCTTGTGGCCAGAGCCAGTACCGGTATTTGCCATAAATAAAACCAAGGAATGTAATCATGAGAGATTATTTGAAGGAATATTTGTCCATTCTGGAAGAAAGAATGGAGAAGATTCTCGCTGAACAGCGGGAAATGATCGACAAAGCCGCCGCCATGATGGTCGAGCAGGTCAAAAAAGACAAGCTGATCTATGTTTTCGGCAGTGGCGGCCACTCGAATATGATGGCGGAAGAGATGTTTCACCGGGCCGGCGGCTTCGCTTGTATCAGTCCGGTATTCGTCGACTCGATCCGGATTCCGCACGTCCCGATGGGCGAGCGCTGCCCGCAACTGGCGCCGTATGCGCTGGACGCCTACAACATCGGCAAGGACGACCTGCTGATATTGGTCAATGGTTACGGCATCAATCCGATCACCATCGAGACCGCGATCGAATGTCAGAAGCGTGGCGTCAAGGTCATTGCGATTACCTCGACCGACTATGCGGAAAAATTGCCCAAGGACTTCCCGGGGCGTCACGCCACCGGCCAGAACCTCCACGAAATGTTCGACACCGTCCTCTATACCTACATGGAATATGGCGACGCGCTGGTGGATATGGAAGGAATCGCCACCCGGATCGGGGCATATTCGACCTTCGGCAATGCGTTTATCTGCAATTGTCTGGTGGTCCGTGCCTGTGAAATGATGCTCGAGCAGGGAATCGAACCGCCGATCATCAGCAGTATCAACACCGAGGGCGGCCTGGAAAGAAACCAGAAGCTCTACGCCAAGTACCGTCCGTTAATCAAATGGTTATAAAACAGAGGTAATCATGAAGTACGAACAGTTGAGCCCGACGGAAGCCCTTCAGGCTTATTGTGACTGGCTGCTGACGCAGCAGGTCGAAGATGAAACCGGAACATTCTTCAATATTCAAAACGGCAAAGGCGGCAAGTCGCGCGAATGGTACATGATATTCTATCCGTTGCGCTCGCTGTTACTGGCCGGCCGGCTTTTCAACCGACCGGAATATACTGATGCAGTCTGGAAATATTTCGATAACTATGTCGGCGAACAACTGCCGAACGGGGCATTTTCCTCGAATTACCGCAACAAACCAACGGCCGAGCTCAGTAAAAAAGAGTATTTCGAGTTGTTGCGCTGCGGCAAGCTTAACCTGGCCGATAATGGGAGCAACAACCAGGCTCTGGTTCAGGCGGCCATGATGAGCGGTGATCCTGAACGCCGCCGCCGGTACCTGGAAGCCTCCAAGCGATGGTTTGAGGACTGGACCACGATCTGGGCGCTGAACAACGGCACTTACGGCAACGGCATCTGGGTTGGGCACAAGATGAACGGCCCCTATACCATCGCGATGAACGTCTGCTCGGCTTTTTCGGCTTATACCGTGGCGACCGGCGACCGGGATTTCATCGAAAACGCCGAAAAATTCGCCCTGTTTCAGTGCGGCAAATGGCTGAAAGACGGCCGTCCGATCCGGATGAACATGTATCCGACGCCCAACGAAGATACCGTCATCGAGGATTACTCGCGCATATTCTACGTTTTCGAGGCTATGTGCTGGACACATTTCGCCAGCCGCAACGAGGAAGTACGCAAAACCATCGCCGACACCCTGAAACTGTGGCTGTTCGGCGAATGCGGCATCCTCAAACAATGGCAAAAAGGTACGGGATGGCTCCACTTCGGTCCTCCCCATTTCTTCCCGGCTCCCGAAGGGAAACGGAGTACCTTCTTCGATGGTATATTGCCCTGGCAGCTGGCCAAATCCTGCGCCATTCCGCATCTTTTCTCATATTATCTCAACCATATCGAAGAATCGGCGGAATTGCGGGAGTATATGGAAGAAGGCGTCCGCTTCCTGAGCCATCCGCTGCATGCCTATTCACTGGGCGTTTGCACCGAGCCGGAATTTATAAACGGTCTTTATTCAGTCCAGGCCACCGGCTTTGCCGGGCTCAGCCTGGCGGAAGCCATCGAGCCCGGCATCGTTTTCAAAAGCGTCCAATCTTGAGCTGATAGGTCAGGCGGCGGGTTTCGCCCTGCCGCCACTCTTTCGGCAGTTCCAGGGTAAGTCCGGACATGGCGGCGGCTTCCTTGCGGTAACGCAGAACCTCCGCCATTCTGATTTGATACGGGCCGTCCAGCTTGATTGCCATGCCAGGTCCTTCGGCGGACTTGAGAATGATTTCAGCGGCTTTGAACCTCGGCATATCGGGATTCTCGCCGGGACACACCGGCTGATGGGTCGGGGTAACTTTGGCCCGCGGAATTTCAATGACCTTGCCGTCGGCGGTCAGAATCCGGTTGTCCGCGAAAATCGGGATCGACTCATTCAATTCCTGTAGCTTGATATCGGCCTCGGCGGTGATCGCCAGCTCGACATCGAGAGTATGGTCGTTGATCCTGACGGTACGCTCAAAACGCAGGGGCGCTCCGTAAATCTTGCCGAAACGGCGGAAAACGCGGTCCTTCTCGTTGAATTCAACCTGAGCGTCGCTGAAAGCATCCGCCACCATACAGGCATCCGCGTTCGGGCCGGATTTGGCCGACAGCGGTTTTTCCAGCCGTCCCCACAAGGCGTTAGCGTACATGATGTTGTGGTTGTTTGCCAGCAGGGCCGGGCCGCACTCCGGGATCCAGATCGCGGACAAACCGCCGGATTTGACCGGCTGATTCCAGCCGCCGTAACCCATGCCGCCGAATCCGTCGAACTCCATACTCGCCCCGTCCGTCGACAAGTGCGTCCAATTGGAGGCCACCGGCGATGGTGGCCCACCGTAGAAAATCGCGTAGTAACTGCCGGTATTGACGAAATAATAACGGTTGTTGAAGTTGCGGACGAAAGGCCCTTTTTCCATGAATGGCCACTCTTTTTCATCTTTCTCACTGATCCAGAGCCGTCCGTAGGGGATCAGCTTGTGAATATCGTCGATCGGCGATTTATGGGTATAAAAACGAGTTCTGGAATTGCTGTCGGTGGGACTGCAGGTCATGGCATAAGTATTCGGCGGGATGCCACCGGTTTTTGAGAGGGTCAAATGGGTTTTCAGCGCGTAATATTTTTTCAGCGACTCGACGATTTCCGGGGATTGGGTGAATGCCCAGACTTTGGCCATGTTCATATTCGATTCCAGGCCGTATTCGCTGTCATGACCGAAAATTTCCGCCTGAATTCCGTTATCGATGGTGCCGTTGTCGGCGGCCCAATCGTAACGGGTGGCGCTGCGCAGGGCATAATTGTCGATATCCGGCGAAATCCGCCCCAGCGAATTTTCCCGGCAAAGTCGCTGGGTATTGTAAATCAACACTTCCTTCAAACGCGGAATACCGGTGTTTCGCGCCAGTCCGGCCAAGTGGGCCAGGTCGTAAGTCCATTGATTGGTGCATAGTCCCTGTTCCATCAGCAGATGGGCTTCGCCCCATTGCTCGCAGACCAGCGCCAGGGCTTCACGGATATTTTCCGGCAGTTTCGCCCAATTGGCGGTAAATTTTTCCAGCATGGAAATATCGTTCAACGGCCACCACGCGGAACGCAAAGTCCCAAAAGGTTTATCCGCGTCGAGTATTGTCGGCAAATCCTGATTGCTGAAGGTAAAAGACGGATTGTATCGAACAATCCGGGCCATTTCCTTGGCAAATTCCGGCGGCGCATGCCAGTTTCTCAGGGTAGTCACTTCCGGCGGTTGCCATTGCCCGAAGGTTGCGGCGGTTTCAGTGTCGGAGCACAAAATCATCGGCACGCCCTGGATGTGCAGCGAAGCGCCGGTGGTTTTTCCCGAGGTTTCGACTTTGACCGCCTGGCCACCCGTTGCATTTTTCCGGATCCGGTAGTTGAATCCGGTTTTCGGAACGGTGGCAATATCGCCGAGCCGGGCACTCCAGTTGAACGGCTGGATTTCTTCGCTGACGGCGATACTGACGTCTTTGACGTTTTCCGGTATCCACAGATAGGATTCCTTCAACTGATCACCGTGAAGGTAGATTGCGCCAAGCCCCGGATGGATACCGGCGGCCAGCGGCCGCGAAGCCGTCACACTGAGCCAGTGGTCCCAGCTCGCTGCCAGGGCCAGACGGTAAATCCCTTTGCCGTTATCGGGAACTTTCAAGTTGAAAGTCCTCGCCGGCAATTTTTCAGGATTGCTCAGAAATGGAGAACGTTCTTTGGCCGGAGGGTAACCGCCGGGTGAATTGTAGCGATGATAATCCCGGTAACGCATGTCGCAGCCGATATCGAAAATCCCGTCGCGGTATTTGGCGTCGCCGTACAAAATACCGTCGTCCGGAATCAACAGCCGGGTGGTGATTTTGCCGTCGGGGGCAATGACCCAGGCGTTGACCGGGCGCTCGCCCTGGTGATAGACATTCATGTCGCGGACGGTGATTTTCAGCTCAAATCCGCCGCCTTGCGGATCGTTCAGGTAAAACGTCATGGATTCGCGCGGACGCCAGTATTTATCCTCGCCTAGAAATCCGGCATTCAAGCCGATTGCGGCCATCAACAGCAAGCCCGACAGTATTTTCATTTTTGCTCCGTTTGATAAGCGATTTTCAAGGAAATATTCTCACCTTTGGTAAACTTATTGCCGAAATGGATTCTCAAAGCACCGATCATCTGATTGTTGAACTTGGTTTCCGGCCCGAACGAACACTTCACCGGGCGGTCGAAAGTCAGTTTCAGAGTCTTGCCGTTGCCGGTAAATGCGACGGATTTTGCTTCGTTTTCATTGGGTTCAAAAGTGATTTTCAGATCTTTTTTGTTGCGGAGAAACGGGATCTGTTCGTAGAGATCTTTCACCTCGACATTGTCGCCGATGCTCAGGGTCAAATTCTGAACCAGTTCATAATCACCGAACGTCACCTCGCGCTTGACGGTAATCGCCGGGCATTGGAACAGCTCGTTTTCCAGCGTCAATTTTTCGTCCTTGAATGAACGCTTCAGGCTCATATAATCCGAATAGGCGCAGTTACCGTCGACCAGGTCGGCCCGGACGAAATTCCCGGTGTCGCCGCTCCAGTTCATGGCGGTGACCAGACTGCCGTAATCCGGCGTCCAGAACAGCGACATACCCTGGGTCTGCATCCATTTGTTGTTCGGAGACTTATTTTCCGCGACTTTTGGCCGCCGGGCTTTGGCCGTATCGGTATTGCCGGTGTAAAACAGCGTGTAATATCCGGGTTTGCGCACCGCGATGAATTCATCGTTGAAATTGCGGACAAAGCCGCTTTCCTGAGCCGGCAGAATGCCCTTTTCCAGCGGCTTGGACGGATAGAAATATTGTGTGTAAAGCGAGCTGAAATAAGCAGTGGTATAGCCCAGTATCTTGGCTTCGGGTTTATTCGCCGGATTCAACATCGACACACCGAAGGCCGGGGCCACGGATTGACTGAAAACCGCCGCTTCGGGCAGTTCGCCCTGCATAAATCCCAGACCGCCGCCGTATTGACGGTTCATCCACGAGCCTTTGGTACGATGGGAAAAATTGCTGGCGCCGAAATACGAACCGTCCGGCTCCGGAGCCACGGTATGATTCATCAGATTGTAGACGATTTGCAAACCTTTTTTGGCATTTTCATCGCCGGTGATCCGGTAATACAGCGCCTGATAACAGAGCCCGAGCCCCTGATATGTGGCGTCCGGCCCGTAGGCCTCCTGTTGATAACCGGTCTTCATGAACGGATTGTTTTCGGGTAATGACATTCCGGCGATGAAATCTTCGGCAAGCTTAAAATATCCTTTTTCGCCGCTGCCCTTGGCCAGTTGGGTGAAGGCATACGGCCAGTGCGACGATTGATTTTCACAGCTGACCCGGAACATGGAGAAGCGGTCGCCGATCCGGCGGATGCCGTTTTCCCAAACCTTGCGGATTGCCGCATCCTTGATCATCGGAGCGCCGAAACCGAATGCCGTGGCCGACGAAACATAGCCCAGCGCATAGCCGCCGCTGTAGGAAGTCCAGGAATCGTTAGGCGCTTCTCCCTCGGTGATGCGAAACAGATAATGAGAAACCGCCGCCAGCAAACGCTTTTCCAACACCGGGTTGCCGTAATACGGATTAAACGGCTTATCCAGCGAAAGCATCACCGCCAGTGCCGTCGAGTTTGGCGATTTACCGAATTCCGGGCTGGCCGGATCGATATTCTGTCCTTTCAGGACGTAGGGGAAATACCTGAACAAACCCCAGGCGGAGAAAAGAGCCGAAACATTGGGCTCCGCCGCAAATTCTTTTTCATATTTCCGCCAGTCGGCGATTTCGATATCCAGATTGCCGAGGGTTTTCAGATATTCATGCAGTTTTACCTGGAATTTATGCGGATAAACAACTCCGTCCGTGGTCTTTTCCAAGCTGGAATTGATCGCTTTGGCGGTTTCGGCGTCGGGACAGAGAATCATGGGAATGCCCGAGGCCCCGAATCGGTTGTACGGATTGGGTTTGAGCAGGATTTCAGCACGCCAGACTTCCCCGGCGGCATCGGCCAGATTGACCTCTTTAGCGGTCCGGTCCTTGCCGGAAGCATCGAAAAACTTAACCTTGCCGCCATAAGTCAGCCATTTAAGAGTTTTGGCGTTCGGAGGAATCAGGAACCAACTCTCCTTATATTGATCCTCCGCGGTGGCCTGCAGAAAACAGGTCAGCGCCATCACGCCGAATGAGCACTGTGGAACAGTCTGCGGATTGATCCGGACCTTTTCGCCGCTGTAACGCACCTGATAAATCCCGGCCGGGGCTTTGGCGTATTTATAAGAAAGCTCTCCCGGCTCCCTGACATAATCCCATTTGACCAAATCCTCCTCCGCGTCGTAGAAACGAACCACTGCTTTGCCCTCGCCGCTGACATCCATTTTGATCTCAAGATCACCCCCCTTGTGAACAAAATAAAACGCCAGACCGCACTCGGAAACAAACGGACCCTTGAAGTTTGCAAATAAACCCAGGCCAACACAACATAATAAAACAGTCAATAAATATTTCATTTTTACTCCATTTTAACGGTAAGTTTGCGCATATTTGAAATAACCGACGGCGGAACTTGCTTTCAATTGGTCAGAATAGGTCAAAGTTTCGACATGGCCATCCGCAAAGACGAAATTGGCGGCGGCATTGGGATTGGGCCGGTTTCCGGTACCGTGAAAATAGCCGATATTGGTCGGATATTCAAAATTTGAATCGGCTTGACCTTTCCTGTCGCCATGAACCACGGACAACGCCGGTCTTTTGAGCTGGCCGCGCTTAAATCTTTCCGTTCCCCAGGTTCCGGACTTGTTTTTGGCAATATACGGATTAAGGCCATAAGTGATTTTGTCATAATAATCGGAAAGTTCTCCGGTCTTGGATGGACAAACAACGGAAAAAGGAGATGTCGACAGGCCTTTATCAGTTCTTTGCGTCATCAGAATCTTATAACTGATGGCCCAGTTATAATGGCTGCCGCCGGGAGGGTTCTCCAGGTTCCAGTAAACCGGGGTATAATCATCCCAGCGGTCACAATAAAAGTTGAAGATCATGCCGAGAGTTTTTAGATTATTCTTGCAGGAAATAGTTTTGGCTTTTTCCCTGGCTTTATTAAGCGCCGGTAATAACATGCACGCCAATATCGCAATGATTGCGATGACTACCAGCAATTCAATAAGTGTGAAATTTTTACTCTTTTTCAATTTTGATAGTCTCCTTTTCTGACGGTTACAATTTCAGCGCGATACAGTTTTTTCATCACCGGAATTGACGGGTTTTCAATTTTCCGGCAAAGATATTCCGCCGCTTCCGAACCCATGGTTTTCAGCGGCATTTTTACATAGGAAAAACTCTTTTTATAAATCTGGTAAAGATAAGCGATATCATCAAAACAGATCATTTCGATATCTTCCGGCACACGGAGTTTCAAACGTTCCACAGCGTTGAAAAACGGGATAGCCAAACTGCCGTTGGTCAGATAAAACGCGGTCGGCGAACCATCGCGAAGACATTTTTCAATTTTTTCCGTATAATATTCATCGGCCTGAACGGATTCGATCTGAATCGTATATTCCGAGGGAAATTCCGTCAAACCCAGGGCGTCGAGGTAACCCCGGTCACGGAATCCGTTGGTATCGACAAAAGCCGTACCGATCCGTTGATGGCCGCGATCCCGCAGAAAACGCACTGCTTCCATCGCTTCCCGGTGATAATTCACCGCGACATAGGCCAGGTTTTCCAGCGTGGTTATGCGGTTGAACAAGATCACCTCGATGCCGCTGTCGGTCAATACCGACAAATCTTCAAATCTGCCGTTGTATTGAGTCAGAATCAAACCTTCGATATAATTTTTCTTCAGCTCGGCGATATTCGCGGCCCGCCCGATGATATTGGTCCGGCAGCGGTCGCCGTTGCAAGTGGAACTGACGCCGTCGATCACCATGGCGTCGTACCATCTGCCGCTGACGATCTCAAATGAACAGTTCAACCCGATGTTGATGGTTCTGGTTATTTTTTCACTTTCAAACCGGTCGCAGACAAATGACCCCTTGCCGGGACGTTTGATGATCAAACCACTTTTTTCCAGCTCATTCAAAGCCATGCGGACGGAAGAGCGGCTGATGCCGTATTGCTCGGTCAGGAGGTTTTCCGACGGCATTTGAGCCCCGGGCGGCAGAACATCGCCCTTGATCTGCTCGCTCAAATCACGAACCAATCCGGCATAAACCACCGGGCTGTTTTTTCGTACTGCTGTTTTTTTTATCAATGTCGCGTTATTCATATTATCATACATGTTTAAAAAGCTTGTATGGTAATTATACAGCGAGCTTTTGAAAAAAGCAATAAGGCAAATGAAAAAAATCCGAAATTATGTTGACCACTCAAAATTTTTAAACCACGGAAATCACGGAAAGGGAACGTATAATTATTTGTATTCCCCTTCCGTACTGCTATTCACGATTTTCTTGTTTTCTTTGCGAAGAATATAGCACGTAGCAAATCGTAAGTCATTAATTAAAAAAATTTCCGTGGTTTCCGTGGTTTCCGTGGTTTAAAATTTCGAAAGATTCAGGGCTGGGGTTTTATGATCTGGGCTTTGAAACGGCAGATTTTTTCGCCGGTGCACCAGCAATCGATTTCCTTCACATCATGCTCCTGACCGGTGAAATCCTTGAAAATGGCGGCCAGGAAACCTTCGTCATAAACGCAGATGCTTTCATGGGTAACCGGCAACCCGGAACAATCGAGATCCTCGGCGATGGTGAGCACGTATTCACCGCGCTGATGATTGGCGCTTTCGATATTGAGAATACCGATTTTCAGATCCTTGAGCAATTGAGTAAGCTTGACCACCAATTCATCGAAGGTATCGCAGTCGCCAACCTGGGTCCGGTAGAACTCATGCCCGGCTTTGCGCCCGGCGGTATAAAAAATCTTGTCGGTCGCCGCCACTCCGAGTTCACGTATCAGAACGTCGCGCATGGCAAACTGCATCAGCCGGTAAACCGCGACCGGCATCAAAGGCCCCATATTTGGCCGCCCTTCTTCAATGTTCCCGATCATGTACCAATTAAATAACAGGTCGTCTCTTTCTTCTTTGAACATAATCTGTTCCTCCATTTTGGGCTGGTTAGACGAGTCCGGTTATTGAAAAAGTAACATGATTCCGCTGTTTGTCAATAAAAATTTCAAACTTTTTTCCGGTATTGCTATTGACATTGAATTCTCTCTGCGATATAATATGGATAAGCGTTTAACCAAATCAAAGAAGATGGCAACTCTCAACGACATAGTAAAAAAAACCGGATTCAGTATCTGCACGGTATCGCGGGTATTGAACGGACATCCGAAGATCCGGCAGATGCGGAGTGAAACGGTCGAAACGATTCTCCGCGCGGCAGAAGAACTGCATTATACGCCGTCGCTGGCGGCGCGTGCGCTGGCTACCGGGAAAAGTCATACGCTGGGATTTATAGTAGGCGATATCAAAGACGATGTTTTCGGGTATCTCAATGTCGCCTTTATCGAAGCGGCACGCAAAGTCGGCTGCCAGGTATTGACCTTGGTCACCGAATGGGACCCGCGGCGGGAACTGGCCGGGATTGAAGAATTGAAGGCGCGGCAGTGCGATGGTATTTTCTTTTTGGCGAACAGTTTGAAACAAGCCCCGGAGCTTCGGGAGAGGTTGGCAGCCGAGCATTATCCCATTGTGGTTTATGGATTTGGCGCGGATATTGCGGAGTTGGGGGCTGTGCTGATCGACTATTCCACGGGATTTCGCGAGATGCTTGAACAGGTGACGATGCCGAATTTGAAAGTGGTGGCGTTTTTCAATGACAACGCCGGTTCACGCTGGACCGCATTGGCCGGAGAATGCCGTCGCCGCCGGATCGGCTGTGAATACATCCAGTGCGGCGCGAATGTGGACGACACTGAGTTGGAACAGTTGGTTGACATCATAATTGCCCGAAAGGATGTGTTGTTCGTATTCGGCAGTTCCACATATGCCATGCGGGCGATTTCCCGGCTGTATGCACGTGGGATTTCCTGGACTGAAAATATCGGCATCGTCGGGACCGGCAAGGAGCGCTGGGGAGAATATTTTATCCCGGCGCTTTCAACGATAACTTTTGACGTCGAAAAGATGATGGCACAGGTGGTCGAAGCGCTTGTTTCATATCAGCAAACGGAACCGGTCAAACTTCGGTTTCCTACCGTATTTACCCCCAGGAGCACGACCTGCGGCAGCAATGTTTTTCAACCAGGAGGTTTACAATGAAAACATCGGGAAAATTTACACTTATTGAATTGCTTGTAGTGATTGCGATTATTGCGATACTGGCGGCTATGCTGTTGCCGGCTCTGCAGCGGGCGAGGGAAAAGGCCAAGAGTATATCATGCTTGAATAACTGCCGGCAGATCGGCAATCAGGTCGTATTTTATACCGATGTTTATCATGTGCTTTTTCGTTATATGCACTCAAGCAATCCGTGGACCAGAACCGAAACCGGTTCGTTTTTCGTGTCGGGACAATTGAAGGTAAAGGTAGACAGAACGAATAAAATCGATGAAACGCCGAAATTTTTTATTTGCCCATCCGATACGGCTCCATACGCGGGCGGGAATACCCATATCAAATCCAGCTACGGTATAAATGCGCAACGCAGCGACACTCAAGCCTTGAATCGGATTCGTCAGCCGGGATCGGTATCGCTGTTTACGGATACCGCGGCAAATGAGGTGGCCGACGCCGCCAGCGTCACCTATTATCAGGAGTATCTGAAGCGCTATTACAATGTCATCGCCGGAGGTAAGCGCCATCAGAGTGGAACGAATGTCCTTTTTGCCGATATGCATGTGGAATCGTTCCACAATCCGGCGGCGCGGCTGATTCCTTTCAGTAAACTCAACATTTTCTGGGGTTCCGCGGAAACGCAACCCTGAAAAACGTCATTCAGGAAACATGATTATGAGAAGAATACTATTTTGCTTGTCGTTCCTGGCACTAACCGCCGCCGGGCTGGAATTCCGGGAAACATTCAACAGCTGCGGTTATTATTTTACGCCGGGCCGGCCGGCCCCGGAGAAAGTGCTGGTGCAATTCCGGGCGAAGGGCGACTCCAAATGGCTGAACGGTCTGGAACCGGCCTGGTTTGAGGCAGAAAAGACGTTTCGCGGCAGTATTGTCCGGTTGCGGGAAAATACCGGTTACGAATTGCGTATTACGATGCCGGACGGGCAGGTTTTGGAGCAGGGCGTTTTTCAGACCTGGAGCAGTACGGTACCGGTTGCCGCCACAGTGGACATTCGCGAACGGCAGCGGAACGGCATTATCAAGATAACGGACAAAGGAAACGCAAACGGCTGGATTCGTTTCACGGCGCCTCCGGGGACGGTTATCGACGGCAACGCCGCGCCCGGGCATGGGGCTATTTTACTGGACGGCGCGGAATATGTCATTCTGGAAGGGCTGACGGTCCGCGGCGGTCCTTCGGGCGGCCCCGAGCCAACCCACGGCATCAAGGTGGAAAAATCCCGGTTCGTCCGTATTGCCAACTGTGATATCGGCGGCTGGGGGAGAACCGGAACCCTGATGCGGAATCCCAAAATTCACCGGGCCGACGGGGGCAAAAGCGCGACTCTGCTGCACGGCGATTCCGGGATCTGGATCACCGACAGTCGCGGCGTGGTGGTGGAGCGCTGTTTTATCCATGATCCGCGCTCGAAATCAACAGGGTGGCTTTACGGGCATCCGATCGGCCCGAACGCCATTCGCGTGAACGCCAACGAGCAGACCGTGGTGCGCTACAATGACCTGGTTGGAAGCGATGACGAATACCGCTGGAATGACGTCATTGAGAGCGGTGACAACATGGGGGATACCGGCGGATTTTACCGGGACGCGGATATTTACGGCAATTACCTGGCATTTCCGCACGATGACGGCATGGAGCTGGACGGAGGGCAAATGAATATCCGGGTTTTCGAAAATAAATTTGAGGGCGGGTACTGTGGGATCAGCACGATTGCCTGCCGCCTGGGGCCGTCCTATATTTTCAATAACCTTTTTGTCAACATCACCGACACCGGCGGCCAGGGCAATATCGTGATCAAGGACATGGTCAATAAATATGGACCCGGGCGCATTTACTATTTCAACAATACAATTTACAGCGACGGCATCGGTTTCCCTGAAACTCCGTACCGGATGCGGCGCAATAATGTGGTGTTTTCCGGATATCGTCCGGGGACCGCCGCCGGCAGAAACGGCGTGTTGCCGGATGTCGCGTACGAGGTTCTCCATTCATTCCGGAATTTTCCGCCCAATGCCGGGAGCGGAACGCTTTACGGAGCGCGGCCGGTTTTCATGAACCCGGACAGGGGATTATTTGCCCTGACTCCGGACAGCATCGGCGCGGCGGAGGGAACCATGGTTTTCAATTTCCAGGATAATGATAAATATATGGGAGCCCTGATTCCCGGCGGCCGGGAGACGGGGCCGGCGCGGCCGCTGGAGTTTCAACTCGATTGCGGCCAGTTGAATTTTGACCGGTCTGTTTCGGAAGCCGGATTTATTCTCAGGACCTCGGCGGCTTTTCGCCCGCAGACCTTGAAGGTACAGAAAAATCAAAGTTTCTCCTGGTTGAAAATAACCCCGGCGGAGATTGCCGCCCAGCCAGGCCGGGAATACCGTTTTACCGTGTCGGTGGTACCCGGTGAATTTCGGCGTCCCGGCTTGCACAGCGGAGCATTTCTGGTACGGGATGCTGACGGGCTCTCGCGTCCGGTGACGGTGTATGCCGTTCAGGAAGGGAGTGTACGGGGGTTGGAATGTGCTTCCGGAGCAATCGAGCTCCGCCGTGAGGATGCCGCCGGTAGCGCCAAGGCTCCGGAGTGGGTATTTGAAGTTCCGCTCGATCAGGAATACTACATTCTGGCGGAAAGCCGGGGGCGGCGTTTCAAATACCAGGTGGAATTCAGCCTGGATGACGAACCGTTTCGGGATATCAAGTTGAACAATCACAGTTATTGGTATTGGAGTGGAATCAGGCCGGTTCAGCCGACGGCAGTGGCCAGATGGGTTGGCGGCAGATTTGTCTTGTACAAGTTGAAACAGGGGACGCATAAAGTGCGGTTGCGCCTTACTGGCGATATCGAGTTATTGCGTATCGTGCTTACTCCGGATTTTACGATCTTGCCGGGAAATTCCAACAATTTCGATTTTCCGGTACCGGAAAATAAATTAAAACAGTGAAGGACTTTCATATGAAAAAAAATCTGATCATTTTTATGATCTGTGCTTTGACGGCATTGACCGGAGCGGAACGAGCCATTGCCCCCGTCAAGCCGGGCGAGCGCCTGGCGTTTCTCGGGGACAGTATTACCCGGCAGGGCGGGTATCTTTATGCGGTCCAACAGTACTTGGCCCTGCGTCATCCGGAGTTGGGGGCGACGGTGATCAACCTCGGAATCGCGGGCAACAAATCCAGTGATGCGCTTGAACGTTTTGACCTGGACCTTCCGCCCAATAAGCCAGACCGGGTATTTGTGATGTTCGGGATGAATGACGTCAATATGAACAATTACCGCTCGGCCACGGCCGATTCCGCCGTCATGGCCAAACGCCGGGAGGCGCTGAACAGCTATCGGGATAATATGACTCGATTGATCGCCTTGCTCAAGAAAAACAACTATGATATCGTGCTGATGACACCGACTCCGTATGATCAATACGGAACGGTTTCCACTAAAGAAAAACTATTTGCCAACGCGCCCGGCGGGCTTACCGAGTGTGCGCGGATCGTGAAAGAACTGGCAGTGGCGGAGTCGCTGCCGGTAATTGATCTCCACTCCTTCGGCACGACTATACTTCAACAGCATCCGGACAGTGACTTCGGCGGCAAGGACCGCATTCATCCGGAAAATACCGCCCATATCGTTTATGGTTGCCGCATTCTGGAAATGCTGGGAGAAATACCCGTTGTCGCCAGTCTGGAAATCGACGGAAAAACCGGAGTATTTTCCGGAGAGCATTGCGGAGTCGGGGACTTTCGCGTCAAGGAGGATGGCATTGAATTTACGCTGATTCCCGCCGCTTCGCCGCTGCCCGTCATTCCGGCCGTAGAAAAATTTTATCCGATGACTGTCACACTGAACCGGATGCCCTTGCGGGTAACCGGTTTACCGCCGGGAACGTACCGGATGCGCTGCGAAAACCTTTCCACCGGTGATTTCAGCAGTGACCGCTTGGCGGCCGGGCTCAATCTGGCGGAGTTGAACACTCCCATGGCGGAACGCCTCGAAGAAACCGGCAAGGCATCCGCCGTCATCCGGAAAAATGAGCGTATCCTGCGCTATTTGATTCACGGAAAAACCCTCATCCGGAAATATGGCGGCGATCTAGGCGATCCGGCTTCATGCCGGGAAGTGGTCGAGCGCAAACTGTCCGAAAATCCGGCCAAAGGCACTTACGCGGGATATCAGGCCGGAATATTATCGGATTACCGGAAAAATATAGATTCCGAGCCGCAAACCATTGCGCAATTGGAGGAGGCGAGGCTGGCGCTGTACCGGGCGGCCCGGCCGGTACCTTTTAAGATCAGCCTCATCCGGTTGGCGGATTATTCCAATTAAATATCAAATCGCTTTTTAGATTTTAGCTTATTTGCGATGCTGAATGACGTTTTGTGGAACAAGGCGCTACTGAAGTAGCGACTTTTCCGCAAGGCGACAGTCAGTTCGCAAGAAGCAAAATATAATAACAATTTGATTTTTATT
>JAVBRM010000132.1:0-58140 GCA_031548025.1 Victivallaceae bacterium | reverse complement strand
TACGACAACAACTAGGGAGGACACAAAGCCGCTTTTATTCAAAACCGATTGGCAAACAGTTATTTACAATGCCGTAAATTGAGGAGAAATCTTATGCGAACCTCCATCGCTCACCTATATACTAAAAGGCCAAAGTAAAGCAATTCTATCCAATGGATAGAATTTCTTCATCTAACATGCGGATAACCTGTTCCTTGTGTTCTGGTATTTTGGCAGTGAATGGTCTTGAATAATGTGAAGTTGTAGTGTAAACAATCATTGGATTATGAAGCTCAGAGAAAAGTGTTTTATACTCTTGAAGCAATTCTTTTCGCTCGACTGGCTTGAATGTTCCGGATTTTACTTCAGCAGCCAAGGGCGTGCCGGGTTCAATGTCTAGTGGAGTAAGGAACATCATATATGGATGAAGCTTATTTAAAATTTCAGCAGATTTCTTGGCGCTGTCCACGACTTTACCTTGTCCGGCTAATCCCCCCATATAGATCACTCGATAGTCTACACCAGCGTCCTCTAACTTTTGGAAACCTTCCACGATATCTGCAACTGTATAACCCTTATTTACATGTGCGAGAACTTCGTCATCAAGGCTTTCAACACCAATCACCAATTCCCCGAAGCCAAGTTCTTTTAAGTGGCGCATATCATCTACCGTTTTACGGTTAAGATCATCGACACGGGCGTATGTAGAGATGTGGCCTTCGGGCAAATGTTTTTTAATCAGTTTTGCGCGCTCTGCTAGTTTTTCGGTTGAAAGTGCATACGGGTTCCCTCCGGATGCCCAGACTTTTTTGGCATTTGGATTTTTTTGCGCAACTTCTTTCAGATTAGCCTCCACCTCCGATAGCGGGGCAACTCGAAGGGGTACTCCATCATAGAAATTGCAGAAGGTGCAACCATTATGGGTGCAACCGGCAGTCAGTTCTATGAAAACGCTGTCTGCGTCTGTAGTGGGTCTGATAATAGGTCCATTGAAAATCATTTATTTGTTCTCCTTCATTACAATGTTTGTCTCTGTTCTAAATTAACTACAGTCCCGGAGTGATGTCACTTTCCCTACGCTTACCAATGGGGGCGGCGGTGCCGATGTATTCTCTTCCGCTGCCACAAACACACCCGTCAGCAAAATTGCCGCTACAATGATATTTTTCGTCATAAATGATTACTCCTGAGTTTTTCATTTTTAATTGCCAAGATCAGATGGTCTAAAACCTCCAGAAAAACGGCTTCTTTTTCCGGAGAGACCTTCACCAGCAATTTGTCAAAAAGCTTGTCAAAGAAACAGTTATTGTGAGCATGACATTCGCGCCCGATGCCCGAAAGCGATATTTCAACGCTCCGCCGGTCATCCCGGGATTGAATCCGCTCGATCATTCCCTGTTGAACCATACGTTCAACGATTTGCGATACCGCCGGTGCGGTGATCTGCAAAGCATTCGCGATTTCTTTTAATCGAACCGAACCGCCAGGACTCAACTTGATGCAATTGAGTATCCGCAGTTGCGCAAACGTAATATTCGGTGACGGAACGGCGTACGATTTTCGCTCGTAAAGAAGATTCACCTCCTCGATAAGACGCGAAAGTCTTTCCCATATGAGTTCAGGATTTTTGCCGGACATAGGAAACCCCTGAATGTGATATTTTATAGTATTCCCTATTTCGAATCCTCTTTGTATACTTCCATTGCCTGTGCGAAAACAGCCCAGCCTTTGGGCCAACCGGTATAGAAGGCGAGCTGGGTGATGACTTCGACCATTTCCGCTTTGGTAACACCGTTTTCTCTGGCTTTCTCCAGGTGACCTCTCAGCGAAGTGTCGGTGATCCCGGCCCCCATCAGCGCCGCCACAGTAATCAGACTGCGGTCGCGGGCCGGAAGCTGTTGTTCCCGGCTCCAGACCTGTCCGAACAGAATGTCATCATTGATTGCCGCGAATTGAGGTGCAAAATTACCGAGGTAATCCCGTCCGGCTGTAACCGGCTTTTTATCTTTCATTTCCGAGCGTCCTTCGGTTTGTTGTTTTTGTTTCGGAAAATGATCCGCTTGCTTCGTTGTTGCACACCCGGAAACAAATAATGCGCAAGCAAGCGATGCCGCAACTGCTGTGATTGTTTTTTTCATCTCGGTGTCCTCTCATCGGATAAAGTTGGTGAAGACCGGTTCTTCGCGAAACGGTAATTGGACGCCACTGTCATTACCTGCTTTCAGGCAATGCAGCAGATACGCCATATTGCGGCCCAAAATGCGCATATTCAGCATTCCCTCCAAATCCTCTTTGACCTCATCAGGGCGATCGCCGTGCACCATATTCCAGTAGCTTGAGGACACCACGAACATTTCATGCAGCTCGAAAAATTTGTTCAACTGCGAAAACGCCGTGGTGGTTCCGGCCCGCCTGCCCGAAACAATCGCGGCCGCCGGTTTCAGGTAAAACGCGCGATTATTGTTGCCGACCAGTTCCGAAATAAAAGCCCGATTCATAAATGAAATCAATGGACCGCTCGCTCCCGCATAATGAACGGGAGAACCGAAAATAAATCCGTCCGCCTTTCTCGCCAGCTCCTGAAAAACCTGAACATTGTCTTTGATGACGCAAGTACCGAGCTTCTCGCATGCGTGGCATGCGGTACACCCGGCTATCGGTTTGCGGCCGATCCAGAAGATTTCGCTCTCGATATTCTCTGTCGCCAAGGTTTTCGCGATTTCCTGCAGTGCCGTGTAAGTACAGCCCTTTTCATTGGGACTGCCGTTGACCAGTAAGACTTTCATATTGTACCTCATTTGTTATTTCAAGGTTTTCAGATCGATTACATACCGAAAGTGGACTTTTCCATCCTTCACCTTTTTGAATGCCTCATTCACCTGTTGGATCGGAGTGACTTCTACCATCGGGTAGATTTTATGCTGTAAAGAGAAATCCATGACCTCCTGGGTTTCGGCGATTCCGCCCATCATCCATTTCGAGATTTTTACGCCGAACGGAATGGCGTTGATATTGATGGACGGAGCCTCCGCAGTGGCGGGCAGGCCCACGATCATCAGCTCGCCGCCGACTTTCAACATGTTCAAATACTGAACCGGGTCATAATGAGTCGGGATCGTCGTCAGGATATAGTCGAACATTCGGTTCATTCCTTCCATTTCCCGGGGATTACCGACATTGACATATTTGACCGCGCCGAGTTTTGCGGCCAACTCCCGCTTCTCTTCGGTACGGTCGAAAACCGTCACCTCCGCCCCGAATACCGTCGCGTACTGTACGGCAAGATGGCCCAGTCCGCCGAATCCGGCAATCGCCACCTTGTTCCCTTTCCGGATATTGGCGGCTTTCAAAGGGGAGTAAACCGTAATACCGGCGCACATGATCGGTCCGAGTTTTTCCAATGGAGCATTCGCCAGAATTTTAATGCCGTAATTCTCATGAATCACCATCCGGTCGGAATAACCGCCGATTCCCACCGGCGTACTGTCGGCATCGGGTGGAACATCGGCACAGTATTGCTCCTTATGCGACTGACACATTGCGCATTTGCCGCAGGAGTTGAGCGTCGCCCCAATCCCAATATAATCACCCGGCTTGAAGCGGGTCGTCTGTTTGCCGGCTTGTACCACCCGGCCAACCATCTCATGCCCCGGCACGGCAGGATAGACGGTAAATCCCCAATCATTGAACGCTTCATGCACGTCGCTGTGGCAAATGCCGCAATAGAGAAGCTCGACCAGGAGATCGTGCTCTCCCACTGCCCGTCGCTTGAACTCATAGGGGACAAGCCGCCCTTCAGCGTTCAATGCCGCATAACCTTTGACCTGAACCGGTTCATTTTGCGCCATCAAGTTTCCCGCCAGAAGAAGTGCCGCCAGGGATACGATTGTTGCTTTCATGATTTTTTCCTTATAAGGTTGCATATAGATAACTTCATTTAATAGAAATACGATTTATTGTTAATGACATTAAATATATATGCTATTAATTCAATTGTCAAATCATTTCAAAATTTATTTTTAATATTTGTAATATGCTTGAAAAACTCTTAGAGATGAAGTACATTGATAATGTCATTAAAAATATATGCCATTACTAATAGGAGATTTTATAATGGCCAGCTCAAAAGATAAAACGACTATTTGGACCCGGCTTTTCCAGGCATCCGAAGAGTTGCAGATATTGCATGAGAAGCAAACGCAGATTACGACTCCTCTTCATGCGACTTTTGCTCAGTTGCGAATTTTAAGCTATATTCGCTTCAGTCCGGGAGAGTCGGTCAAAGTCAAAGAAATCGCGGATGAACTGCACCTTACTCCGGCCGCCGCCTCGCAGATTGTGGAGCGAATGGTTCAGTTGGGCATTGTGGAACGCAGCCCTGTGCCGGGGGATCGCCGTTCGGTGCGTGTAACGCTCTCGCCTGACGGGCGCGACTGCTATGCCCAAAGTGACAAAGTCTTTGAAAAGCTGATGAAAAAACTCTTGAAAGATGTCCCGAAAGAAAAGCTCCAGATCTTCCAGGAAGTCCTGGACTCTCTGCTCAAAGCCATTGACGAAGAAAAAAGATTACTGACTGAAACAAAACAATAATTTTTACCCTCAAAAAGATGAACAAAAAAGTATTGATCATATCTTCCAGCCCAAGAAAAGGCGGGAACTCCGACCTTCTCAGTGATGAGTTTGCAAAAGGAGCAGTAGAGGCGGGCCATCAGGTAGAAAAAGTATTCCTTGCGGACAAGGAAATCAACTACTGTACCGGATGTGATGCATGCCGGAAAAACGGCGGTGCTTGCATTCATAAAGATGATATGAGTGAAATTCTGCAAAGAATGATTTCAGCGAATGTGATCGTCCTTGCCGTGCCGATCTACTGTGGTTCAATGTACTCGAAATTAAAAGTATTTATGGAGCGCACCTATCCGCGATATACGGAGATTACCGACAAAGAAATATATCTGATTGTCACAGGAGTTGCCAAGACGATCCAGCGCCTGGATGTCCCGGTCGCCGGCCTGTGCAGATTTGTTGCGGGTTTGCCTGGATCAAAAGAAAGAGGCATTGTATACGGCCTGAATACTTACGAAGCTGGTTCAGTCAAAGGCACTCCAGCAATGCAGGAAGCCTACGAGATGGGCAGTAAAATCTGATTTTAAATGCGAATCGGCATGAGAAATGGGTTCCGCGCAAACATAATCCAGCGTTCTTTTCCAGTGATTGTTATGAATGCAATCACTCTGCTCAAATCAGTGAATTTCTTCTGCCATTTTCTGCTATTTTTGCGACCAAACGATTCCTTACACTACAAAACCGAGCTTAACTTTGTGTTTATGCATATGTTTTACATTTTTCTGCGATTCGGTCTTTTCGCTATTCATATTTTCTTTATTACGAACGACTATGATTCTGGAAAGACAATAAAAAATCGGAATATCTACTAACAATGACAGCAATCCCGTCCCGCCTCAGAAGGTCAGTTTCATTTTGCCTGTTTTTGCGTATCCGCCGGTGAGTCCGTATTGGTGAAAGTGAGTCCGCATTTGTGCAAAATCAGTGAAGAAGAGGGGAACCTTGTTGGCTACAACGACGGGCTGAAATGTCGGGTGGTAGCCATACAAGGTTCCCCAAAAGTGAATTGGTTGTTTATTATTCTCTTGTTATTTCTGCAGAATTATTCCTTCTTCGAGGATGATTGGTTCTTTTTGGCCGTTTCGGGTCAGAGTTACTGTCGAGGATTTTTTATCCCACCAGCGGATGTTCAGCAGATAAACCGCGCGGTTTCCGTTTTCGTCTTCATAGACGGAAAAGTTTACGTCTTCATTGGCTTCCACCCAGCATTTTTCCGCTTCGCCACGGCAAATATTTTCGGCGATTTTCTTCATTTCGTTTTCATAATTCGCCCGGATTTGCGGATTGGCCGGGAAAAGTTCTTCCGTGAAACAGATGACTTCTCCGGCTCCGATTTTCCGCCGGATCATGCCGTTATGCCAGTTTTCGCCGAGCAATTCATTCAGGGTTGCTTCCGCCTGGTAGATCGGGGCGCTGTCGTGTTCAAGCGCGGTGGAGAGGTGGCGTTTGGAAAGAAGCAAGGTTCCGCCGTTTTGGACGTATTCGAGCATCTTCTTGCCATCTTCCGACTGGAAGGTGTGCCAGCCAAGGAAAATCACCGCCTGGTAGCTGTTCCACTCGCCCTCGAACGGTACCAGGTCGATCGGGCCGTACGGGGTTCCGGTATACCAGCCTTGGGGAGCGACAGAACAAGGACAGCGGTAGATGTCGCTGAAAACACTGCGCGGGTAGAATACATTCAGCAGGTCGAAACTTTCTTCCGCCTCGCCGAATTTCCATTGATCTCCCTCGCGTTTCCAGACGTTGTCGCGCGTGAAACAGCACCAGCCGTCGAAGCGTCCCTGAATACAGGCAATCGGGACGACGATTTTTCCATTTCGCGGATGAGTTTCCATAAAACGGCGGAAACGGGTATGGGCTTCCTGGTGCCGCAGACAGTTGCTGCCGAAACGGTCATGGTCCACAAATCCTTTTTCCATCCGGTCAAGGCCTTCCTCGGTGTTGATTTGCGTGACGCCCTGAATGTAACAGGTGGCGAGCGAGAGGAAATAACGCTCCGCGTGTTCCGGGGTGTCGTGAGGAGTGGAGCTCCATTGCGTGGCGAGGTGCGCCCCGAATCCGTTTGCGCCGTAGGCTTTGGAAGCTCCGCGCAATGAGGAGAGAATGACTTCTTCCGGGCCGTACATCTGTTCCGCCAGCAGGAATTCATAGCCGGCCTGAAAGAAATAACGGAAAAGCGTGGAGGGGCCGGAGTGCCGGTTCGAGTCGCCTTTGGCATCGGCGATATTGCGGACAATGGCTTCGGCGGCTTCTTTCATGTCGCGCGCATCCGTAGGATCGAAGAACCACCAGGCGCGTGAGCCGTTCCGCTTCGGGCGGACATGTGGTTGAATACCACCTTTGTCGACGCTCCGGGAGAAGATGTCGGCATAGGGTTCCAGCAGAGGCTCCGGCTTCCAGAGAGTGTTCCCCCAGTAATAAAAGGCCCCGTCGTTTTCGTGCGCCTGGCGCCCGAGATACCCTTCTCCGGCGATCAGGGATTCCGGGGGATTGGCGTTTTTGCCGGGCAATTCCCGGCCGTCGATCATCAGGATATAATGCATGCCCATTTCGCGGAGCAGCGGCAATACTTTCCGCCAGATTTCGGCGTTCATGAAACGGCCGCCGCCCCAACGATAGGAGTGGCGGAAACAGATCGTGTTACCGAGATTGTTGCCGAGATACCACTCCAGGAAACGCTCCATGTCGGGGAGCGTCTGCGGGGCGAAAACGGTGTCGCCGGTAGAGAGATAGAGCGCTTCGCAGCCGGAGAGTGTTTTCCGGACCGTAAAGGAATCGGAGAATCCATTGGCTTTCAGGGTAATTGTTTGAACGTCTTCCCGAAGCGGCGGTAGAATCAGAGCATGGAGCCCGGGAGCGGTAAATTTGTATGTTTTGCCGTCGGCCTCCAGATCGAGGTTCTCATGCGGTGTTTTGATCAGGACGCGGCACGGCTCGTTTTCCCGGAGATGCTCGGGTACGGCGATAATTTCAAAAGCATGATTGCCGTATTCCAGAAGCTCCAACTGCTGTACGACGAAGCCGACCGCCGATTCGTAATCGTTCCGGAAATTCAGGGTCATGATATGCTTGCCGGGAGCGAGCATTCCGATTTCGATTTCGCAGTCCGGGCGCCGAAATATGGATGAATATTTTTCTCCGCTGAAAATGCATTTCCCGTCGACGAAACATTCAAATTCGGCCCAGTCGCGGCGGGACATATTTTCCGCGACATAACAATACTTCGGCTCGCGCTTCTGTTGGCGGTCGTAGGGAGGAATAACGTTGTCCCCGCCCTTTGGACAGAGCCTCGGTGAAGCAAGCAAAAGCTTCCCGGAAACGCCTTTGATTCCGATATGGACGATGACGCAAACGGCCTGTTCCGGCATGACGAACTCCATATCCAGTTCCCGCCAGTCGTACGATCCCTCCGGCAGTGTCAGTCTTTTGACTTCATCGGGCGCGTCGAACACGTCATTGGGATGGCGTCCGTCTTTTTTCAGGTAGATCTCGAGTTCTGCGCAAACGGCTCCGCCCTGTTCCAGGCGTAAATCATCGGTCTTGCCGGCAAACGAAAATCGATAGGGTTCACCCCGTGAAAGGTCTTCCTGGTACAGTTTGATCCATGCGTTCCGTTCATAAGGTTCGTTGGCGCAATCGAACTTCAGGGAATAGGTTTCACGGAATGTATCGGCTTTGCTCAAGGCGTCGTCGATGGACATGGAGATGCTGTATGGACTGCCCGCTTCGCAGCGCCATTTCCAGAAATAATCCGGCTCGCCAATCAGGCGGAACGAATGGGTAATTGGAATATCGCGCGACTCTACTTCAAACTCAAAAGAAAATGTTCCGCAGGGAGGAATGTAGTCGGTCCTGTCGCCGTTCGGATGGGACAGCAGGACGGTGCGGTTAAAAAATCTCATTGTTTATTCTCCGGTGAGTTCACTGACGTCGATGATATAAATTTGCCGCGAGCCCTCGTGAATGGAATCGATACAGACCTGGCGGCCATCGCGTGACCAGTTCGGATGAAGATCACAGCGGGTGGGAATGGGGTAGGATGGATCGGAGTAAAAACTACCGATTTCGTAAGCGGCGCCATCGCTCAGGCGGTACAGGAACAGCTTGCGGCAATTATCTTCCAGCGGATAGCTGTCGGTAAGCATCCACTTGCCGTCGGGCGAATATGAACAATGGCCGTCGCCGGGGAATATATCCTTGGCGATGACCTGCGTTTTATGGGTGCGGTCGGTATACAGGTAATACTGGTTGCCGCCGGCGAAACGGTTCGAGAAATTGATGAGCTGCGCCGGACTTTTCCAAGTATAATGCGAGCTCATGTTTTCGAGGTTTAACGGCCAGATTTCCGAGCCGTTGAGATTGACGGTAAACATGTGGGTCCCATGCTGCGCCAAACCGTCGGCATCCCACAGCCGCCAGCGATGAAAAAAGGCAAAACGCTTGCTGTCCGGGCTGAACAGCAGATGGTTGAACCAACCTGGGGTATTCTCCATATCCGAACGGTAAAAAGTATCGGTAATCTGCGCTACGCTCACCACCAATTTGGCGGTATTCCGTTTCAGATCGACCAGCCAGAGCCCGTCGCCCGCAGGCGCAAATTCTTTTCCAAAGGGATCGAAAGCACCGGGGTAACCATAACCGGGGCGTTCGCGGTCAAGGCGCGAAAAGTTCAAACTGAGCGCCCAGCGTCCGTCCGGGCTCAGGCAGTAGATTGGACGGCAGAGTGTTTGCTTCTCGCCGGTCTTTACATCCAGGATACGTGAAACGAAATGATCACCCTCGCGATCATTGTAGATGATCTTCGTTTCGGCGTCGTTAAGCCACTGAAGCATGCAACCTTGCTGCCAGCACCAGGCGGAAGTCTGCGCCAACGGGATAAAACGGTCACTATCCTGTAAATCAATCATACCGAGATCGGCTGTTTCGCCCGTTTTCGGCTGCCGCGCGGTGAAGTCCACCGCCTGCGCCAGCAGATAACGCCCCGATTTATCCCAGGGAAACTTATCGAAGTAACCGAAAAAATAATGATGTGGACCATGTGTAACCCGCCGTAAAGGTAAATGCTTTTTGATAATCATATTATATTCCTCTGAAAACGTGGAGCTGATGCAAAACGATTTCAGCGTTTTCCCTGAATTCTTTTTTGAACAGCATATCCAGAAAATTCTCCAGATGAACCGACACGCAAAGCGGTTGATAAAGGCTCCGGTAACCGGTTCGCAATTGGGGTTCCCCGTCCAAATAATCTTGCAGATCCTGAATGATCTTCTCCGGGGTCAGCTGATAACCGGCCTTCAGTTGTTTTTTCAACTGCCATGAACCGGCGGTCAGGCCGATGGTCAGAGTCAGCATCAATTGCAAGGTTCGGACGGCAAGCCGCATGGCCTCCCATTCGACCAGGTGATATTGCGGAGATAACCGGTCAAGCTGGTCAATCAGATCGCGGCAAAGCATACGGCGATGGCACATTTTATTGAATTCCGGACATGAATACGAATCGGGGTCAAGATATTCCAGAGCCTCCAGAAAGCTGTTCAAATGCCGGGCAAAATCGTAAGGGCGGAATTGGTAGCGGTTCAGCGAATCGGTCAATTCGGACTGAAACCCTTTAGTCAGGGGAAGCCAGCCGTAAATCGCGTCCAGATGCAAAAATAATTCCGGATATTTCACCCCATAATAGGCCTCCGCGAAATCATCGATCGAAAATTCCGCCGGCCAGGTGGCTTGCCCCTGCAATTGAAACAGCGGCACGGAAAGCAGAAAGGAGATTCCGGAGTCCGGCCAGTCCGTAACGATACTGCCGGCGGTGCCGGCCTGCCGCATCAGGTGATTCATCCGTCGCAGATTATCGAAAATCAGGCGGAATGAAGGGAATAAGGAACCATGTCCTACATCGCAACGCAACCCCGGACCGCCGATGATCCGTCCGGCAGGAATCCGGGAATTTAAAATTTCGAACTCCCGTTCCAATACTCCCCGACAATGGTCGCCGTAGTTCCAGAAATGAAACATGACCCGTGAATCGAAACATTCCAACACTTTCGGCTCTTTGATCGCAATATCATGCCAGAGAATCGGAATTTTTCCTTGGGACAATATATAATCGGTCACTTCCCGGTAATAATCGACGTAGAGCTGATACTCTCCCCCCGGACTGCAGGCAGCGAGCTCCTGGCACCGGGGACATTGCCCAAGGAGGCGGCATTCGTCGCCGCCCAGATGAAGGTAATGGCTGTTCGGATGATGCGCAATCACATCATCAAGCAGCTCGCAAATCAAACCGAAAGATTTGGGGTTGCTGGGACACAGTTGCTGGATTTGATCCGGCAGCTCCCGGCAGTCCCGGTAGGCGTCGTGTTGCAAAATATGATAGACGTGTCCCAAGGTCTGAACCAGCGGAATGAGCTGGATTCCGCGCATTTCCGCCTCCCGGTTCAACTCGGCGATATCCTGCGGAGTAAAGGCATCCTTGCAGGAAATGCGCGCATGCTCACCGCTCCATGGATACATGGCTTCATATTCCACCAGCAGACAGTTCAGCCGAGCGGCAAAAACATCATCCAGAATCCGCGTCATCAAGGTGGAGGCATTGGGGCCGAGGTAAGGCATGAAGTCATGAAGCTGATGCAAACAGACCATGGCGCCGCGCAGCCCAAGAGCCGGGATCTCCTCAGCCGGAACACTGTGGAAAATCTGCCGGTTTTCCACGTCCGATACATTCATACATTTCATTGGAATAAACTTTCTCTGTTAGCGGATTATTTTGTTTTAGGTTTTACTGCATGGCCGGCGGTTGAAGAGTTGCCGGCGGCATCCTCGGCGATGACCATGTAATAGTATTCCGGACGCATCAAGTCGGCATCAAGAAAATTCAACAAATGAGTCTCCCCGATTAAACTGGAAGAATCAGGCTGAAAACTGGGAATGGAACCGCGGTAAATCCGATACTTGATAATGGGGAGTTCCCCGGTTGCCGGTTCCCAACTGATCAGATTACTGCCGTCCACCTTTGTGACGACCGTCATTTTCTGAACCGGTTGCGGAGCGGAAACAGAACCATTCCACATGACCAGATTATCCATATACCAGTTTCGAAGTCCGTGCCCCACATTAAAGATGGATATGCCTTTCAGCAAGTCCCCATCTTCGAAAAAATTCGGACCGTTCAGTTTGATTTTCACAAATTGCCATTCACCGGGAGTTACCTGAAAGATTTGAGTTCGATTGCTCTTTCGCGAGTAATTCCAAACGGTCAATTCAAACTTTCCGGCGCAATCTGCTGGCACATAGATGCAAAATGCACAGTAAAGGTCCGGAGATGACTTAAGTTCCTGTGATTGGTCGAAAGAAAATTGGAGGCTTTTGGCGTCATTTTTCGCGAAACTGAATGAGTGCCCGATACCATTGTAGGAAATTTCATTCTCGATATCGAATTTTATTAAGCGTGACGAAGCCCCAACCGGCCAGGCCCTCATTACCAGATATGGAGAATTTGGTGCTGGTTGAGAGGTTTGGCTCACCCTGAATTGTTCAGCGATCAACTTGGCGGTGCGCGCTTCGAATTTACCGTAAACCTGAGCGCTGCAATTGGCTGAGATCAATGTCGCAATCAATACAATAATCATCTGTTTCATTTTTGGTGAGTTCCTTTCATACTTAATTTTATTGTTTTTGTTGTTCCGGAAATAATATCGATGGCCTTGATTTGCCATTCGCCGGTATCGTTGAGGGCCGGATAAATGACATGTTCGGCTTTCCCGTCAGGAGCATTGCAGACTTTTGAATAATGCCGGAGGAGTTTACCGTCGTTTCCGGTTATCTCGAAACGAACGACATGGCGGAACGGTTGACCGGAAGTGGCTTTGACTTGCGCCCGAAGACGGTAATGATCAGCTTCCCGGATTACTTCCAAATCCATTCCAGTAACCTGATAGGGAACGCAAACCCAGACGTATGGACGATCCGCCGAAAGATTTGATTCATTTTCCGTACATTGCTGGTTATCCAAGACATTGTAAAGCGAATAGCCGGGCGGGATTTGAAAATGCGCCTTACCGGATTGGCGGCACCAGCCGGTAATAATTTGTCCTCCTTGCGGAGAAAGCCGGAATGCGTGCAATTCGATGGCACCGGTTTGAATGGTTACAATTTGCTGAGCTGGCTTGACCTGGCGTTGTTCAAGAGTACTCTTCAGTTGCCGGAACAGACCGGAATATTGATTGGTTTTAATGTTGGAATCAAGCTTTTTCTTCAGGATAATCGCTCCCGGCAGTTTCAGGCGCGGAAGCGGCTCCAGATTGAAACGGGAGTTATAACGGCCGGGTTCGATATCCGCCAAGACCAGACCACCCTTCCCGGCGAATGTGTTGATCGCCTTTGCCTCCTGATCCGAAAGTGCGAGCGAATACGGCATTACGAATACCTTATAGCGATCAGTCAACAGGATATCCTGTTCGATTTCCGCAGTTGTGATGAATTTTAAATGATATCCCAGCATTTTGAACAATTCCACCCAGGCTAGGCGGGAGGCGGAAAAATCACCTTCCTCCTGGCCAATCCATGAGGCAACAGCACTTTGCTGGGAATAGTGAATGGCGATTTCCGGCTGTTCCTGCTCACTCTCGAACAATAATATTCCAATACCATCTTTCAGTGGACGGATAGCCTCTTGAAGTTGACGACCACGCGGAGTTAAAGTCAAGTCCGGATTCATAACGCTCATTTCATTGTAGATTCCAATCCCAAAATGGCCGTTGAAAGCATTATCCCAAATCGTGTACCAGATGTCAGATTTCGAGCTGCCATAGCCGACCCACCCCATCATGGGGATTTTTTTGAATGAGCGGAATATTTCCGGCATCGCATTCATACTGTAGACCGTGAGGGAATCAATTAACGGCATCAATTGACTCCAGTCATAACCATTATAGCTCTTGGGTTCCTGGGTTCCAGACATGGTAACGCGGGAACCGGGATCGGCAGTTCTGATGGCCTCGGTGCTGGTTTTGAGGAAATTCGTAAAAACTTGAGCATTGTAAGTCCGGTGCATTCCCCAAGCGGTATAGATTTGACGCTGACGCGCTTCGAACGCAGTATCCGGTATTACTTCGTCCCAATTTTTGAAGTCCCGCCGCCATTCCTTGCTCAGTTGCTCCAGCGAGGAATATTGACCGCGCAGCCATTGACGGAACTGCTGAAGCGATTCCGGCGAAAAGTCAAAGTCGATGGGATTGGAAAAATTTCCGTATGATAATTCATCACCCAAATCATACATGAATGGACGCCAATGCCGGATATTAGGCAGCCAGCGCTGTAATGCCTGTGCATATTCCCGCAGAAAGTCCGGGTTGTCCAGAACGGGGTCACGATGTAAATATTTGTGGTCATGGGTACGGCTGTAGTTTTCCATGAGCCGCTTCAAAACATTCTGTCGCCAACGATAATCAAAGGTGGGACGCTGATAGTATGGCAGGCGACAGTCTACCGAGATTCGGGACATGGATTCCATTACCAGCATGAAGTCGGACCGGTACATCAGAGCATATTTGGCTGGATCATGCCCCCAATAAACAGGAATTCCGTGCTGCATAATCATATCCACACCAAGTTCCCGCATACTTTCAGCCCAGGCATCCCGCAGATAGAACGGCAGGGCCCTGGTATCCCGGACCGGCCAGCTCATCATAACCAGATAATCGTCCCAATTACGGCCTGCCAATTTTCGTGGAAGCAAATCAATTCCGGCTTGCGATTGATCCAGCTGCCTGTCGGATTGAAAAAGTTTGACCTTGATATATCCATATTGGGAATATAATTCCGGCAACTTCAATTCAATCTGGGAACTTGGCGATGAAATTTTTTCCGTACCTTCGGCCAGCAAACGGCCGAGGCGATCATAGCAGCTTGCTTGAAGCGTCATTTCCGGGGCTAAATTTCCGTCCAGTTCAATTGCCACAGGAATAACGCTGTTACTCTGGTAACTTTCGCTCGGAGCGTTTATACTTTTGATTTTGACCGAGGCTTGCTGTTCAATAGCAATTGCGCCAAAATCAGCCGCCAAGCCCTTGCAACTCAAGCGCAGATCGAGAAAATTTTTTCCGGCCATCAACCAAAAATCCAACGGTATTTCAATGGACTGCGCTCCCGGCGGCAAGGCAAATTCAATTTTTCGGTTTCCCAGGGAAATTCTACTATGATGACGAGCTGTAATCTGCAGTTCCACCGGATGGGATTCGTTGGTACGATTATTCAGAGTAACCGTCAGCTTTTGTGGATTGCCGACTATTGATTTTATCTGCAATTCTGGCAACCGATTAGCACTCCATAGAATTGCCTTGATCAACATCCCGTAGTAGTAGTCTTGCCAAGGCATGGACGCCTCGGCACTGAAAGCCGGCATAATGCCGCCCCAGGTAGTATTGTCCGGACGACCGGTGAGCCAGGTAAACAGCGCCGTCCGCCCGTTTCCGCAATTTCCTGTCACAAAAAATGGCATACCATTGGTACTGATGGCAGGCAAGGAAGCGGTATATGGGAAAATCAAAATTTCCGGAAGCGCGTCAAACGGCATTGGAGCGAGAAATGTATCCGAAGCCGCCTGAAAAGAAGCGGACCGTACGATTTTTGGTTCTGTCCTTTGATATACCGGTTTTATTAAAGGAGCGGCAGGGAAAAGTGACTGGTAAGATGATGGTATTTCGGTTGGCATAACACTTACCAGCCCAGTTCCCCGGTTGACCTGCTCGGAGATTAGCTTGAGGTTGGATGAAGTGATTGACTTTATCTGAATTCCTGCAAGGACAATGACATCAAACTTTTGTTTCAGCAATTCGGACAGATAAATATTGGTTTCGTTGAGGCCGCCGCTGTGTCCCCAAGTCGGATTCCAGGGGGACACCCCATTGCCGGAAAAACTGCAACTGACGGCTTCGGCATCCATGCGGGCGGCAAGTTCAATGACCTCCCGGCCGCAACGCATATCGGTGAGGATGAGCATTTTTATCTTCCCACCGGTGTAAGGCTTGAGCCACGGGATCGCATGCTGCTGGAGAGGTAGGCCGAAATCCCAGGCGTAACAATCCTGCCGTTCGGCCGCATTCAGCAAAGTTTGCCCAAAACGTTCGGTGTCGGAACCGTTTCGCCTGCTTTCCGGACTACGTTGATAGGCTGGAGCATCGGAACCGAATTTCAAAGGGGTCGTCATGAGAGTGATTTTTTCGGTGCCTTGTTCCTGAATACGGCAAATTAACTCGTATGTGCCAGGACTTTGCGGAGGGACGGAGAATTTCAATTGTGTATTTTCTCCGGCTGCCAACGTCACCTCTTGACTCATCAGCTTGGTTTCAAGATGACCGGGCAACTTGCGCAGGGAGAGTTCCAAATTGCCCTGAGCCGCTCCTGCTGCATAGAGTTGAATCTGATCGGCGGATAATTTTCCGACCCAATTCCCAATAATCCCGTCCGGTTCCAGAAAACCATGAAAAAGAGTAATATCCAATTGAGTTTGGTAACTTTCTCCGTTGGGAATCCTTTGCGAACGGTAAAGTATTTCCATCGTATTTCCCGCGCTTCCCTGCCAGTTGTAGAAGCACATCAGGTCGCGATAAGGCGTTTGAAATATTACTCCGTTCCGGTTTTCCGGAGAGGTAAAGGCAAACCAGCCATCGGCCAAGTCATAATGAAAACTTTCATTGGCCGGACTTCCCGGATTGAAATCGATGCGTTCAACGCCCCGGGTGGTGGCAAAAGAAAGTATGCCGGGTTTCCCTTTGACCTGTGCGCTGTTGTGGAGCCATGGACAAAATACTAATTCGCTCATGGCATTAGAGTTTACTTTAAACTGGTAACTGATTTGAAGTCTGCTGGAGTTTTTCTTCAGACGGTATATCTTTTCTACCGTCAGCCATTGCATGCTGCCTGTCACTCCATCACGCTGAAAAATGACTACCGCTTCGTTCGGTTCCCGGAGTATTTCATAACGGAACGGTTTTCCATACCAATCACTTCTTTTGAGGGAGCGCTCCTGCCAATTCATTTCACCGCCCATCCCCAAATCCCAGGCGCCGCCGGCAAAATCTTCTCCTGTCTTCCGGTCAATGAAGCTTATAACCCGCCCACCTTCCTCCGGTGTGATGTGAACAGTTAAAAAACGATTCTCCAAAACTAGGATACCGTCAGGTCTTAAGGTAATTGTTTGAGCCCAGCCCAAAGTAGAAAATAATAATATAATGATGGTGAAGAGAATTTTTTTCATTGGTTTCTCGCTTTACTTCGTTACATTGTAAAAACGGCCCACTGCCAGTCGTTCTCCATTACTGTGAACAGCATCAAGGGAACGCATCGGGGCAAACCAGGGCTTGGGAGTTTTATAATAAGTAACATGCCCATCCGTAAAAAGATAATTGGAACCATCGGAATGTCGGGAGCGCCCCGTCATCCAGTTTTTTCGCTCCGATTGAGTGGTGGACATTCCGCTTCCGTCCAGCCCTGTGGTATATGTATAACCATTGATTGAAGCAATTTCCGCGAAGGCAACTATTGTTGCCGGACGGTCAAGCTGGGTGATCTTATAATTTTGACCGATATAATAGTTGTATCCATACCAGACCCGATTAAAATCCGGAAGGCCAGTGAAGAAATCAGTACTGGAGCCGAATCCATCCGAGCCAGGCGGAAGAAACTCTTTTCTGGGGCAATAAAGATTCTCCAGCACCTCTGATTTATTCTGTGCTAAAAAATGATTCCATCCCCGGTCTATACCATCGATTTTTTGATTATAAATGGGTAAATAATCATCATAATTTGAAGTGTAGCCAACAACTCCCAATGCAATTTGTTTCATGTTGCTGATACATTGAGCATTATAGGCGCTTTCCCGAGCCTTGTTCAAGGCCGGCAGCAACATTGCGGCGAGGATCGCGATGATGGCAATCACAACCAGGAGTTCAATGAGTGTGAATATTTTCATGTCGGATGATACGGAAATTGATTGTTTGAATGAAGGAACCATTGGTTTTCTCCAGTTTTTGAATATGATCTTTGTTCCATGCAATTATTATAATAGAAAGCTTGACTTTTGCAATAGGCAACGTACTATAATATTGTGACAATAATAGCACATCCGTGAAAACAAGCAGGATGATGGAATGCCGATTCTAACTCATGATTTTTGTTGCCGTCCACTGCGGGACCCCATGTCGGGTATTCCGTTCGGCGCACGCTCGGCCGGCTGCTATTTCGCTACCCGCCCATGGCGGCGGCACGCTTCTCAACATTGGTATTTGCAGATTTACTGGGGGGTGGCTGGCTGCGGCTCGTTTTCACTCAATGACCGGCGGTATCTGCTTGAACCCGGAGCAGTACTGGCGATGTATTCCGGCGACTTGCATCACCTGGAAGTGGTTGATGAAGTATGGAATTACCGCTGGTTTACCCTGGATGGCCCCGACGCGGAACGCCTGGCCCGCTCTTTCGGGTTATCCAACGAACCGCGTCAGGTGGGCGAATGTCCGGCCGAATTGTTCGAACGCCTGGAGAAAGAGGTGATCAACGTCACCCCACAGGGACAGCGCCAGGCGATGTTAACCGGATTCGAATTATTGAGCCGCTGTGGTGGTGTCGCCCAACCTATTTTAGCAGAGAATGAGCAATTTTGTGAAAAGATAAAACTGATTATTGAAACTCATTTCTGTGATCCCTGTTTTAACGTCGATGCACTGGCCAGGCAGATGAAAATCCATCGCAGTACCATTTCGCGCATTTTTCATCAGCATACCGACATGACGTTGATCGATTACCTCACCACCCATCGGATTCAGAAAATGCTTTCAATGCTGGTGGAGAGTTCGCTGTCAGTGCGGGAAATCGCCGGGCAATGCGGTTTTTCCGGCTCTAATTACGCCATTCGGATGACGAAAAAACGGCTTGGCAAAACACCTCGTGAATTTCGTAAGTCACAATGACGGAACGTTGATTCAGCCGAATTCCCCTTTTTCAGCCTAGCAGCCTGTCGGAATGGGCATCATGAGCTATCCCCCAAAAAATTGGCAGACAGGTAATTCAACTTTCCGTCCATTGGAATCAGGCGGACGCTTTCCCGATCAGGACGAAAAGTGATTATGACATGCGATGCCAGATCGCTTCATTTGGCAGGAAAATCCTCATGAAGTCTTCATTTTGTGAATTTTTTGAGGTTATAGGCAAGAGTGACGAGATTCCATTCGATGGCCACTTTATCGAGCTTTCAGTATTTTACGGAATGCCTGTGGTATTTTTTCGCGATTGCTGCATGAATAATGCGATGAAGGTGTAATAATAAATTCCGTAAAATGTACCAATTTACCGCATCTTAGCTAAATATGGATTCATTTACTCATATTCTCACACATATGTACTTGCCTTTACATTGGACACTACCCAAATACGGACCTTTTTTCACCTATAGAGACAAAAAAACGGCTGATTACAACATAAGCAAAATTAGACGAAACTTTTTGACGATTTTGAGCTCAATGTAATTACGATCATCATCATTAAAACGATAACTGCCAAAAACGGCAAGGCTATTCAATATTTTTGCAAATCTGAATTGATTTTCTCTTATCGTTGCATATATTTATCTTTGGTTCATTAAAAACTTATTTTTCCCGATAAGCAGAAATAGGCAAACAAAAACCATGAATTTGAGCATAGTAGATAGGGCTGCCTCTCCGCAGGCAGCCGTTCACCTCGAATTGGACATACTGTCGCCTTCGGGTAACCCAGTAAGGCATGCGGAGTGAACGGCGCTCTGAGGACAGAGCGCCCTACCTGCTATGTTCAAATTCATGGTTTTTGTTTGCCTATTTTGGCTTATCGGGAAAAATAAATTTTTAATGAACCAAAGATAAATATATGCAACGATAAGAGAATATCAATTCAGGTTTACAAAAATGTTGAATAATCTTGTCGTTTTCTGACAGTTATCGTTTTAATGATGATGATCGTAATTACATTGAGCTCAAAACGGCCCGAAAATTTTGCTTATTTTTGCTTATCACTAAATCTGCCATTTTTGTGTCTATATAGGTGAAAATAGGTCCGTATCTGGGTAGTGACCAATGTGAAAATGCGTACATATGCGTGCAAATATGGGTAAATGAGTCCAAATGTGGATAAAAGGGTACGATTTCGTTCAATTAATCATTATTGATTGTCTTGTATAGTCTTTATGGTTAGTGAAATACGAATTTCAAGTACATGCCGTTTTTTTGGTTCTTTGGGCAGATATGAGTCAATATGGGGTAAAATGGGTACGTGTTAATCCGGTTTGGCATTGATCTATTTCAAGTATTGTCTTGATAATTAATGGAATATATATTTTCATATGGGTTGTTTTTCTATTTTGGTTGATTGATTGGCTATTCTGGCGGCCGCATCTGCCTGTCATGGGAGGTGGGGAAATGCTTGGGAGCGGTAGCTTCAAGTTAATTTTTGCCTGAAACTATACGGCGCTTGATGATTTGCGACATCGGCAATCTCGACTGGAATGTGCTTCATCTTGCGGGATAACATAATCCCTGCAGCCTGTCGGATTGGAATTCACCCAAAGACAAGCATCAGGTTCTATTCTCATTCCATAAAGGCTTGCCAGCCCTGATCAGATAACAAAATTTCAAGAAATCATTTGTAGGGTGATCTGCCTATTTGGCGTACTGATGCGGAATAATACATTACAGCATAAGAGTTCCTGTTTTCCAGCATTGATATCTTGGACCAGGTAGAAAAGCGATAAAATAAAAATTTTGCTTCCGGTCAGGGCTATCCCCGATGCAAGCATCGGGGTATTTACGCCCGACCTCGCACGCCCGCTTTGCGGGCGGCCGCAAAATTGAAATGCGGATGCGCCGCAAGCAGCGGGGAATTGACCCCTCTTGCGATTAAAACAATTTTTTTTTTGGGGGGGGGGAAATTATCAGATTTTATTCCAATCGCCTATTGACATTTCATTTCTCAGCATTATAATAATTAGCAAACGATTGCTAAAGTAAAGAATGGACCCTTCACTGATGAATTTGAAAGAGATTGCAAAGTTAACCGGCTATTCCGTATCGGTGGTATCGCGCTCGCTTTCCCCGAATCCGGATAAGTCCACCACTGTTTCCCCGAAGACCCGCGAGAAAATCCGGGCGATGGCAGCGGAGCTGGGTTTTACCCGCAATCTGGCGGCGTCCTGTATCCGGAAACAATTGCATCCTTCCATTGTCATCTTCCAGTTCCGCGCCAGCAGCAGTTCCATCGGGGATTTAATGAACGGTTTTACCTCCAAAGCCGCCGAGTGTGATTTGCCGCTGACGTTTCAATTTATGGAAAACAGCGACAATCTCCTGGAGCACTTTCGCAATACCACGCAGTCTTACCGACATCTGGGATGCATTATCCGGCATATGCACGTATGGAGCTCGGCTCCCTCTGAATTAACGGAGCTCTTGCGTCAGTTCTGTATCAGCGGCGGCAAGTTGATCCTGATGAACGAAAGCCTCTATCATCCCGTGGTGAAACAGTTCAATGATTTTCCTCCCGATTGTTTTTCCACGCTCTTTTATGACGATTATCATGGCGGGCGACTCGCCGCGGAGTATCTGCTCGAAAAAAATTGCGAGGAATTTCTGGTTTTTTCAGAAAACCTTCCATATAGCATGAAACGGCAGGAAGGTTTCAGTGACCGGCTTGCGGAAGAAGGACGAACCTGCCAGATCTTTCCTTGGAAAGATCACCAGTACCAAGTGATTCAAAAACAATTTAACGCGTCGATGAAACGGCAACTGCCAGTCGGTTTCTTCCTTACGACCGATCCCGCCGCTCTGTACCTCCAGCAATATGCCATGTATCACGGTTTTCGCATGGGGCAGGATTTTCACCTGGTCGGTTATAACGCGGAATACTCCATTCATCGTTGCCCGTTCCAGCGTTTTGCGACCATCGCTCAGGATTATTACACCCAGTCCCGAATGGCCATTTCCATGCTTACAGAGATGCTTGACGGCAAAAGTGTTGAGCCGGTCGTTTTTCACCCAGAACTCCTCACTGAACCCATATCCGGATTTTATCAGACTTCGGAATATCAAATATAAACTTTACGGGAACAAATCATGAATGATCAAAAATTGCTTGTCGCAAAAGAAAAAGGCTCTTTCCTCCAGTCATTTTTCACACTAATTGAACTCCTCGTTGTAATTGCGATTATTGCCATATTGGCAGCAATGCTCCTTCCGGCTCTCAACAAAGCGAGGGAGAAGGCGCGTACCAGCTCATGCCTGGGCAGTCTCAAACAAATTGGTATGAGTTTTTCCATGTATTTCAATGAGTACGATGAATATCTTCCTCCTCTGACCGACGTTGTACCACGAAGTGCGGAAAATGACGCGAATCGTTACATGTGGTATCAGAAAATCGAAACGCCTGATAAGCTGATGTACAGCGGCTGCCCATCCTCTACTTACCGGAACGCTACTGCTTCTTATAGCGGTATGCAGTATGGCATGGTATTATGGCCGGAAGGCGCTCGTTCTCGCCATGCTCGCAAACCGTCGCAGAAGATCATTTCCGCAGACGGCATGACCAATATTAATGCCAACGGTACAAAACCTGATCTGAATAACTGGATTGGAGTTTCCTATCCTGCTAACTCGGTTTGGTCGTATCTGATCATACCGAACGGAGGCAACAATACTGCTCGTTTTCGCCATGCTCTGCCGCAGGAGGCGGTTGTGTATAATGCCGCCACTCACCGGAATATTATCGGAGGCGGTCGTGCCAACACGGTTCTATTTGATGGTCACGCAGAAACCATGACTGTCACCGAAATGTATCGCGGCGGCACAGGCAATTGGGCAGCCTATCGCGAATCGGAATATTATATTCATTTTCCGGGTACGAGACTGGATTAGCCGTCAAACAAAAAAACGTCAACAATCTTGATTATTATATCAAAAATCCCTAATAAATAAAAAAGGAAAAAGGAAAACATGAAAAGACTATTGTTCAGCCTGTTTGCTCTCGCCGTAACCTCTGTGATAAGCGCGGAAACAACCATATTGAAAAGCGATTTTTCAACGGAAGGCGGCACAAAAAACTGGACCGCAAATAACTGGGACGGCTACAAACCATTTCCGAAATTCAGCTATAACGCCGATATTAAAGCGCTTCATGTGGAAAAGGCCACTGCCAGCTATGGATTCGGATTGGTCAATCATGTCGAAAAACTCTCCGCAAAAGCCGGAGACTCCCTCAGCATAAAATTTCAGGTACGTGGTTCGGGCCGTATGTTCGTGGCTCCGCAATACTTCTCGGAAAAAGGTTGGACCGGCATTGGGAAAGAGGTTCATACGGAACTGATTTCTGAATGGAGCGACAAGGAGCTCAAGATCACTGTGGAAGACATAGAAGCTCCGACCCGGCAACTCATGCTCACATTCGGCGGTAATCAAGGGACCGAACTCTGGATACGGAATATCTCCGCAGAAGTCAAATCAACAAATAAATAAAATGCAAATATAAGAAAAGGGAAGTATGAAAAGACTACTGTTCAGCCTGATTGTTCTTGTTGTAAGCTCTGTGATAAGTGCGGAAACAACCATATTAAAAAGCAATTTTTCAACGGAAAATGGCATTAAAAACTGGAACGCAAATAACTGGGACGGCTACAAGCCATTCCCTAAATTCGCCTATGACGCCGACGCCAAAGCGCTTCATGTGGAGAAAGCCACAGCCGGTTATGGATTTGGTCTGGTCAATCATGCCGAGAAACTCTCCGCAAAAGCCGGTGACATTCTTAACATAAGATTTCAAGTTCGTGGCTCGGGCCGCATGTTCACGGCTCCGCAATACTTCTCAGAAAAAGGTTGGACCGGCATTGAAAAAGAGGTTCATGTGGAATTGACCCCCGAATGGAGCGATAAAGAGCTTGAGATTACCGTTAATGATATCGAAACTCCGACCCGACAGCTCATTCTCTCGTTCGGTGGCAATCAGGGAACCGAACTCTGGATTCGAAACTTCACCGCAGAAGTTAAAACTGCCCGCTATGCCGGTAATATTTCGATTCCTCAAACATGGCAAGTATTCGCTCCTGTACCACCTGATTTCCAAGTGAAAAATCTGACAGAAATTCCCCTGGAAATTGCCGGAATTGCTCCGAGTATGCTCAAGCTTGACGGGACGCGATTGGATCTAGCCTTGCTGTTCCCCAAAAAGCAGGCGAAAAACTGTGCTTGGCTCTTTGCCGAAGTGGAGAGTTCTTCTGAAACAGCTTGGACGCTTGGCGCCGCCGCCGACTGGTGGTTGAAAGTTTACCTGAATGGAAAAAGCGTAATCGATACCATGGCATTCGGCAACAACGGCTACCCATTGAGCATCGATCAGCAGACTGCGGCAGTAACCCTGAAAAAAGGACGAAATATCATCGCCGTTCAATATTTGACCGGTGATGAAAGCAGCGTCATTGAACTGGGAGGTGCGCCGGAATTGCGCAAAATCGGTCAGAAACTTCAACTCGTTGAAACTTTTTTTATTGATGAATTCGACAAGCCAGGCAAACGTTCCGGGGATCCCAAACTGTTTCGTGATATCCTGACCGACAGCGGCGAAATTTGCACATGGGCGCTGTATCAGTCTCCCCGCCAAAATATTTCTCTGGCCTCATCAAATGTCGTGCTTGAACCTGGAAAATATCTTACCGCCGGGCTTCGCCTTCGTTCTTTCGGACAAACGCGGGAAGAAAACGGAAGCACATCGATTTTACAAATTCCAGGGTGAGGCACAGTATTTGCACGGACACACCGGCGTTCTGACCATTGAGGTCGAGGATTCCATTGAGCCGGGGGTTAACATGGTTTATCCCTGCAATGAAATCCAGAAAGTTGCATGGGATGTGCTGAAAAACTTTGACCATGCACTGGTTTTGCGGGAGGATGATCCGTTGCTTCCGGCGATTCTCGGTGTCTATGAAACACAGGGCATCAAAGGCGGCGCGCCATCCAACAAGATGAAAGGACCGGCCTTTAAAACCGAACTGGCCACCGCTTATCCGGAATGCCGTTTGGTTGTGACCAAAGAAACCATGACCGTTGAAGGAATGATCAAAATTGTCTACGATTTACTCAAGGACAAGTTGAACATCTCCAAACTCACCTTTACCAGTGGGGTCAATGCCGCGACCCAGGATTACACTCCCGGCAATGCTATCGACCGTTGTCCGTTGTGCGGCGTGGCGTTGGCTGGTGGCGTCTGCCCGAAATGCGGTTATAAAAAGCATTGATTCCTGATGATATGCTGACGGTATTTTCGAAAAGTGGAAAACTTTATCGAAAATACCGTTTTTTTATTCCGTTTTATCAAACAGAAATCTGACTTTAACCCTTTAAGCAGGTAAAAAATTGCGATCACAATTTGTGACCGCAATTCATGTAAGTGGATTATTTAGTAGAGTTACTGATTGAGCAGAAACTGCCAGGCTGGCACGATGTGAATGCCATCGTCCAATTCTTTTTCATCATCCCAGGTGACGATTAAGCGCTTGGAAACTTTAAGTTCTTCGCCGCCCTGGGTCAAAGCGCGTACTTCGCGCTGTAAGGTCTTCTCGTCATTCAACGAATAACTGACCTGAACCAACATTTTTTCTTTGGTCTTGTGGTGATAGGCATAGAAATCGATCTCATAGCCATTGCCGGTGTTGTAATATTCCAACGTCCAGCCTTGGCGCCGCAGATGGAGAAAAACCAGATTTTCCAGCAGGGCGCCTTTGTCGCCATCCGGATTCTCGATCATCACCCGGATCATGCCGATGTCGATCAAATAAACTTTGTTTGGGTTCACCTGGCGTACCCGAACCGACATGGAGTGAATCGGAATCCGGAAGATGATATAGGCTTCCTCCAGATAATCCATGAATGAATAGATATCGTTTTTTGAACATTTGATGCCGAGGCTTTTGTTGAGCGTATTGGCAAATTTTATCACGCTGAACTTTTGCGCGGCGGTATTGAACAGCGAGTTGACCAGTTGCTTTATCGCCGGAAGATTGGTGACAGCGTGACGGTCAATCACATCCCGCAGGATGACCAGATCGATGTACTCCTGCAGAATCGTATAATGTTCCAGCTCATCATAACGGTATATTTCCGGGAAACCGCCGATGCGGAAATACCGTGACATGGCATTGCGCAATTTGGCGATATCGGCATCGCAAAAATTTTTCGGCATTTGAGCGAAAGTTTTATGGTAACGCATGTATTCTTCGAACGAAAACGGCAGCACTTCCGTTTTAATCGAGCGTCCGCGCATGGATGTAGCGATCTCCGTAGTCAGCAGCTTGGATGAAGAACCGGTCAACGCAATCTGAACATTTTCCACGTCGATCAGCCGCCGGATAAAGCGTTCCCAATCCTTTACATTTTGCATCTCATCAAAGAAAAAATAGCAGAGTTTCTCCCGGTTTTCGGGGTACAGACTGTAATACACGTCCAGAATCGTCTGGCAATCCTCGAGCTTGAAATTCAACAAGCGGTCATCTTCGAAATTCAGATATAAAATCCGCGTTTTGTCGATGCCGTCAGCAAGGATTTCCTGCATTTTATGAATACAGAGGCTGGTTTTGCCGGTACGCCGCATTCCGGTGATGACGGTAGCCTTGCCGGAAAGCATCGGATAATGGACATCGCGCCCGGTCATTTCTGGCAAATTGCGTCTCTGGAATTCTTCGATCATTCGCTTTAAAATATTTTTCATCGCGGACCTCTGTTTGTTTATTTACAGAATAAAGTACTCGTTAAATGTGAAAAATCAAATCAATAGCTTCACTTTTAAAGTGAAATTATTATTCGATTTTTTATTCAATGGTAGTTGAGTGATTATCGATGGATTCGCGATACTGCAATTCGGCCAGGGCTTCGGAGCGGTCGAAATAGCGAATTTGCAAATCCTCCAGATTCAGTGTGCAGTCGACGCAACGATCTTCGTAAATTCCGACAATCAGGCCATTGCCGGCCATGAGTACGCTGTTATTTACGCAGAAAAAGCTCTCTGCGCCAAACACTCCTTCATCGTCAATGATGACATCATGCCCATTACCCAACGTCACGAAATCAATCATGCTGCAATCCAGCAAACGCCGGTAATTTTGCAGATTATCCGGTGTATCAATTACTTCCGCAGTCTTCTTCTTCGAGTCAATGTAGATAGCTCTCATTTTATTTTTCTCCTATAGGTTCAAAAAAAATCGCCGCGGGCCGTATCTGTTTCTTGCCAAGTTTCGCCGCAGTCAAAACAGTAAAACATGTCATAGTCCTTTTCTACCGTGCCGTCGCAGTACGGGCAAAGTCCTTTTTTGAGTAGGCGAAGCTCCTCTGAAGTCAGTGGCCTGAAATCGAAATCGTGCTCAAAGCCTCGCCACTCCCATAGCATATTTGAGAAAAATACGCCTTCAATATTTTCCCAATCGCCAAGTAGATGAACCTTTTCCCGGGTCATGACCGCTATTTTGTTATCACCGGCCATATCTTGAATCAGATTAAACACGGCAGAAATATTCTGATAGAGGCCGTCCTTGGCAAGCCGCCGGCATAATTCCATGGTATCGGATATGCCCTTCCGATCCGGTTTGACCGGCAAGATACCGTTATGGATCAGGGCATAATTGCTCAACACATTGGTATGCTGCAACAGCTTCACATCCTGCGTGAAACTGAAAGGATGAGTGTTCCCCGGACTTATGCCACCGTGCGTCGCGATGCGGAAATGCAGAAACAGTTCGCCGGTAAATTCAGCAAGCCGGTATTTTTCGAAAGCAGTGACAAAACTTTTCCAGGTCATGTATCCCTTGTGGATTTCGATCGCATATTTCTCGTTGCCGATGAGCATGGCGAATCCCGCGCCATCCGGGTTCGCGGCCCAACACATTTCCAACATCTCCAGTGCCGGAATTGGAACGTTTTGCGGTTTATAGATTGCTACGCACATATTTTTTCCCCTTGAATCAGATTTTTCTCAGTGAGATAATCAACGGCATTGACGTAGAGTTCACCGTTGGAGGTGACGAACTGAGTGAAATTGCAGAAAGCATCTTTTGAGGCGAGAATGTCGCTGATCGAAACCTGTTTTGCCCAGTGTACCAGCGCATCGACAATTTCAAGTGTCGCCATAAAAGTCGCATATTTCAACGTTCCACGAAAAAGCCTGAATTCGACCGTATTATCGTTTTCAAAATTCACCGCCTGATAACGCGAACCGCAGGATTTTCCGTAAACGTCCTTCACCGATTGACCGTTGTTTTTCTTGAACGTAGCCCAATGCGTTTCCTTCCTGCGGGCGATGGCCTCGAATTTTGTCTGGTATTTGGAGATCAGCCAGTCGATCAGCAGCCATTTATACGGGGACAGGTAATTTCGCGACACATGGACATGCAAACCGCAGGCTTCCACGCCCAGATCATGTGAACGCTTAACCTTAGCCATAAGGACCTCCTTTGTTTGGCATTCTTCATCATCATAATCACTTGTGATGATGAATGCCAAAGGAAATCCTCTTCAAAAATGAACACTAATATTACTATTCATAACGTCCTTAAATAAATAAACTTGCAACTCAACTCCCTGTTTGCGTATTTTTGCTTATGAATCAGAATAACGATAACCGCCAGCCTCAAACCGACAGCAACCATAACAAACCGAAATTCCATGAATCACGATAAGAAACAATAATCTATGTTGCTATATATTAGTATATTATGTATTTTAATTCAAGAAAAACTTCAAAATTCATACGGACAGAGCGCCCCACCCTCACTTTTCATTGGCCGATTACTTTTTTTCGGGAAATTTTTTGGGATTGGCGGGGAGGGGGTATTGACATTTCCGGAAAATCATGTATACTGAAAACAGTTTCATTGTATTTTTTTTAGTTGGTTGTGAAAACAGTTTCATTTTAATAGGGTGATAAAGCATGATCGCGGCGAAGAAAAAGAAGTGTCTTAATATCAAGGAGTTTGCCCGTATTGCGGGGGTTTCTCCGGCCACCGCTTCGCGGGTGTTTGCGGCGAATCCGCTGGTCAAGCCGGAAACGGCGGAGAGGGTCAAAAAGCTGGCGGAGGAATATAATTTCCGGCCCAATCATGTGGCCAGCAGCGCGTTCAACGGCAAGACCAAAAGTATCGGAGTGCTCCTGTGCAATTTGCGGACGACATATTTTGCCGATATCGCCCATGGTATCCAGCAGGTGTTGATCGGCAAGGATTATCTGCCGATCATGATTTCGTTGCGCAACGAAAACGATTATCAGGCCATTCAGCGTCTGGTCAATCACCGGGTGGACGGAATTATCGCGTGTTTGAGTGAGCAATCGCTGTCGGTGAACCAGGTGGAGGAGTTGAATTATTTCGAAGTGCCGATGGTGACGATTGAATATTGCAGTCAGAAATTGAACTGCGACAACGTCCAGTCCGATGAGCGGGCTTGCGGCAGGATTGCGGCGGAATATCTCTTGAAGCACAATCATCGAAAAATGGCGGTTTTGTGCGGTTCCATTGCCAAAAATCTCCCCCGTATCGACAGTTTCCTGGAAACCCTGGCCGGGCAGGGGTGTGCTGTGCCGTTCGAGAACCGGGTGCAGTTCAATCTGATGAATACACCCTGGAAACAGGCAGTCGATGAACTGGCGGGATGGCTGGAAAAACATCCGGAGGTAACCGCTTTTTATGCGTACAATGATAATGACGCCATGTTGTTATATCAGGCTGCCGGCAAGATCGGGCGGAGAATTCCGGAAGATTTGAGTGTGATCGGTAGTGCCGATCTGCAGTTTTCGGCCAATGTATCGCCGGAGTTGACCACGATCCGGCAGGATGGAGAGAAAAATGGCCAGATCGCCGCAAAAATGATCTTGGAACGTTTGGAATCGCCGAGTCTGCCGTGTCGTCAAATAATTACGCAGGTGGAGCTGGTTGAGCGCAAATCCGTTAAGGAGTTGAAATGAAATCGATTATCATGATGTTGATCGCGAGTATGTGTTTGCTTGCGGGAGCGGCGGAACATCCGCATTTGTTGTTCAATGCGCAGGAGCTGCCGGGTCTGCGGGAGAAAATCAAAAGCGGGGTACCGCGCCGTGCCTGGTATGCTTTGCAGAAGCGTTGCGAGGCGCATTTGAAGCTGAAAATTTTGTCGCCGGGGAGTGATCTCGACGATCAGAAAGACCCGCTGACCGAGTTGCTGATGGCGTGGCATTTGTCGGAAAACACCGCATATCGTGACAAATTTCTGGAATTATTGACGGGGGCTGACTGGGGCAAGTTGAAATATGATATCGCATTGATTTTCGACATGGGGTATCCGATCATGCCGGAAAAACAACGCGGCGAATTGAAAAAATTGCTGATCGAACGGAAGAATAAAGCCGGAAATCCTTTGGCAACTAATTTCTATGCGTTCAGTAATTGGGGATTGATTCCCGGTATGCGCGGGGTGCGGGAAAATGCCGCTTTGTTCGGGCATCCCGAATATGATCCGGAAATTTCCGTGCGGGCCGCTTTGTTGATTCAGCAAGTTTTCAGCAACTGGATCGATGATAAGGGGGCGGTGCTGGAAGGCGGCGCGTATCTGAACTATCCCATGCAGCGGATCGGGGGGACCGATTGCTTTATCCTGAAGCGCATGGGGTACGATTTGGTCAGCGGTACAAACCTGGGGAAGCTGCCGTATTTCCTGATGACCACGGCTATGCCGGATGGTAGTGTACCGGCGCTGGGTGACAGCTCCGCCGGACAGCGTATCAGTCAATTCGCGCTGCAGGTTTTGTTGTTCCTCGATCTTGAAAACCCAGCCATGAATTTGCTGGCGGAAAAGGGTGTTCCGGAGAATGCGCCGAACGCCATTAACGGGATTTTTATTTACCGGAAACCGGCGGGCTCTTCATCCGTTCAAGTTCCGTTGGCGGACTGTTATCCGCAGAACGGTATAACCAGCTACAAAAATTCGTGGGAAAAGGATGCATTTTATTCGATCACCCAGGCGCGTTATCATCGCGGTCACGCCCATGAGGACGTCGGATCGTTTCTGCTGTCCGCCAACGGCGAGGACTGGATTGTCGACCCCGGCTACGGCGAGAGTTTGGCGACAATGCACAGTATGGTGGTGATCAACGGCGCCGGGCCGAAATACAACGGCGGCGCCGGGGTGGTTCAGGCTCAGTTTGCCATGCCGTCGTTCGCGGCGATGAGCACAGACCTGAGCCGGTTCTGGAATCAGACGCTGCCGGGGAATGTCGGTGATCCGATCGGGCTGGCGGCGTTTCCGGTGGCTACCGCGTCCAGGCATTGGGCGGTGATCGGAAAAACCGCTGAATTCAAGGTGCCGCCTTATCTGGTGATCGCCGACTCCATCCGTCGTGATGACCAATCCCGCAACTATACATTTTTTCTGCAATTCGGCAAGGATAAAAATATCGAACTCGAAAAAGACGCCGTAGCCGTCACCGGAAAAAGCGGCAAACTCCAGGTGAATTTCATTGTTCCGAGGCTGTTGGAACTGGAAAAAGAGAAATATGTTACGGAAGGACGTTTCGCCAACCGCGAGTTTCAGCGGATCAAAGCCGGGCAGCGCCGGGTGGGCGGCAGTTTCTGTACTGTGCTTTATCCGCATACGGCGCAAATGCCGCCGCTCCGTCAGGAAGCCGGGACCGACGGTTTTTCCGCCAAATTGATTTGGCCGGATGCGGTGGATTACATCGATCTGGATACCGGCAATTTGAACAATAAGAACTGGTTCAAGTTATTGCGAATATCCGCAGATGCTTCGTTGAGTGATAAATTGCCGGAAAAAGTGCATTATATGATGCTGGGAGGCGATGATTGGAATGTCGCTAAACAGTCATTGATCAAAGTCGATGTGCTGGCCGGAAGCATGGCGCGTGACCGGCTGGTGGTGACTTCGGCGGCGTTTGACGGCGAGATGCTGGTATTGGATACGCATACGCATCAGCGCGCTTCCTGGCAGGTACCGCTGTTGACCCGGGTTACCGCTTACGCTCCCGGTGTTCGTACCGTGATATGCAACGGCAAGGAGCAGGAATTCTCCCGCGACGGGCATTATGTAACGGTGAGTGCTCACAGCCGCGTGGTCAAAACAGCTACCCAGTTGAGGGAGAATGCATACCTCAAGTGGCTTCAAATAGTTGAACAGAATGTGGAGAAACAACAAACCATGAAGGAGAAATAATGATGAGTAAAAAATCTGTTATGCTGCTGGTTCTTTTCGGAGTATTTGCGGTTGTACATGCGGACGTGGTCGCGCGTTATAATTTCAATGGGCGGACCAAGGATGGAGCCACCATTTCCCGCTTGAAAGCGGACGGGCCGGCCAAGGACAAGTTCGGCCCGGATTATGTCCCGAACGTTGAACAAAAAGAATGCGGTCCGGTCCTGAAAAATCCGATTTCTCTGGAAAAATATTACAACGCCTCTTATATGGTGGACGATGGCCGGGAGATTCTGGAACAGCGCGTAGCGCACGGACATCATCCCCAGGCGTATTGTACCGCTGTGGCTGAGGGCGAAGCTCCGTTGAAGGCATTTACGCTTGAAATGGTGATAGCCATCAACAATGCGTTCGGTGTTCAGACTGGCGGCACGAAAAACAATGCGGTTTTGTTCGATAATTCGCAGGAGAGAATTGATGTGTACAACGTCGATCCGAAGTTGGGGAGTTTCTCGCTCCGGATCTCTTCCGGCAAAAGCGTCCAGCGGGTAGAAGACTTGCGGACCGGTCAGTACTACCAGATCGCTCTGGCGGCCGATGCGGATGGCGGAGTGGTATTTTATCTGGACGGCGAGAAAAAAGCGGAAATGATGGCTCCGGCAGTATCCACTCGGACCGCGGGTTTCAGTCTCGCCACCAAGACCGCGACATCCGAATATAAGCACGCACCCGGTTATATGGCGTTCAAGCTCGATGATCTGGCGCTCTCCGACAAAGCACTCGAACCCAAAGATTTTGTTACGAAAAAATGATAAAAAACACCGAATTTGAAGTTGACGTTACTCTCGATCATGAAGTTTTCAGCGGCGGCAACGATCCGGCTGCGAGTGAGAATTTCAGGGATCTGGCGTTGGGGATGTTTATCCACTGGAGCATCGATTCCCCGCTGGGGCTGGAAATCAGCCATTCGATGATCGGAGCTTCGGAAAAGGTTCTCGAGCGTTACCTGAATGAATTGCCGCGGAACTTCAATCCGCGGCGGTTCGACCCGGAAGATTATGCCATTCTGGCACGCGACGCCGGTATGAAATACTGCTGTTTCACGACTAAGCACCATGGCGGTTTCTGCATGTTCGACACCCAGACAACTTCATATAACGTGATGAATACCCCGTATGGGCGGGATATCACGCGGATGTTTTTCGACACGTTCCGCCGTTACGGCCAGAAAATCGGAGTCTATTTTTCGCCGCTGGATTTCAGTTGGCTGCACCGGAATGGGATTCCATTGCGCTTTCTCTGGGATTCGGTGATTCCGGCCAACAATCCGGGGCTGATGGATTATAATCAGGCGCAGATGGCGGAGTTGCTGCACAATTACGGAAAAATCGACATGGTCTTTTTCGACGGTCCCCCGGAAGGGTTGAAAAAGCCGGTCTGGATGGCTGACCCTGAAACCGTCATTACTCGCGGTGAAATGCCGACCCCTGAAATGACCGTGCCGGATGCGGTGATCGATCAGGCGTGGGAGGGGTGTTATACCCTCGGTGCACAGTGGAATTATCATCCGCAGATGTTGGCGCGAAAAACCGCCCGGCAGGTGGTCGAGCTGTTGATCGAAACCCGGGCCAAGGGCGGCAATCTGCTGCTCAACGTCAGCCCGGCCCCGGACGGCACGATCCCGGTGGAACAGGAGAAAATCCTGCGTGAGTTGGGGCTGTGGCTGTTCTGGCACCGGGAGGCGATTTATGAGGTGCGGCCCTATCGGATTCTCAACGAAGATATGCCGGACGGTGGGAAATATTGGTTTGTCCGCTCGAAAAACGGCGATACGATTTATGTTTTCATCGTGGACGACCGGTCTTATGACCGCGGCACGCGGCGTGAATTTTTGATCCGCTCGTTGTGCGGTGAAAAGATCAAAGCAATTGAACTGCTGGGGCAGAACGGAATCGTTCTGGAACATGCGCCGCCCGAGCTGGATGCAACCACGCATTGGCGGATGACCGCCGAGGGGTGTCATGTCGATGCCATGCGTTGCCTGCGGCCGTGCGACAGTATGAAATATGATTTTCCTTATGTGTTGGAAATAAAATTGGAAAGGTAATATTATGCGGATATTGATGATATGGATGATGATGGTGTTTTCCGCCTGGGCCGGGGAGCAGATTGTTTTTGTTTCCGAGGCTCAAAATAAGATCGGTGACAATATAAAACTGTTGGAGTCGATCAATGCCGACGGTTCGAACCGTCAGCGTATCACCACGCCGGACGACGAGTTGTACGGCGTGGCGAACAAAGTCTTTCATCATATCCGCAATGTCGACATTTCGCCGATAGGGAAGAAACTGGTATTTCGCCTGGGCTGGACGGTTTCGACTATGAATTTCGACCGCTCCGGGCTGGTCAATCTGACCCCGTATCCCCGGGAATGGTATCTGCCGAAAATCTCGCCGGACGGAAAGCAGATTGCGATTTGCACGGACCGGGACAACAACGCTGAAATCTATCTGATGGATTATGACGGCGGCAATTTGCGAAACCTGACCTGGAAGCCGGACAGCGCCGAGCTCAGCCCCGCCTGGTCGCCGGATGGTAAAACCATCGCATTCATCACCAACCGCAATAAGGGAGTTTTTGAGCTGTGGACTATGGATACCGTCGGCGGTAACCAGAGGAAGTTGCTGGCGATGCCGGATGGCGACATCCGGGAACCGGCCTGGGGAAGCAATGGTAAAATCGCGTTTGCCCTGCAGCATCCCGATGGAAGTTCGGATGTTTATCAGGTCGACGCGGACGGAAAGAACGTCAAGCGTCTGACCGACGGCAAGGCTTGGAATGGCATGCCCGCCTGGAATCCGGAGTGCGACCGGATTGCCTTGGTTTCGAACCGCAGCGGTAAATCCAATATCTGGGTGTTGAACGTTGCGGACGGCAAGATGGTCAATATTACCGGGAGCAAGGACACCAACGAATATTTTCCGTGTTGGGTTCCCGCTCAAATAGCGGCGTCTCCGTTGGAAGTAAAAGCCGCCAATATCGCCAAAAGCGAGCTGTCCCGGCCGCGTCTGCTTTTCCTGAAAGAGGATATTCCGGCCCTGAAAGAAAAATTTGCTCGTCCGCCGTATGCGGATGTCTGGAAAGCTTTCCTGATCGAATGCGACCGCTTCGCCAATCCGGAATCTCCCCAGATCAAGAGCATTTACGCCAACGGGATCGACAAAATCAAAACCCAGGGGCAGATCGGTTTGTACGATAACAATCCGTGGATCCGCGCCGCTTACATGCTCGCTTTCGCCTATCAGATTACCGGCGAGGAGAAGTACGGCAAGGCCGGGGCCAAGCTTTTCCTGGACGCTTCCGAACAATATCGGCGTTACCATAACCGCATGAGTTTTGAATCGTCGATAGCCTGTGCTTATGACTGGCTTTACCCGATGTTTGAAAAGGAAGAACTGGTGGCGTTGAATGTTCTGTTGTGCAAATCGACGGCCCAATTCTATGAGCACATTCAGAAACGCCATGTCCAGCGGGATGATCTTCACAACTCCAATTTCCTGACTCATGATATCGGTTCGTTCGGTATCGCCGCGCTGGCGTTGGCCGGTGAAAAAGGGTATTCATCGTCCTGGCTTCAGACGATTGCCCGGTTGACCGTGATCAACTTCAACAGCTGGATCAATAGCGACGGTGTCTGTGAGGAAGGTTTCAGCTATTTCAACGCACCGGTCAGGATGGCGACGCCGTTTCTGTACAGCCTGAAAATTAACCGTCTCCATCCGGAAGTCTTTGATACCAACCTGCCGAAATTCCCCCGGTGGATGGCGGCTTTGTCTTACGGAAATATGCTGGTCAACATCGGGGACGCCGACCCGATACAGGTTACTTTCCCGCCGGGTCTGTTGGCGATTTATCCGGATAACGCTGAAATTCGCGGCCTGTGGAATATGGTTCCCCGGGCTTCCGTGCCGGATAGAACGCCCACCGGGTTACTCTGGTTTTATCCTTCCACCGGCGAACGCCCCGAATTTACCGGGTATCCGACCTCGATTCTTTACAAGGGCTCCGGCTATGCCGTTCTCCGGACCGGGTACGGATTCAACGATGCCATGGCTACTTTTACCTCAACTACCGGTGGACATGCGCATTTCGAAGCCGGTGCGATTTTCCTGGCCGCGTGGGGCAGGGCGTTGTTGGCCGATCCCGGACAGGCGGTTGATGCACCGGAAAATCACTCTCAGCTCCTGATCGACGATACCGGCAGGCTGTTGAATTACCGCAAAGCCGAAGAACTCTCTCCGATTGTCCGGAATCAAGCCGCCGCTGCGATCTCCACCGATCTGGTTCCGGCGTTTGCCACTTCCGCGGTCGGCACACATATCGACCCGGACTACGCAATCCCCGGTCCCGGCATTTCGTTGCAGCATGGCCGCCGGACGCTGTTGCTGGTCAATTCCCCCGGAGCGCCCCCGTATTATCTGGTTCGGGACAATGTCCGGGTGGACGGCAAAGAACACAAATATGAACAAATTTATGTCGGCGATTCCGACTACCGGGCGCAAACGGTCGATCCGTCTTCCTTTGTCTATCAGCCCCGCTGCCAGTGGCCGGTTTATAATTATACGGCAGGCAAAAAAGGCCAGTTGAAATTCACTTTCGAAGTCCCCGAAGACGGCAAGTATTTTCTCCGGATTTACAGCAAAGCCGGCGGCGCCAATATCGTCCAGACCATTATCGACGGCAAAAAATGCAATTTTCGCCCCGAATATGCTCCTGCCCGCGGTTACTGCCGCCAGTGGGCTGTAGGCCCCAAACAGGTTCATCAGTTCACCAAAGGCCAACACATCCTGGAAGTACCTGCTTCCTCCTTTGAAATCGGCGGATTCGCTTTCATCCCGGAAAAGGCCCATGCTGCTTTCCACTGCTGGATGGAACAATTGCCCGAAGGCTCCATTGAGCTGAAAACCGCGGACGCCGTGGTTACCGGCGACGCTTTCGTCAAGAGCATGCCCGCCGAAAAAGAACCGGTGCTCCTGATCAGCCAACTTGGAACCACTCCAGTCGCGATCACTGCGGAAAAACTGGGATTCAAGACGCGTTTCTACGGCCAGAGATACATCGAAATGCCGCGGACCCGAGTCACCATGAACAGCGTTGACGCCGATTTTACGACGTTGCTGTACATGCACGTACCGGGCATGGAAATGCCAAAGATTAACCGCGACCGCAACAGCGCGGTCATCAAATGGCGGAACTGCGAAGACAAGATCAGTTGGAGCGGCGGCAAAGTTACCGTCCGTCGCGACGGCAAAGATATTTTCACTTATAACTCAGAGAGGTGATTTATGATGAAAAAAGAGGGGATTTTTACACTCATTGAACTCCTGGTCGTGATCGCGATCATCGCAATCCTCGCGGCTATGCTGCTGCCGGCGTTGAATAAGGCCCGCCTGAAGGCCCGCAGCGCTTTCTGTGTTTCCAATGAAAAACAGATTCTGCTGGCCATCAACCAATATGTCAATGATTACAATGGGTACTTCCCTCCGGGCAGGGAACTAAAGCTCGCGGGAGAGTCTGCGGGGAATCCCTGGCCTTATATTATTTCTACTGAATGTGGGTATCTGCCGCCGTTTCTTTATGACAAAGAAAAAATTCTCAAGAGCGTTTTCATTTGTCCGGATCACCGGGAGTTTGCGGAGAGACAAACTGTCGGAAATCTATTCAAGTACTATACCAGTTACGGAGTCCCGTATGCGAATGTAAACGCTCTGTTTGGAGGGGGAACCTTTGATACTCCGCCAAAAAGAATTTCCATCCTCAAGTCTCCTTCCGGGGCCTCCATAATTCTGGAAGGCGCTGAGGTTGGCTATAAGACTGTGCCGACTTATTCCAAGTGGTTGGGAAACCATCCGAAAGATCAAGTCGGCAATCTGGGATATGCCGACGGGCATGTTAAAAACTTTCCCAATTGCACCACACTTGTGGAGCAATGGAGAACCGGAGTCAACGCCGGCCAGAAGGAGGCTCCCTTCGGCTTGGAGTACCGCTGAATTTATGGCAAAATATTCTACTCTTTCCTCATTGTAATATTGATTTTTTCCGGATGCCGTATAATGTTTATGTTGTTGGAAATGCTGTTTTACTGACCTCCAATCATCAATTTTATACGAGGGGAATATGGCTAAGATACTGCGTTGCGGGGTGGTCGGGCTGGGACGGATTGCCTGGAGTTTTCATTTGCCGCAGATTTGCCGGCAGGAAGGTTTTGAGCTGGCGGCGGTAGTCGATCCCAGCGAGGAGCGCCTGCGGGAAGCCGGAGAAGTGTTCGGCGTGAAAAACTTTTTTACCGATATGTCTCAGATGTTGGAAAGTGTAAATCCGGACCTGGTGGTGATCGCTTCGCCGACGATTTTTCATGCCGCACAGGCGGTTGAGGCATTGCGGCACGGCAGTCATGTGTTTTGCGACAAACCGCTGGCGTTGAACGGTTGGGAAGCGGCGGACATGTATTGCGCCGCGCAAAAGTACCGTCGAAAACTGATGACTTATCAGCCTCACCGGATCAACAGCGAGAGCTGTACCGCGCGCCTGATCATGGAAAGCGGCAAATTGGGTGATGTCTACCTGATTGAACGCCATATCAGTAATTTTGCCCGCCGCAACGACTGGCAAGCCTTTGTCGGCAATGGCGGCGGTATGCTGCTGAATTACGGTTCGCACTATATCGACCAACTCTTATACCTGCTGAACGACCGGGCGGCGCGCGTGAAATGTGAACTGCGTCGAATCTCCTCGCGCGGCGACGCCGACGATGTCGTCAAAGCTGTGATTACCACCCGCCGGAATGTCCTGCTGGACCTGAGTATCAATCAGGCGGTGGCGCTCGGCCTGTCGGGTTGGCGCATTTGCGGCAGCCGCGGTACCGCCGTCCGAACGGAACATGGGGAGTGGCGGATGCGTTATTTTCTGCCGGACGCTCTGCCGGAAATCGATGCCGACCGCACGCTGGCGGCGGCTAACCGTCAATATCCGGGAGAAAAAATTCCATGGCAGGAGGAGACTGTAGTTCCGCTTGCCGACGATCCGGAAAAATATTATCGGCTTTGCTATGATTTTTTCGCACTGGACCAGGCTCCGCTGGTTGCTCCCGAGGAAACCATAGAGTTGATGCGCATTCTGGATGATTGCCGCCAGGACGCCGAAAATCGGCAATTTTCCTGAACCGGGGTTGCGAAAACCGGAAAAACGGGCTATTTTATGCGCGTGACATTATATTATTAATCAAGAGGAATAATTGAATATGGCGCAGGAACTCAACCGCAATACTTATTTGTCGAAAAATGTCGGCGATTACCCGGAAACGACCATCATCAACGGTCAGGAATTCGTCAAGGTGACGGATCTCCGTTACGGCACCAATCCGCATCAGCCGGCGGCTTATTACAAACCGGCCGGGCAGATTTCGCCCATCGGCGACATGAAGGTGCTCAAGGACGGCAAAAGCGGTCTGTCGCAAACCAATTTGGAAGATATTTCCTACGCTTTGAATATCGTCAAATTCTTTCAGACCCCGGCCTGCGCGGTGATGAAGCACGTGAATCCCAGCGGCGCGGCCGTGGCCCGTCCCGGTGAATCTCTGGCGGAAGTCTATATCAAAGCGCGCGACTGCGACGCCCGCGCCGCCTTCGGCAGCGCTATCGCTTTCAACGTTGAAATCGACGCCGCCACCGCCCGGGAAATCATGGCGACTTTCAACGAATGTGTGGTCGCTCCCGCCGTTACCGAGGAAGCCATGGCTATTTTTAACGACCAGGAAACTTACAAGCTGAATCGTCATATCCGGGTTCTGCAATGCGGCGATCTGGCGCTGTTGCCTAAGTTCGTCGGCGAAAAAGCCCCCCGGACCATCAAGGTACTGGCGGATGGTTCGCTGGTAATGGCCGAGCCGTTGCTGACCAATATCCGGTCGGTGGCCGATCTGAAGCCCGCCGTCGGCGAAAACAAAGCCTGCGGCCGGGTTGAATCCACGGTTGCGGCTTCAGCCGCTCAGTTGGAAGACCTGCTTTTCGCTTGGTACGTCAATATCAACGTCCGTTCCAACGGCGTGGTCATCGCCAAAAACGGCCAGACTCTGTCGGTCGGTACCGGCGAACAGGACCGCGTCGGCGCTATCGAACAGGCTATCGCCAAGTTCAACGCCAAATACCTCGGCGCTTCCACACTGGACGGCGCGGTAATGGCCAGCGACGGATTTTTCCCCTTTGCCGACGGTGTGGAAACCGCCGCCGCCGCCGGGGTTACCGCGATCATCGCGCCTTCCGGTTCGCTCAAGGACGCCGAAGTCATCAAGCGCGCCAATGAACTCGGAGTCGCCCTTTATCATGCTTCAGAGAGGATTTTCTCACATCATTGATGGATAAGCAACGTAACATCTGGATAATCGCGGGGGAAACCTCGGGTGATATTTATGGGGCCATGCTCTATCATGAGCTGCAAGCCGAAGCCGCCAAACGTGGCGAGAAGCTCAAGGTAACCGCTATGGGCGGTCCACGCATGGCGGAAACCGGCATGGACATCATGGTCGATTCCACCGAGCTTGGCGTAGTCGGTGTGGTCGAGGTCCTGAAGATCATTTTCAAGATACTCAAGATCATGAGGTTCATCCTGAAAAAAGCCGAAGAAGACAAACCCGACGCGATTATCCTGATCGATTACGCCGAGTTCAATCTTCAAATGGCCAAGCGGCTGAGCCGCCGCGGACATAAAATCATCTGGTACATCAGCCCGCAAGTCTGGAGCTGGCGCAAGGGGCGCATTCCGCAACTGGCACGTTATTGTACCAAGATGATGGTGATTTTCCCGTTCGAACCCGAAGTTTATGCCGGTACCGGCCTGGATGTCGAATTCGTCGGGCATCCGCTGGTCGAGATTGTCCGTCAGCGGCGTGACCAAGCGATCGAGCGGGATCCGAAAACCGTATTGCTGCTCCCCGGCAGCCGGAGCTCTGAGATCAAACGGCTTCTGGCTCCGATGTTGGACGCAGCCAAAGAGTTGTACCGGAAACACCCCGAGTTGAAATTTGTCCTTTCCACTCCGCGTGCCAAAATATTTGATTTATGCAGCGGGATTTATAATCAGTTCCGCAGTTCCAATCCCGATACGCCGCCGCTCGAGATTACCACCGGCGATACGCCGTACTGGCAGCAGCGGGCCGGGACCGGCCTGGCGGCTTCGGGGACGGTGACCGTGGAGTGCGCGGTCAATTCCCTGCCGCTGGTGGTGATTTACAAAACGAGCTTCTGGACGGCGCTGATGGCTTGGGCCTTGGTCGACCTGTACCGTGGATTCTTCACCATGGTCAATGTCATTGCCGACAAAGAAGTCTTCAACGAATTTTTCCAATACAAAGTAGTTCCGGCCAATCTGGTTCCGGCCTTGGAAAAAGTCCTTCCCGGAGGCGAACGCCGTCAGGAAGTGGAGCAGGAAATGACGAAAGTCGCCGCCATGATCACCGGCGGCACCGAAGGCGCCTCCCACCGCGCCGCCGAAATCTGCCTCGACATCGCCTCCCGCTGAGGAAAGAGTTTAGAGTTTAGAGTTTAGAGTTTAGAGTTTAGATACAAAAAGCGGCACATGGATTTTTCCATTGTGCCGCTGATTTTTTGGGATGGGTATTAGATACCCGCCAGGGTGCCTTTGTAGCCGTTGACCAGGTCGGCCAGCGCTACTTTGATGGAATTGATCTTCAACTCCTGTTCGGCGGTGACTTTGCCGACTTGGGCGAAGGGGATGCCGGCCAGCAGTTTTTCGACCTTTTCCGCGTCTTTCGGCGCGACCGTCATGATGAAACGGCTGTTGGACTCGGAGAACAATGCTTCGAGTTCCGAGAGTTCGCCGGTCTTCGGGATTTTGTTGAGGTCGATTTCCAAGCCGAGGCGGCCGCCCAGGGCGACTTTGGCGAAGCCGACGGCCAAGCCGCCGAGCGCCGGGGTATGGAGCGAATGCGCCAGTTCGGCGCCGGTGACGGCGGAAACCGCACGGTAGATCTTCTGGGCGTAGTCCGCATCCACTTTCGGCACTTGATTGCCGGTGGCGTCCAGCATGGCGAAATATTCGCTGCCGCCGAGTTCGGCGGAAGTGTTGCCGATCACATAAACCAGGTCGCCGGCGAATTTGGCGTCCAGGGTTACCGCTTTGCGGATGTCGTTCATCTTGGCGATGGCGCTGAAAAGAAGCGTCGGCGGGATCGAAATCTTTTTGCCGCCGCGCGAGCTGTCATTTTTCATGCTGTCCTTGCCGGAAATACACGGCACCAGGAAGGCTTTGGTATAATCATACAATGCCTGATTGGCCCGGACGAGCTGGGCCAGCTTGTATTCACCGTCGGGAGTCTTGGCGCTCTGGACCGGGTCCGGCCAGCAGAAGTTGTCCAGACCGGCGATGTGTCCGAGTTCGCCGCCCACCGCGATGATCCGGCGGATGGCCAGGTCGATGATCGAAGCCACCATGTGATAGGTATCGATATCGCTGTAGCGCGGCTGAATGCCGCCGGAGAGGATCACCCCTTCGGTGCTCAGGGGTTCGATCATGGTGATGGTGGCGTCGCTGACGACGTCGCGTTCGCGGCCGATAAACGGCTTGATGACGCTCTGGCCTTTGACTTCGTGGTCATACTGGCGGGCTTTGTATTCATCGGAGCAAATATTCAAGCGCGCGGCCATGGCCTTGATGTCGGCGGCTGCTGAGCGGTTTTTGAATTCGGGCTCGGCGTGAACCGGGGGCTGCCATTTGGCTTTCAGCTGCATGGTCGGGAGACCGTCATGCATGAATTCAATATCGAGGTAGGCTACGGTTTTGTCGCCCCAGGTCATGTGGAATTTGCCGGTTTTGGTGAATTCACCCATGACAGTGACTTCGACGTTGCGCGCGGCGGCCAGTTTCTTGAATTCTTCGATGTTTTCCGGCGGAACGGCAAAGCTCATGCGCTCCTGGGCTTCGGAAACGAGGATTTCCCACGGATCGAGGCCGGAGTATTTCAACGGGGCTTTCTTCAGGTCCATTTTGCAGCCGTTGCACAGATCGGACATTTCGCCGATGCTGCTGGAAAGACCGCCCGCGCCGTTGTCGGTAATGAAGCGGTAGAGGCCGCGTTCACGGGCTTCGTAAATGAAGTCGCTCATTTTCTTCTGGGTGATCGGGTCGCCGATCTGAACTGCTTGAGTCGGGCTGTCCTGATGCAACTCTTCGCTGGAGAAGGTCGCGCCGTGGATGCCGTCTTTGCCGATGCGGCCGCCGCCCATAACGATCAGGTCGCCGGGCTCGATCGACTTGTCTTCGCCCTTGATGTTGCCGATTTTCACCGGCAAGGTGCCGACGGTACCGCAGTAAACCAGCGGTTTGCCGATGTAGCGGTCATCGAAATATTCCCAGCCGAGGCCGTAAGGAATCCCGCTCTGGTTGCCGCCGTCGATGACGCCCTTGTGGATGCCGTCGCGGAGGCGGCGTGGATGCAACAACCCTTCCGGAACATCTTGTTCGGCGGTGAACGGCGAACCGAGGCAATAGCCCCAGACGTTGATCAGCAGCTCTGCTCCCTGGCCGGTACCCATGGGGTCGCGGTTGACGCCGACGATCCCGGTCATGGCGCCGCCGTAGGGGTCAAGAGCGGAGGGGCTGTTGTGGGTTTCGACCTTGTAAACCAGGTTGAGCTTGTCATTGAACTTGATCACCCCGGCGTTGTCATGGAACACGGAAACCAGCCAGTCGATTTTTTCGCCGATTTCGAAAGTGCTCTTTTTGACGAAAGTCTTGTAGCAGGAGACGATCTTCTGAATGTTGCCGGAGCCGTCGTCGTACTCGATTTCGGCGGCGAAAATTTTGTGCTTGCAGTGCTCGGACCAGGTCTGGGCCAGGACTTCCAGTTCCACGTCGGTGGGGTTGGCGGTCAAACCGGCTTCTTCGCGGCCTTTGGCATTGCGGAAATAGTTTTGAATGGATTTCATTTCGTCCAGGCTGAGGGCGAGGATGCCCTTGCGGCTGATTTCCATCAACGCGTCGTCGCTGACTTCCAGATTGTATTCGCGAGCGGTTCCCTGATGGTCGGAGTTGATGATCGGCAGATACAGCGGAATGCCGCCGGCCAATTCCTTGCCGTTGAATATACGGACGGTTTCGATGAGTTCGTTGGCCAGCAACTTGCCGGCGATGAGCTCGATTTTGTCCTTGGGAAGATTGGAGTTGATCATGTATTCGACGGAACTGCAGACGTATTCATCGCTGCGGAGTTTGCGGCCGATGATGTCGCCGATGGCTTCGTGGGCAGTACGGCCGACGTTGTCGGTGACGCCGGGGCGGAAGCCGACGGAGATCAGCCAATCACAGTCGCGGACCGGAGTTTCGCCGACGAATCCGTTATGAAGAATCGGATTGGCGAGCTCTTGTGCCACCCGGGCGGCTTCGGCGTCGGTGATGTCGGCACTGACGGTATAGACGTCACGAGTGCGGACCGCGTCGACATTGAGTTTGAAAAAATCGGCGATTTGCTTTTTTACACCTTCGCCGCGGGCGTCGCGCCAGCGGGGGAGGGGAGATATTTCGATCCGGTAATTCATCCTTTGCTCCAATTTAATTTGTTGAATAATACTTGCTCATAATTTAACCCCTGATTCACCATAAATAAAGCCCGGAATGAAAAAAGTTATGCGATAATTGTCTTAGTAGATTGATAAACATCCGGAATCAGGGTATATTAATTCTGAGTATTTTGCATTACAGGTTGAGGATTAATGAGAAAGTTATTGGTCAGGATTCACCGGCGCGTTATTTTGCGGGCGGTGACCTTCTGGTATTCGCGCTGGGGAGAAAAGAGTTTTCTGCTACTCACAGCCGGGGTGATCGGAGTTTTGACCGCGCTGGCGGCGGTCGTGTTGCACACCATGGTGGCCAAATTGGAGCAATTGTCGCTTTGGCTGAGTCTGGCGCCGCGCAAACTGCATGAATACTGGTGGCTGGCGGTTCTGCTGGTGTTGCCGATGATCGGGTTGACCGCGTCCTTTCTCGTCCAGCGCTTCCTGGGCGGGGCGCGCTATGCCAAAAGTCTCAGCCCGTTGATCCTGGCACTCAGCCGTAAAAAGACCAACATTCCGTTGAACGAAACTTATTCCCATGCCCTGTCCAGCGCCTGTTCGGTCGGCTTCGGCGGTTCGGCCGGGTTGGAGGCCCCGAGCGTATTGATGGGCTCGGCCATCGGTTCCAATATCGGGGTGCTGCTGAAAATCGACCGCAAAAAACGCAGTCTCTTATTAGGATGCGGCACCGCCGGAGCTATCTCCGCGATCTTCGGCAGCCCGATTGCCGGGGTGCTGTTCGCGGCGGAGGTGATGCTGCCGGAGTTCAGCGTGTCGATGCTGGTGCCGATGATGATGTCATCGGCGGTGGCGGCGGTGATTTCCCGCTGGCTGATCGGGTCCCACAATATTTTTCCGGCGATCAATGCGCCGTGGAATTTTGATGCAGTTCCGTGTTATTTCCTGTTGGGAATTGTCTGCGCCCTGGTCGGGGTTTATGTGATCCGGACCGCGTATTATATTGGGGATCAGTTGAAAAGCAAGTACCGCAACCCGTGGCATCGCCTTTTTGCCGGCGGGAGTCTGCTTTGTTTGCTGCTGCTGGTTTTTCCGCCGTTGCGCGGGCAGGGGTATCTGTTCATCGGCCAACTTTTTCATAACAATCTTTCTTCGATCGTGGACTCCTCGCCGCTGTTGGGCTGGATACCGTCCGATACGGCGATCATCGTGATGATCATGCTGGCGGCGATTTTCCTGAAAGTGGTGGCGGCGTCGCTGACGGTCGACTCCGGGGGCGACGGCGGGATTTTCGCGCCGTCGATGTTTATCGGGGCCTTTACCGGTTTCGCCTTTGCCCGGTTGGTCAACCTGACCGGGCTGATTGCGCTTCAAGAATACAATTTCGTGGCGGTGGGAATGTGCGGAGTGTTCACTGCGGTGATGCGCGCGCCGCTGACCGGGATCTTCCTGATTGCGGAGGTTACCGGGGGATACATTCTGCTGGTTCCGCTGATGATTGTTTCCTCGGTGGCTTATTTCATCGCCAACCGCTTCGAAGCCAATTCGATCTATCGCAAGGCGTTGGTGGAGAATAATCTGCTTTCGGATAACCGTGAGCAGTCGATCCTGCGCCGCGAGGCCGTCCGGCTGCATATCGACAAAAAATTTGAAGCCTTGAAACAGAATGATAATTTCCAAAAAGTGACCGCCCTGCTGGATTATTGCCAGGACGAGACCTTTCCGGTTCTCGACGAAAGCGGTAAACTGATCGGCCTGGTCTACAAAGACAAAATCATGGCGGCGATGCTGAACCCGGAAGTGTGCAATTACCTGTTGGTTTTCGACCTGATGGACGAACCGATCGGGATTTTGTCGCCGGACGACGACTTATCCCGCGCCATGGCCTCATTTGACCTGTTCAACGTCCGTGAACTGCCGGTTTGCGGAGCCAACCGCGAATTCCTGGGCTTCCTGAAAAAAGGCTCGGTATTCGAAGCCTACCGCGACATGATCCAGGAAGACGCCAGTTTTTAAATAAACGATTTGGGGTCAAGACGAAGCTGTTTAAGCCGGCTTCTTTTTCAATTGCCTCGAATTCGAGGCAATTGAAATCGGGATTATTATTGCTCCCAAAGAGCTAAGAATCGCACTGTACTGCGGCTACGCATCCAATTCTGAATAGCATAGCCGGGATTTTCCTGTGTCTTATATTTCGCAATATCAGTCAATGAGATAAAATCACCAAGATCTTTTCCGCCGACAATGTCGATTGCATATCCATTTGCATTGATTTTTTACTCATCGGTGGTACTTATTGACTGAGTTCAGGAGGATATAGAGGGTTTCCAGTCTGGGGATGGCGACGTTATGTTTGGCCGCGCTCTTTACGATTGTGCCCAGAATGGCTTCCACTTCCAGGGGACGGCGGTTTTCGTAGTCCAACAGCATACTGGTTTTGTAGGGCGGGAAGTTGTGGGTATAGTCGAGATTCTTCTGGACCACGTCTTCCGGGAGTTCTTTGCCGCAGGCTTTGGCCACGGCGCAGACTTCGCGCATGATGTCCGCGCAGAGATTGTCCAGCAGCGGATCGTTCGAAATAATGCCGGTGTCGATGCCGCCGGCCAGGATTGAAACCGGGTTGTAGGGGGCGTTCCAAATCAGTTTGCTCCAGCGGTCGCGGATGATGTCTTCGCTTTTCCGGGTCTGGACATTCGTGGAATTCCAGGTGTAGACCAGCCAATCGAGCAGCGGCGAATCCGTGGTCGGATAGGTTCCGATCGCCAGTTGACCGCCGCCCTTGTGTACGATCTTGCCGTCGCCTTCGCGGAATACCCCGATGTAGGCGATAGCCCCCATCAACAGATTGTCCGGGTAGGCTTGCGCCATTTCTTCTTCCATGCCGAGTCCGTTCTGAATCAACAGGATGGCGGTATTCGGGCGGACGGCGGGACGGATCTGGGCAGGGGTATCGATACCGGGCAGGACTTTGGTGGCAACGACAATCAGGTCGACTTCATCTTTGCACTCTTCGGCACTGCGGTAAACGCCTGCGGGCATGAAATCAAAATCACCGGCGATACTTTTGATCCGATAACCGTGATCCATGACGCTCGTATAGTCGGAACGGCAGATTACCGAGACCTCGGCCTTGCCGCTCTGGGCCAGACGGCCACCGAAATAAGCGCCGATTCCGCCGGCGCCGAAAACCAGAACTTTCAGTTTGCGGTTATTGAACATAGCTTCTCCTTCCAAAAATAGCAGTACCGATCCGTACCATGGTCGCTCCCTCGGCGACGGCAATCGCGAAATCACCGCTCATACCCATGGAAAGTTCCGGCATTTCCAAATTATATTTTGCCTGCCATTTGTCGCGCAATTGGCGCAGAGTGGAAAAGATCCGCTGCAGCTCCGCTTCGTTCGCGTCGAACGGCGGCATGGTCATCAGGCCCTTTATTTTAATATGCGAACAGGCCGCTCCGGTCTGGACAATCGCTTCGGCTTCGGCAACGCCGGAACCGGTTTTACTGGCTTCGCCGGAAATATTGACTTCAACCAGGAGGTTGGGGGATTTCCCCAGTTCTCCGGCCTGGCGTTCCAGGCGCTGCAGCAGTTTCAGGGAATCGACCGAGTGAATCCAGGAGGCGGATTCCAGCGCTTTGGCGGTTTTGTTGCTCTGGAGGTGGCCGATAAAATGCCATTCGATATCTCCGGGCAACTGCGCGACTTTCTGTTCGAGTTCCTGAATTTTGTTTTCGCCGAAAGCGCGCTGGCCGGATTGATAAGCCGCCAAGATATCGGCCGCCGGAAAAGTCTTGCTGACGGCAATCAGCTTGACCGTGGCCGGATCACGCCCGGCCGCGACCGCGGCAGCGTCGACCGCGGCGCGGATATCCTGAAGCTGTTCCGGGATATGGGCGCTCATGGTCAATTGCTCTTGGTGCGAATTTTCTGTTCCGGGGGCGAAATGACAATCCGGGTGTTGGCCGGCAGGCTTTCGGTCAGCCAGACGTTACCGCCGATAATCGAATCGTGTCCGATCACAATATCGCCGAGGACGCTGGCTCCGGCATAAATGGTAACGTTATCCTCGATTGTGGGATGGCGTTTGTTGCCTTTGATGATCATGCCGCAGGCGTCTTTGGGGAAGCTCAGGGCTCCCAGAGTCACCCCTTGATAAATTTTGACGTTGTCGCCGATATGGCAGGTTTCGCCGATGACGACTCCGGTACCGTGGTCGATGAAGCACCCTTTGCCAAGATGGGCGCCGGGATGAATGTCGATGCCGGTCATGCTGTGAACGTGTTCGGTCAGCATCCGGGGGATCAGCGGAACTTCCGCGTGATAGAGCAGGTGGGCGAAACGCTGAATGGTAATCGCCCGCAGGCCCGGGTAACTCAGGATGATTTCATTGAGCGAGCTGGCCGCCGGGTCACCGGCGTAGGCCGCTTCGATATCGTATTTCATCTGGCGGCGGAGCTCGGGAATGCTTTCCAGCAAGCTGAGCACAGCCTGTTCGCTGCGCTCGACGACATTGCAATTTTCATTGTTCGAGTTGCCGCAATCGAACTTGCAGGCCCGGATGGTCATATCAAGCAAAATCCGGTAAAGTTCAGTCAGCAGGTGGCCGGTATGATAAGGCATGGCCGCCAGCGAATAACTTTCGCTGGATGAGAATCCGGGGAAAATCAGTTCATAAAGCTTCTGGACCAGTTCCTGAATTTCATGGTAACGCGGCAAATTATCGCCTTCGGCGCTGTTGACGCCGAGTTGATCCTCATAAGTATCGCAAATCCGCTCGACCAGCATACTGAGCTTTTTTCCGGACAGACGCGGGATGGGATGATTGGATTTATTATCATTCATAGCGGATGCTCCTGTTATTCAATATTCTGGACCTGTTCGCGGATGCGCTCAAGTTCGCTTTTAAAGGCGACGACCAGCGGAGAAACCTGACTGCCGCCGGCTTTGTTGCCCAAAGTGTTGATTTCGCGGTATACTTCCTGAACCAGGAAATCCATACTGCGCCCGACCTGGGTCTGATCGCAGTCGATGAACTTTCTGAATTGGACGAAATGGCTGCGGAGCCGGATGATTTCTTCGGCTACATCATATTTATCGCTGAAAATGACTAGTTCTTTGATCAGTCTTTCGTCGTCGCAATCGACCTCGAGACCGGCATTGCGCAGTCTTTCGAGCATTTTCAGCCGCATGGCTTCGGGCAGTTCCGCCGCCAGCGGTTCAATCTGATTGAGTAAGTCTTCAAGCAGCCTCAGCCGTGCCTGAAAGTCACCGCGGATGGCCTGGCCTTCGGTCTCCCGCATGGCCAGCAAATTGTCTATGGCTTCTCCCACCGCGCACTGCAGCAGTTCTTCCAGCCACGGCTGATCGGTATCCAGGGCCGAAGACTCGACGACCCCGGGAATGGCGATCAGGTCGGACAATTCCAGAGTGCCGCCGATTCCGCTTTCCTGTTGAAATTCATGGCATTGCGCCAGCAGGCTTTTCAAGGCGGCGCGATTCAGGCGCGGTATGCTCAGGGAGCTGTTTTCTCCGTCCAGAGTAACTCTTACCGTCAAGCTGCCGCGGCTGGTTTTGGCTGCCACCAGCGAACGGACCATCGGCTCGCAAATGGATAATTCGCGGGGGAGGTTGATTCTGATTTCCAGTTGTTTACGATTGATGGAGGAAATTTCAACGGCAAAGGTGATTTGTCCGTCGGAGGAAGTGGCCGCACTGCGTCCGAACCCGGTCATGCTTTTCATGGTCACTCATCCTCTGCTTCTTTTTCCATATCCAGTTCGTCGAGCATTTTCTCCACCGGAGTTTTGGGCGGCTCCGGTTTCTTCACTTCTTTCGGAACGGCTTGTTCTTCAACTTCGGGTTGTCCGGTGGCGGCTTCGACAAAGAGATGCTTTTCATAGACATCATTTTTCACTACCATGCTGCCGTACGGTTTCCAGTTGGCCAAGTCCGGTTGGCCCAAGCCGATAACCACGATCTTTTCGGTATTGTCGACACTGTTCCAAACCAATGAGTTCTGGGTGAGTTTAAGCAAAGCTTCCGCTTCTTTTTTGGGGATGCCCCGGTCTCCGGCATCCAGACTCAGGCCAAAATCGGTCCTGACGATTTCCGGCGGGGTAAAACGCATCCGGTTCAAATTATCCAGGGTCATCATCTGCAAGGTATTGAAACCGTAAGTCCTGCCGGCTTTTACTGCGGAGTCGGTGATTTTGTCGGGCTTGACAAAATTTTTGATAATCAGTCTCTCCGGGAACCACATGGCCATGGAAGGAGTACTGACTCCATAGACCATGTACACTTCTTCTTTGCCGGGAATTACCCATGATATACAAAAATGAATAGGGGTCTGCTCCGGCGAGAATCCGCCGGCATCTTCCGTCATTGGCCCCAGCATCTGTTCCGACATGATCCAGGGCTTGTTGAATTTGACGTATTCCCGTTGGAGAGTCGTGAGGTCATGAGCCTTTTTCAACAGATATTCACGGGCGCGTTGGACCGCCATCTCCTGATATTTCTCCGGGGATCTGCATCCGCCGGGCAGGAGAGCGAGCGTCAAAACGCCGAATAGCCAGAAAAATTTATTCATAAGACCTCATTGCAATTGTTAATGGGTTTCTTTTTCCACGAATTCCCGATGCAGCGCAATCTGGGCCGTCTGGAAATGTTCGCGTTCAATCATGAACTGCATATTGACCTGACGGATGCACTGGTCAAGCGCCAACACGTTGATATGATTGGCCGCCAAGGCTCCGGCCGCGCGCGACAGGAAGCCCGGAATCTTCATATTTGAACCGATTACCGCCACGATCGCCACTTCCCGGGTATTGATTTCCGCGCCCGGAAAACGTGATCTCAGATCTTCCAGCAAGGCCGGTATTTTTTTGTTTTTCTGGGCTACGTAATGAGTAATGGTATTGGCATTGGTATTTTTGGCGATGTAGCTGAGCTTGAATTCCTCGAAGCTCTGCAGCAACCGGTAGTCGTAACCGCTCTGGCCGACCATTTCGGGGTCGAAAACTTCAATCGCCAGGACGTCGTTACGCCCGCAAATCATATCCACCCGAGGGGTCGGGGAGACGTAATCCTTGCTGATCAGCGTGCCCGGATGATCGGGATCGAACGCATTCTTGACCCGGATTTTGATATTGCGGAGTTCCATTTCTTTGGAAGCCTTCGGATGAATGGCTTCCATAGCCATGTCCGCCAACTGGTCGGCGATATCGAAATTGGTGTTGCCGATCGTTCTGACTTTGTCGATGCCCATCAATTTCGGGTCGCCGGTGCTCAGGTGGAACTCTTTGTGAATGATCCCTTCACGCGCATTGGTCACCACCGCGATCTTGCTGAAAGTAATTTCGCTGTAGCCGCGGTCAAAGCGGTTCATGATCCCCTCGGCGCACTTGGCGTAACCGGTTACAATCGGCATGCACTTCGAAAAATCGAGAATGCTGAGGTTGCGCTTGATGTTGTCTTCAATGGAACCGACAATGGTTTCGCGCCAGCCGGAAAGGTCGACAAACTCGGCATTGACGCCATGATGGCGAAGAATTTTCACCGAGTTGAAAGCGCTGTGGGCTTCGCCGACGGCACTCAGGAATTCGCGGGTGGCCGGCAGGTAATCTTTCGGCTGAAAATGTCCGAAAGTCTGCAGGGTCTGCAAGTCTTCCAAGCAGGATTTAATCCCGTCGAGACGCTCATTGACAAAAGCATCGGCTTCGGCCTGGTCGAGGCCGAGTGATTCGAAAGTACGGTTCAACTCGATCATTTTCTTGCGGGTTGCTTCCAGGACACTGATCCAGTCTTCGTTGTCGGAGAATTTGCCGTAAATCCCCGGCTGTCCGGTTTTTTTGTCTTCCAACAGCAAGTTGGTGATGCCACCGTAGGCCGACACCACGAAAATACGGTTATAATATTCTTCCGGCTTGCGGTTGCCGATAATGACATTCCGCATAATATCGCCGAACATGCTCATCGACGTTCCGCCGATTTTTTCAACAGTATGGTTGCTCAAACTCATTTTTTAAGAAATATCCTCGATTCTGAAAAGTTTTACTTGGTCACAGACTTCCGCCAGTTTTTCGATTTCGACAATGGCGCTCTTGATCAGCTCCTCTTTTGTCAAGTGGGTGAGGATCATCAATGAGACGTTATCCTCGGACTGTCCCTCCTTCTGGATGAAACTGGAAATACTGATCTGGCGGTCGCCCAGGATGGCCGACATTTTGGCAATCACGCCGGGCACGTCCTTGACTTGAATCCGCAGATAATAGCGGTTTTCGGTTTGAGCCATCGGCAGAATTTCGTTGAAAAGTTTGCCGGGCAGAAACGCCGGTACCCGGCCGCGGCAACCGCAAACGATGTTGCGGGCGCAATCGATGAGGTCGGCGACCACGGCGCTGGCGGTGGCTTCGCGCCCGGCGCCGCGCCCGTAGAACATGGTATTGCCGACATAGTCGCCGTTGATCATCACGGCGTTGAAAACTTCAGAAACATCGGCCAGCAGCGCATTTTTTGAAATCAGGGTCGGATGGATTCGGATTTCGATATCGTTGTTGCTGTTCTGTTTAATGATCCCGAGGAGTTTGATCCGGTAACCGAGTTCGTCGGCATAACGCAGATCAGTCAGGGAGATATTCCTGATCCCTTCAATATATATGGATTCCGGACCGAACCACTTGCCGTAGGCCAAAGAGGCCAGGATGGCGGTTTTGTGGGCGGTATCGAAACCGTCGATGTCGAGAGAAGGCTCGGCTTCGGCGTAGCCCAGTTTCTGAGCGTCCTTGAGAATCGGCTCGAAATCAAGACCTTCGCGCTCCATCCGGGTCAGGATGTAGTTACAGGTTCCGTTCATGATTCCGTAAATTTTTCTGATCCGGTTGGCGGCCAGGCCTTCGCGGAGGGCCTTGATGACCGGAATACCGCCGGCGACGCTGGCTTCATAATAGATGTCGGCGCCGGATTTTTCGGCTTCGGCAAAGAGCTCTTCGCCGTATTTGGCGAGCAGCGCCTTGTTGGCGGTAACCACCGATTTGCCCTGCTTAAGCGCTTCCATGATAAAGGTTTTGGCGATAGTGGTGCCGCCGACCAGTTCGACTACGACGTCCACCTGGCTGATCATAGCCGTCGCATCGGTAGTCAACAGATTTTTCGGCACATTGACGCCGCGATCGGTAGTTATGTCAATATCGGCCACGCCGGCCAATACCGGTTTGACGCCGGTACGGGCGGCGATCATTTCGCCATGTTCCAACAATATCGCAGCCACTCCGGCTCCGACCGTACCAAACCCGATAATTCCAACTTTTATTTCTTTCACCTTGACATTTCCCTTCAGACTGTTGACTTTGAAAACATAATTATTCCTATAATATAGCCTGATTTCAGCAGATTGAAAACCCGATATTTCAAAAACATACGAAAAATAAGCGCTTGGTGATTGATTTTACCGTTATTATGGTTATTTTATGATGTAGTTAATTATGAGGAAGTGTCAATATGTCAGAGCAAAACAATGAAATGCCCGGCGGCAGCGAAACAATCCTGATTGTCGACGACCAGGAGACCATCTGGGATTTTCTGATTGAAGCACTCCAGGAACTGGGGTATTCGGTGCTGTTGGCCGAGAACGGTATCGATGCGGTGGAAATCTATCAGAACAATCCGTCTCAGATCGATCTTGTGCTCCTTGACATGATTATGCCCCGCCAGGGCGGACACCAGACTTTTTACAAGATCAAAGCGCTTGACCCGGATGCCAACATTCTGCTTTCCAGCGGTTACGTATCGGACGACGAAGTCAAAGACCTGTTGCTTGAAGGTGCCCGCGGCTTTTTGCCGAAGCCTCACCGGCTGGCGGTCATCGCCCAGGAAATCCGCCGCATCCTTGACGCCTATCCGAAAAAGAAGTAATCAGGCAAAGTCCGGCCACTCGGTGGGCTTGGTTGAGGTAATGGTCTTCAGTGGAATACCGTATGCATTCTGAAACGCCATGCTGTGGCCTCGCTTTTTCCCCCATTTCATTTCATAGGGCTGAAGTTGCTCGCCCTGCTTGACCAGGAGATCGACTTCCGCTTTGTCCTTGTTGCGCCAGAAATAGAGTTCAGTGGGATTTGTGGAAAGCAGATTCCGCTTGGCGATTTCCGTGATCAGATAATTTTCGAAGAGACTGCCGATATCCGGACGGTTTTCGTTGAGGTCGAAGGCGTTGAGAATCGCATTGCGGATGCCGGTGTCCCAAAAGAAAATTTTCTTGTTTTTCACGATTTCTTTACGGGGATTCGTGCTGTATGCCGGGAGACGAAAAATGACGAAGGTTTCCTCCAAGAGGTCCAGGTATCGATCAATCGTGGTTCTCGCCATGCCCAACTGTTGTGCCAGTTCGTTGGTAGATACTTCGGAACCGGCTTGGTGAGCCAGCAAGGTCAATAGCTGCCGGAGCAGATCCGGCGTTTTTACCAGTCCGGCCTGTAGAATATCTTTCCACAGATAATCTCCGGACAGCTCCCGGAGCAGACCGATTTTGTCATCGGAAATGACTACTTCCGGATAACTTCCGAATACCATGGATTTCAGTAGAAATACCCGGAACTGTGGAGCAAAATGTTCTTCGACGACCGGCAAAGTATACTCAGGCCGATACCAGCTTTCCGCTTGTAGGGATTCCAACATTGTCAACGGCGGCATCTGGATTTTGCGATTACGCCCGGTCAGGCTTTCCGAGGCTTGGGAAAGCAGATTCAAACTGGAGGAGCCGAGCAGAACGAGTTTCACCGGCAATTTCGAATCATACCAGCCCTTGACGATCCGGGCGGTTTCCGGTTCCCGTTGCGCCTCGTCGATCACCAGTACTTCGGGGGAATCCAATGACTTCATGCCGTCAACCGGAGGCAGAACCGAGGCAGCCTTGAATCGGGCGACATCATAGGGAACATCGAAATTCAGCATTACCATTTTTCGGTTCTTCAAAGCTTCGGATACCAGCGTTGTTTTACCGACTTGGCGGGCTCCGACCAAGATGGCGATCTTCCCGCTGTCAACGATTCGCAGGAACTCCGACAATGCTGTTCTGTTGATCATCATCGCTTTTGTCCTTACTTTTGTTGCTTAATGTTGCAATATATACCATATTTTTGAATAGTCAAGTTTACAAAAGTAGGGACTTGGTGTGGAGTTTTGCTGCGATTTGCCGGTTCAGGAGGGGGAAGCCGAGTTCGTGGGCGAACTTGATGGCGTCATCGGCGTTGGCCCAGACGTCGCAGGGATGGTGCGCGTCGATGCCGACTACCGCCGGTACTCCCAATTCAGCAAACAGCTCCCAGACGGGGCGCCACGGGTATTGCGGGCGCCCCCCGCAGGCCGCGCTGAGCCGGGGTTTGCGTAAACCGCATGCGTTGATTTCCAGGGGAATATCATATTCTATGGCTGTGCCCGCCAGGTCTGTGTAGATGGCTTTCAGCTCCTGATTCCAGGATGGACAGCGCGTGGTCGCCATATCCGGGTGCACGACATAGGTGAACATTCCACTTTTGATCGCTTCGATCATAACCGCGACGCATTTGCGGCAGAATTCTTCCGGCGTATCGTTTGGCGAACTGTTTTCCACCCAGTGGACGGCGGCCAACATGTAATCAAGGTTATACGGTGCGTAAGTGTCTTCATAAAACGCCTTGCCCAGCGACGGGAAATAGTCCATTTCCAGGCCGGACAGGATGGTCAAATCCGGAAATTCCTGTTTCATGCGATTGATATCGGCAAGATAATCCGGCAAATCGGCGAAATTCATCCGGGAACTGTCGGCCCTGCCATCCGGAAACGGGCTATGATCAGAAAAACCGAGGACCGAAACATTCTGTGCTATGGCTTCCCGGCAGTATTCTTCGATTGCACCGCTTGCGTGTTTGCATCTCGCGGTATGATTATGCAAACTGATTCTGGGTTCTGAATTCATTTACACTTACTCCTGGGTAAGTATAAAATATAGCACCTTTCCCGCTGTTGGCAAGGGCCTGATCGGGACAGGCCCTATGTTATTCCAATTAAGCGGCTTGATCCTGTTTCTTTTTCCGGATGCCGCAATAGATCAGCCAGGCGCCGATGGCGGTGATGGACAGTCCGCAGCAGAGAATGGAGATCTTGCCGCCCAGCGGATTGTCGAATACCAGCAGCGCCAGAATCGAAATCCCGTAAACCAGGCTGAGCTTGCCGATGACGTCGAATTGACGGGCATCGCTGTTATACGCTTCGCGGCTGCCTTCTTTTTCCGGATCGATCGGAGTGTCCATGGTTTTGAAGAATTCCGCGACCCGGGCTTCGTCGGCGGCATCGCGCTTTTTCGCCAGAAATACGCACAGATAGAACCAGGCGAAGCAGACGCCGATCAATATGCCGGTGGTCAGGGCCAGGTTCAGGTCGTTGATCTCGCTTTTCGTCAGCGGGGTTTCGACGAATTTGCCGGTAATGGCGATCAGGTTGTTGGTGGTCAGTATAAACCGCAGGATGATGGAGGTGGCGAAGCCCACGGCCAGCGTGCTCCAGGCGGCCCAATCGGGGGCTTTTTTGTTGAACATGCCGAGCATGAGCGGTACCGCCTGCGGAATGCCGGTGCTGGTGGCGGCGATCAGGATCAGCTCATAAAGCGGTAACGTTTTGAACGTCGAGAAAAAGATGGCGACCAGGGCGTAAAGCACCCCGAGCACGACCGTAAAGACGCGGCCCAGCCAGACCTGACGGGTTTCAGTGGCCTTCGGATTGATCAGCGGCAGATAAATGTTGCGGATGATCGAGCCGGAAGTGGCGTTCAGCCCCGAATTCATGCTGGTCAGTGTGGCGGCGAAAATCGCGCAGATCAGCAAACCCAGCATACCGTGCGGCAGCACCATGCGGGCAATCTGAATGTATGCGCCCTCCTGGGGGTTGTCGAGCCGGGGATAAATGGCCGCCATATCGGCTCCGCTGATCAGCAGAGCGCAAGCCAGGGCCGGGATCATGAAAATCAGTGTGTGCGGAATCGCCGCCAGCCAGGCGATGGCGCTGATCTTGCGGGCGTCGTGACCGGTTTTCACGAAAACGAACTTGGCGGCACCGGCCGTCAGGCTGTTCTGCAGAATCGTCTGATTCAAGATCAACGTGATCAGATACGGGATGAAAATCCACCAGCGGCACATGTTTTTGATATTCGTGAGTTCGGGATTCTGAAAAACTTTTTTACAGAGTCCGCTGAACCCGCCGATAGCCTCGGCGGGGATGCCGTTCGGCAGAATGATATCGGTTTTGTAAAGAACCAGTACGGCGACGGCGATCGACACCGCGATCAGCATCAGCATCTGGACGAAGTCGCCGGCGGTGGCCGCCCACGAACCGCCCAGCATGGTCATGATGACAATAACCGTGCTCAGGATGACAATCAGGAAAACAATGCTGCCGTCCAGTCCCATGGATGCGCACATCCGGCCCCAACCGCTCTCGTGAAGCACGGACAATTCATTGACGAACGCGCAACTCATGAACTGGGCAATCGTGTACAGCGAAATGCCGCCGAACAGAACATTGAACGGCATCGGCAGCCAGGTCATAACCTGCTCGTTGACTTTGCCGTAGCGGTTGCGTACGGCTTCGTTGCCGGTGATCACCCGCATTTGCCGGAACCTGTGGGCAGTGAAAAATACCGTGAACACCGCACCGAAAAAGTTGGCCACGGTCAGCGTCAGAAAGAAAAATCCGGTCTGATA
>JAVBRM010000109.1:0-26555 GCA_031548025.1 Victivallaceae bacterium | reverse complement strand
ACTTGATATCATCGAACGATTTGAATATCCCGGTCACCGTCCGCATTATGGGGAAATTACAAAGCATCAGAAAAATATCTATGAGGCCTTTGCAGTCCCAGCCCCGCAAGCCTTGTTATAACTTTCTCCGGAATTCAGGATACCGGATGAATTTCTTTGCTTCAAAATCGTTCTTGGGGTCTCCATATCGGATAAAATCAGCACATGAAGCATTTCGCGCAAATGATAACACTTTTTCATCATATTGATCGAGCTGTTCTCCAAATTGTCCTTTTCTGCTATGTAGTTCCAACAGAAAAGACACGATACAGTTGACCAATATCTTCGCCAGGATGTGGATTGGCGAATACGATTCCGTTTTATCTGGAAAAATCTCCAGATTATCAGGATGTATCGTACTCAGCGGTATCTTCTCCAGATTTTTAAGTTTTTCTTGCAGTTGATCTAATTGGTAATTCATTCATTTTTACTCCCGTTTTGTATTATATTGAAAAATCAGTTCAAATCAATGAGCTTTTTCATGACAATATTATACAATGGGAGTAAATGACGGTCAATAAATTTCGATTCGTTCACCCGTAAAGTTACAGAACTTTACGGTTCTTTAGTCAATATGGCGATATTTATTGATATACCCGGCAATACTGGCTTCTGGGATCAGGACCTTTTTCCGCGAGAAATGAATCTTTTCCAATTCGCCGGCCTTCGCCAGCTCGTGAATGCTTTTCGGCGTGATCCGCAGGATTTTGGCGGCTTCTTCGATCGTTTTCAAGTTCAAGATTTCATAACTGCCCTTATCGGCACAATTCTGAAGTTCCTTGAGCTTCTGCACTTCTTCCGCTGAAATTGCGCCACATTCGATCAATGGCTGAGCCACTTTGATAATGGTTTCTATGGTTTTCGGTTGAATCATATAATATCTCCTTTTTGTGCTTAAATAATCATCGCAGCGGCACGTTGCCGCACGCGGTCCAGCGCGCGGATAGCGCTGGTCGCCCACAGGGCGAAATTACTCCTGTTCAATGTTAGTCCGCAGAAGATATTATACGACAAGTCTTCATCAATAACCATGAAAATTCATTCTCGGGGCTGGACACTTATATTAGTGTTCACATTTCGCAAGAAATTCCCTGAATTCCAACAATTTTTCCTCTGAAGCCAAATCAATCATATCATGCAGTTCCTGGCGCAACTCATGCTGCGGATCGGCAATCTGCTTGATATTACCGAAGCTGCTACTGATCAAAAGTCCATTCATCATCGACAAACCTTCCTGCTTGGCCTTGCGATCCGCATGCTTCTGATAATACATCGTCATCTTCGGATTCATATGCCCGACAATGCTCTGCACGATCGGCAGCGGAACTCCACGCAAGCCCGCATAATAACAAAAACTATGCCGAAGCGAATGAAAATCCTTCACACTCTGCTGACGCTTGCGCCCCGGAACTTCAATTTTCGTCTTGATCCCGATTGATTGCAGATACTTGATGATCTGATAACTCAACCGCTCTTCCCGATGCAGCTTCGCCGCCTCCGGCAACACGTATTCCTGATCGCCGCTGATTTCCCATTGCTTGCTCAAATAGTTTGCCAGCTCCCGCTCGACCGGAATGGATACCGTCACCTTGGTTTTGCTCGTTCTGCGCTCGATCTCAGCCTCATAAAAATCAGGCTTCCCATTCGTATTTTCATTATAAGTGAAAATCTCCCGCCAACGCAAAGTCGCCACATCACCTTCGCGCAACCCCGTGCACAAGCCAATGGTGAACAGCCCCTCCATTAGCAGCGGTGGATTCAAAAATATGGTTCGTAAATCGCCATCCGTAAAAACTTCCCGCTGCACCGGATCTTCCCGCAGCTTGATAATACCATAAAAAGGATTATCGTCCTCCCGATACCCCAAGTCTCGCGACAATTGCTTGAACACCCATCGGCAATTGATCATAACTAGATTGATCGTTTTAGGCGACAACACCTGACTGTCCGGATCATCCGGATCGTTCAAACAATTCTTTCTCTTCTTTTCACGCTGCCAATACCCCTTGTTCTGCAAATACGAGATATATTTCTCCGTCATCTCCGGCGTGACCTCATCAAGTGTCCTGATCCGAAAATTATCTTCCAGAAACCGATGAAAATCCACCCAATGCCCCCGCTTGCGCGCGAGCCATATTGGCGTAATAGTCAAAGCATTCGGCTTCTCAATCGCCAATTCAAACGCTTCTCCGATAGTAATCGTCAACTTCGCCCGCAACTGCTTAACCTTGGCCACCTCATGCAGATACTTCTCCCGGCTCTCAATGCTCTGCAAAGCCTTCTCTTTCTGCAAAAACTCGGCTGCCGCCGCTTCCGCCTCCCGAAAATCAGTAATCTTCTCGCCTGCAAGGTTCCGCAAAGTCACCGCCTTGCGCTTTCCAGTCTCCGGCGTATATTGCAAATAATAATACCCGCGAGCCTTATAAACCCCGCCACTCCCTTTTTCGCGCCTAAGCGCCTTCTTAACCTTAGCCATAGGACCTCCTTTGTTTGGCATTCTTCATCATCATAATCAATTGTGATGATGAATGCCAAAGGAAATCCCTCTTAAGAATTAACACTAATATTACTATTCATAACTCACTGAAATCAATAAGCTTGCAACTCAACACATTGTTTGCGTGTTTTTGCTTATGAATCAGAATAACGATAACCGCCAGCCTCAAACCGACAGCAACCATAACAAACCGAAATCTCATGACTTACGACAAGAAACGATCGCTCATCTGTCTTATTAATAGCATGTTGCGCATTTGCTTAAAAAGAAAAATCCCAAATTAGCAAGGAGAGGCAGCCCCACCTTGTCAACCGATTTTCAGTGGCCGATTTCGAAGTTGAGGATTATTTCCATACCACTGATGATACGCATTTACGGATCATGATTTTCTACTATGTGGTATTAACTGGCGATATGGTTTTGCATCTTGCACGCCTTGACGGCGTTGCCCATCAGCATGGCGATGGTCATGGGGCCGACGCCGCCAGGGACCTTCGTGATGAACGAAGCCATGGGTGCGACCGAATTGAAATCGACGTCGCCAGTCAGGCGGTAGCCCTTCGGAGATGCCGGATCGTCTACACGGTTGATGCCCACGTCGATAACCACCGCGCCATCCTTGACCATGTCGGCGGTCACGAATTCCGGTTTGCCGATGGCGGCAATCAGGATGTCCGCCTGACGGGTCAGCTCCGCGAGGTTGGCAGTGCGCGAATGAACCATGGTTACCGTGGCATTCGCACCTTTGGCCTTCTGAATCAGCAACGCCATCATCGGCTTGCCGACGATATTCGAGCGGCCGATGACTACGGCGTGTTTGCCCGCCGGATCAATGCCGCTGCGGGCCAGCAGTTCCATGACGCCATAAGGAGTACAGGGATAAAATCCGTCGGTCTTGCCGATCAGCATTTTGCCGACGTTTTCGGCGTGGAAGCAATCGACGTCCTTGGCCGGGTTGATCGCGGCGACCACTTTTTCCTCGTCGATTTGCGGCGGCGGCGGCGACTGAACCAGAATGCCGTGGATTTTCGGATCATTATTCAAGCGGTCAACCATTTCCAGGACTTGCGCCATGGTGGCATCCTTGGGCAGAACGTGTTTTTCCGAGTAAATACCCAGTTTTTCGCACATCTTCACTTTGGTGCTCACATAAACCTGTGAAGCGGGATCTTCTCCGATGAGAACCACCGCCAGGCCCGGCTGGAATCCGAGTTCTTTCAAACGGGTTACCTCGATGGCGAGGTTGTCGGTTACGGCGGCGGCGATAGCTTTTCCGTCAATAATTGTCGCTGGCATTGATTTTTCCTTGATTTATCGTAAATTATATAGATTAACTTTTAAATGGCAGTTTTTCAAATTGCATTATGATAATTTAGCATGAGAATAATGGTTTACAATATCGCCTATGGGACCGGCAATCCCGGGGCGGAATATCGGCGGGTCTTTACTTCGCACCGTTATCTGCGGTCGGGCAAAAAAAATATCGAGCGGATCGCCGGGTTCGTCAAGGAACATCAGGTGGACCTGCTGGGACTGGTCGAAGCCGACCTCGGTTCATTCCGGACCGGCGGCAAGAGCCAGGTACAGTACCTGGCCAAATCCCTGAATATGGTATCGGCCAGCGCGGTCAAATACAGCGTCGATTCCCTCGCCAACCGGGTGCCGATCATCCGACACCAAGCCAATGCACTGCTGTCGTCAAAGCCCGGCACAATTCGGACTCACTACCTGACGGCGGGCTTCAAACGCATGGCTCTTGAGGTCGAATTTCCGGAATTCAATGTCGTGCTGGTGCATCTGGCGCTGAGCCGTCCGGTCAGAATCATGCAATTGGACTACCTCGTCGATCTGCTCGCCGACCGCAAACGCCTGATCATCGGCGGCGACTTCAACACCTTCGCCGGAGAAAAAGAGATCGCCCGTTTCAAGCGCCGCCTACATCTCTACAACCCGAATATCAGCAAAGAATGCACCTACCCGGCCTGGAATCCGCTTAAACAACTCGATTTCCTATTATTTTCAGAAAATATCGCAGTCACGGATTTCCAAGTCGCAGACTTCCAAGCCTCCGACCACCTTCCGATCCTTGCCGATTTCGAATTTCTGGATTAAATTACGAAAAGGTTGCCCGCCTCCCGTAATTCACTAATTCACCAATTCACCAATTCACCCGGCTAACGAGGACATTTTTCCGGCGGTTACGGTTATTTCCATAACCTGTCCCTGGCGGTTGATCTGGAACTTGATCTTGTCGCCGGGACGGCGCGAAAGAATCTGCAGCCGAACCATATTCAACTGCTCAGCCTTCTGTCCGTCGACCTCGAGAATGATATCACCGGCACGCAAACCGGCCTGTTGTCCGGGCGAATTGCGGTAAAGCTGGCTTATCAGTACCCCGTGAGTCAATTTGAGTTCTTTTTTCGCTTCCGGAGCCAGCTCGGCCATGCCGATTCCGACCCATGAGCGCTCGACTTTGCCGGAGTTGATCAGGTCCTCCCCGATCCGACCGGCCAGATTACCGGCAATGGCAAAGCTCAGCCCAATATTGCCGCCCTGCGGGGTCAAGATGAAGTCGTTGACTCCGATTACCTTGCCGTCGATATCCAGCAAGGGGCCACCGCTGTTTCCGGGATTGATGGAGGCGTCGGTCTGGATGAAATTCTCGTGCGGATTCATACCGACGGTCCGGCGGTTATGACTGACAATCCCGATCGTGACCGTGTAGGAGAGGCTGAACGGCGCACCGATGGCGATAGCCCAGTAACCCGGTTTGACTTTGTCGGAGTCGGCAAAGGTCAGGAACGGGAATTTTTCACTGGATTCCACTTTCAGGACCGCCAGGTCGGAGAGCGGGTCCTCGCCCACCAGAATGGCGTCGAATTCACGGCCGTCATGCAAAGTAATCCGGAAATAATCCTGGTCCTTGACGATATGGTAATTCGTCAGGATGTGCCCCTTATCATTGACAAAAAACCCGGAGCCCTGCCCGGTCGGCACCAACTGACGGCGAACCTGGCCGCGCCCGTAATATAGATTGTAAAGATCTTCGTAAGTGTTGCCGGAGCGTACCCGGGTCTGAACTTGGCGTCCGGTCCGGATCACAACTACCGCGGGGGTGCTTTTTTCCGCCACGGCGGCAAATTCTTCCTGCATGGCCTTGGCCGACTGGCTCCACCCGGCAACGGGGACCGTCAGCACCAGCAAACTCAAAAAAACACGTTTCATCGGTCTTCTTTCCTTCTGTTTTTTATTTTAAATATACTTAGGAAATAGACCGTTTCAATGGAATTTTGTTCCATAAAAATTGTAAAAAAGCCGGCGTTGAAGCGATCATCGCGGATTGGAGAAATGATTTTATTGACTTGATAATCAGCCGGAAGTGAAGTATATTCATAATGAAATAAATAGGACACAACAGTTATGAAAGAATTGACCAGCAGCGTTTATACATTTTCCGATTTAATTCGGGGAAATTTTCTCTATGTCGATAAGACAGAGTATATTTGGAAAATGATACGCCCAAGCAAGGAGATGTATTTCCTGTCGCGGCCGCGCCGGTTCGGCAAATCTCTGACCGTATCCACGCTGGAAGCGGTTTTCAATGGCGAAAAAGAGCTGTTCAAAGGCCTTCAAATATATGATAAGGATTATGACTGGAAAAAATATCCGATCATCCACCTGGATTTCGGAAGTTGCGCGGCAAAGACTCCCGCGGAGCTGGTGCAGTATCTGCATGATAAGATAACAATGATAGCACGGGAATTTAATGTTTCACTGCAATTTGAATCTGTATCATCGCGTTTTGAAGAACTCATCCTGGCAGTCAGCAGAGAAATTCCGGTTGTTATCCTGGTCGATGAGTATGACAAGCCGATTCTCGGTAATGTCAGCAATCCGCAGATCAAGGAAATTTTGACGGTATTGAAAGGTTTTTACAGTATTATTAAGGCTACAGAAGGAAATCAGCGCTTCGCCTTGCTGACCGGGGTAAGCAAATTTGCCCATGTGTCGATATTTTCGGACCTGAACAATTTGACTGATATTACAATGACGGCAGGCTATGCCACGTTGGTGGGGTATACACAGGACGAACTGGAGAAGTATTTTGCGAATCGTATTGATATTATCGCCAACCGCCAAAATATTTCCCGGCAGGAATTGCTGACCAAGCTCAAGCAATGGTATAATGGATATTGCTTTGAGGAAACCGCTGAAACAGTATATAATCCGGTTTCCATTGCACAATTTTTTAATAATAACGGAAAATTCAACAATTACTGGTTCGATACGGGAACGCCGACTTTCCTGCTGGAGCTGGCGAAAAAGACGGAATTCAGTTTTGAAAATGCGTTGACCAGGCCGGTATCCGGGATGGTTTTCAAATCTTATGAGATAGATCAGCTTGATGCATTGGCCCTGTTGGTTCAAACCGGTTACCTGACCATTAAGGGAACGGAGCAGGATTTCGGTAAGACCTTTTACTATCTGGGATTTCCGAATCTTGAAGTGGAAGAGGCGTTTAATACTTATCTGTTAAGCAATTATACTGCAATCTCAAAAGAGAGCATTGACGATCTAAGTGTTTCTCTGGCCCGGCTGGTGCGTTCCGGTGATGTGGATGGCTTTATGGAGCTTCTGATCGGATTTTTCCAGAATGTGCCTTACACACTCCATGTTTCCAAAGAAAAAGAGAAATATTACCAAACGATATTTTTTGTGCTGTTTTTGTTGCTGGGAATACATATCGAAGCGGAGTCGTGCACCAATAAGGGCCGGATTGACGCAGTGGCGAGCTATGGTGAGTGGACTTATCTGTGTGAATTCAAGATGGATAAAAGTGCGGAAATCGCTCTCGCGCAGATCAAGGACAAAGAGTATTTCGGTAAATATCTGAATACCGGCAAGCGGATCGTGATGATCGGCGTCAATTTTGACTCCGAAACCGGCGAAATCACCGATTGGCGGAAAGAGGAATTAATCTAATCGCTGGTCAATATGACTTATTTGAGAATAAAAAGTTAGTGATTTATGAGTGAAAAAGAACAGTCGTTATTCGACCATATCCGGGAATTGCGCAGCCGGATAATCCAGTCATCCGCGGTCGTGGTGCTGACGTCCATGCTGGCTTATTGGCGTTACAACGATATTCTCGATGTCATCTACCGCCCGTTCGAGCAACTCGAAGGCGCCAACGGCAAGGCTTTGTATGCGACTTCATTGTTCGAAGGCTTCCTGGTGAGGATCAAGATCAGCATACTGGCGGGGGTCATCCTGGCTTTTCCGTTCATCCTGTTCCATATCATCAAGTTTGTCATTCCGGCGCTGCATGCCCGTGAGCGCCAGTTCATGGCCTGGATGGTCAGCGGAGCGGCGCTGCTGGCGATAGGCGGGCTGATTTACAGTTATTACGGCATCGTGCCGCTGTGCGTCAAATTCATGACCGACGCCGAATTCATTCCCCCGCAGGTCGGGTTGCTGCTCAATTTCGAGAAAAACATCTTTTACATACTCCAGTTCATGCTGGTCATCGTGGTGGTGTTTCAGCTTCCTATCGTCCTGATCACGCTGATGGCGTTGAACCTGGTCAGCCGGGCCGCGCTGCTGAAAGCCTCGCGGTATGTGATTGTGCTTTTTTTTATTATCGGCGGGATCATCACTCCCCCCGATGTTATTTCGCAAATTTCAGTTGCAATCCCGTTGATTGCGTTGTATTTTTTATCTATTGGAATAGCGAAAATATTTAATTGGGGGAGGAGTGAATAAATGTTTTCGTTAAGTTTTGGTGAAATTCTGGTCATCGGCGCGATACTGTTGATCCTGATCAAACCGGAGGAACTCCCCGGCATTTTCAGGAAAATCGGTAAGATCCTCGCCGACGTGAAAAAAATTAAAGACGAATTCAAACAAATGGCTGAGTTAAAAACAAAGGAGAACCCTGAAAATGATAATGACAAGTAACCTGGCAATACTCAGTACCACCGAGATCGTCATGATTCTGGTGGTGATTCTGGTGATTTTCGGGTCGGCCTCGATCCCGAAATTCGCACGTTCACTGGGCAAAGCGAAATCGGAATTTGAAAAAGGCCTGCAGGAAGGAGCCGCAGAGACCGACAAAAAAGAAAAAGAAGAAAAAGAAGCCAAAGACAAAAAAGAGGAATAAGGTATGAACAGACGCGAATTTTTCAAGAAAAGTACCGCCGTCGCCGGAGCCGCCGGATTGTCTCTGTTACTGGATAAATCCGGATTATGGGCTCAGGACGCCACCGCGGCTTCCACTCCGGCAGCCGAGTTGCCGGCCGGCGCATCGGAACTGGTCGCCATCAAAGGCGGCGAGCCCGATGTCATGTTCAACAAAGCCATCCAGGCCCTCGGCGGCATGGAGCGTTTCGTCAAGAAAGGCCAGACCGTGTTGCTGAAACCCAATATGTCATGGAACAGCGGCCCGGAAAGCGGCGCCAATACCAATCCAGCTCTGGTCAAAAGCATTGCCGAAGCCTGCGTCAAGGCCGGCGCTTCCAAGGTCTATGTCATGGACCACAATATCCAGGGCAACGCTCCGGAAACCAGCGGCGTCAAGGCCGCGGCGGAAGCCGGCGGCGCCGTCTTTGTGGTCGGCGACGACTCCTCCATGTATAAGCAGGTCGAAAATCCCAAGGCCAAAGCTAAAGGCTGCCAGAAAATTGCCGTTCATGAAATGGTGATGAACTGCGATGTTCTGATCAATATCCCGGTCCTGAAAAGTCACGGCGGCGCCAAACTGACCATGGCCTTGAAAAATCTGATGGGCTGTGTCGATGACCGGAAAGTTTACCATAAGGAACTGGATCAGAGCATCGTCGATTTTGTGTTTTACCGTAAACCGGATTTGAATATCATGGACGCCTACCGGGTAATGACCACCGGCGGCCCGATGGGGCGCGGCAACTTCAAATCGATCATGCCGAAAATGTTGTTCATTTCCAGCGACATCGTCGCCATCGACACCGTCGGCGAAGCCCAGGCCGTCGCCTGGGGTATGGTCAAAACGGGCGACGCCCGCCATATCAAAATGGCAGCGGAAGCCGGGCTCGGCGAAGCCGACCTCAAAAAAGTAAAAATCATCCGGCTGGAAGCGTAATCTATGCGTTGGCTTCGGATTATCATCGGCGCGGTCGTCCTGACCGGGTTTATGCTCGGATTCGTTTTGCCCGGGCATATCGCCACCGCCATACACGGCATCATCGGAAAAATGCAGTTTTTTCCGGCGTTGCAACAGCTCAGCACCAGTCATCATCTGATCCCGACGGTGATACTGGTGCCGGTATTCACGGTCATTTTCGGGCGGATATATTGCTCGGTAATCTGTCCGCTCGGCATTTTCCAGGATATTTTCATCCGCCGCAAGAAAAAATTCCAGTACCGCACCAACCACAAACTTACCCGCTGGGTCTTTCCGGCGGTGATTTTCCTGCTGGCGGTCATGGGAATTCAAACCCTGCTGAATATTTTCGAACCTTTCGCCACGGCGGGGCGCATCGGCAACACGCTCTTTCATCCAGCGGCGGAAGCGGTATATCGCGCTTTCGTCCAGTTGATGAAAAAGTTCGATATTTTCCTGACCCCGATTACCTCGGCAGTGGAAATCTCGGCGCTGATCCTGATTTCTTTGCAGGTCATCATGCTGATATTCATGGCGTTTTTTCGCGGCAGATTGTACTGCAATGCCATCTGCCCGGTGGGTGCCGTCCTGTCGATCTTTGCCCGCTACTCGCTGCTGGGGATCAAAATCAACCGGGACAAATGCGTTTCCTGCGGCCTCTGCCGCAATGCGTGCAAAGCCGAATGCATCAACCTGGCCGAATACCAGGTCGACGCCGACCGCTGTGTCTCATGCTTTTCCTGCCTGGGCAAATGCCCGACCAAAGCCATCAGCTATGGCCCCCGGCCGCGTTTCAGCCGCGCCCCGGCTGCCCTGCCGCAGGAAGTCGTACCACAGGACCCGGTCAGCCGCCGCGATTTCCTTACCATGTCCACCGCGGCCGCCTGCTGTCTGCCGCTCGGCATTGGTTTATCCAAAGTGGTGAAGAGCTCCCCTGCATGGGCCATTTCGCCGCCGGGTTCCGGCAGCGTTCATCATTTCAACACCTCCTGTACGGCTTGCCACCTGTGCGTTTCCGCCTGTCCGGAAAATGTTCTCCGGCCCGCGACCACCCAATACGGCTTGTCCGGATTTCAACAGCCGGTACTGGTTTTCGCCAAAGGCTACTGCGATTTCTTTTGTAATACATGCGGGCAAGTTTGTCCGAATGGCGCGATCAAGCCTTTGAGCCTGGAAGAAAAGCAGCATATCAGTATCGGAACCGCGGAAATCAAGCAAAATATATGTGTCGCCTGGATGAATGACGAGTCCTGCGGCGCTTGCGACGAAGTCTGCCCGACCGGAGCGGTCCACATGATCAATTCGCCCAAAGGAACCCAATTCCCAACCGTCCCGGAAATGCGTCCCCACATGTGCATCGGCTGTGGCGCCTGCGAAAATGCTTGCCCGAACCGCGCTATTTTCATCAAAGCCCGAGCCATCCACGAGCGCGTCGAATACAAGAATAAAGAGAATCAGGCTCAACAAACCGTGGAAGCTAAAACCGACGGATTTGCTTTTTGATTTTTATTTTGAATTAGAACCAAGCAATCAAGTTTATCATCTCAAATTGCTTGCTTTTCCCATAGGTGCCGAGTATATTTAATATAAACTTATAGAAGGAATCAAGCTTATGTATTTTACCGGTTTTGCCGATGAGGCATCGAAGTCAATCGACGGCCAGATCAAAGCTACTTTGGAACTGGGTTGGAACAATATCGAAGCCCGTAACGTCAACGGGGCAAATTTTCACGATCTCAGCGATGAAGATTTCGACAAAGTATATACCGCTCTGGGCCAGGCGGGAATCAAAGTCAACTGCTTCGGCAGCGCCGTCGCCAACTGGGCCAAACAACCCGACAGCGATGAAGATTTCCAGAAGTCCATCGACGAATTGAAACGTGCCATTCCGAGAATGCAGAAGTTCGGTACCAAGTTGATTCGCGGCATGAGTTTCGCCGTCGCCAAAAACCAGAAACCCGACAGCCCCGAGCTCGAAGCCGTGATTTTCCGCAAGGTCCAGCACCTCGCCGACATGTGCGCCGACGCCGGTATCACCTATCTGCACGAAAACTGCATGAACTACGGCGGCATGAGCTACAAGCATACTCTGAAAATGCTCGAAAATATCAAATCACCGGCTTTCAGACTGCTGTTCGACACCGGCAATCCGGTTTTCACCAAAGACCGCCAGTACACCGACCCCCAGCCCTACCAGTGCGCATGGGAATTTTACCGCCAGGTCCGTGAATTCGTGGACTATATTCATATCAAAGACGCCGTAATGGAACCCGGCCCGGATGGTGAAATCGTGAAAAGATTCACCTTTGCCGGCGAAGGCTGCGGCGATGTCTGCGCGGTACTTGCCGACATGTTCAAGCGCGGTTATGACGGCGGCATCAGCATCGAGCCCCACATCGGCGGCGTGGTTTTCCACGAAGCCAATGCGGCTATGCCCGAAGAAGACGTCCGTTATCGCAACTACGTTGAATACGGCCGCCGCATGGAAAAACTGGTCGCAGAACTCAAACAGAAGTAATTTTTTGCAGCCGGGCCGCCTGCTTGGCGTGCCCGGCTATATCATAACTGGTTTCGATACGGGCATAGATTTCTTCGATCGGAACCGAGCCGTCCAGGCAAATCGTAAGCCAGTGTTTTTTATTCATGTGGTAACCCGGAAAATATTTGATTCCGTCAACAAGTGCGCTCAAAACCTCCGGTTCACACCGCAAATCGATGATGTCGATATACTCATCACAGTCAAACCCGAGTTTTCTTCCGGATAGATTCAGCAATGCGGCATACCATTTGGCATTGTTTTTCCGTCGAAAAATAGCATTCTGCGGAAACTTCTCCCACAGAAATTCCGGATCGTCCTGATATTTTTCTTTGGCAAACTCGATGATCAGCTTGGCGTATTCGCTTTTAAAGACTTCTTTGTCGAAACACTTTTCCGCAATATCGGCCAAAACGTTCTCATATCCCTGCCGGACCCTGCCGACAAATGCTCCACATGCCCCCGAAGCCCGAAACAATGTGTATTGCTCCTGCGTCGAAAGATCCACCACCCTCGCCGATACCTCCCCGCCTCCGGCAACCGATACGGTCATCTCAAACAAACCGCCCATCAACCGGGTTGAGTATACATAACAGCCCTCTTGCTCCTCAAATCCATATGCGGACAATCGCCTGAGGTTCAACACCCGGTTGCGGAATACACCATCTATATCATTCATATTTGAATTCATTGCCTATATAAACTCCGTTTTGGAGGACTCCTTATGATACCGCCAAAACCGGCAAAAGTCAAGGGAGTTGGAAATTGTTAAAATTTAACATTTATCTCGTGAATGATTTGGGCGAGGGTATTGACCTGCGGGGGGTTGACATTATATTCATAGAAACGCTGAAAACCGGAAGGTGAATATTATGTCTGTGATTACTGTTGACTTGAAAAAAAATATTGGAAAAATCAAGCCGCTGCATGGAGTGAACAATAGCCCCCTCTGCCTCAATAAGCCCCTCCCGGAGTTTCAGGATGCCGGTATACCGTTTGTTCGGACGCACGATACGGCGGGGGCGTACGGCGGCTCGCACTATGTGGATATTCCGAATATATTTCCCGATTTCGATGCCGACCCGGCTTTGCCCGAGTCCTACGATTTCGCATTTACCGACGCATATCTCAAGGGCCTGATGGAATCCGGTTGCAAAATTTTCTACCGCCTCGGCACCACCATCGAAAACAACTGGCGAATCAAGGCGTATAACATCCATCCGCCGAAAGATTTCAAAAAATGGGCGCGAATCTGCGAAGGAGTCGTCCGTCATTACAATGAAGGATGGGCCAATGGATTTCATTTTGACATCGAATACTGGGAAGTTTGGAACGAACCGGAAAATCCGCCGATGTGGACCGGAACCCGCGAAGAATTTTTCGAGCTCTACCGGATCACGGCGAATCATCTGAAAAAGCACTTTCCACACCTGAAAATCGGCGGTTACGCCGGTTGCGGTTTTTACGCAATCACCCGGGAAAACATGAGTGATTTCTTCAAAAGTTTCATCACCTATTATGATGAATTTCTGAAGTACGTAACGGCCCAAAAAACCAGTGCGCCGCTCGATTTCTTTTCCTGGCATTTGTACGGATGCAACATCGACGAGTTAATTACCCACGCCGAATATGCGACCTCCAAGCTTCGCGAATACGGCCTGGACCATGTCGAAAACATCTTCAACGAATGGAACTATGCCAACCCGAAAGATGAATGTTATTTTGACACCATGAAGGAAATGCCGGGCGCGACATTCGTCGCCGGTTCTTTCTGCCGCATGCAGAATTCGGTGGTGGACAAAGCCATGTTCTACGACGCCTATCCGAGTCGCAGATACTGTGCTCTGTACTATTTCCCGAGCTTACGCCTGACCAAGACTTATTATGCGTTCAAAGCCTTCAACGAACTTTATAAACTGGGCGATCAGGTCCAGTGCGACGGAGCCAACAACCAAATAGTTTACGCTCTCGCCGCAAGCAAAGGCGCCGACTCCCGGGTACTGCTGGTCAACCGCGGTTCAAAAAAGACCGTAATCGAGCTGCAGATTGACGCCAAGGCCAAACTTTCCGAAGTTCTGCTGCTGGACAAAAAACACGACTTCGTCCCGGTGCAAACGCTCAACGACGGCAATACGGTAACCCTGCCGGCCATGTCGCTGGTTCTCCTCAACTACTCCACCGGCAAAAAGTCGGCAAAAATAACTAAAACCGTCAAAGCCAAAGACAACGTCAAATTCGCCGGCTTAGGATAATTTCCAGAGCTCGCGACCGTTGACCCAGGTGGACTGTGGTTCGAGATTGGAATTGAGGATGGCGAGGTCGGCGCGGAAACCGGATTCGATCTTGCCAATGCGGGGAATTCCGAGCGAACGCGCCTGATTCCAGGAGGTCGTTTTGACCAGTTCCGGCAATGGTAATCCGGTCAACTTGCGGACGTGGCGCAGGCCTTGATAATAAAGCAGGGTACTGCCCGCGACCGCGCCGCTTTCGATACGGGCGCAGTGGTCTTTGACGATGACTTTCTGGCCGCCCAACAGGTAATCGCCGTCGGGCATACCGGCGGCGCGCATGGAATCGGTTATCAGCATGACGTGGTCGCATTTGCGCACTTCAAAAATCAGTTGGATCATCTCGGGACAGAGATGGATGCCGTCGCAGATGATTTCCAGGAAGATGTCTTTATGCAGCAGGCCGCCGCCGACAATGCCGAAGCGCAGATGGTGCAGCGGCGTCATGACGTTGCAAAAATGCGACAGATGTTTCAGACCAATTGCCGAGGCGCTTTTGAACTGTTCGTAAGTAGCGGCGGTATGCGCCGCCGCGGGCATGATATTCCTCTGAACCAGTTCCCGGACAAAACGGAAATCAGGGTCCAATTCGAGCGAATACGAAACTTTGCTGACCGGATAGATCCGGTTCATCCGGTCGACAAACTCGATATCGGGGGATTTCAAGTAGGCCGGATTCTGGGCGCCGACGCAATTCGGGGCGAAAAACGGACCTTCCAGGTGGATTCCCGGGATTTTGGCGCCGTCGCCATACTGAGCGGTATATTCGGCGGCGCAACGCAATGCGGCGGCGGTATCCGCCTCCGGCAGCGTCATGGTAGTGCCTAGAAACGAAGTCACTCCCTGACTGAGCTTGTGCCTGGCCATATTGCGGACTCCCTCCACCGTGCCGTCGCAGAAATCATCGCCGCCACAACCGTGAACATGGATGTCGAAAAATCCCGGCATCAGGATATTTCCCCCCAGATCGATACCGGAGATCCCCGCCGAATCCGGCAGGACCTCGACGATGAATTCATCTTCGATAGCGACAGCTCCGCACGGATAATCGATATCCGGTGAAACGATATGGGCATTGGTCAAATATTTTTTCATGGCAACTCGATTAAGTCGGCGGTGTAAACGATTTCGACGTCTGGCATCTGGAGCAGAAACGAAGCCGGAAGTTCCGATGATATTTTTCCCTGTTTGATGACAGTCAGCGGCGCGGTCTGTTCGGCGAAACAGGCCAGCAACAGGTGTTTCCTGGCCGCCAGAATCTGCTTCATGCCCATGGTCACGGCCTGACGCGGTACGATGTCCTCGCCCCCGGCAGTCAATTTGCGATTGGTGGCGATGGTCAACTCCGCCAGATCGATAACCCGAGTCGGCAGGGCGGCAAATTCGGCATTGGCCATGCCGGGAATCGGTTCATTGAAGGCAATATGCCCGTTGAAGCCGATACCCAGCAATTGAAGCTCCAGACCACCTCCGGCAGCGAGCTTCTCATCGAAACCGACCGGATCTTCCGGATCGGGAAAATGCGCTTGCCGAATGTCGAAATTATCCAGCCGGCTGAACAAATTTTCCGTCATGTATTTGCGATAGGACAGCGGATGCGAACCGGGTACGGCATGGCCGTCGGCTCCGACATATTCATCGAGGTTCCAGGTATGCAGATTGCTCAGATCAAGTTTGGCCTGATTGATCATTTGCGCTAGAACTTTATATAACTCAAGCATAGTATTTCCGGTGGCCAGCCCGATATTGAGCCGGCGGCCGTTGCCGCAGTGTTGCTTCAGCACTTCAAAGATCTGCGCGGCGCCAAGGCGGCTCATGGCCGCATAATCATTTACGGAAGTCCATTTCATAAGTAATACTCCTTGAGTGGGGTCGGGACGAAACCGCTGGCCTGGCGCGCCAGTTCGGTTACCCGGACCACTTCGATACCCTGCTCGAGAGTCGCACCGCTGAACGGTTTGCCCTCACGGATGGTTTCGTAAATAGCTTTCCACAAATCCGCCAGCGAACCGGGAGGAATCGGAATTTCCTCTTCAATCATCGACAGTTTTTCATAACCGCCATAGACCAGCTCTTTGAGGTTGCCGATTTCGGAGTCCACCGGAGTGAACTTAAATGCCGGATCGATATAGCGCAGTTTAACGGTTTTTTCTTCCCGCGTCACTTCCAAACAGCCGCGGTTGCCCTCGGCATAATAAAGAAGCCCGGGCAAGGTGGTATTGCCGGAAACTTCGACGTCGGCAACTCGGCCGTTTTCGCCCCGGAACATGATTTTGAAATAATCATCGGCGGTGCCCGCCGCCAGCGCGTGCTGCAAGTCCGCCCACAGATCTTTGACCGGAGCACCGAGAAGCTGCAGGGCCTGGTCGACCAAGTGCGGCCCCCAGTTATTGAGCAATCCGCCGAAACATGCCCCGGTAGTCTGCCAGTCGAAACGCCGCGCCATACCCGGATGCCGATGAACTTTGACGGCGTAAACCCGCCCCAGAATACCGGACTCGACGATTTTTTTGACTTCGTTGAATGCCGGTTCGAAACGGCGGTTGTGCCGCAGGAAAAGTTTGCCGGGATAACGTTCGGCGGCGATTTTCAACTCCAACGCCTGAGCGTAACTGACGGCAATCGGTTTTTCGACAACCGCGTATTTGCCGGCCTGTATAATCGCGATACCGTGCGGAACATGATCGGTGTTTCTGGTGGCGACGGTAATCATATCGATTTCCGGGTCCGCCAGCATATCATCCAGCCGCTCGTAAATCCGGGCGTTTTTGAAATATTCCGGCAGATTCTGACGGCGCGTATAGTCATAGTCGCAACCGGCGACGATTTCAAACATTTCCGGAAATTTGGACATTTCTCCGGCATGACCGCCAAGGCCAATTCGCCCCAACCCCAGAATTCCGACTTTTATTTTTTGCGTGCTCATAATATATCCTCACTTGATGAATTTTGCTCTGATTTCTTTCAGATAATTTACCGTGTACTCGATATCGCGCTTCTGCTGTTCGGCGTCCCCGGCTTCGCGCTCGATAATCAGCGGTCCGCGATAACCGATCTCATAAAGACGCTTGAGTATTTCCGGTGCGTTGATGTCGCCGGTACCGAACAGTTTTTCTTTGCCGAGCCTGGCACCTTCCTCCGGACGGCTGCCGTCCTTGCAATGAACGTTGATGATATATTTGCCCAGGCGGTTTACCACTTCCATCGGATTGTCGGTATTGTACATCAACATATTGGCGGGGTCGAAATTGATGCCGATATTGGGCATATTCAATTCATTGATTACCCGCTCGAGGGTGTCGACGCTTTCCTGACCGGTTTCAAAAATGAAATTCTGTTCGTTGTTCAGGCAGAAATCCAAGAAATAACGGAAATCCCGGATGAAACTCTTGTAGACGCAGTCGGCGGGGTCCGCCGGAATAAATCCGATATGCGCCGCGAGGTTTTTGATCCCGAGTTCCTTGGCCGCCTGCGAAATCATACAGCTCTGGACCATACGCTCGCCGCGGAATTCCACCGGCACCAACCCGAGGCTGCGATGATCCGCCCAGTTCTGATCGGCAAATGGAATCCACAACGCGGTAATGGCAATGTTCAGTTTTTCCGAGACGGCTTTGAGCTCTGCAATATGGCGCTTTCTTTCCGGCCCGAACAACAACTCCGCCGACACGCCGCCGACCTGGCAACAGTTCAGGCCGTAATCGGCGATCTCCTGCAAATAAATGGAAGGTTGACGGTTTCTAATCCTGGCAATCGTACCGATCGACCACACGGAATCATTAGCATTCATGAGCTGAATATCCTTTTTTTAAGGTGTATATGTATAAGAAGGCTTATTTCTCAAAACGCAATTTCAGGTCAGGATTGAAACCGCCGCCCTTTTCTCCGGCGGCATCCAAGGTCAAAGGCTGGCCGGTCCAGTACAGGCTCGGCGAACGCCGCGGCGTACAGCCGCAACTACCGCCCAGATGTAACTTCGGTTTCAGCAAATGCGGCGTCGAAATATTGGTAAAGTCGCGATTTTTAATTTTTTTCAGAAGAATTTCCACGCAGGAACCGGCAATGGCGCCGGCCGGAAATACCAGCGAAGTCAGCGGGCAAACCGTTTCACATCCCCAGGCGTTGCCGTCGAAACCGATGATCGCGGCATCATCCGGAACCTTTCTTCCCAATAGCGTCAAATGATTCATAAACCGCGCCGCCAAAAGGTCGTTGGTGACCACCCAGGCGGTGATTTTTTCCCGGTTCAGGAGCGTATCGAGATTCGCTTCGAGCTTCGGGTTGCTGGTCACTTCCAGACACCATGATTTCTTGGCTTTGATTCCGGCTTCGGCCATGGCGCTTTCGTATCCGGCCACCTGCTCCGGCACGCTCGAACGATTCGGGCAAACCATGCCGATCCGCTGATGCCCGTGCTTGAGCAAATGCCGTACCGCCAGCTCGAATCCACCGCGCAAATCCACCCGGATTTCGTATTGCCCCGGGTAAGGCGACAGACAGACCAGCGGTATGTTGCATTCCAGATTCTTGATATCGTTAATGGCGTATGAAATGATGATTCCATCCACCCCGCGGTCGGCCAGATCGCGAATGGCGCCAAGCTCCTCTCCGGCATCAGTCGGCATTTGCAAAGAGTAACCGTAGCCGTGTTCCTTCAAACAGAAAACCAGCCGTTCGAGCAGTTCCGCATAAATCGCTGAAATATGAGGGCTGAAAATCAACCCGACAGTCCGGGTCGGCTTGCCGGCCAGGCTCAGCGCGGTCGGATTGGGACGGTAACGCAAATCATTAGCCACCGCCAGGATTTTTTTACATTTCTCCGGCGAAACCTTGTCATGGTGCCCATTCAAAACCGCCGACACCGCCGAACGCGAAACACCGACAATCTGCGCAATATCTTTAGCCGTAACCGCCATAATTTTCTCCAAATTAGTGTCACGTGGCACTTGCTCAAGTATCACGTGACACTAATTATTATAACACCAACTTAAAATATTGCAACACCCCAGGCAATTTTTATCAATTTATTTTTACAACTACCGGGAACGCTGGCGGATTACGATTGCCGGTAATATTTCCGCGAAAAATTGTTTTCGGCGATTGCTTTTTCTTTATTTCGTGTTATAATTAATATATCAAATGTTAAATGTAACAATATTATGACAAAATCAGACAACAGTGTGGCGGCAATCGCGGAAAAGTGCGGTGTCAGTAAAATGACGGTCAGCCGGGCTTTGCGTAATCATCCGGCCATTAAAGCGGAAACCCGCGACAAGATTCTGGAAGCCGCAGCACAGCTTGGTTATAACAAGCGCGCCCGGTTGGGGCGGCCGAGGGTTGCCGGGGCTCAAGAGCGGCAGGCTTTCGAACTGGTCATCGGCGGCGGCGATGAGTCGGTCATTTTTTACGGCGAGATTATCTCGCAGATCGAGCAGAAATTGACTCGTTACGGCTTGGATTGCATTATGCGGACTTGCAGCAATGATTATGCCGCCTTTATCGCCCTGTTGGAAAATCTGCGCTGCTCGCGTTCCAAGGGTACGATCCTGCTCGGCGACTTCACTCCGGAGCAGCTGGGGAGTATTTTTGAAATCATCCCCGACGCCCTCTTGCTGGACAACCCCGGCAGTTTGGAAATCACGGTCCCGTATGCCTCGTTCTGTTTCGACAATATCGAAGCGGCCAGGCTGGGCGTAAGGCGGTTGTTGAGTGCCGGGAAAAAGCGGATTCTGCTGCTGCGCGGACCGCTGACGCATTTTTTCTCGCGCGAAATTGAGATGGGATACCGGGAAACCCTGATGACCGCCGGAATCGCGGCGGATGAAAACCTGATCGCCGAAACCGATTATTCCATCGACGGAGCCCGGCAAAAAATCACTTCATTGCTTGACGACGGCTTGAAATTCGATGCTGTTTTTACCAACGACGAAATGGCGATCGGTGTTTATAAGGCCCTCCATGGAAAAAACTTATCGATTCCGGAGGATGTCGCGGTCTGTGGCTGTGACGGCATTCCGATGGGAGCACACCTGATCCCGGCCCTGACCACGGTCCGGTTGGATTACCGCAGGCTCGCGGAAATGGCGGTGGACCATTTTCTCGCTGCCGGTCATCAAGGTTTTGTTGAATGCCGGGTTCGTCTGACCCCCAAGGTGGAAAATCGGGAAAGCATTTGAGTTTTTCCTTTTTGAATATATAGAGTTATTGAGAGTTAAAACCAATAAAGGAGATTAATTATGGGTTACCTGATCAAAGAAGAATCCGAACGCAGACTGAACAATGTCCGGGAATTGTTGAACGCCAAAGAACTGGATTTGGCTCTGGTCTATTACGATGAATTCAATATCGGCAACGGCTGGTATTTGACCGGCTGGTGCCCGCAATTCGAAAGCGGCGCGGTTTTGATTCCGCGTCAGGGAGCACCGTTGCTGCTGGGCGGCCCGGAGAGCGAGCCTTTCGCCAAGCAGGACAGCACCATCACCGAAACCCGGAATTTTCCGGTATTCATGGTACCGGATGAGGAGTATCCGAATGCAACGATCATCGATTTTCCACAATTGTTCGCCGAGCTCAACCGGACGCTGGGCAAGGTCAAACGGATCGGAATTGTCGGCGCCGACCGGATGCCGGCGGGGTGTTATCGCGGCATTGCCGCCGGGTTTGCGGGGGTGGAATTGGTCGATATCACCAGCGAATATGTTCAGCTCCGTTATCTGAAATCGGCCTGGGAAGCCGAACAGATCGCCCAGGGGTTCAAGCTCGCCGATTATTGTTATGACGCGATGATGGCCAAAGTGGCCTCCAGGGTCAGCGAAATCGAAATCGCCGCCGCCGGTGAATATGCCGCGCGGAGCCGCGGCGCGTCCGGTTTCGGGTTCAGCGCGATTGTCGGCAGCGGCAGCCGGGCCAACGCCGTAGTGCCGACCGCCAGTGCCAAAAAAGTCGGCGCGGATGAGCTGATCATGCTCGGGCTCGCCCCCAAGTGGAACGGCTATGCCGGGGTATTCGGCGACACGGTTCCGGCTTCCGGCGAGTATCGCAATGCCCAGAAGGACTGCATCAAATACCTGCGGGAAACCTTCTGCCTGACCCGGGAAATGCTCAAAGTCGGCGTTACCGGACGCGAAATCGATGCTCCCGGACGCGAATATTTCAAAAAGCACGGTCTGCTGCAGTATCTGGTCTGTCCGTTTGCCCACACCATCGGGCTGCACGAAGCCGAGTCGCCGTTTTTCGGTCCGAACAGCACTGACGTGCTGAAACCCGGCATGACCGTCTGCGTAGACGTCAGTTTCTTCGGCCACCCGGTATTCAATGGCGCGCGGATCGAAACCGGTTATCTGATCACCGAAAACGGCCCGGTTCCGCTCAGCCCGAAAATGGACAAGTTGCATACCACCATTTAATGTGCTAAGTTAAAGTAAACTCGAGGTACGAGATGAATATCACAGATTTGCCGATGGGAAGTGCGCCTGAAGCCTTGGAATTCGCACATTTTCCGGCACGCTGGCAGGCGGTGGTCTGGCGCAACTTCAATCTGGTTGCGCCGGAACGAATTGCGCTTACGCTCCAGACTACTTTGGATAACATCGAAGCTGCCGCCCGGCAGATGGGTCTGAAGCGCAACGACGCTGATCTGCCTCAGTGGGCCGAACGCGGTTATCTGACCATCATTCGCCGCAATTGGGATCTGTTGCCCTATGAACAGTTGCTCGTCCTGCTGGACTGGGACGCCGACAAGCTGGCCTTCGTTCTGAAAGAAGATGATTTTATGTGGGTCAAGATGGGGCAGCTCAAGCCGGTCTGTGCACCGGTATTTTACCGGGAGCTGACCGCCGCCGAAGTTGAAGCCACCTCGCAACTGCGCGATACGGTGGAAAAACATTTCGGAGTGTTCCCGGTGGCGAGCGATTATCCGTTTGCCTTTCTACAGCGTTACGGAGAAGCCGGAAGCCGCCCCAGGCGCCGGGACGATTTCGGCCTGAAGCTGATCTATTCGTATTCGGCGGTCTACGGGGACCCGCTCTGGGATGAGAGCATCGACCCCTATCCGGAAAACCTGCTCAAGGATTATGCAGCGGCGGGAGTCAACGCGGTGTGGCTGCAGGGGACTCTCTATACGCTGGTGCCGTGGCTCGGTGAAGAACAGCCCTTTTCCGCCGGCTGGCAGCGCAGGGTTGAGAATCTGCGCAAGCTGGTCAAGCGCGCCGCCAAACACGGCATCGCGATTTATCTGTACATGAACGAACCCAGGAATATGCCGGAAAAATTTTTCCTGGATCGCCCGGAATGGCGCGGTATCAAGGACCTGACTACCGACGATTACGCCATGTGCACCAGCCACGCACCGGTATTGGCGGCACTGGAAAACGGCATGGAGCGCCTATTCCGGCTGGTTCCGGGGCTTGGCGGGGTATTCACGATCACCATGTCGGAAAACCTGACGCATTGTCTGTCACGCCGCGGCGAAACCGAATGCCCGGTCTGCGCCAAACGCGGTCATGCGGAGATCGTGGCGGAGGTAAACCGCGTCATCTTGAGCGGAGTCAAAAAAGGCAATCCGCAAGCCCGGGTCCTGGCCTGGAGCTGGGCCTGGCAGCCGCCGTGGGACCTCGATGTAGTGGCGCGTTTGCCGAAAGATATCACGGTAATGGCCGTCAGCGAAACCGCCAAAGAGACCGACTGCCTCGGAATCAAAGGCTCAGTCAACGATTATTCGATATCCAAGCCCGGTCCGGGCCCGATTGCTTCACGGATCTGGCAATCCGCCCGGCAACGCGGACTGAAAACCATTGCCAAGGTTCAGTTCAACTCCACCTGGGAACTTTCCTCAGTGCCGTATATTCCGGTACCGGGGCTGGTAACGCAGCATTTGCGAAACCTGCGCGAAGCGGGGGTTACCGACTTGATGTTAAGCTGGACCCTCGGCGGCTATCCGGGCGGAAACCTCGATTTGATCTCCTGCCCGCCGGAACAGTTGGCGCCGGAGAAATTCGGTGAACAGGCCGCTCCGGCGGTTTTAAACGCCTGGGCCGCCTTTGACCGGGCCTTTGCATATTTTCCCCTGAACGGAACCGCTCAGCTCTATAACGCGCCTCAGAATTTCGGTCCGATGAGCCTGTGGTGGGAACACCTCACCGGCCGTCGCGCCACTATGATCGGATTTCCCTACGACGCCCTTGACAATTGGCGGGGTAACTTCTATCCGGAAGAAATTTTCGAAGAAGCTTTCCGCCGCCTGAGCGAGGGCTGGGCCGATGGTCTGGATACCCTGCGGGGAGCCGGCAAAGGACTGACCGGGGAATACCTTTATAATTATCGCGATTTGTTCAACGTGGCGGAGGCGGCGTACTGCCATTTCCGCAGTACTTATCTGCAGATTTGTTTCGTTCGCCGCCGCAATGCCGGGGAACTATACAGCCTGGTTCCGCTGATTGAAGAGGAAATCGAACTCGCCAAGCGCCTCTATCAGGTAATCAGAAGGGATTCCCGAATCGGGTTCGAAGCCAGCAATCACTATTTCTATGTGGAAAACGATCTGAAGGAAAAAATCCTGAACTGTGAACGCTTGAAAAAGTTATATTCCCAATAGCTTGCGGGCGTTGCCACTGAAAATGGCTTGTTTTTCTGCGACGGTCAGCGGCAGACGGTTGATAAATGCGATATCAGCCGCCTGATCGCGCCACGGGCTGTCGGAGCCGAACAAAATCCGTTCGGCGCCGTGATTACGGATGATCCGGGTGGCCTGTTCGTCCGGCATGATGCCGCCGCAGAAACAACAGTCCAGGTAAACCGGCAGTCCCACCAGGTGTTTTTCCACCTCATCCCACATGTTCCACGAACCGAAATGTGCCAGAATCAAGGTGAGCTCGGGATAACGGCGATGAAACGCCGCCAGCGACTCCGGGTTCGAATGGAAAGGTTCCGGGAAATTGATATCGCCCCCGGCATGAGTCAGCAGAAATAAATTGTTGGCAATCAAAGCCCGCCAAATCGGCTCGAGCGACGAATCCTCGAAACGGAACTGCTGATACTCCGGGTGCATTTTCACGCCCTTGAAACCGTGTTCAGTCAACCATTCAATGTGTTTCTCCGGCTCCGGAGTAAGCGGATTGATCGAACCAAGCATGGTAATCCGGTCATTTTTCAGATTATATGCCCAGTTATTGACTCCGCGGACATTGTCGGGTTTATTGGCCAACGGCAGACCAACGGCGTGATCAACGCCGCAACGGTCCATTTCCGCCAGCAAAGATGGCAAGGTACCATCGGTAAAGACACCGATTCCGGCGCTGCGCCCCAGCGCAATGGCCCGTTCGGCAATATTTTCAGGGTAAAAATGCGTATGAAAATCGATAATCATGGTTAGTGATTATTAATTGTGCTTAGCCTGATCTTCCCTGGTAATTTCCTGAACCCAATCGATATCCGGAAAGAAGTCCATGAAGAACGATTGCATCATCACCACCAGCCCCTTTTCGCCGAGGTCGCAATCAAACTTCTGATCGCCCAGAGCTTCCTTGACATTGGTCTGGTCAAAGACGATATCGGAGGCGAAATAAGGCAACAGGTCGCCCAGGAAACGGGTGATGTTGTCATCGCCGACCATTGTTGCTTCGTGATGCTTGACTTCAACGCCATCCAGACGCAGGGTCCGGCAAACCGCATGGTCGATCATATTGGTTGATACCGGTTTGTCGCCGGTGACGTGATAGGTTTTATTGACAACCGGCTTCTGGAACAGCGCGGTAATGACTTTCTGAACATAATCGATCGGCACGAAATAAACGCGCTCGGACGGGATGGCATTGAAATGCGCGTTGATATCGATCCAACCACGGGGGTCAAGTTTCTGCTTGAAGCACTGATTTTTCTTGAGCTTGAGCAGGAATTCCAGAATACGGTAGAACGCCAGCGGACGACGGATACGGCCGTCTTTGACCCGGCCGGTGATAATCGACGGGCGATAAATGGAGAACGGAATACCGGAGTTGCGAACCAGCAGCTCAGCCTTGAACTTGCTTTCTTCATAAGGATTGTTGAAACCGGAATCGATCGCTTTGTTTTCCATGGCGCGGCCAATCAGCTTGCCGGCGACATAAGCGGTACTGACGTAATGAAATTCTTTGACATTCAGCAACTTTGCCAGTTCGAGCACTTTGACGGTACCTTCATAGTTGATCTTGAAAGTCTTGCCATCAACGTCTTTGCCGAGATTCACATCCGCGGCGCAATGGAAAACGGTTTCAACCCCTTTCAGCAAGGGATCTTTGGCCAGCTCGGACGGATTGATGTCGGTAACGTCGCCCTGAATAACCTCAATTTTCTTGAGAATAGCCGGAAGTGCACTAGAGCAGTCATCAAAAGCACATTGTTCAGCCAGAATTTTTTCCACGCGCTGACGGGCAGTCTCTACGGAATTTCCCCGAGCCAGTGCCACAATTTCCATATCATCGCGTTCTCTGAGCAAGGCTACCGTAAAAGCTCCTCCTACCAAACCGGTAATACCGGTCAGAAATATCTTTGCCATCCAAAACTCCAGTTATTATTATTCATTATGTTCGTTTATCTAACTAAAAAATTAATAAATTAATCTATACCTTATCCGCAAAATTTCAAATGCATTTAACTTAATTGACGATAAATAATTGTATTTTTTGGGTAAATAGATTTGTAAAAATTCGCATTTGCGCTAAATTTTATGTTACTGTTAAAAAAATTCAATTATGGAGAATAATAATGGGACAGCAACTGAAAAAAATCGCCAAGAGAATTCGCCGCAAGGCCTATTTGGAAAGATGCAAAGTCAATGCGAAAGCCGCAAGCAGCGTCAAGAAATAAGTTCTTGAACTGAATTTTGCAACTGCCGGACCCCAATGAAGGTCCGGCAATTTTTTTATCAGGGAGTCTTTGTTTGCCTCTCCATCGGTTTGTGCCATAACTCATAGCTTTTTTTGAGTGGAAGTTTTCGGAAGGTCATATATTTTAAGCTTGAAGTATTCATAATCATGATATCCATATGCCTGATAGGCAAGCCAACGGATTTTGTTGTTGAAT